>JBBQWO010000004.1:0-147666 GCA_038210535.1 Fimbriimonadales bacterium | reverse complement strand
CAATTCAAACTGACTCTCGCTCACTTCTTTCGAGTGCTCGATGTGCTTCTAATCAACCGCTATGCAATTGTCAAAGATCTGAGCCAACCGCATCCCGCTCGGTATGAGTGGGAACGCTTGACGATTGAGAGTTATACCCGCTGGAGGACGCGGTGTCAAGGTCTTGGTAAGAATCCTTTTGCAAAGATGCTAACCCAAGCCTCGGAGCGTCTGTATCCCTTGGGCTAGAAGAAAGATCTACGCTGTCCGCGTAGCAGGCGTTTCCTGAATCCTTCCCGAATCCTTCCCTGGGGGGAGGATTTTTCTTTCTGGGAATGTGGCCGCATGTTCTAGCGTTCGCGCAGCGCCTACTTATTAAGCTGCGAAACATCGTTTTTGTCAATAGAATTGGAGGAAAATTTTTCTGGTTCGCACATGCCGGACTTCATCAGAGGAGCCCACGCCCACTAATGCCCGTCCCGCGAGGGGCGGGGAAATTCGGAGACGATTGGGCCGTTTCTGGCACCCCTTCAGGGTGCTGGAACGTGGGCGATGCTACCCCGGGTCTTCGACCCGCGGCTAAGTTCTTGGACTCCTCCGGAGTCTGGGTCAGTCGAGTTGGCATCCTTCACCCTCGCACCCTTAGACCCGGCCTCGCCGCCCCCTAGGAGGAAGTTGAGCAACTCGTATTTTTGAAAATGGCGCTGACTTTGACGGGTCAAAAGAGTGGCGAAGACCATCAAGGCAGCCTCTATAGCGATCCTGGAGCCAAACTTTTCACCCGTAGAAATCTGCTCGGAGTTGCTCAACACCCTCCTAGCCCCCTCCCGCGAGGGTGAGGGGGCTAGGGGGACTTGGGTGTCAGATCAAAGAAGGACAGCTAGGTTCAAGGCGATCTCGTCCTACTTTATGGTGACCTAGCATATTTGCTGGGTGCAAGTTTGGAGAGGATCTATGAAATCAGTAACTCGTTTCGCATTTGCAAGCGCGACTGTCCTGTCGGTGGCAGGTTCAGCTTCAGCGCAATTCATCATTGACGACTTTTCGTCCGGTGATACAAACATGACCCTGAACGGGACCGGCCACCTTGAGGGCCAGCAAGCTGGAACGGGCATTGTCGGCGGCCAGCGGGACGTCCTACTCGACATCTCGTCCAATCCGTTCAATCGCAACGCACAGTTTGAAGTCGTAAGCGGCCAAGGTGCCAGCTTCCTTTCGAACGGCCCAGGCGTTACTTCCCACGTGGGCCTCGACTATGACGGACTTGATGTCGAAGGACAAGACGGCGTGCTTACGGCAAGCGGAAGTGGACTCAATCTCAACTTCAGCAACTTGAATGCCCTGCAGTTCGACTTCCTGTTCGCAGACCTCGGCCTTAACACGGAAGTGGAATTCTTCACTTATGGCGGTGGATCGTCAATGGGCCAGTTTATGGTTCCCGAGGATCTCACAAGCCCACAGCAGTTTACGCTGAACTTTAACACCTTCACGTCGACGTCAGGCTCTGGCGTTGACTTCTCCGACGTGGATCGAATCATGGTGCGATTCAATGCAGATAGAGCTGCCACCGACTTCGGTCTCGCTCGGATGAGCGCGGTGCCTGAACCCGGAACCATGCTAGCCATGGGCGCGGGCCTGGCTGCTCTTCTGCGCAAGCGAAGACGAAAGGTAGCTTAAGCTACAACCATAAACGGGCTTAGAGCGGAAGGACCACCTTTGAGGGTCCTTCCGCTTTTCGTTGTAACATGCTGAGCATGCTGGCAGTAGTCGCAGCCTTCGCCTTTCTTCCCACCCCCATGAACATCCTTGTCTTCTCAAAAACCGCCGGTTTCCGGCACGACAGCATCTCCACCGGTCAAGAGATGTTTCAAGAGCTGGGCAAGGAGCATGGCTTCTCCGTTCAGGGCAGCGAAGACGCGTCCCTCTTCACTCCGTATAACCTGCGCAAGTACGATTCAATCGTCTTCTTGAACACGACCGGCGATCTTCTTAATGAGAGCCAGCAGAACGCACTGGAAGCTTTTGTCAAGCGGGGCGGGGGATTTATCGGCATCCATGCAGCGGCCGATACGGAATACGGCTGGCCCTGGTATGGCGAGCTAGTCGGCGGCTACTTTTTGAGCCACCCGCAGATCCAGGACGCCACTATCAACGTCGAGCATCCCGAGCATCCGACGATGAAGTCCTGGCCGGCGAAATTTGTTCGCAAGGATGAGTGGTACGACTACAAAGCCTCTCCACGAGGAAAAGCAACCGTGCTGGCCACCCTCGACACGGCTAGCTATCAGGGAGCCAAAATGACGGGCGATCACCCCATCGTCTGGTGCCGCGAGTTCGACGGCGGCCGCTCCTGGTACACGGGTTTTGGGCACACGAAGGAGACTTACGCCGAACCCGAGTTCCGCCAAATGATCCTCAACGCTTTGAAGTGGGTGACCACGAAGTAGCCACCCACCGACGGAGATGCCGGGCTATGCCCAGATCAGGTTGCGGCGCAGGAAGATGGTCTCTTCTCGGTCTGGCCCGATGCTGAGAATGGCGACGGGAGTCTTTGTATGGTCTTGTACGAACTCCAAATAGCGTTTCGCGGCAGGGGGGAGATCGTCGATGGATCGGCAAGATTGTAAGTTCTCTTCCCAGCCCTGCAATTCCTCATACACGGGCTCGACCTTCGCGAAGTCCCATATGTTTTGCGGAATGTGATCGATCTCCGATCCGTCGAACCGATAGCTGGTCGCTACTTTCAGCGTCTCGATCCCACTTAGAACATCGAGCCGGGTCAGCACCCAGCCGCTCAAAGAGTTCAGCCGGGTGGATTGCCGCAGCATGACCATGTCCAGCCAGCCACATCGCCTATGCCGCCCGGTCACGGTCCCATATTCCTGCCCCTTCTCTCGGATGTACTCGCCAATCTCCTCGTGAAGCTCCGTGGGAAAGGGTCCCGATCCCACGCGCGTGGTGTATGCCTTGCACACCCCTAAGATGTTCTGTAAAGAACGCGGACCCACGCCGGTGCCCAGGCACGCTCCCCCGGAGATGGGGTGGCTGGATGTCACATACGGGTAGGTTCCGCTGTCGAGGTCCAGAAAGGTCCCCTGCGCACCCTCGAATAGCACCCGCTTGCCGTCCTCAACGGCCCTTTGAACCGTAATTTCGGTGTCGCCAACCATGGGTCGCAGTCTCTCTGCGTAGGCTCGATACTCGTCGAACAGGGGCTGAAAATCAAGAGTCTCGGATCCGAACATGGTCAGCAGCCGATTCTTGTAGTCGAGCACCTCATGCAGCCGCTTCTCAAAAATATCAGGCTGGACGAACTCGCCCATTCGAATTCCGAATCGCGCGACCTTGTCCTGGTAGGCGGGCCCAATTCCGCGGGACGTCGTTCCAATCTTGTTCTCCCCACGAGCTTCTTCCTCCAAGGCGTCGAGCATTCGGTGGTAGGGGAACACTACATGAGCCGCCGAAGAAATCCGGAGATCGCCAAGGTCTGCTTTCTGCGCGAGCGTTCGGTCGAGCTCTTCCAAGAGTCCCTTAGGACATACAACCATGCCGCTGCCAATGATAGCGATCGTGCCCGGGTGCAGAATTCCTGCCGGAATGAGCTGAAACTTATAGATTTTCCCCCCGGTAATGACCGTGTGTCCGGCATTGTTTCCGCCACTGTAGCGGACTACCACATCAGCTTCCGATCCGAGAACGTCGACCAATTTCCCCTTGGCTTCATCGCCCCATTGGGCACCAACGATAACGAGTGTTGACATATGTGCTTCTCTCCATTGAGAACCGCCAAACACGAAAAAGCCGGCGCGTCCTCACGCTGAGGATCCGCCGGCCGTGTGGCCGTTGAGCCTTATCTCAACCATCCCAAGTATACAGGAATCCCCCTCCAAGAACAACGCAATTCGTCTTTGCAAGGGGGCTCAAACAGGCTGCTCCACTCATTCAACTGCTCGTGGGTAACAGCGAACTCATCGGGCAGAAGTCGAGCGTTGCGCTTTTCGATGCGACTCCACAGCTCATCAATGGAAACATCCAGAAAGCAAATCTCACTGCTGGCCCCCAGGGCGGAAGCTCGTGCCCGAAACAATTGGCGCTCGGACCGCGACCAGAAACCGAAGTCCAAGATAACGTTCAGTCCCAGTAGAAGTGCTGCGGACGCTACTCGCCACTGAACGCTCTCCACCGGGTCGCGCACTGCGTCGAGCGCTTCCTGGCTCAGTGCCGCGCCATAGAGGGGTGCAATCCATTCGTCAGGGGTCAGCCGAAGCGCGTGCCGCTCGACCGCGATTTCCTTTGCACGGGTCGTCTTTCCGGAACCGGGTAATCCGACCATTAGGATTAAGCAAGCCATCGCCACAAAGATACACGGTGGAAAACTCTTCCGAAAAGGTGAAGCATTCTGCAAAAAGCTCCCGTCCTGAACTGCATCGGGACTCGGTAAGGACCCGACTTCATTTTCTCCTTGGAGTGACTATGCGACCAGACAACCTATTTGAGAACCAGGCGACCATCAAGGTCATCGGCGTCGGCGGCGGCGGATCGAACGCCGTCAATCGAATGATTCGCGAAGGCGTGGCGGGCGTGCATTTCGTCTCCATGAACACCGATGCTCAAGCATTGGCGCAGAGCTTGGCACCCAAGGTGATCAAGCTGGGAGGCGAACTCACCCGCGGCTTGGGTGCCGGGGGTAATCCAGAAGTCGGCGAAGCTGCAGCGCGAGAAAGTGACAAGGAAATCAAGGCCGAGTTGGAAGGCTGTGACATGGTCTTTATCACGGCCGGGATGGGCGGCGGCACAGGCACGGGCGCAGCGCCGGTTGTCGCGGAGATGGCTCGACGCATGGGCATTCTCACGGTTGCCGTCGTCACTAAGCCCTTCCTCTTCGAAGGCCCTAAGCGCAAGCGATTAGCTCAAGAAGGTGCCGACCGACTGCGCCTCAGCGTCGACACGATGATCACTGTGCCCAATGATCGTTTGCTTTCGGTGGTTGAGAAGAAAACCACGATGCAGCAGGCATTTGCCGCAGCGGACGACGTCCTGCGGCAAGGCGTCCAGGGTATTTCGGACATCATTCTTCTCCCTGGCATGATCAACGTCGACTTTGCCGACGTGCGTTCGGTGATGAGCAATGCGGGCGTTGCCCTGATGGGGCTTGGCAAGGGAATCGGCGAGCAGCGAGCCAAAATGGCCGCTCAAAACGCTGCCACCTCGCCGCTTCTGGAAACCAGCATTCAGGGAGCCAAGAAGCTACTTGTAAACGTGACTGCCGGCGCGGACTTCAGCATCGGCGAAGCGCACGAGGCGATGGAGTACATTCTCCAGTTCACGGACGCTGAGGACGCCGACATCATCATGGGCCATGTGATGCGAGAGAACGACAACAACGAGGTCGTGATCACGCTTCTCGCGGCTGGCATGGATACGAACGCTCGCACAGCCGGACACACGAACAGCGAAGTGTTTATTCAGCCCTCGTATGTGCAGCCTGCCCCTCCGACAACCAGCAACTACGAGGAGCCGATGGCCGTAGCAGGCTCTCCGATCGGTCTCGACGAGATCGATCTGGACATCCCCACATTCTTGAGGAGACAGAAGGGCGTTTAGCTTCACCTCATCCATTTCCCTTACACAAAAAAGAATCCCGGCGATGTTCGGGAAAATGACTGGTCCAACCCTAGCCCTGCTCTTTGTGAGCGGGGCATTTTTTGCGGCTTTGCGTGGCGCGGCGTGGCTTTGCGTTGTTTGGCTGTTGTACGGATTGCTTTAACGGGAGCCATCGCAGAGTTGCGCAGCCGTATACTCTTGCCATGGCCGTGGATCGCTATCTTGAACCCGAGGAACTTCAGGCGTCTCGCTCTGAAGGCACGATCAAACCGAGGGTTCGGGTTGGCAACGAGTTTACGATTCTTGCTGCTCAGTTCAAGCGCATCTTTCCCCTAAGCAAACCCGACGAATTCATCTCGGTGCAGGACGGATCTGGCAAGGAGGTAGGAATTTTAAAGACGGTCCTCGGCTTAGAGCCGGAAACCGCTAAATTGATTGCCGAAGAACTCGACCGCCGATACTTCACGCCTAAGATAGAAGGCATCGAGCACCTGAAGCAAGAGGCTGGGATGTGGCATTTCGTCGTGCGAACCCAACGGGGCAACACCGAATTCTACGTGCGAAACTGGCGCGACAGTGGCTTCGAAATATCCCCCAACCGCTGGCAGATCCACAGCGTGGATGGCGGACGCTTCGATATTCCGAATTTGGAGGCGCTGGATGATCGAAGTCGCAGCCTTATGCTCCAGCTTCTCTAGACACGCCCTCGACCTTCTCTATCCACACAAGTGCCCTCTGTGCGGCCTGCTTGCTCCTGATGCGCCCTGTTTCTCGTGCGTGGGTGAAATGGTCCCGATCGCCCATCCGCTGATCCAGGAAAGGCAGGGGCCGCTAAGCTACCGGGCAGCGCTCTACGATTACAACGGCAGAGCTGGCCAAGCAGTCCGAAGGCTGAAATACGCACGGTCTACCGCTCTCTCCGGCTTCTTGGCCAGTCAGATCGCGCGCGCTATCGACGAACTCGCACTCAGCTTCGATGTCGCCGTGCCCGTGCCCATCCACTGGACGCGCTGGTGCGAGCGAGGCTTTAACCAGTCGGACATCCTAGCCGGTGAGCTGTTACCTGACCGCCATCTCCTCAAGCGGATACGGGCCACTCGGCCGCAGGTTGGTTTGAATCGGGAGCAGCGTACTAGGAACCTCGACGGGGCCTTCCGGGCGGGCGAAGACGCGGGGGGAAAAGCAATTCTCCTGATCGACGATGTGGTGACCAGCGGCCAGACTGCGAAGGAGTGTGCGAAATCGCTCCTTGCGGCGGGCGCAAACGAAGTCGGCCTCCTTGCCTTCTGTGGCGATGCCTCTACCGAGTAAGGGCCGAGTTTAGAAACGTGGCAAGCCGGTACCCCGCGGCAACTGCCCTTCGGGCGCTGATGGCCTGCCCCTGCCGAATGTATTGCGCACTGGCTTCAGTTCCTGCGGCTTGTGAGTAGGCGAAACGCCGAGCAAACTCGTGGCTCTCTTTGGCCCACGTCTCCGGCTTCATCTGACCCGCACGGAGTGGCTTGAACGGAATAGCTGCCGCAAGGGAGAGAGCCTGAGTCTTGATCAGAAGCCGATCCGCGGCGTTTAGCGGACGCTGGACCGGCGCAAATAGACCTAAACCCGAATCCCAGAGAGAGTGCAAATTAGTTGGGTTTCCCGGAAAAGCCGAGGGCACTCTGATTTTGTAATCGTTCCCACCACGATCCCCGTCGGGATACAAATCCGAAATTAGCGACGAAGCATGGAGCGGCTGGTGTAAATCGCCGGCGATGTGGATCAAAAATCTTAGGGCATCGGCACGAGCGAGGTCCCCCTTGGAGCGGTCCCGCAGCACCGCGCTTTGGCTCTCAAAGGCACTCAACGCGTTGTCGGGATCGGTTTGCTTTTCCACCTTCTTTCCATCCAGCCGCAAGTAGAAGTTGATGTAATGCCACGGCGCGGTGCTTTGTCTGGACGGACGGACATCATCCGCCCAGGCGGACGAAGTGATGAAGTCGTAGGCCCTTGGTGTCGCTTCAACCTTCAAGAGCCTCTCAACCTCGAGTTTCGTGATGGGCAAGAGATTTTCTTCCGCGATGGCCGCGATCACCATGTGGCCGCTGGCATTCCACGCCTGACACGCCGCCGCACCGAGGACAAGAAAGCCACCAAGAACCAAGCGTGTGATCACCGTCGGACGTTACCGCAATCAGGTGACCAACGCAAAGGCCCAGGCGAGTCGCCTGGGCCCTTGTCGTAAAGACGGCTGGCCTACTGGCCCTTGCCGGTCGAATCCTTGACTTTCGCAACGAGGCCCAAAGCTGCCTCGACGGAAGCGTCCTTGCTGTTCGGGAGCCGAATAGCCAGGTCCTTTGCCTCGATGTCAGGAATCACGCCGTTGCCTTCGAGTCGCCGGCCTCTGATCGTCACGTAGTCCGACAACGGATACTGGATCATATAGCCTTCAGCAGCAGGCACGATTATCGAGACGAGGACCGCACCGGCTGACTTGGTTCCAATCACCTTCGCACCGTTCAGCTCTTGTAGCGCCGCAGCCGCGATTTCGGAAGCACTACCGGACAGCCCATTGATCAGAACCATGACAGTGCCCTTGTACGGTGTCAGGTTTCTGTTGCGGGCGGGGCGAACTTTGCCTTTCGAAGTCCAGAGGGCGATGGCTTCCAAGTCGGTTTCTTTGCCATCCTTTGCCGCTTTGTACTCGTTCACGATGGGTCGGCTGATCCAGGTGCCGATGGACTGCTCAGAATTTATGAAGAGTCCAAGCAGGTGCTGGAGGTTGAACACCGCTCCGCCACCGTTGTCTCGAAGGTCCAAGATGAGGTTCTTTGAACTGGCGGCTCTCTTCATCAGGGCCTCCACGTTCTCAGCATCATAGGACAGGTCGAACGTAAAGACCGACAGCTTGGCCGTGTCCTTGTCTACCATCGTCAGCTCTTCTGGTCGAATGGTCGAGAACTTGCGGCGTGTGACCTTAAGATCCTTCACGGTGCCATCAGCCTTCTTGACCTTTAACATCACGTCCGTGCCTTCTGCGCCCGGGATGCCGCGGATGCCCTCGACCGGCTTGCCGTCAACTTCGACGATCAGATCGCCAGGTTGAATGCCCGCCTTCTCGGCCGGCGCGTCCTTCACGACACGGACGATGAGCAGTCCTTCGGGAGTGTTCTGCGAGCTAACGCCAATGCCAACCGTTGCACCCGTGCGACGAGACTCTGCCTGTCGCGGGGTCGTCATCACGATGTGGCTAGCCCCAAAATTCATGAGCGCCGTATTGACCGCTCTCTGGAACTCTTCCTCGGTTTTTGCAGCGTCGATCTTGCCCTTATTCTCTTCGACAAAATTCGGCCACTTGCTGAAATCTATACCAGGCACAAATGCGTGCTTGGTCAACTGGTAGGTGACCTTGTCGAGGACCTTCTGCTTGACGTCAGAACTAACCTCGTTTGATTGCGCGGTCGCGATGGCTGCCAACGAAAGGAGTGCCAGGGCACCCGTCGCGGCTTTAATTCGGCCAGAAAGCTTCGTTAGGCTCATAGTGTAAACATTCCCTACGCTGGCAGACGACCGAAGTTCACCCGTTGGTCGCCTTCTCGTGAAAAAGTGCCAGTCTTAGCACTCTTTCACATCTTTACCACAACGCATTCCACGGCTGGTAAAAGCGACTGAACCTCTAACTGTCAAAAGCCGTCTTCACCAAGGAAGCACTAGGCTTTTTCGCTGATTTAGCGTAAGCTTCACTACGACAACGTGGCCTCGGCCGCACGGACCTAAAAATGATATTGCAAGAAAGAGCTTATTGGTGCAATAAGTCCACTTATTCAATGTTTTTTTCGCGTCGGTGTCATAAAACCAGTTAAAGGCGCGATAGTTCGACTGAAACAATCGTAATCAGATAAAGTTTGCACTCGGCGCTGCCTGAAAATGGTCCATCGCGCCGCCCGATGAACGGATCAATCAAAAAAAATATGAAGCGCTGTCTTTTCTCACTCGCACTAGCCACATCCTGCGCCGCTATGGCAGCGGCCTCTGTAGCCCACGTTCCTAACGAGCTCCTCGTTAAATTCCGACCAAGCGGTGAGGCGATGTCCCAGACATACCATCGGCAGATTGGCGCGGTTCAGGTCGGGGTGAATGACAGCATCGGCGTTCAAAGAGTTCGGCTCCCAGCCAACGTCTCCCCTGCGCAAGCGGCGGGATACTACCGACGCTTGGCCGCTGTGGACTATGCCGAGCCCAATATCATTCTTTACAAGACGGCCAGCGTAAACGACCCGATGTACGCACGTCAGTACAGCGCACCTCGGATGAACGTCAATACGGCGTGGGATTTGACCTTCGGCGACGACAAGGTCGTCGTCGCAATTCTGGACACCGGTGTGGACTATAACCACCCGGATCTGATGGGCAAGGTAACTAGAGGCAAGAACTGGGCCGATGGCAACACTGACCCCATGGACACAGACGGCCACGGCACGCACGTCGCGGGCATCGTTGGAGCGAAAACGAACAATGGTGTCGGCATTGCGGGCATGGGTTACAACGTCTCGCTTCTGGCAATTAAAGTGCTCGGAGCAGGCGGCGGAACGGCCGAGTGGGTGGCAGGTGGAATTACCGAAGCAGCCAACAGTGGAGCCGACATCATCAACTTGAGTCTTGGATCCTACGGTAATTCGAAGTCCATCGAGGATGCGGTCAACTTTGCCTGGAGCAAGGGCGTCGTGATCATCGCGGGGACCGGCAACGACAACACTTCGAACAGGTTCTACCCGGCTGCGTACGAGAAGGTGATTGCCGTAAGCGCCACCGACAAGGATGACGTTCGGGCAGGCTTCTCCAACTACGGAGCGGACTGGGTCGACGTCGCTGCTCCTGGTGTTGCCATTCTCAGCACGACCCCGGGCAACACCTATCAAGAGTTCGATGGCACTTCTATGGCATCGCCGAATGCTGCCGGCGTCGCTTCGCTGGTCATCAGCTACGGCGGAAAGGGCCAGATGACGAACCAGGAGGTTCGTGACATTCTTGAAAGCACCACCGTTCCTGTAGGAAACTGGGTTGCGAAGGGTCGAGTAAATGCTTTTGCAGCCGTTTCGATCGCACTGCCTCCGATCATCCAAAAGAGTGGGCCAGCTACCGCGATTATGTTTGACGGCTCCGTGTCGAACGGAACAGCCGCCAACCTCGCGACCAACGACGCTGCAAGCTTTAACGTGAGCAGCCGCTACGTTGCGCAACTTGGCGGAGTCGCCGGCCCTCAACTAGGCTTCAACTACAACTACCCAGCAGACAAATGGCTGACGGGCAAGTTCAGCTTCAGGAGCAGAGGCCCCGTGGGAACCACGGCAACCGTCTACCTAAAGAGGAACGACGGGACGTACTTGACCCTCAAGTCATTCCCAATCAGCAACTCGTACATCACTCGAACCGTCACGCTCCCGTCGAACATCACTCAGTTCCTGAGTGCAGGCAAGATCACGATGATCGTCAGGTCCGTGCTTCCGTATCGATACGGCACCCAGACCTTCACCTACTCGATGGACATGGCTTCGCTTGAGACCCGAACGTCCTCCAAGTCGACTCAACCCTAACGGAACGCGTACAGCGCACCGCTTCAAAAGAGAGCCCACGCGCAAAGGTGGGCTCTTTTTCTTGCACAATCCCAGTGTTGTGCTGACCCTCGCTCTTATCTCGATTTTCGCCCAAGCCGAATTCCGTGCCATTGTCCCCGAAGCTGCCAAGCTCGAGCAGGTCTCGACCGGCTACCGCTTCACTGAAGGAGCCGCATGGCTGCGAGATGGCAGCCTCATCTGGAGCGATATTCCCGCCAATACCATTTACCGCCTCAAGGGTTCTGAGTTGGACGTCTATCGGAAACCGTCGCAGAACTCAAATGGCAACGTAGTGGATCCTCAGGGCCGTTTGGTTACGTGCGAACACGGCTCGCGCAGAGTAACCCGCACTGCAAAGGATGGCACCGTGACCGTGCTCGCAGAGCGTTTCGAAGGCAAGCGCCTCAACAGCCCCAACGACGCGGTGGTGCACGCAAACGGCACGGTTTACTTCACGGACCCTCCTTATGGAATATCACGCGCCCAAGAGGAACTCGGCTTCGCAGCTTCCTATCAGCTCAAGACGGACGGAACGCTTTCTCTGATTTCGAAGGACTTCCGCAAACCGAACGGCATCGCTCTTTCGCCGGACCAGCGGACCCTCTATGTAGCCGATACCGAAGGCAGGCACATCAAGTCTTTCAACGTGTTTAGAGATGGTTCCGTCAGTCCGCGCTCCCGAATCTTCGCCGAAGTAACCGGCACTAAGCCCGGGGCCCCGGACGGTTTGAGGGTGGACAAGAAAGGAAACGTTTATTGCACCGGCTCAGGCGGCATCCACATCTTCTCTCCGACCGGCCAAGCGTTGGGAGTCATCTCAGTTCCCGAGGTGGCTACGAACTGCGCGTGGGGCGACCGTGACGCGAAGACGCTCTACATTACCGCCAACACCTCGATCTACAAAATACGCCTCAATGTCGAAGGGCTCCGCTACTAGGCTCTTTTGATGCCCAATAATCTCCGCTAGCCCCGTTCACCCATTCACCCCATGCTCCTCCAAGCCAATCCAGCAAATCGCGCATCGGAATTGGCCCTGCAGATCTACGAGCAGGTCCTGCTGAGAGTCCGAGGCGATTCGCTGATCCGGCAGGCAGTTCAGAGAGTGGGCAGCGAGTTGTTCATTCAGGGGCACCGAATTGATCTGACCGCCTTTGATCGAGTCCTCGTTTGCGGTGCGGGAAAGGCTTCGGTCTCGATGGGACAGGGCATTCTTGAAATCTTGGGCGACCATTGCCACGGCGGACTTGTCGTCACCAAGGAAGGGCACGCGGGGCCACTTCCTGGCGTGGCCGTTCTGGAGGCCGGCCATCCCGTGCCAAACGAAGCCTCTTTGCAGGCGGGCGAGCGAATGCTCGAATTCGCTGACGCCACAAACGAAACTGATCTGGTGATCTTCCTCCTCTCAGGCGGGGCAAGCTCGGTGCTGGAGTCGCAGGAAGAAGGAATTTCTCTCGCGGACGCGATTGATACAAACCAGGTTCTGCTGGCCTCGGGCCAAGATATCCACAGCATCAATGCGGTGCGCTCCCAGCTTTCCAGGCTGAAGGCGGGAGGATTGGCGAGGGCGTTCGCACCCGCGACCGTCATCTGCCTCGTCCTATCTGACGTGGTTGGCAACGACCTCAGAACGATCGGCTCCGCACCCTTCTTGGCCGTGACGAGGGAGCCGGAACTTCCGTTCGAGCTTTTCAGCGCTCTACCCGAGTCAGTGCAACGACAATTGCGCTATCCCCGGCTCACGAAAAGCCAGCCCTTGGTCCAGCACTTCGTTATCGGCAGCGTCTCGCTTGCCATTCACGAAGCAGGTGACGCGGCCCGCGCCCTCTCCCTGACCCCGTTGCCCTACTCCGATCCCCTTCAGGGCGAAGCCCGCTACATGGCCAAACGCGTCATCAAAGAAGCCTCCATCCAGTTGCATCGGCACGAGGAACCGGTATGCCTCATTTTTGGCGGAGAGACAACCGTCACGCTCAAGGGAACCGGAATGGGAGGAAGGTGTCAGGAGATGGCTGCTGCCGCTTCCCTTCAACTCGGCAAACTCGCGAATACCTGTTTCCTCGCGGCAGGCACGGACGGCACCGACGGGCCCACGCTCGCTGCCGGCGGCATTGTGGATCCCCATTCGTGCCAGAGATCAAGTCAAAAGGGTTTCTCGATCCGGGATGCCCTGCGCAACAACGACACCTTCCGCTATCTCGAAGCTTGCGACGGGCTACTGATCACCGGCCCTACCGGCAGCAACGTCAACGACCTGGTCCTGGTCGTTCGAGCATGAGAAGCTAACCTACGACGCAGTAAGGGGTCATATCACGCACAACTGTGTTGTCCTCGTCCAGCAAAACCATCGTCGGGATGATTGCCTCATCCGACAAGTCGAACGCCGCGATAATAACTCTGTCCCCCGCTTTGAAGAAGTGGGCGGCACCTCCGTTGATGCCGATAATGCCCGGTGGGCCCGCGAAAGCATAAGTTTGGATTCGCGACGTGTGGTCCACCGCCCAGACATGCACAAGCTCACCGTCTCGAATTCCCACGCGCTCCATGAGTCGTCCGTCGATCTCGATGCTGCCCACGTAATCCGGGTTTGCATAAGACACCCGCGCGTGGTGAAGTTTGGCTTTTAAAAGTTGGGACAGGCGCATTGTCTGTGCTCTACTACGTCTCTAGCTTTCCGCACGCTTCATTTGTAGGCTGCCCGCAAGCTCGCGCTCGTTGGCTTCACTTTCCGATTTCAAAACTTCAGCATCGCCTGCGGGAAGTTTAGGCTCATCTGGATTACGCGGCCTGCGTCGGGCAAAAGCCGTCATCAACCCGCCCAGCAGCAAGATACCTGCGCCAAGCCAGACCAGGACCACGAGGGGCTTATGATAGAGCTCGATTTGATACAGTTCCGGATTAAAAAGGAGTTGCAGTTCGACGGACTTGTCCTTTACGTCCATGCGAGTCATCACCATGGCAAAGCCATCCCCGGCAGGGGCAAGTTGAGGCCCTTGACTCACGCTGAACTGCGGCTCCGACTCGTGCTCGGTAATGCGGCCATCGCTCTCCAAAATACCAACCGTCAGGTCCGCCCCAAACATCGCGTCCGGTTGTCCCGGCTCGCCTGAGGAGGTCATTTTCCGGTAGTGAACCGTCGCGCCGTTGATCGTCTTCTTTTCGCCGGGCTTGAACCAGACGGGGTCCTTCCACGCGAAGATAATCGGCTCGCTTACCGCCATATACACGTCGTGGGTTATGTTGCGCTGGATGTGGGGCCACACCATCGCTTTCTGCTCCCCGCTCGGATCGTTGTAGTAGTACATTCCGGGGCGAGCGTCGATCTTCGAGCCGTTAGCGGCTACAAGTGAGAACTTCGATTTGTTCTCCCTGCTGGCCATCGGATTATCGGTAAAGCCTTCATTCTTGATCGTGTAGCCCATCAGCGAGACGGTCTCGTCTTTGCGCATGGTGGTCTTCTCATGCCTCTCCAAACCGCGCGAGACGACCAGGCCAGCCAGAAGCATTGCCAGACCAAAGTGCGAAACAAAGCCGCCGAGCGACGTCTTGGTGCGTTTCACTAGTTCAGCGATTCGCCATAGGCTGCTGATCATCACGAATACGCAAAGGAACAGCAGGAAGGCGATCCACACCCAGGTATTCGCTTTAAATCCCAACGGAAACGCAACGAAAGAGTCCGCGGGCAAAGTCGTGGTGTACTTCAGGCCCAAAAGCCCAAAACCAGTTAGCCCCGCGCTGACGCTGAATACGTTGAGAAATCGCCCGACCAACTCTCGGCCCGACATTGCTCGCCAGGAGATGAACGGCGCAACCGCCATCAGCAACATCAGCGGAATGAAGAACCACACCAAGACTTGATGGTAGAGATGCTCTTCTACGACCGCGGCTTTCTTCCCCATTAGCCCTAGGATCAGGGGCCAAGACATACCGATCGCGATGATCACGCCGAACAGGCATAGCAGCAGCGCTCCGTAACTGTAGGATTTCTCACGGGTGATGCCAGCCGCGTCTTCGGCGGCCAGATCCGCTGTCTTCGCCAACCTTCTTCCCTTCCAGAAGTACAGAGCCGTGAAGCTGGCAATCGCGAATACCATGAACGCGATCAGGATGTTCAGCGCGCTCTTGTCCATCTGCGCGAAGCTGTGGACGCTGACTTCGGTCAGAAAACCTGACCGGGTAAGGAACGTCCCATAGCAGAAGCTCAGAAACGGTATCGCGGCAAACCACAGATTCGCGCCATGCCACCGTCCCTTGTTGGTCTGTACGATCATCCCGTGCACGAAAGCGGCGAGGAAAATCCACGGCACGAAGCTGGTGTTCTCAACCGGATCCCACATCCAGAAGCCTCCCCATCCGAGGGTTTCGTAGGCCCAGAGCCCACCCATGATGAGACCCGTGCCGAGGAGAGACAGCGCGACCATCGACCAGGACCGAACTTGCCCAATCCAATCCTTTAGATTGCCGGTCAACATGGCGGCAACGGCGTAGGCGAAGATGACGGCGAGGGCGCCGAAGCCAAGGAAAATCGTCGGCGGGTGGATGACGACCCAGTAGTTCTGCAGCGAAGGCGTCATTCCCTGCCCGGTCGGAGGCACAAACACTTTGCCGTCCCGCATGACCTCATGGATCGGATGGAACGGAGTCTCGTATGCAAGGATTCCGCAAAGAGAGCCCAGGAAAATAGCGAAGACGAGCGTGTACCAGCGCTTATAGACTCCGGTGCCCTTTAGCGCAAGCAACCCAAAGATGGCCGAGCAGCAGGCCCAGAGCAGGAAACTTCCCTGCTGCCCCGACCACACGCCGGCAATCTTGTACTTCAGATCCGTGTGAATCTCAGCCCGCGCGAAGACGTATTCGTACTGAAATTGGTTCTTGACGAACAGAGTCATCAAGCACGCCATTGCGCCAAAGATGCTGATGGAGCCCAACCAGAGCGCGGGGGTTCCGAGCTTTGCGAGCTTTGGGAAGCGGCCCTGAAACACTGCACTGAGGATTGCAAGGACGAAAAAGAAGATTCCCGCAAAGACAAAGAGAGAACCTGCCTGCCCGGTCAACATGGACCAGGGCGCTGCTTCGGGAAAACCGGCGAGTGGATCGTTTTCTGGGGGCACTTCTTGTAGAGGTGGAACTGAGTGAACTAAGACGCGGGTTTGGCTTCACCCTCGTACCTGGAGGGGCACTTCACGAGGAGCTTTTCAGAGAGGAAGTAGTCGCCTTCCATCTTGCCGATCGCGACGACTTCGGTGGCCTCGTTCATATTCGTCGGTGGCTCGCCCACGTGCTTCACGGTTATCACGTCGCCATTCTTGTCCTTGACGTCGAAGGTCAGTGCGTGATTGACGATGTCCGTATTCACGGTTGGCTTGAGGATGTCGCCCGCCAGATGGAGCCGGGTGCCGGAGTTCGACTTCGCTTGCGCGATCGTCACGTACGGGCTGGCATTCGACATAAACGCGGCCACAACGGCGGCAAGCGCGAGCATGGCTACGATGGCTGTAACGATGGGACCAGTCTTCATGCGATGTGCCTAACAGGATACCGGACGCGACTCTTCTACGCCGGTAGACGCGCGAGTGATGCGGGATCAATCCTGATGAGAGCAAGTTGTTTTGATCAACAGGAGTGCGGAGGCACAAAGACGAAAAATTGAGCCCGCCATTCGAAGCAAGGTTTCTGCTTCCCGGCCTCACGCCTTACTCCCCCTTTGCCGCTCGCGTCCAGGTATAATCCGGCTTCCCGTCGGATGCGAAGCTTCCCTCTCGCGTGCGGCCCTCTCAAGAGAAGCATCATGGCAAAAAAGATCACACACAACATTAAGTTGAACATCCCCGCCGGGAAGGGAACGCCGGCACCTCCAGTTGGTCCCGCGCTCGGTCAAGCCGGCATCAACATGATGGAGTTTCTAAAGAAGTTCAACGAGCAGACCGCGCCTCAGATGGGCTTTGTCATGCCCGTCGAGATCACCGTCTACGAAGATCGCTCTTATACCTTTCAGATCAAGCAGCCGCTCACAACTGATCTGATCAAGCGAGCCGCTGGCATCGAGCGAGGTGCCGCGAACCCCAAGACTGACAAGGCGGGCGTACTCACCAAAGACAAGCTACGCGACGTCGCTCGCCTAAAGATGGCCGACCTCAACACTACCGACGAAGACATGGCGATGCGAATCGTCGCCGGTGCCGCCCGTTCAATGGGCGTTCGAATCGAAGAGTAATCGTAAGCGAACTTAAAAGGGCCGTCTAGTAAGATTCTAGACGGCCTTTTTTGTTGCTGACCTCTATTCCGAGCTCTCGTGATAGTGCGGAATCGTCTCACGGATATCGGTAAAAACCGCCACTGAAAACGGAGCGTAGTCTTTTCCGGTCAATATCTCCCGCCCTTCGCCACAGGTAGGGCTGTGTTCGACGGTCGTGTCTGAGAGATGCTTGACGATCATGCTCGGATTCTAGCTTGTCAGAGCTCGGCCTCACAAGTAGGGCGCTACTTCGCTGAGCGGCCGTACATGCGCAAAATGGAGATGACGTCGGAGAAGTTCGAGATGCGCGTCATCACATACTGCAGGTGCTGCGTATCGGTTACTTCAAGGGCCACTTCGATTTCCGCCGTGTGATTCGGCAGCGTGCGAATTTTGGCCGCCGACACATTCGTTTTTGCTTCCGCGAAAATGGTTGAAATATCCATCAGGAGGCCCTGCCGGTTGACCGTGATGATCTTCAGCGTAACCGCATATTGCTGCCCGTCCTTGGGCCAATCAAAGGGCAAGAGCCGGTCAGGTTCGTCTGCTTTATAGGCCATCGCATTCGGGCATACCTTGCGATGAATCATTAACCCGCGTCCCCGAGTGACGTACCCCACGACCTCGTCTCCCGGGATAGGACTGCAACATTTGGCACGGTTCACGAGGACATCGATGCCTCCGGCGCGAAGGGCCATCTTCCCTTCCTTCGTCTTGGTGACCTGGATGAGGTCGCTCGATGGCGCCTCCTGAACCACGCCGCGCATACGGGTCACCACCGTCTGCAATGACAACAGACCGCTGCCGATCTTGGCCAGCACGTCCATGCCGTTTTCGACTCCCTGGATCTGATTCGCCAGGTCGTTCAACTTCTCTTCTCCGACAAACTGTTTCGGATCCAGACCCAGCGAGCGAAGCTCCTTCTCGAGAGCATCGCGGCCCCGCTGAGCATCTTCGTCGCGGCTTTGGCGGCGGAAGTAGGCCTTCAGTTTGCTGCGCGTGTGCGGAGATTTGATGTACTCCAGCCAGTCCAGGCTAGGCGTGGCATTGGACCTGGTGATGACTTCGACCACATCGCCGTTCTTCAGATCGGTATTGAGCGGGACCATCGATCCGTTCACGCGCGTTCCGACCAGCGTCATGCCGACCTGGGTGTGAACGCGGAAAGCAAAGTCGATCGGAGTGGAACCCTTGGGTAGATCGACCACGTCGCCTTTTGGCGTAAAAACAAACACTTGCTCCGCGAAAAGGTCGGTGGAGACGCTTCGGAGAAAGTCGCTGGAAAGCCGTGAATCGCTCGACCAGTCAAACAAGTTCTCGCGCAAGGTCTGCAATCGCTTCTGCTCATCTACTGCCGCCTTTCCTTCCTTATAGGTCCAGTGAGCTGCAACGCCAAATTCCGCCACCTCGTGCATCTGCCTGGTGCGAATCTGAATTTCGAGCGACTGCCCGCTCGGTCCAACCACCTTCGTGTGCAGCGACTGATAACCGTTAGGCTTGGGCTTGGCGATGTAGTCGTAAAAGAGCTGTGGCACGGGCACAAAGGCTTCATGGACGATGCCCAGCACCAAGTAGCAGTCCGGAATGCTCTCCACGATAATGCGCAACGCCAGGAGATCGTAGATTTCCTCAAACGCCTTCTGTTGCTTGATCATCTTATTGAAGATCGAGTACAGGTGCTTAGGTCGGCCACGAATGTCGAGGATTCTGATCTTGCGCTCTTCGCAAACGCTCTTCACCTTTAAAATCGCCTGCTCGATGTCTTCTTCACGCTGCCGCCGCGTCTTCGACACCATCTCCGACACGCGCTGAAATTCGTGCGGATGCAGGGCCTTGAAACAGAGGTCTTCAAGTTGCCACTTGATCTGCCAGATGCCCAATCGAGCCGCAAGTGGTGCGTAAACATCGAGCGTTTCCGAAGCGATCCGCGTGCGCTTGTCGGGGGGCAACGAGTCGAGGGTCTGCATATTGTGGAGGCGGTCTGAAAGCTTGATGACCATCACTCGGAAGTCGTTGGCCATTGCCAAAAGCATCTTCCTCAGGCTTTCCGCCGTCCTAGCAGTCTCAGCGGCGCGCTGTTGCCGAGGGTTCAGGTCGTCTTGATTTTTGAAGGCGAGCTTGGTAACGCCTTCAACCATGTTCAGCACGTCGATCCCGAAATCTCTCCTGATCGCTTCTTGGGTTACGTGATCGGTATCCTCGAGCACGTCGTGGAGGAGCGCAGCGCAAATGGTGTCGTCATCCATGTTAAGGTCGACGAGAATACGGGCGACTGCGAGGGGGTGGCTAATGTAGGCTTCACCGGAAGTTCTCGTTTGGCCCTTGTGCGCTTGCTCGGCAAGGAAGTAGGCAAAGCGGATCTTCTTGATGTTGGCCTCGGGGCGGACATCACGAATGGCACCAAGGAGCCCATGAAGCTCCTCGGGTTCCTCCCAGTCGTGGCTAATCTCGTACGATGATGCCATTCGGAAACGCTCTGTTCCGCCAAGCCACGCTGCTTGAAGGTTATTGCCTCCTCTAGTTTACGGCGTAACTTGCTCCGTGCCAAGACGCGCGCAAAAATCCTTGAGCGCTTCTTTTACGGGGCGCATGGGAGAGATGTGCAAATCCGCAATTGCCGCATTGCTGAGAACGCTGAAAGGGGGCCGCTTTGCGGGAGTGGGCCACTCGGACGTAGCGATCGGGGTGACGTCGATCGGTTTGTCCTGGCTCGTAATTTGTCGCCATGTTTCGAGGGCTTGGAGGGCGAAATCGTACCAAGACATGGCGTCGGGTCCGGTGGCGTGATAGACGCCGGGGAAGGCGTTCTTTTCGAGGATATCTTTGATGGTTCGGGCCAGGTCGATGGTGTAAGTGGGACTGCCGATCTGGTCGGCGACGACGCGCAGGGACTTCCCGGCTCCCCATGCCTTGATCATGGTCTTCGGAAAGCTGTTTCCGTTCGCGCCGTACAGCCAAGACGTTCGGAGAACCACTGCGTTGGCGTGGGCTTCGAGGACGGCGATTTCACCGTCGCGTTTGGTCTTGCCATAGACGCCGAGGGGGTTTGTGAGTGCGTGGACTTCGTAAGGCTCATGGGCGGTGCCATCGAATACGAAGTCTGTGCTGAGGTGCAACATTCGGGCACCCTCACTCGCACATGCCTTTGCCAGGTATCCGGGGCCGATTGCGTTCAGTTCGGTGGCCTCGCGAAGCGAGGTCTCTGCCTTGTCCACCGCGGTGAAAGCCGCGCAGTTGATGCACCAATCTAATCTTCCGAACTCTCCGGCGGGGATTAGGGCAACCGCAGATGGATCTGTGATGTCGAGGTCTTTCGAAGTTGGTGCTTGGACTTCGTGGCCGCCTTCGACGAGGATCGGTACCAGATCGGTGCCCAGCATGCCAGAGGCGCCAAGAACAAGAATTCGCACGCTGTTATTCTCCCACAAGAATCTTAGCTCTGTGGCGGGGGCGCAAGGCCAACAAGCCTCAAAAGTTTGCTGCGTTCGGGCCTGTTCGTTACTCTTCGAAGAGTGCCCTATTCGCGTCGGGGTGGACCACCTGGGGGAAGGAGCTGATAAGCAGCATTTCGCCCACTTGGTTTTGCAGACGAGATATTGGCATCCATCGCAAGATTCGCCACTCGAACTCTCGAACTTGCCGAAACCCCATCGGACTTATGAAGGAATTCACTGACTCAGGAGACTAGGAACGTGTTGACCAACGCGAAGATTCCCGAAAGAGGAGAAAATCTTCGCGTTGGTCAACACGTTCCTAACCCCCATTCGCAAAGAAAATAGGTTGGAACTGGTTGACGAAGACTCATTTTGACGCCTATAGAGATGAATGCGGCCGAAAAGCGTCCCAACTCGCAACTCAAAAACGCTTGTTCATAACATCACATCCCATGGGGGGGAGCAGGATGATGGCGTCGGGAAATATTTGACCACACAGCCTCCGCGAACATCAGCGGGTTGCGGCGAGTCAAGGGGCATGGAGAGCAATTGAATGAGCAATAGGAAGGAGATTCGACTCGGGCTTCGGCATGAGTGCGCGCAGCTTAACCACTGTATCGACGAGTTGCGGCATCAGGTGGCAACGTCTGACGGCGCAATCCAGCTCTACCGCCAAACCAGGCTCGACAGGGCCCTCGAATCGAAGGAGCGGCTGACGGACCGCATGCGGATGCTCGTCCGAACCAAGGGCGAACAGCGCTGGAACGACGCGGAAAGGCTCTGGTCCGATCTGCGAAACGCAGTGCTGGGAATCACCGCACCCGCCTAGGACTGTACACTCTGCAAGTGGAGCGGCTCAATGGTGAAGGCATCCCTCTGCGGCACTTGCCAATGGCCCTCAAGGACCGAAAACAGGTCGCCACCGCGCGAAAGATCAATTCGTGCCTTTTGTGTCGTCGTATGAGCGTGAACGAAGCTGGCCTTTGCGACGTGTGCTACGCGATGCTAGATGGCGAGGAGCTACGCCTGGCGACCCTTTGGCTTCAGGGCGTGGGCCCTTGACGGCACTCCTCATCTTTCTCGGTTTTCTGGTGGGCCTTGTCTTTGGCTATACGCTCATCTCTCGAAAAAGCCGCACCAAGTACCTCGCTGCAGCCGAGTATTGGGTTTACATTCCCGGAGAGACGATGCCTAAGCAGGAAGAGCTGCTGGACAGGATCGTGGGCAGAAATCCTTATAAGAAAGGAGGCAACGCCCCCATCGGACCGGCCGAAGGCTTGGTTCTCTCCGACATCCGGCTGCACATGGCGCTGATTTTGCGAAAGCGAAATTCGCATATCTTCCGGCCCGATCTCTTCGAAGACGTCGCCGTCACCAAAGAGCATCTCGACAGCATGGCGGCCTGCAACGCGATCATCAAGATCCGATACATTAGCGAGCAGCCTCTCCCAGACAAGCGCCACCTGCAGTTTCTAATTCATGCCGCAGATGCGATGGCGGAGATCGCCGGATCCACCCTCATCTACGATCAAACCGCCCAGCGATTGGTCACCAAGCAAGAAATGCAAACGCTGCTCTCGCGTGATGTTGACGCGACCAAATCGCCGCTCCATGTCTCGATCACCTGGCAAGACCGGCCGCATGATTGCCACGCAGAGACTCACGGCTTGCGAAAAATCGGCCTCGACGAGATTCGGACGGGCGCGATGGAAGCGGATGAGAAAATTCTCGTGACTCAGGTGCTGGAGCTTGCGGTCGAGCGGCTTTGGAATATGGCCAACCTCCCGGAAGAGTTAGAAGTACAGGCGTTCGACGACACGTTCAAAGTTATCCTTGCCCCCCCGGCGCAGGGCTTTGCCCAGGCTCGCATCTTAAGGATGCAGACAGCTTTATGAGTTCCGTTCGCCTGATCCCCTGCCTGGACATCAAGGACGGCCGAGTTGTTAAGGGCGTAAATTTCGTCGCTCTGCGGGACGCGGGCGATCCGGTAGAGCTTGCGAAGTTCTATGACACCGAGGGTGCTGACGAGTTGGTCTTTTTAGACATCACTGCCTCTCACGAATCCCGAGCGCCGGTCATCGCACTTGCCGAAAGGGTGGCCGAGCAAGTGTTCATTCCCTTTACGGTCGGAGGGGGCCTTCGCAAAGTCTCGGACATTCGCGAAGCTTTGCTTGCCGGAGCGGACAAGGTGAGTCTCAACACCGCCGCGATTCAGGATCCGAGTCTCATTGCCGAATCCGCCGAACGGTTCGGCTCCCAGTGCATCGTGATCGCGATCGATGCCCGAAAGCAAGGCGATAGCTGGGAAGTCTTTACACATGGCGGGCGGAAACCCACGGGCCTCGACGCTATCGCCTGGGCGAAGGAAGTCGCCTCAAAAGGCGCGGGGGAGATTCTTCTTACGAGCATGGATGGAGACGGGACGCAAGCGGGATACGATCTGGCCCTCACGTGCGCCGTGAGTCAAGCGGTGAACGTGCCCGTGATTGCCAGTGGAGGAGCCGGGACGGCTGAGCACTTAGTCGAGGCGATCAAGGCAGGCAGAGCCGACGCCGTTCTCCTTGCCAGCATTATTCACGATGGACTCTATCGAATCGCCGACCTCAAACATGCCATGGCTGTAGCCGGCCTGCCAATGCGCAAAATTCCTGCTACGAAAACATCGGCCTCGTAGCGCTTACTGGGTCTCGCCGAGAATGAGACGGGCGTGGGCGAGGATTGAAGCATCTTTCGTTCCCGTGCGCACGGCCTTTCTCATCGCCTCTCGGGCCAAAGCGAGTTCACCTCGTTTGTAGCGCACCCATGCCAGGGTGTCCCAGGCCAAGAGGTCTTGACGCTGCTTTAAGTCCTCGTTTGCGGCCTTCAGGGCGTTGTCCAAATCGCGATCGTGGTCGGCGGCGAACCTTGCGTACTGGCGATCGAGCGGGTGGCCATGCTTCTTGCTGGGCCCGTGGCTGTGAGCCTTTTCACTTCCGTGCGAATGCGTCGCGGCCTTGGTTTCGTAGCCGGCAAGGGTCGCTGCCTCTCCATAGTGCTCGGCAGCCATTTTGGTGTTGCCCATAGCCTTGAAAGCGTCGCCCATAATTGCCACCACATCGGTCATCGAGACAAGCTCCTCCGTCTCGTGGCCAAGCGTCACGACCTTTTGCCAATCTTTCTTGGCGTACGCAACTCGGCACATGCCAAGCATGGCCTTCCAAGACTGGGGAGTGTAGTCGAGGGCCTTTGCGTAGTGCTTCTCAGCGTCCTCAAACTTCTCGATCGACACGTGCAGGTCGCCGAGGCGGGTATGCAGAAATGTCCGACTCTCCGGCGGATCCTTCTCATCTGCTAGAAGCTCGGTTACGAGGCGGATGGCTTCCTGCGGGTTGCCATAAATTTCGTGCATGCGGCTTCGGGCCAGAAATTGATCTCGTTTCGGGAGGTTCGCACCGACTTTGGTGTAAAACTGGTTCGCCTCTTCGTACTTGCCGGTCTCGATCAGGCACTCGATCCGCGAGAACTGGGCAGGGGGACTGTTTCCGGCGATGGCCAAAGCATCCTTAGAGCTAGTCAGGGCATCTTGGAAACGATGCTGGTTGAGCAGGGATTGGGTGAGGCGAACGGCCGCCATGACGTTGCCGTTGCGGCGAAGCTCAAGCGACTTGCGTGCACTTTCCTCGGCAAGCTTTGCATCGTCATAGGAATCAAGCTTTCTCGACTTGGTGAGATACGCCAGCGAAAGCTGACTCCATCCCATGGCTCCGCCCGGATCATTCGCAACCTGAGTCTTCCCGTTTGAGATCAGTTGGTCGGGACTGAGCTTGATAGGTCGCGCGAGTGGCTCGGCTTTAGATACCGCAACAGGTGCCCGGGAGCAGCCGCACGCGACGCCGAGGCAAACAACGAGCAATGGAAGCTTTTGCATTGGAATGAATTTAGGAGACTGCCCCCTCTCTCTGCGTCGAGAGAGATGGACAGCCTTGTTCTAGGAGGTCGCAAGCCTTAGCGAGGATCGCCAAGATACGGGAACGTGTTGGTGAAGCGCTTGCCGCCATCGCCTACGTTATCGCTGGTGAGAGTCGGTATCTGCTTTCCATCTGCAGGAGCCAGATTGAGGTCAGAGACCGTCGTTCCGAAGATGATGCCTAGGGAGATATCGACAACATCATCAGCGAGCCTTCGGCCGCCGAATCTGCTTCCAGTAGCTCCAGCCGTCTCGAATCCGAGATAAGCCGCGCTGTTGGAGTTGACGCCAAGGTCTACCTTCATAACGTCCGGAACGAGCACCCCTTTAATGACATCGACCGTCGCCTGCGAGCGTCGACCTTCAGGAGCGAATGAGAAGACCTCATCCATGAACTTCTGAATGTCTGCGTCGAGTTCGCGATCGTCGTTGATTGGGCCAATCTCGTTGTTCACCTTGTGCCGATTGTTAGCAAAGGTCGCCAAGACTTCATTGGTCACCGGTCGAGCTAGACGCTCTACCTGTTCCCAAGCTGAGCGGACAGGAACGCTGGTGGTGGTCCAAACGCCGATTTGCTTATTCTTGCCGGGAGGGGGAGGAGGGGGTGGTGGAGGATTAATTCCGCCGTTGTCGTCATCGCCGCCGCATCCTGCAAGGACCATGGCCGCCAGAGGGAAGATTGCTAGTAGGGATCGTTTCATTCTTATTGCTCCTGGACCATGGACTTAGGCACTTCAACAACGATGGATAGCACGTTGTAGCCGCCTGCCGACAAGAAGTCACGAGCCTCTGAAGGAGGACGCCATGAGGTTGCCATCGGCTGATTGGGATTTTCGGGTGGCTGTGAAAGTCCCGGTGGGACGCCGCGATCCGGCAGAATAACGAAGAGCTGCTCTAGGTCGATGAAGAATGGGTCTTCTCGGACTCCCGCGAATACTCTCATGCCGTTCATCGGCGAAAACGCGGTGCCAACCGTGCCGGTCACCGATCGGAATTGCTCGATGTTCGAAGTTGTTCCAACGGAAGATGGTTTGACTGGGCCCGCGATTCTCACGATCTGCTGAGGAGAATTATCAAACTTGGCCTGAATGACTAAGTCTTCGACGTTGTCCTTGTTGGTGTCGATTTTGAACTGGTAAAGAACGTTAGAATCAAATCGCGCCGTGCCACCACGTGGGATTAGCGGGTTCACGTTCATTACGAACACGACGTTATCGGAATTCTCTCGGCTTGGAAAGACGTAGACGTCGCTGATGTCCTGGCCAGGATTAGCCACGTTCTCAACGGTGTCTGCATGGTCAGATCCGATCGCCGGCACCACGAGCATCCCAAGAAGCCCGCAAGCCCCGAGGGCGCATAGGCCGATCTTATATTTTGATTGCATAGTGAAAAGGCTCCTTTCCCCTTGCGCTGTTAGATTGCGTAGGGACGACCTATCGGTCTCATATTGATAGTCCCCTCCCAAGTTAGCCGTTACCTTACGACAACATGAACGAAACATGAATTCGCACAAATTGCGCGGATTATGGCTTGTCTGGCGAAACGTAAGCCAGGCGATAGCCATAGCCCTTCACGGTGTGGAGGTATCTGGGCCTCGATGGTTCGGGTTCGATTTTCTTTCGGAGACGATAGATGTGAACATCCAAGCTGTTTGAGTCGAAGCTAAGATCATCTCCCCAGCTATGCTCGAAAAGGGCGGACCGGGTGACCACGCGACCCGCATTCTTCGCCAGATGCGCCAGCAACTCGAACTCCTTGAGCGTCAGCTCAATCGGATGCTCGGCGATCACCTGCCGCGAGGAGAGGTCGATGACCAATTCTCCCACAAACAGCTTCTCCTCTCCCGAATGCGCGTATTCGCCTGATCGCCTTAGAAGCGCCCTCACGCGCGCAATAAGCTCATTCGGCTCGAACGGCTTGGTGAGATAGTCATCGGCTCCGAGTTCTAATCCAATTACCTTGCTCGTCGAATCCGACTTGGCGGTGAGCAGCAGAATGGGGAATTTCCAGTTTTGGCGAATCCGGCGACAGAGCGTTATGCCGTCGAAATCCGGCAGGTGGACATCTAAAATTGCAAGGCTCGGAGCCGAGCGCATGACCCCCTGAAGCCCCTCCTCAGCGGAAGCCGCTGTCTCGACCGTGTAGCCTTCGGAGGTGAGCAGCTTCTTGAGGCCGGCCAGCAAGAATAAGTCGTCATCCACAAGGAGAAGCTTGCTCATTGATGGGGTCCCGTGGGCAGCATGATCACGAAAGTCGTTCCCTCGCCAGGTAGGGAGTTCACGTAAATCGTACCGCCATGCTCCTCAATAATTCTCTGGCAGCTATATAGACCTAGCCCAAAGCCATTGGCTCTCGCAGTGGAAAAAGGTTTAAAGAGCTCTTCAGCGATCCTTGCATCGATCCCACGACCGTCGTCGGATACGGACACGTGCAGCCACTTGGTCTTTTGCACGCCTACCACGGTGATGGTTCCTCCTTCGGGCATCGCCTGCATCGAGTTTAGGAACAGATTGATAAAGACATGCTCCAACTGCCCCGCACCTGCATTCACCACGCAGGTCTGCGGGAGTCGTACGTCCAGGATCACTTTCGAAATACGCAAGTGGCCATCCAGAAGCGATGAGACGCTATCCAGTACGTCCTTTAGCTGGATTGTCGCCCTTGCGTCGGCGCTGGGTTTGGTGTAGGAGAGCAATCGATGCGCGAGGACGGAAAACCGGGCGCTCTGGTGTCGCACCGCTGCGAGCGCCTCCACCGGATCACGGCCGCTCGCGGCTAGCTCGATGTCGAGCGTGGACATGATGTTGCGAATATCGTGGGCCGTGGCAGCCGCGAGGGCACCGACGATTCCGAGCTTTTCGCTTTGCACCAATTCGGTGTGCGTTGAGCGAAGCTCGTCGTGAGCGTGACCAAGTTCGCGGTGGAGGAGATGGACCTGCACCACAAGATCGACTTGGTCGAATAGAGCCTCCAGATGCAGCCTTATGCGCTCGTCTGCCAGATCGATTGGACGCTCGCTGCCGAATGCGAAGACACCGATCTCTCGGTGACCGCTGCTTATACTGACCCCTACCGAATGGGGAGTCTTCAAAAGGGCATTGAATGAGCTGTTTTGACCCACTGTCCAGTCGTCGTCCAGCACCACGGAACTACGTTTGATCGCTACAGCTGTGGGGGCGGCGCTACCCACCACCGCGTAGCCTCGGCACAAGTCTTCCTCGCAGAGCAGGAGGCAAACCGACGTGAACCCGAGCACCCCGCGCACTGCCAACAGTTGCGCCTGAATGAAAGCATCGGTATTGTCCAGCTTCGCTAAGAGTCCGAAGGCACCATTCATGGCTCTGAGTACGCCGCGCGCCTGGTCCAATTCAAGCGCCTGCCGAATATTGGCATTCACATGCTCCTCCAGCCTTTGCGAAAGGTGGGCCTCACGCGCAAGCTCAGCGCTCACCCTCATCGCCAGCATGGTCAAAAAACGCATATCCTGCTCATCGAGCGGATGGCTCGTCCGGTCATCCACGATGCAAAGCGTCCCGACCATGGTTCCGCTAGGGTCGTGAATCGGAACACCCATATACCGGCTCAATCCCAGCTTGGCCGCAGGCACATCGGCATAGCGGTCGTCGAGTGAGGCATCCTGCACGATGAGCGGCTCTGACGTGCGAAGGATGAATTGGCAGTACGAGCTTCGAAGGGTATTGCCGCGCATCAAACGCGCGAGTTGTCGGCCATTGCTGGGCGCACCTTCAATGCCGCGGAAGATCAGTAGGTTGTCCTCTAGCAGAGAGAGGATCGCGGTGGTGCCAGCATAGTACTCAGACACCTCCTTCAAGATTCGCCCGTACACTTTCTTCGGCTCCTCGTGATGGAAGCTGCTCACAAAATGCATCACATCCGACATCCTCTGGGCTCGTCTTTCCCGCGTCACATCGGTGAAGGTCCAAAGCCGTCCAATGAGGCGATCGGACGCGTCGGAAACCGGTGCGGTGTAACGATGAAGCGTCAGCTCAGGCTGGTGCATCAGCACCAGATCATCCTCATAGATGCAGGACGAGTCTGCGTAGATCAGTTCTAACTTCCGAAGCCATTCGGCGTGATCCTTGAGGAGCGGAAACACCTTTCTGCGAAGCTCCTCGACTCTGCTGCGAACCACGACCGACGGCTCGACGTTGAAGAACTGTCCGAATTTGCCGTTGCATGCGAGGCTCTCGTGGTCCAGGTCGGTCAGTAAAATCCCGGTGTTGCTCGCCTGCAAAATGGCTTTAAGAAGGGCCGTCGTGTCCCCGCCGCCACTCTCCCGCACCGCGACATCCGCACTCCCCACCTCTCCAATGTAGCTGAACGGACGCAATTACGAATACGATGGGGGATTTGGGAAGAAGGTTCCGGAATCGCTGAATCTGTGGCCGGGTGTGTAGCTTGGAGAGTTCACCGCCTCGCGGTGCCACGTGACCCGGTCGAGCTTCGGGTCCATGCTCCAAGCACCCTACCTCCCCTCCGGCTTCGCCGAAAGAGGAGGTAGGGTGCTTGCCAATTTTTGAGCCCTACGGTTAGGGCCTACTTCTTACCGCGGCGTCGAACGATGAACTTGTCACTGCCCTTGTTGTGCCGGGTCTTCTGGCCTAGGGCCTTGTTGCCCCAGCGATCGACGGGGCCCTTCTTTCGGCCTACCGGCGATTTCGCCTCACCACCACCGTGGGGGTGATCGCGAGGGGACTTGACGACGCCTCGGACGTGCGGCTTGCGGCCCATGCCACGTGCCTTGCCGGCCTTACCGAGCGCTTCGTTCTCATGCTCGGCATTTCCAACCTCACCGACGGTTGCCCGGCAGGTGTTGAAAACCATTCTCATCTCGCCGCTTGGCAGTCGCAGGGTGACGTAATTGCCTTCCTTCGCCATCACTTGGGCGGAGGCGCCGGCGGATCGCACCATCTGGCCGCCCTTGTTGGGCTGCATCTCGATGTTGTGAACCAGGGTTCCGAGCGGGATGTTCTTCAAAGCGAGCGCGTTGCCCGGAAGAATGTCGGCACCTTCTCCGCTTTGAACCATGCGGCCAACGGCCAGGTTCTTAGGCGCAAGGATGTAGCGCTTCTCGCCGTCCGTGTAATGGAGGAGGGCGATGCGGCAGGTGCGGTTCGGATCGTATTCGATCGCCGCAACCTTGGCAGGATAAGCATCCTTGTCCCGCTTGAAGTCGATGATTCGATACTTGTTCTTGTTGCCGCCGCCTCGGTTGAACGAGGTGATACGGCCTTTGTTATTGCGGCCGCCGGACTTGGGCTTGGCCACAAGAAGGGTCTTCTCCGGCTTACCCTTCGTGATCTCCGAGTAGGTCGACGAGATCATATGTCGCCGTCCCGGAGACGTTGGATTCATTTGCTTGACTGGCATGTTAAAACCTAAACTTTTCTTTGGAGCGTCGGCATGTCGGACATTGCAAAACGCCTCTGACCCGTGAAGCCGAACCCGGAGATATTACCCGAACCTGTCGCACCGTGCTTGCCTAAACAGAAGGGCTCTCCGCAAACCTCCATGTTAAACTCACTCCAGGCATGAGGATAGCGCACCGCGATGGCGAATCTTGGAAGCGCATGGTTCTTCGCTCCATGCCTCGGCCCGCTTGGCTGGGCGAAGACGCGCCGCACGTCGACGTCGTGCTCAGTTCCCGCACGCGGCTCATGCGCAACTTGAAGGCGCACCGTTTTCCCAATCAGGCCGACACTTCGGAGCTTCAGGAAGTGATGCGAAAAATTCTGCGAGCGGCTCGAGAAGGCGATCTTGCGCTGGAGGCTCATAAGGGCCTCACCAATGCGGAGCGCGATTACCTGGTGGGCTGCCGCCTCGTGTCGCCCGATTTTGAATGGACCTTGCCTGGCCGGGCTTTGCTCATCGACGAGCGGCGTAGCGTCAGCTTGATGATCAACGAGGAAGACCACTTGCGCCTCCAGGCTCTGAGTGCGGGCTGGAGCATCCCCGCGTCCGACGCGCTAGCCTTCAGTTGCCTCGATGCCATGGAAGCCAGACTCCCGTTTGCGTGGTCCGAAAAGAACGGTTACCTCAGCGCCAGCCCGTTCAACTCAGGCATCGGAAGAAGGCAATCGTCCATGTTCCACCTGATCGGACTTGCGCAGGCTCGAAGACTGCCCGGCGTGATGAAAGCCCTCTCAGCGAAAGGCATCGTTGTACGGGGCCTCTTTGGTGAAGCCAGCCGCGCGATCGGGGCGTTTGTGCAAGTCAGTGTGCTTGGAGGCACCCGAGAGGACTTCGTTGGAGCCTGTGAGTATCTACTGAGGGAGGAGCGTCAGGCACGTTCGAGCATCGAAAGAAGCCACCTGCAAGAGAAGGCCGAGCAGGCCAGAGACTTCGCACTCAGCTCGCGAACCATATCGTTGGCGGATGCGCTCCGAGTCTTGGCATGGATCCGTTGGGGTTCCTCTGCGGGCCTCTCCGGCTTCACCAAATCTCCCCGCACCGTCGACGCAACGCTGACCACCCTGGAAATACGCAGCACGGTGGTCGAAACGGACGCCGCTCGTGAAAGGTCCGATTCTCTCAGAGCCGCACTGGAAGCCTAGCAAGTACCATCTTTGCTGATGCTCGACCGATTCCTTCTCCACTTGGCCGAGACGAACCTGATCGCGTCCCATGCTCGCGTGCTGCTTGGCTACAGCGGGGGCGCCGACAGCACGTGCCTGCTCCACCTTCTCAAGGAAGCCGGCGTCGAGGTCGTGGCCGCGCATCTTCACCATGGACAACGATTGGAAGCCGAGCGCGAGATGGCGCTTTGCGAAGCCTTCGCCCAAAGCATCGATGTGCCGTTCATTGGGGGCCGCGCGGACGTCCCGCGCATGTCCGAAGACCTCAAAATCGGTCTCGAAGAAGCGGGGCGAAAGGCGCGTTATGCCTTCTTTCGACAAGCGGCCCATCAGCTCAACTGCACGCTCATCGCCACCGCCCATACGTTGGACGACCAAGCCGAAACCATTCTGCTCAACCTGACCCGCGGCACGGGGATCAGCGGTCTTGCGGGTATTCCGCGCGTCCGCGAAAACATTATTCGCCCTCTCCTTCCCTTCTCCCGCAAGGAAACGCGGCAATACTGCCTAGACCAGGGTTTCTGGCTGCATGACGATCCTGCGAATACGGACATCAGTTTCTCCAGAGCACGCATCCGACATCGAGTGCTCCCCGAATTGCACGCCATCAATCCCGCTGCGGATCAGGCGATTGCCCGCTTGGGACTTCTCGCCGAAGAAGAAGACCGCTTCTTGAACGGGATGGCCGCCGCGGCGCTTGAGCAGTCGGAGGTTCCCCTCAACGGTGAAATGCGATTTTTGTCGATCGACCTCGAGGCAGCGTTTCGCCGCGTCACCCTCAGTTCGCTCCCACCCGTGCTCTTTCGCAGGGGCATGCGCCTCGCCACCGAGGCTCTCGGAGGGACCCTCAGCAATGACCAGACTCGCTTGATAGAAGCCGGAGTGACGACGTTAGAAAAAGGCTCGGTGACAGCCGAGGGAGGCGAAGTGGTGGTCGAATGGACCGCCTATCAAATCCATGTGCGGAAGATCGTCCAATCCGAGACGTTTCGCTATCCGGTGACCCTCCCCGGCGAAACGATCAGCGACGTTTTTGGCTGGAAATTTACCGCCTTCGAAGATGCGCCTCACCGAAAGCCAGTGAGAGCGGCCCTGGAAGTCGAAGTCGAACGGACCGCGATCAAAGGACCGCTTTACTTCCGCGCTTCCCAACAAGGCGATATCATGACGCCGCTCGGCTTTCGGGGCAAGCGCAAAATTTCGACGCTGCTCTCAGACGCCAAGCTGACTTTGGCCGCGCGAAAGCGGCTGCCGGTGATTTGCGACCTGGTGGGACCTTTATGGGTTCCGGGTGTCTGCCTCGATGAGCGAGCGCGGCCAATCGGCACTGGCCGCGTTGTCAAGCTCAAGTTCGAAGCTCACGAGGCGTAAGCGTGGTTGCGGGCTCCAAATGCCTTGTCCAGAGCCTGTTCGTACTGCTCTACGGAAATTTGACACTGCTTTGGCGGTCGTCCATCTCGCCAGAGATCGAGTCCTATCACGTTCTCTTGTCGATCTAAAGTGCAGAGCCAGCCGGGGCCCGCCAAGTGCTGCTTGGAACCAGATAGCACCGAGCGCATTCGCTCAAAATCACAGTGGGCGGCCTCTCGATCCTCAAAGTCGCCATCGACAAGGACGCTTGCACAAGCGATACCGTTTTTGGCGAAGAATTCAAGCCGAATCTCGCCGCCGCATAGAGTTGAATAGCGCATCGTGACACTCTCCTCAGGGCCATCGCGGACCCTGAAGTCCTATGACTGCCGCCGCCCCAACAAGGTTTGTCCAATCGGTTGCTGCCGGTAAAATGTCTAGCGATGCCCAAGCTCATTCTCGTCCGACACGGCCAATCGCTCTGGAATCTAGAAGATCGCTTTACGGGTTGGGTCGACGTTCCCTTAACCGAGAAAGGAATCGAGGAAGCGAAAGTGGCTGGAGAACGGCTTCGCGGAATTGAGATTCACGTTGCTTACACGAGCGTGCTCACCCGAGCCCTTGAGACGTTGCGAATCATGTCCGAAACGATGCCCCTCCAGATGCCGACCATACGCGACGAAGCCCTCAACGAGCGGCACTACGGCGACCTTCAAGGGTTGAACAAGGCTGACACCGCGACCCGCTTTGGCAAGGAGCAGGTTCACATTTGGCGACGGAGCTACGATGTTCCTCCCCCCAACGGAGAATCGCTCGAGATGACCGCCGCGCGCACCCTGCCGTTTTTCGACCGCTGCATCATGGGAGACATTCGGCAGGGGAAAAATGTGCTTGTAGTGGCGCACGGAAATTCCAACCGGTCGATTGTGATGAAGTTGGACAACCTCGATCGCGAGGGCGTACTCGCGCTCAACCTCGCTACGGGCGTTCCCCTGGTTTATGAAATGACCGCTGATGGAGAGGTCGTCTCGAAAGAGGTCCTAGGTTAGGGTGCTAACGGCTCCGAGTTTGCTTTTAGCTCGGAGCCATCGAAGTCCCGATAGAAACAGGAACGATAGTGGTTGTGACACGCTGCGCCGACCTGTTCGATCTGGATAAGTAGGCAGTCCTGGTCGCAATCCACGCTGAGGTTCTTGACGTGCTGCACGTGCCCGCTTGTCTCTCCCTTGACCCAGAATTTCTGCCTGGAACGGCTCCAATACGTGCAAAGGCCCGTATCGAGCGTCTGTTGTAGCGACTCTTCGTTCATCCAGGCCATCATCAGCACCTGGCCGTTCGTGTGATCTTGAACAATGGCCGGGATGAGGCCGTTGGCATCGAACTTGAGGTTAGCGATGAGAGGGTTCACTTAGGCGAGTGTACTGGAGTGGCTTCGCCGATGTCCCGTCGGAAGAAAGCTCCGTCGAACTGCACAGCATTCGCTCCCGCATAGGCTAAACCCTTCGCCTCATGCAGCGTTGGAGCCTCTGCAGATACGCAGATGACGCGCCCTCCCGAGGTGACAAGCTGGCCGCCCTGGAGCGCCGTTCCGGCGTGAAAGAGCTTCACACCAGAAGGGACGGGACCCACGTTGATGGATCGTCCTTTTTCGTATTTGCCGGGATACCCTCCGCTCGCCACGACTACTGAGACGGCGGCGTTCGACTTGACCTGCGGCTGCGAGATTCGGTCACCGATTGCGGCCTCATAGAGAGCTTGCGAGAGGCCGTTTCCGAGCCGAAGCATCAAAGTCTCTGTTTCAGGATCGCCGAAGCGAACGTTGTATTCGAGGCAGTGCGCAACGCCTCCATCCATCATGAGCCCGGAAAAGAGCGTCCCGCGATAAGGTATTCCTCGCGACTTCAGCTCTGCGAGGACGGGGCTGACGACACGCTGCTCCACTTCTCTGACGAAGTCGGAATCCAGCCAGTCGACGGGAGAATAGGAGCCCATGCCTCCGGTGTTTGGACCCTGGTCCCCATCGAACGCGCGCTTATGGTCTTGCGCGACGGGCAAGCTGACGAAGTTGTGGTCCCCCACAAGGGTGAGCAGGCTGAACTCCCGTCCCTCGAGCCGATCCTCGACGACAATTCTTTCGCCTGCCTCGCCGAACTCTCTTGCAACCAGCATTCTCTCGATCGCGTCTTCCGCCTCATCGAGGGTGCCACACACGATCACGCCCTTTCCGAGCGCGTTTCCGCTGGCCTTCACGGCGACTCCGCGCCGAATTTCGAATCTCTGCCGAGAGTATTCCTTGGCCTCGCCGGCATCGCTGAACGATTCAAACGCCGCAGTAGGAACACCCGCATGGCGCATCAGAGCCTTCGAAAAGGCCTTCGATCCTTCGAGTTGCGCGGCGCTGGACAGAGGTCCGTACACCGCGATGCCTTCCCTGCTTATGGCATCTGCCAGGCCCGCCACCAGAGGATCCTCTGGGCCAACCACCACGAGATCGACCGCTCGATCGCGGCACAACCCAAGGAGCCCCTCGAAATCGAGTGCCGCGACATCCACGCACTCGCAATCCTCCGCAATTCCCGGATTTCCAGGGGCGACGAGCACCTCCGATTCTTGAGACAGCTTCCACGCCAAAGCATGCTCTCGGGCACCTGATCCGACCACGAGGATTCGCATGGAGAAAGGTTACTCATCCGGTACACTGCCGCGCGGCTTTGAGCCAAGAATGAGCGTGTACGTGGGACTCGATTGCGGCGGATCTTCGAGCCGTGTGCTTGCGCTGGACAGCGAGGGGAAGGTCGTTTACCAAGGCCAGTCGGGTGGTGCGAACCTGGTGAGCACCCCTGACGCGCGGCTGCGACGAAACCTTTACCACGCTACTGAAGGCTGCCCTCCAGCGAACTATGTCTGCGGCTGCTTCGCAGGCCTCGTCAACGAAGACCTTCGCAAGCGAGGAGAGGAACTCCTTCGCCAGCACTTCCCCGGTGCGGAGGTTCGTGCGGAGCCGGACTACACCGCCGCGCTCTTCGCATGTCCGTCCAACATCACCGTTTGCGTGATAGCGGGCACGGGTTCGCTCGTCTGCTCCCGGGTGGACGGCCACATCCACAAGAGCGGGGGACGCGGGTACATCCTCGGCGACGACGGATCGGGCTTCCAATTTGGTCGGGACGCCGTGGTGTACTTCCTCGACAACCCCGAAGAATGCTCTCAGTCGCTCCGCGAAGCGATAAAAGCAGCCTTCGGGTCGACGACGGACGAGGGTTCGATCGTGAGCCAGGTCTACAGGCTCCCTACACCCGCCATGACGCTTGCAAAACTCTCGAAGGCGCTGGCCCTCGACGCCAAAGCGGGCGAGACGTATGCGCTCGCAAGCATCGAAAGAAACACCTCAAAGCTGGCAGGCATCGTTGCCGCACATGCGGCACGCTATCACTCTGACGAGACCATCCTGGAGGTCGGCCTCGTGGGAGGCGTATGGAACTCTGCGGCAATCATTCGACAGCAATTCGAGCAACATCTGCGGCAGCTTCTGCCTCTGCAGGACGTTCGAGTCCAGAAAGTGAACCGTCCCCCACTCTACGGCGCGGTAGAGATCGCAAAGGAGATGAGCCATCGCAACTGAAGCAAGAAACCCCCGTTCGTACGGCCTCGACAAGATGTCGGCACAAGAAATTGTTCGACTCATGAATGAAGAAGAAATGGCCGTCATGCGCGCCCTCCAACAAGCTGAAGAGCCTCTTGCGCTTGCTGCCGAACAGGCTGCAAGGGCGCTTTCTGCGGGGGGCAGAGTGATCTACGTAGGGGCTGGGACGAGTGGCCGTGTGGCTTCTGCGGATGCGGCAGAAATGCCCCCGACCTTCGGCATCGATTCGGATCGCTTTATCGCTATCATCGCGGGAGGAGACGCCGCTGGCCAGCAAGCGGTGGAGGACGCCGAGGACGACATCCACTCCTCGATCTCCGCCCTCAACGCGCTGCAACTTACCCGTGACGATGTGGTCATCGGAATCGCGGCGAGTGGAAGCACTCCGTTCGTTGTCTCGGCGGTGAGACATGCGCACCAAAAGGGTCTGTGGACCTGCGGCATCGCCAATAATCGAGGCTCTGCCTTGCTAGAAGCCGCCGAGCATCCCATTCTGCTCGACACGGGCCCTGAAGTCCTGACCGGCTCCACGCGCTTGAAGGCGGGCACCTCCCAGAAGCTGGCCCTCAACCGTATCAGCACTGCCGCGATGGTGCTCAGCGGCAAAGTGGTCGAGAACTTGATGGTCGATGTCAAGGCCAAGAACCAGAAGCTAAAGGAACGATGTGCGCGTATCGTTTGCGAGATTGTTCCGATTACCCGAGACGAGGCTTGTCGCTACTTGGAAGAGCACGACTGGAGCATTCGGCGCGTCCTGGACCACCTCCGGCTTCAATCTGCACAAAAATAGATGCTCTTTCCAACGACGTTTCTTCGGTCTCAGAAGCGCGTCCAGTGCGAGATTGAAGCGGTTATTGTTGAACTCAGAAGCAGAGCCGTTACGGGATTACACCTCGGTTGCGGCGGGGACCTTGTCGAGGGCCTCATCAACTGCGACGCGTTTCATCCCGCGGCAGACAGAAACATTGCGGCCGCCGATTTATCCGATTTCCCGGATGGTACGGTGGATTACATCGAATCGAACCATCTCATCGAGCACCTCTCCTTTGCTGAAGCGGAAGCCGCCTTTCGCGAGTGGGCTCGCGCTCTCAAGAAGGGGGGTTACGCCGTCGTCACTTGCCCGGATTTAGAGGCGCTGGTGCGCCGTTGGAGGGGGTCCTCCAACCGGGAAAACTGGGCGAGCACGGTCACGATGCTCTACGGTTCGCAGGAGCATGAGGGCATGTTTCACAAGAGCGGCTATAGCGCCGCCAGATTATGGGAGCAGTTCGCAGAGGCGGGGCTAAGGACTGTGTTTACTTACACGCCCTATCCCCGCCGCCCGACTCCGTCCCTTTGCGTGATCGCGCAGAAGCCTTAAACCGTCATATCCGGCATGACTACCTGCTGCGTCTGAGTGGGCCAGAAATAGTTGTAGTGCAGGGCCATCGACACGACCACGATCGGAAGAGTGACCAGCAGGCCGATGCAGCACATTAAAGTTCCGAGCATGCTCATGGCCACGTACACGACGATCAGGAACAGACCGAGCATCCAAGCTTGGTTTCCCAGGGTTCGCATCCCCTCGGTTAAAGCTTGAACGGGACCGTATCCACGGTCCATGATGAGAAGCATCCCAGGGGCGAGGACGCCGATCGCGAAGACTCCGGGAAACAGGCAAAGTAGGCACGCGATTAAAACCAGCACGTGGTAGAGCACGCCAAAGAGGGCCAGCGGTACAAAGTGCGAAAAGCCCTTGAAGAGATCACTGATGGAAATCGACTCTCCGCGAATCTGCTTGAGGGCTGCATAGAGCAGCCCGGCGTACACCGGAAAACCCATCGCGCTGCCAATAAAGCTCAGGACGTTGGCAATAATCATCGCGCCAATGTTCGTGTCCCCTGGGGTTGGCTGAAGCCCCCCTTGCATCACGATTCCGATGGACTGGAAAGGAAGCGCGATGAGGCTCGCGATGACGATGGCAACGAGAAGGAGCGCAACCCACGTTCCGAGATCCCTCTTGACCAGCGTCCACGCGTCGCCAACCGCGTCAAAGTAGACGCCTGGCGGACGATCAAATTCGCCTGATGGCTGAAAGCTGTTGCGAGGGTATTGGGCGTACTGCGGTGGTGGTTGGAACTCGGACACCTGACCGTTCTAACACATACGCATAAACCAATGCTAGTGGCTGAACGCCTTGCGGCAACCGGAACCCCCACCTCACCTCCCCCTCCGGCTTCGCCGCAAGGGGTGGAACTCCGGAGGGGAAGCCTTCGATCCGTCACCTCAATCATGCCCAATCCAATCACGCACGCGCCCCCTAGGCTAGCTCGTATCGGTTGTCGGGACCATCCAGGCTGCTACGACGCACACCAGAGCGGCCGCGACGTAGGGGAGCCAGGGCATGAAGTCGTATAGGATGCCACCCAAGAGCGGTCCTGCGAGGAAGCCTATGGAACGGGCGCTCTGCAGCACGCCAAATAGCTCGCCCTGCCTCTCCTTAGGTGCCATGTGGCTACAGGCCGAATTGATGGTCGGATTGGCAAGCGCCGAACCAAGGGCAAAGAGCGTGCTCGCTACAAATAATGCCGCTAAAGGAACCACAAAGCTCTGGACCAAAATGGCAGCGGGCGTGAGGCCCAATCCCAAGCCCTGAAGCACATAGGCAATCCGAAGCAAGGGAGTTTCTCCGATCCGCTTTCGAATCCAGCCAAGCAGCACGGCCTGCACGAGCACGGCGATGAAGGATTCAAATGCGAAAAGCATTCCGAAGTGCCGCTGATCGTAGGCGAACAAGTCTTTCAACAAGCGCGCGAAGGTGCCTTCCAACATCGCCAGCGAAAACCAGGAGACGGCGGCAATGACGACCAGGCGACGCAGCTTGGGAAACTCCTTGACCAGACGCAGGTCGATGAGCGGAATCTTGCCAATATCGGTCTTCTCCGGCCGCTCGGAGGTTTTCAGGAAGGCCGCCAGCAGGATCGCACCCGTAAGTGAGGCCGCTCCTGCCACGAGCCCGACAAGGGTGTTGGCTCCCGTTACCGCAAGAATCCCCCCCATAACCGGGCCCAAGATCAGGCCCGCGGAAATGGCCGCTCCTAGGCGCCCCATCGCGGCGGCTCGGTGTTCTTCGTCTAGGTGGTCCGAAACTACGGCCTGAGCAATGGCCACGTTGGCCCCGCCGAAGCCCGCCAAAATTCGGCTCGCGAGCAGCCATCCCACGCTTTGCGCCACGGCGAAAACGAACATGGCCACGGCCGAAAGCAACGTGCAAATAACGATGACCGGCTTGCGTCCGATCTTGTCGCTGGCAACTCCCCATCTGGGCGACATCAAGACCTGTGCGATGAACGTGCTCGCGAGCAACGCGCCGATCACCGCGCCCGTCGGCCAGCCTTTGGGCATGAGACTATCCGCGCGGAGCTGAAAGTCCGCAATGATCATTCCGAAGCCGAGGAGATCAAGGAAGATGGCGGCAAGTAGGGGTGCCTCAACCCTCCAGCGGTGCATATCGTGAGTCTACTTGCCGAGGCAATTCAGGGCCTTCGACAGACCCAAGCAACCGTGTCTGAACCCGTAACGCCGCCCTCTTTCACCCGTCTTATCCATGGAAAGGAACAGCGAGATGGCTTACGTGGTAGAAAGCACTGTCATGAGGTTTGATGCGTCGGTAAGTGGACGCATGGAATTAGACTCCGACGTCGCACTTGTGCGACGAGCGAGAGAGGGAGATTACGATGCCTTCGAACAGTTGTTCGAGCGGCACCGCCTTCTCGTGTATCGGTTTGCCTACCAGATGGCAGGCAAGCGTGACGACGCCGAGGACATCGTGCAAGAAGCGTTCGTAAGGGCATATCAGAACCTTCATCGCTATCGAGACGAGGCGAAATTTACGACGTGGCTCCTGAGAATCGTGACGAACCTCTGCACTGACCAGGCGCGAATGTCGCACCGGCGCAACGCGCTGGAACAGCAAGAGGCCGCAGGGGCTCTTGACTGGATGACGACCGGCGTCACCGAGGACCCTGTCCAGAACCTCGAGGCGGAGCGGAGAAAGGGTGCGCTGCGGAAAGCATTGAATGCTTTGCCGATCCATCACCGAACCGTTATCATTTTGAGAGACATCGAAGAGCGGGAATACCCCGATATTGCATCCATCCTAGGTTGCACAATCGGTGGAGCTAAGCTAAGAGTGTTGCGAGCCCGCCGAGCACTCAGAGATAGACTTGCGCCCCTACTGGGCGAGGAAATGAAATGAAAGGCAAATTTGACGAGAAGTTGGCAGAGCTTGCATTCGGAGATCTCTCTCCGAAGGAAGCCGAACGCATCGAGGCACAGGCGTCTATGGACCCCGAGGCCATGAGGGTGCTGTCAACCTATCGCTCGATGAAGGGTGGCATGGGCGATCTCATGGACATTCCCGAGGATCAGCTTTCGAAGGACCGACTCCGCAACGCCATTCTCATGCAGGGCCTGAAACCCAAGCCTGAGAAGGCAAGCCCCCTCGGCTGGCTATGGATGCCGGCGACTGCTTTCCTCCTCGCTGCCGCCGTCATGCTCTTCAACCCACAAGGTTCCGGTGGCGATCCCGTGGTAGCCGTGAGCGAGAAAGACGTGCCAAGCAACTTCGTTGCGATCAAGCCGCTCACCAGTTTTAACTTCGGTACACTTTCTGCAGGTACAGCTTCTGAGGAGAAGGAGGCACCCAAGAGCATAGTGGTTGCCCAGAGTCAGCAATCGGAGCCTCCGGTACGCCGAAAGCGAATCCGGAACAACGAAGAATTGGCGAAGGTTGAGTTGAAAGGCTTCGGGTTGATTGCCTCCAACCATCAGGCGCCCCGCATCACGATCACGACGGTCCCGGACCCAGAGATGAGTCCAGAAACCGAAGCCAGCGCACCTCCCACGCCCATCGTGATCATTGAAGACAATCGAGACGTATCCACGGGAGCTTATCGAGCGATTGAAGTAGGGTCATCAAGCAATGTTCTTATCGGCGGTTAGTACGGGACTGGTTCTCGCGAGCATTTCAGGCAGCCAAGTAGGTCGCCTGAATGCTCAGGAGCAACTGGTCTGGAAGAGAATGGAGCCGTCCATCGTGACGGTCCTGCAAAACGGACGCCCCACCGGCGCGGCCGCTCTCATCGATACGTCCGGCCTCTTCGTTGCCCACCGCAACGCAGTGCTCGCAGACGCCGTCCAGGGGCGGATGTCCGATGGACGCACCGTGCAGCTATCCGTCAAAGGACAAGATTCGCTGACCCAAATGGTGCTTTTGCAAGCCGCCAACTGGGAACCGAGCCACGCCCGCGCATTCTCGGCACCCATGGAGAACGAGCGTCCCGGCGGAGCCCTTCTCGCCGTTCTCCCCAATGGGCCCATCCGCGCAGAGTACGTGTCCAGCCACCGATTTGGCGTTGTTAAGCCATCGAATCGCATGGTGCCGCTTTCCGAGTTTCGCTTTGAGGCACCCGCAACCGAAGTCGGCACCGCCCTTGTATTCGCGGAGAATGGAGACTTTCTCGGCGCGCTCAGCGCAACCTTGGGCAAACCTCAGGATGTAGGCACCACCGGTTTGGGCAACGGCATTTCGGATAACAGAAACATTTTTAGAACGAAGCCTCCCATCGGGCCATCTGAGCTAACGGTCGCCTACACAACTGGCGCGCAGCTCATCCGAAGAGTGCTCAAGGGCTTCCGATCCGAATCTCACGAGGTGGAATATCCAAGCCTCGGAGTGATGTGCAACGACGCCATTGGCGGCGGTGCCCAGGTCCAACGAGTGCTCCCGGACTCGCCCGCCTCGCAAGCCGGGGTCCGCTTTGGCGACGTCATTCTAGACATCGCCGGCCACGTGATTCGAAATCAAGTCGACTTCGCCAAGGTCATGCTCGATCAGGAAGTAGGCAAAAAGATCGTGGTTCGCATCCGCCGCGGCAGCCAGATGCTTTTGATGACCGCCGTGGTCGCAAAGGCCGAGTGAAGAATGATGGGGGTTGAGGGGATGACATTGCCGGTCTTCCTTTGATCCCATCACCCCCACACTCCCTCCGATGTAACATACACTCGTGCCAGGCGACTGTCAGCCCCTGACGGACATTCTCGAGCAGCTGGACCAGGCTGCTCCGGGTGCCCCATTTCTCGCACTTGGCCAAACAGTCTTCTGGGACGAGCCCATGAAAGCCGGTCTTGCCCTCGCCGCAAAACGCGTCGGCTCGGCCAGAACGTTCATCGCTGGAGTCCACGACACCGATTACTTCGCCAAGCTCCCGAGCGGACAGCGTCAGCCCGGCCGCTTCAAAGCCCTTCCGCACAACGACACCAGCACACGCGGACTGTGGAGCGCCGCAGCCGAGTTCAGCGCCCTCTTTGGAAGCGAAACCGTCATCACTCGAGAGATGCTGCTCAGCGCCGGTCTGAGGCTTGCCGCCGTTCAAAGGGCCAGACCGAACATTCTCGACGAAGCAACCGAAGCCTGGGGCTGGCGCGGGATCGTCTCGTTGGACGAGCACGCGCCGGTTACCGCCGATATCCCGCTCCACCAGATCATCAAAGAGCTATGCGGCACCCTCGACTGGGCATTGCAGTCGTCGCTCGAATGCCTTTCGGGGGGAACCCACGATATTTCCAAGCATCTTGTGGACCAGCTCCACTCGCGCATTTGCGAGCATGCCGATGAACTGGGCCTCTCCGTCGCAGCGTTCTACCGCCGCATCTTGCCCGAGCTTTACGAATTCTCGGCAAATGCGCCCGTCTCCCCTGAGACCACCCGAACCACCGATCTCCTCAAATTCAACACCCTCACCTGCCACCTGCCAAGATTCGAACTCCTAGAACGGTTTGTAAATCCTGCGACCAGGGCCCAGGCTGCCCAGGCTTACGATGAAGCCATCGTCGGGTCGTCAATGTACGATCTCACAAAATTCGGAACGGGGGCCATCCCCTTCGATCTGGTGATCCCCGGGCGCGGCAGAGGCACGATCCGTATCGGAACGAAAGGAGCGGTGATCATGACCGATCCGCCGCAGTTTTTGACATTCAAGCAAGCGCCTGAAAGTCTGCACGATCTGGCCCGGGTCATCGAGGAAAAGTGCGGCCCCGACTGCGTAGTGGTTGGCAAGGCCGTCACGCTCATCGGCATGCTCGCCCGGGAGTTCGTTTTCGTCTTCCACGAAGGCGCAAGCTCCTACGTTTCTAGCAGTCGAAAACTGCACGAACTGCTCGGCCACACGGTCCATCCGATTCTCCGAATCCGCTATGACGCCTGGGATGCCATGCGTGTCTGCTGTTCCTGGCTCAAGCTTCCAAAGCCGCTCCAGAGGCCCTTCGGAGCGGAGGAAATTTGCGCACCCAGCTTTGCAGCCCGATGGCTCAGCGTTGCCGAAGAGCAGGAGAAATTGCTCGCCGACCTCGGTGGCCTCAAGCGTCCGATCGAGCTCATCCGCTTCCTGCATCGCACGCTGGGAGGAGCTTGGAGCAACCTGGCGGAAGAATACGAAAACCTCCACACCCGCCTGTCACAGCTAAACAGAAGCATCGAAGAGATCCGGCGGGAGCGCCACGCGATCTACGGCGAACGCCGAAAACTCTCCGTCGCCCGATTGCAGGCAGAAGCCGACAAAGGCTGTCACTTTCGGGAGACGATCTTCGAAAAGGAACCGACTGCCGAAGCCATCGCAGAGCGGCTTCGGCTCACTGGCGTGGTTGAGGCCGTGATCCACGCAAAGACCGAGCTGCAAGCCCAAATGCACCAGCTCAGGAAGCAGCAAAATGAGCTTGTCCGAGATGAGGAAGTGCGCCGAATCCATGATCGTCGGCAAACTATCGAGCTAGAAGCCGAGCTAAAGCGCCTGACGCTTATCCGAGAAGCCATTATTGCTAGCAAGGGGCTGAGAAACGCCAACCGCAGGCCAAGCGCCTGGTGGTTCCGCCTCGTCTGCCCGGACGGGCTTTGGTTTAGGGAGACAGTGGATACGGCGGCGTACTACTTAGAAGCCATTTGATCTCGTCGGAGTGCGCCACTAATAAGTGTAACTGCAGAATTTCAAGCTAATCCTTTGATCCAGTATCAAGCTCTGCAACACGCTTCTGAAGCGCCCGAATCATCGCAAGCAACCGGGCCACATCAGAGCCCTCCCACTTAATGTCCCTACGCGACCACCGCTCCCAGTCAATCAGCTCTTGCTCACTCAACGGCCTAGACTCCATGCCTCAAAGCTACCACCAGCGCGGTACCCTGAAGGCACAACCTAATGATTATCGTGATGCAGCTCGGCGCACCGCCCGAGCAGATTGAAGCCGTTGCCCAAGCCATTCGTGACCGAGGCTTTGACCCCCTCGTCCTCCCCGGCGAGGACCGCTGGGCCATCGGCATCCCCGCCTCGCTCAACGCCGATGAGCGCGTCGACATCGAGGCGATGCTTGGCGGAATGCCCGGCGTCAGCAAGGTCACCCAAACTTCCAGACCGTACAAGCTGGCCGGACGAGAATTTCAGCGCCACGACACGATCGTCGAGATCAAAGGCGTCAAGATCGGCGAGGGCCACTTCGTCATCATGGGCGGCCCCTGCTCCGTAGAATCCTACGAGCAGTTCTCAGAATCCGCCCGGATCGTCAAAGAATCGCGGGCCACTATCCTAAGAGGCGGTGCCTTCAAGCCCCGAACCTCCCCTTACTCGTTCCAGGGCCTCGCAGAAGAGGGCCTGAGAATCCTAAAGCGAGTGGGCGACGAACAGGGCCTCGTGACGATCACTGAAGTGATGAGCGGCGACATGGTGCCCTTGGTCGCAGAGCACGTAGACATCCTCCAGATCGGCGCACGCTCGATGCAAAACTTTCCGCTTCTCATCGAAGCAGGCAAAAGCATGAAGCCGGTCTTTCTCAAGCGTGGCCCAAGTGCGCCTATCGACGAATTTCTACTGGCCGCCGAGTACGTTCTGAGTCAGGGCAACCCCAACGTCATTCTTTGCGAAAGAGGCATCGTCCCCCTCGATCGAAGCTACACGAGAAACACGCTCGATTTGGCCGCCGTGCCCGTGCTCAAGGAGCACTCGCACCTCCCGGTGATCGTCGATCCCTCGCACGGCACGGGGGTCGCTCGCTATGTCGCGCCGATGGCAAAAGCGGCCATCGTTTGCGGAGCCGATGGCGTGATGATCGAGATGCACCCAAACCCTTCCAAGGCCCTCAGCGATGGCTCCCAAGCCCTCCCCAGCGATCAATTTACGAAGCTGATCGGCGAGCTCCGGGAGTTGGCGATAAGAGAAGGCAAGACGCTCTAGCCCCTGCGTTACAAGCGAGGCGTAAAGTCCGTATCCGGCCTAACCGCTCGGCAATACGCAGCCATCAGCTTCGCGCAATTCTCCACATCCGCAAGGCTCAACAACTCGCACGGCGTGTGCATATATCGCAGCGGCACTCCGACGACGCCCACCGCCATGCCCGCGCGGTTGAGCTGCATCGCATTCCCGTCCGTCCCTGTGCCACCCGCCTTGACGTTCACCTGATACGGAATCTCGTCCTTGGCACAAGCCTCCGAGATCATGCGGAAGACCACGGGATTTGTGTTTGCTCCTCGATTCACGGTTGGCCCTTTTCCAATATCAACCGCCCCGTGCTTGGTCTTGCTGACCGTCGGATAATCAATGGCGTGGTTCACATCCACCGCCAATCCAGACTGAGGATTGATCCCATAACTGGAAGTCCGAGCTCCCCGTAGCCCAATCTCTTCCTGAACGGTCGCAACCGCGTAAACGCCCACTCCACTGTCCAAACCTCCATCCTGCTTCAGCAACCTCAAAGCCTCGGCAACGATGTAGCTGCCCATCTTGTTATCGAATCCCCTCGCGGCGGCTCGGTCTCCCATCAGCATCTCAAACTCGTACTGATAGGTCACGACGTCGCCGAGTGCGATCACAGCCTCGACCTCGGCTCGGTTTGTGGCCCCGACATCGATCCAGAGGTCTTCTAGCTCAGGCTTTTTCTTGCGCTCCTCATCTTTCAGAAGGTGGATCGCCTTTCGTCCGATGATGCCGGGGACGCGCTCTTTGCCGTGGATCCAGACGCGCTGGCCCACGGGCACGACGCTGTCATGGCCGCCGATGCCGCTGAAGTACAGCAGCCCTTCGTCGCTGACGTAATGCACGATGAATCCGATCTCATCCATGTGCCCAGCCAGCATCACCTTCATCTCCGCGTCGGGATTGAGGACTGCCGCCACGTTACCGTGGCTGTCGGTCGTTACGACATCCGCGAAGCTGCCTACGTACCCACGGTAAACCTCCGCCGCCCGCTCTTCATAACCGGAAGGGCTCGGAGTGTTGACGATCGTTTTCAGAAAATCGAGAGATTCAGGGCGCATGTGGAACTAAGAATATCACTTCGAGCCGCTGCCTCAGAGGCGCGTTAAGCGGGAGGTACCCTGAACTTCTAGAACATCGAGATTCAAATTCCATGGAAGAAGCAGTTATTCTCTCTGGCGTTCGCACGCCCATCGGAGCTTTCCTAGGCTCCCTTTCCGCCCTCACCGCTCCCCAACTCGGCGCGGTCGCCATCAAGGCAGCCGTCGAGCGCTCAGGCATCGAGCCTGCGGAAATCGACGAAGTAATCATGGGGCAGGTGCTGACGGCCGCGGTTGGGCAAGCGCCCGCCCGACAGGCGGCAATCTATGGGGGCATTCCTAATTCCGTGCCTGCCCTGACGATCAACAAGGTCTGTGGCTCGGGAATGAAGGCAGTCATGCTCGCGGCCCAGGCGATTCGGCTCGGCGACTCGAAAGTGGTGCTCGCCGGGGGAATGGAATCGATGAGCAACGCGCCCTATGCGCTCGAAAAGGCGCGGACTGGCTATCGGATGGGCAACGGCACCTTGATCGACACCATGGTCCACGACGGCCTCTGGGATCCGTACGGGAACTGTCACATGGGTTCCTGCGGAGACGCCACCGCCACCGAGCTCGAGTTCTCACGCGAAGCCATCGATGCCTATGCAGCAGAGAGTTACAAGCGAGCCCTGGAAGCCCAAGAAGCGGGCCGCTTTAGCGAGGAGATCGTGCCCGTGGCCATCCCTCAGCGAAAGGGCGAGCCCGTCATAGTCGATAAAGACGAAGAGCCAGGTAAAGGCAATCCTGCGAAGTTGGCAACCCTCAGGGCCGCGTTCAGTAAGGAAGGCGCCACGACCGCCGGCAACGCCAGCTCGCTCGATGATGGCGCAGCAGCCCTGATCGTGACAAGCTTGAGTGAGGCGGAAAGAAGGGGAGTCAAGCCGCTGGGCCGGATCGTCGGCTACACCACCCATGCACAGGAGCCGAGTTGGTTCACGACCGCGCCTGCCTTCGCGGTCCAGAGCCTCTTGCAGAAGCACAATCTAACCGTCGACGACATCGACCTCTTCGAGATCAATGAAGCATTCTCCGTTGTCGCGATGGCCGTCATGAAAAAAGTCGGCATATCGCATGAGAAGATGAACGTCAACGGCGGTGCCGTAGCCCTCGGGCACCCGATCGGAATGAGCGGTGCCAGGCTCATTATCGCGGCAATTCACGAGTTGCGGCGACGAGGCGGCCGGTATGCCATCTGCAGCCCCTGCATCGGCGGCGGCGAAGCCACCGCTATCCTGATCGAAGCTATGTAGCGGCATTGTCAGTCGGTTCCTCCCCTTTCGCGCCAGCGGAGGGGGAGGAACCAGTTGCTGAGACCCTTTACACTAGTAGCCGTCGGGATGGGTCTCGTGCCAGCGCCAGGCGTGCTGGACGATGGTGTTCAGATCCCCGTACTGCGGCTCCCAACCCCAATCCGCTCGCACCATTGCCGAGCTCGCGATGAGCTTTGCGGGGTCACCGGCGCGTCGAGGTCCTTCCTCGTAGGGCACCTTCTTGCCAGAAACTTCCTCGACCGTCTCGATCACTTGCTTGACCGTAAAGCCCGTTCCATTGCCTAGGTTGTACTGCCTCGATTCGCCGCCGTTTCTTAGGTGCCGCACGGCCAGCAAATGCGCTTGGGCGAGGTCGAGGATGTGCACGTAGTCCCGCACGCAGGTGCCATCGGGCGTTTCGTAATCCGTTCCAAACACTTTTAAAGCGTCTCGCTTGCCCTGCGCCGCCCAAATCGCTAAAGGGATCAAATGGGTCTCGGGATCGTGATCTTCGCCGATCCGCGCTTGAGGGTCAGCCCCGGCCGCGTTGAAGTAGCGCAGGCACACGCTCTTGGTTCCATGCGCGGTGTCGAACGCCTTGAGAATGCGCTCGACGAAGAGCTTGCTGTCGCCGTAGGGGCTGGTGGGATTCTTCGGATGCTCTTCGTCAATAGGCACGTATTGGGGTTCTCCGAAGATCGCCGCAGTGGAGCTGAAGACGAACTTTGACACCCCGAATTCCCGCATCACCTCGAGCAACTTCAGAACTGCCGCCGTGTTGTTCGTAAAATACTTGCCGGGGTCTTGGACGCTTTCACCCACCGCAATATAGGCCGCAAAGTGCATCACCACATCGATGTCGGGATTCTCTCGAAAGACCCGGCGCAGGTCGTCAGGATTTCTTAGATCACCCTCGAACAGCACGCTTTCTTGGAGCGCCTCACGATGGCCTTGCTCTAAGTTGTCGAAAACCACATGCCTCTCGCCCTCTTCGCGCAAGAGCTGCAGCATGTGTGACCCGATGTATCCCGCACCGCCCAAAACTAAGATCATTCCGCTACTTTTTCCCCCGGTTGCGCCCATAAGCTTATCCTGCTTCGGCCCGGGAAAGGTCGAGTTTGACGTTCTCACCCGCGTCGTATTGCTCGCCTATTAGAGCAGCTTTGGCCATTCCAAAGACCTGCACGATCTTGCTTGAGGGCCCGTCCCAATACTCTGCATTCCGAACTATGACCTTAATCAACGCCAGTTCTGGATCCTCTACGCCCCCTGGGAACCAAGTCTTCAGGACGGGCGACCAGAATTCCTCGATCTTCGAACGATCTCTCACGAGCACCGCGGTGCCAGAAACGGAGACGTAGTCCTGCTTGTCGCGGTTGACAAAGGTGACATTCACCTCGCGCTCCTGGTGAATTTCTTCGACTTTCGGAGAATGTTCTTGTGTAAAGAACCACAGTTCTCCATCAAACTCTCGGTTCTGAACCGCCATCGGACGGCTCCGCAGCTCCCCTGATTCCTCAATCGTCGTGAGCATGGCGATGCGGGTGTCTTGAATGAGTGCGCCAAGTTGCTTTAGCTGATCGTCACGTGATTCCATCTCTGGCAGTGGACCGCGCCAGGGTAGTTTCAGTTCGGCACTATCGTGACGCTAGCGAGCATCCCAAACGCGATAAGCGACGTTGTACAGCGCAGTACGCAGATTCCGTACAGCCTCTTGCTGCAAGGCGAGGACCGGTTTTTCCAAGGCAGTCGCATCCGTAGAGGTGACGGTCAGCAGCGTGAGATTGCGACCGAGAATCTCACCGGACTTGCCCGAAGAAATATCGTATAGCTCCGGCATCGAGTCAAAGAACTCATTTAGCCGGTCGGTGACCGTCCCGGCCCGGACCGAAGAGTCAGCACCGCTCAAAGTCGCGATGTGGCGTCCGCCAAACAAGATTTCGAACTGCTCGGGGGAGACTTGCTTGCTCGTGGCTCTAAAGGACGTGGCCACTCGGCTACGCCGAATAGGCACCCCCGCATCTCTCATGCTGCGAGTCAGCGAATCCGCTCGCTCTCGGCCCGGCGGGTGGGTGCGAAAGATGCCCCAGTCGATGGCTGGCTTGCTTCGCTCTTCCCTTGCCAGCCGTTCCATAAAGGTCAGCATGCCGCTTGGGTCGTAATCGCTCTTCAGCATGTACTGAAAACCGGCAAAGTCCGCCGCTTGCTCTGCTTTCACGCTCCAGCCGCTTCCCTTCGCAGCGCCGACTAATGCGCCGGTTGTCAGCACCGCGCCGATTGTTTCTGAGTTGCCCGAAAGGATCGCCGCGAGAATAAGGGGAAGTTGGATCGCGCTTAGCTTCTCTTGCTCGCGCTGAAGGGTCGCAACGTGCCGAAGCGAGGCATGAGCAATCTCGTGCGCCACGACGCCCGCAATCTCATCATCGCTTTCCGCGAACTTGATCAGCCCTTCATTGAAATAGATGTAGCCCCCGGGCAAGGAAAAGGCGTTGACGTCCTTATCTTCGATCAGCTTAAAAGAGTAGTCGAACTGGCTGAAACGCTTGTCGCCCCATGTAACCGCAACCGGGTTCTTGTTCGCAGTGGCCGAGAGCGAACTGCCAATCTTTTGGAGGCGCTCGAGCATGGCGGCGTCTTTACTGAGCTTTAGCTCCTTCTCGACATCGGCCGCGTACTTCTTACCGAGGTCCTTATCTTTCTGAACGTCCTGCTGGTGCCTCTTTGCTTCGACCGGTTCTTGATCCTCAAACTCTGCCCAAGCAGCCTCAACAATCTCACTAACTCTGCCCTCCGAAGGGTGCAGCCGACAATTCTGCTCGATCACCGGATGCAGCGCCGCCTGAGGGGTGATCGTTATCGCGGCTAGAAAGATGGTGAGCATGAGAGCTTGTAATAGACGCTTGAAACCACGCCACGTGACAGCGCTTTTAGAAAGATACCGCTACCCGCGATCATGCGAACACAACCATCGGCTTGATGATCTCTCCGCGCTTCATAGCTTGATACGCTTCAGGAAGCTCTTCGATTCCGATAAAGTGGCTAACGACCTGCTCGGCCCAGAGTCCAAGCTCGCGAATGATCTCCGCTGCCTCCCTGGTGTCGTCCGGTCCGCAAGAGTAGGAATGCACGATTCGGAGGTCATTGAAATAGGCTTCGCTCGGAATTCTCAGCGGTTCCCCAGGGGCCAACGGCGCGAACATCACCAGAGTCGCTCCTGGCTTTGCCATCTGCAACGCAAACTCAAAAGCAGCCTGCGTGCCTGGACAGACAAAAATAGTGTCCGACCTTTCAAACGCATCCGGAGTTCGGGCATCCAGCCCTTGAGTCAAAGCCCATTGCACGCGCTCGTCGTTCACATCATAACCCACTGCGTTCGGCAACAGCAGCATGTGCATCAGCCCCATGACGCCGAGACCGATCACCGCAGGAGCGCTTGATGCACCGCTCGACTTCCCCGCGACCCGCAAGCTCTTCACGACGCACGCCAGCGGCTCGATAAGAGCCGCATCCACCGGCTTCAGATCGTCTACGAGCAGGGTGTCGTTCAGGTTTTCCGCGGGCACCGAGAAAATCTCGGCCATGCCCCCAGGCAGCAGCTTGGTTCTCTTCCACTGCTCGCAATGCACGTGATGTCCCGCCTTGCAAAATTGGCATTTCAGGCAAGGTGCGTGGTGATGCGGAAACACACGGCTTCCGACCGGGAATCGTGCGTCGTTGGACTCAATGATCCGGCCCGCAACTTCATGCCCCAACACGTGGGGAATTTTGCGATCCATATACCAGCCCATCAATTCGCCAGAGCAAAGCCCACACGCTTCCGTTTGTACGAGCAGGCCCTTAGGAGGGCAAACCGGAACCGGCTCATCCACGATCGACACTTCCCCGCCGCCGACATAGCGAGCGACTCTCACGGCTTGAACACGTACTTCAGCCCGATACCTGCTTTCAAGTCTTCAAACACCTGCTTGCCCTGATCCAGCAAACGCTCGCCTGTGATCAGCGGGGAGAGGTCCATGAGGGGGTCCAGTAGCCACTCGCGTGCCATACGAACTGCCTTTGTGCCGAAATGGAACGGGCTCAGAAGGGTGATCTGGTCGTAGTGCAGCCGCTTGGTATCGAAACTCGCATGCGTCCCAGAGGCGCAGCCGCCGAATAAAACAACCGTTCCGCCCCTCCGCGCAAACTCCACCGACTTCTCCCAAATCTCTACCGAGCCCGTGCACTCGATCACCAGGTCGTATTTCCGGGGGTCTTTGACCGGAATGTTCGTTACCGAGCACGTGTGCGCCCCCAACCGCCTGCCGACTGCCAAACGCGCCTCATTCCGACCCGCCAGCACAATATCCGTGACGCCCATCATCTTCAGAGCGGCCACGAACATCAAACCGATCGCGCCGGGACCAATGATCAGCGCACTCGTCCCCGGATGCAGCTTTAGCAAACGAACGGCCTCCGCGACACACGAAAGCGGCTCCAACAAAGAAGCCAATTCAAACGAAAGGGATTCAGGCTTGTGAAAGAGGTTGAGCCGTGCGATCCTGTCTGGCACCAGCAGATACTCCGCATAGCTGCCAAGCACCTTCGTTGACATGATGCTCTCGCAAAGGTTTTCCTGATCTCCCAAACACCAGAAGCACTCCTGACAGGGCGCAGAGTGAACGCCCATGACCGGGTCGCCGACGCTGAACGGAGCGCCGTCCCCAACCGCTGCCACGACCCCGCTATATTCGTGCCCGAGAACGCCCGGCATGGGAATTTGGGGATGCCCACGCAAGAACGCCTTTAAATCCGTCCCGCACGTTGTCGCAGCCTTCACGCGCACCAACACTTCGCCGGGTCCGGGAGTCGGCACGGGCACAGTCTTCACCGCGAGACACCCCGGCTCCTCAAGGACGAGGGCCTTCATCGTGCTGTCGGGTTGATCGTCCACCAGCGTGCTTTCCGTCTCTCGCAGCACCATCCCCTAGATTCTGTCGCACGGCGAACGCTGAAACACCTCGATCCTCACGAAAACCTTAGAATAAGAAGCCCAACCTCAGGATCGCCAAACATTTCATAGCCTCAGAGGCTCAATAGAGGGCATGGCCCTCTGACTCGCCCTTGCTGCACACAGGTCTGACTGTCATCGTGCCGATCCTGTAGGCCCCGCCAATCGGACACAGGGGGAACCGCTTCAGGAATCCATTGATCTGGGTTCCCACCAAATCTTCCGCAGTCGGAGCGTCCTCCGCACCCTTCTTATAAGTCATCGCCCACTGCTCTTTGCCGCTCTCAATCTGGTTTGAGGTTGCTGATGCAGGTAAACCGCCGGGCCGTCGACTGGGCCGCCACAGGATTGAACCGTTCGAGTTGAGTTACCCTCCACTCAAGATTGATAATCTGGTCCTCGAGGTCCCGGTTGGTTCGCTCACTCGAAAACCCATAGGCGAGTCCCGTCCAAAGCAGCAGCGCGCCTGATCAGACGATTAGTTGAGGAAGCTTAATTGGTAGTTTCATAGTGTCGCTATTATAAACTCATCCTTATCCTTGCCCACTGCGTATGATTGTAGGAGCATGGACGAACTTCCGATTTATGAATCCCGACGTCATGCCAAAGGCTTGTGGCAGCGCTACCTGGTTTTTCGGGATCGGGTCGAACTGAGAACGTTCTTCGGCAGGTTCCGAATCAAAATGTCGGACATCGAGGAGATCAGCGTATCCCCCTCCATCGCGGCGCTCATTCGCGATAAGAAAATGGGCCAAGCTCGCGAGTTGAGAGAAATCAAACTTGACAGCGCTGACTTTGCTGAGCACGTGTCGCTAAGGACGAAAGGCGGCCTCCTTCGCAGCTTTCGATTTACACCCGACGATCCCGCAGAATTCGTCTATAGCGTCCAGTCCGCGAGACGCCACTACCCTCAACTGGTAGAGCGACTGCGTGAGTCCGAAAAGGTAGAATGGCCTGGCCCCCGAACCTAACCATGCCGACTGTTGAGACCTCTACTTGGATCAATGCCCCCCTCGAAAAGGTGTATGAGATTGCGAAGGACAGCGAGAGCTATCCCAGCTATATGAAAGAAGTGCAGTCCGTGACCCCGGTAGAGCGCGACGGCAGCCGCTTCGTTGCCGATTGGATCGGAATCATCCCCACCTTCGGCCTCAAAGTCCGCTGGCAGCAGGAAGATGTGTGGGACGACACCACCCACTCCTCGCGGTTCCGGCAGATAAAAGGCGACTACGATCTGCTGGAAGGCACCTGGAGCTTTAAGGAAGAAAACGGCGGTACCCGCTTCGATCAGCACCTGGACTACGAATACAACGTCCCCACCCTCGGAGCGCTCGTCAAAAAGGTCATCCACAGCATCGTGGTAAAGAACCTCGAATCGATAAACGAGGCTTTCAAGCAAAAGGCGGAGTAGGTGCCTTGGGCCCTGCGTCTCGCATCGACGGGGCCACACAACGCACTACTCTCTGCGAACTTTAACCGGATCTAAGCGAAAGGACCGGGGCGGGCTCATGGTGTCACCAAGGTAAAACTCTGCCCATGGCTCAGCCTTACCACCGCATCTTCAACTTCTCCGCCGGCCCCTCCAACCTCCCGGTCCCTGTCCTCGAACAGGCCCGCGATGAGATGCTGAACTTTGGCGGAACCGGAATGGGAGTGATGGAGATGAGCCACCGCTCCAGTGCCTACGAACAGATCATCAAAGCCGCTGAAGCCGATCTGAGAACGCTTTTGAGCATTCCCGAGAATTATAAGGTGCTCTTCCTCCAAGGCGGAGCCAGCCTTCAATTCAGCATGATCCCCATGTCCTTCCTTCGAGGGGGGACTGCCGACTACGTGGTCACCGGCTCCTGGGGCAAGAAGGCGGTCGAAGCGGGGGCGCTCGAAGGCACCGCCAACGTCGTATGGGACGGAAAAGCCGGGAAATACAGCGACATCGCCGAACTCGGTCAGCTATCGCTCACGGAAGGCGCGAAGTACCTGCACTTCACCTCAAACGAAACCATCCAAGGCGTTGAATACCACCAGGACCCGAATCTCGCCGTGCCGGTCGTTTGCGACATGTCCTCCGATATCTGCTCCCGCCCCGTAGACGTCTCCAAGTACGACCTCATTTATGCTGGCGCCCAAAAGAATATGGGTCCATCGGGCCTCACCATCGTCATCGTAAAGGATGAGTTCCTCGCCCGGGCCCCTGAAAACCTGGCCCCCATGCTCGACTACAAAATCCATGCTGAGAACGAGTCGATGTACAACACGCCACCAACCTTCGGCATCTACATTTGCGGACTGGTGACCAAGCACCTCCTGAACAACGGAGGCATCCATGGCGCTCATCAAAGAAACCAGGAAAAGGCGCAAGTGATTTACGACGCGATCGACGGATCCAACGGTTTCTTTAAGGCCCACGCCGCCAGCCGAGCCCGTTCCCTTATGAACGTTACTTTCACCCTTCCGGATGAAGAACTCACAAAAGAATTCATCAAGCTGACAGAATCCAGAGACCTCGATGGCCTGAAGGGACATCGGTCGGTGGGCGGTTGCCGGGCGAGCATCTACAACGCGTTTCCAATCGAAGGCTGCCGTCTCCTTGCCGAGACCATGAAAGAATTCGCCGCCCGCTAATCAACGAACCCTTGCCAGAACCCGTCGTATGCAAGAGCCTGAGCCATGAGTGACGCCAATCGCACGCAACTACTAACCTCGGACCCCAACCGGACCCAAATGGGAACGGCCCCCACGCTCGATCCAAACCGGACGATGATGGGGTCGGCCCCGAGCCTGAACGCCACCCAAACGATCAAGCCTGTCCAGTGCCCTGTCTGCAAATCGTTCAATCCAACTGGAGTGATGTTCTGCGTCGATTGCGGCCTCATTTTCGATCGGTCACTCCCCGATGACGCCTTCGGAGCCCCTGCGGTCCAACTCCCCATGCTCGTCGAAGAGACCGGCCGCGAGCACCCTCTCAGGCCAGGAACGATCCTCATCGGACGTGAGGGCGACATCTCACTCGCCGACAGCAAAGTCTCGCGACGTCACGCTCAGATTGAAAACCTAGAGGACCGGCTGACCGTGGAGGACTTGGGCAGCACCAACGGCACGAAAGTAGACGGCGAGAAGCTGGCACCAGGCGAGAAGCGCATCCTGCAGGGCACGGAAAAGATCTCCTTTGGCGGGCTCGAGCTTCAGCTATCGCTGCCCGGCGCAAAGGGTGGCAATACCACTCAGGTTTTCGCTACCAACAAGACCAGCGCGATGACCGCCCCTCCTGCCGTTCAGGTCGCCCCCGCCGTCCTCATGGGCCCCGACGGAGACCATCCACTTAAGCCTGGGCCGAATATTTACGGACGCAAGGCCGGAAACGACATCATCGTCCCCGACCCTTACGTCAGCGGCAAACACGGCCAAATCGAAGTCACGGACGAGGGGGTTTTTCTCACGGACCTAGGCAGCAGCAATGGCACTTTCGTCAACGAAGCCAAGCTCGCTCCAAACATGCGAACCTCCATCTCCCCCGAAGACGTAATCCGCCTCGGCAGCATGGAGTTTCGAGTCAAGCTGAATCCAAAGGAATGAACTGGCGCTTCAATAAGCAAGACAAGCGCGACGCACTGATGGCTCTAGCGTTCCTGTCCCTCATCTGGCTGTCCGTCTTCCTCTTCACCTAACACAAAACACCTCTCCTCAACATGGATGACATCGCCGTTTGAAGTCAGCGGAAGCAGCGAGGCAGAATGGCCCGCCGCCTTGATGATTCCACCGGACAAATAGGCTTCAACGTGTACAAGGCTGAAGCAGTCAATATCCGAGTTCGCCCTTAAAGGTTTGCCTTGCCAGACTTGTCGCGCACCTGGGGTGAGAACAAGTCGTGATGCTCAACCTGCTAGCCATGCTAAAAGCTCTGCCGACGCACCATCGGCCCGCATACCTCCGCACAATTCTAAGGTCTCCCCGAGGGAGACCTCGACCGCGTCCGCAACAAGCTCGACCAATCCTTGACCAGATTCCCCACTCTGAGCCGCAATCAATGCATCGATGTACTCCGCCCGCCTGCTGACCGATAAGACAGCGACGGGGTATCCATCTTGTAGAAGTAACAGGTTCAGAATCAGCCTTCCAACGCGGCCATTCCCATCGCGAAAGGGATGAATCGTTACGAAACGCAGATGGGCTTCGGAAGCCCTCAGGACTGGGTGCATCGACTTCGATTCTCGGAGCCATGCCGCAAATTCACTCATCAATTCAGGCAAGTGCAGATGAGACGGATAGACAAACTCCGTCCCCGCCGCTTGAACATCCAAGGTGCGATAGGCCCCCGAATCAGTCGTCTGTCCCTTCATCACCAGCGAGTGGATCTCCCGAATCTCCCGCTCGCCAACCGTCGCACCAGATTCCGCAAGCAACCGAACGAAGTCCAGAGCCTCCTTGTGCCCGATGACTTCCAGGTTATCGATCAGCGGCTTTCCCCCAATCGTAATGCCCTTCTCAAGCACTATCTGAGTCTCGCTCTGGGTAAGCATATTCCCCTCGATCGCGGTGGAGTGGTAAGTCAGCCGAACTTCAAATCGGTGGCGCAGCTCTTCAAGCACCGCCTCGGGAAGAGGCCGATAGTCATCGAGCCATCCCTTAGCTCGCGTGAGATCGTCAAGTGTGGTCATATGGCGCGATAGTGGGGGAGTTCCGGCTTCGGAGTGGTGGATTGAACCACTCGGTTCGTTTCACCCTCCAACTCCGATGGGCTTGCCGAGGACGGCTTCCGAAATTAGCTTGAAGCCTCCGTGTGTGACCAAGTCGATGCGGCGCCCAGATGGTTCCATTTAGAGTCCGTCATCCAATTCACCCCATTCATCCGAAACTCGCCCCACTCATCCCAAAAAACGGGTACCCTGAACGTTCGCAAACTACGTCCCGGAGGCTAGATGAGAATTATTCAGCCGACCTCAAAGCGAATCGGCCGCTACCTTGAGGTCCCCAATCTTATTGAGCTACAGCTTAACAGTTATAAATGGTTTCTTGAAGAGGGTCTCCCAGAACTCTTCCACACGTTCAGCCCAATTTGGGACTTTACACAGACAAACTACATCGAGCTCGTGAGCTTTTCGCTCGGCGAGCCTAAATACGGAATCCAGGAATGCCGCGATCGCGACATGACTTTCGAGGCCCCGATCAAAGCGATCGTGCGCTTCGGCGGCCGTGACAGAGAAGTCATCGAGTCCGAGGTTTACCTGGGCGATCTTCCGTTGATGACGGATAAGGGCACGTTCATTATTAATGGACGAGAGCGCGTGATCGTCAGTCAGCTCAGCCGCTCACCCGGCCTCTACTTTGAAGAGGGCGTCGACTCGGCCATGCAGGTCATCGTCTCGGCCCGCGTTATCCCCAATGAAGGACCCTGGCTCGAAGTTGAGTCGGATGCGCACGGCATCGTGCGAACGCAGATTTCGCAGACCAAGAAGCTTCCGCTTACACAGCTCATCAAAGCCCTTTATTACTTTGAAAAGGGTCGTGGTCGAGCACAGATCGCGGTTGGCAAATGCGTCGGACGGCGAGTTCTAGAGCCAGTTCTAGACACCGAGACCGGCGAAGTGATCATCGAGCAGAACACCGTTCTGACCGCGGATCAACTAGCCGCCGTGCCAACGAAGTTCCACGCCGTCAAAGTGCTCACGGAGCGCCCGCTGGGAACGAACGAAGAGATTCTTCGGCAGTTTGCCCGCACGACCGACTTCCTCACGCCGATGGCCGACGACATCGTCGACAAGCGCGTGAACGAAGACATCATGGACGGCGACGAGCTGATCATTCGAAAGGGTGAGAAGATCGAGCGAGAGACGGCCAAGAAGATCGAATCGATGAACCTCGACAAGATCACGCTCAGCTACATGCTGCCCATGGTCGAAGCAACCCTCGATGCCGACCCCACCGCGAACTCACGCGAAGCGCTTCTGGATATCTACAAGCGACTGCGACCAGGCGAAGCAGCCAACGAGGAAGCCGCGAAGCAACTCGTTTATGGCCTCTTCTTCGATGTCAAGCGATACGACCTGGGCAAAGTTGGTCGCCGCTTCCTAAACCAGAAGCTCGGATTGGAAACGCCGCTCGAAGCACGTTCGCTCACCGCGGATGACCTCGCCAGCATTCTCGAGGCAATGGTGCCGTACGTCAACCGCGAAGCGGAACGAGACGACATTGACGACCTCAAGAACAAGCGCGTTCGATCCGTCGGCGAACTGCTCCAGAGCCAGCTTCGACTCGGCTTCGTACGTATGGAAAAGGTCGCCCGAGAGCGAATGACCTCCACCGACCAAGAGAACCTCCTCCCCGGAATCATCCTCTCCGTCAAGCCCGTCAGCGCGTCGATCAAGAGCTTCTTCAGCAGTAACCAACTGAGCACGTTCATGGATCAGACTAACCCGCTGTCCGAGCTTACGAACAAGCGGCGTCTTTCCTCACTCGGACCAGGTGGCCTTCAGCGAACCAGCGCCAAGCTGGAAGTTCGCGACGTCCACCGCTCTCACTACGGCCGCATCTGCCCGATCGAGACCCCTGAAGGTCCCAACATCGGCCTGATCTCGCAGCTCACGTCCCACGCTCGCGTTGACGAGTTCGGCTTCATCATGACGCCCTACCGCCGTGTGACCGAAGGCGTTGTGACCGACGAAATCGTCTACCTGACGGCTCAAGAAGAGACGGGCCAGCTCGTCGCTCCGGCCGACATCGTCACCGACGAAAACAAGCTCATCATCGCAGACCGGATCCAAGTTCGCTGCGCCGGTGGAGACCTTGGAGGCGCAAGCTATCCAATCGTCAACCGGCCGCAGATTCAGTACATGGACGTTTCGCCCGTTCAGATCATCTCGGTCGCAACGGCTCTGATCCCGTTCCTTGAGAACGACGACGCAAACCGCGCTCTCATGGGCGCGAACATGCAACGTCAGGCGGTCCCGTGCCTCCGATCCGACCGGCCCCTGGTCGGCACTGGCTACGAGCGAGTGGCTGCCGTCGACTCCGGCGCGGCCGTCATCACCCGCAACTCGGGAACGGTCGAGTACGTTACGGCCCAAGAGATCCGAGTCAAAACCGACAGCGGCGAAGTCGACAAGTACCCGCTCATGCACCTCGTGCAGAGCAACAAGTCGACCTGTTTCACGCACCGCCCGATCATCGATCTCGGACAGCGTGTGCTGACCGGCGATCCGCTTGCGGATGGCGCTTGCTGCGACCAGGGCGATCTCGCCCTTGGCAAGAACGTGCTGGTCGCGTTCATGCCGTGGAACGGCTACAACTATGAGGACGCCATCCTCATCTCAGAGCGCATGGTCAAAGACGACGTGTACACCTCGATTCACATCGAGCGACACGAGTCAGAAGCCGTCGACACCAAGCTCGGCCCCGAAGAAATCACCCGTGACATCCCCAATGTCGGCGAAGAGGCTCTCAAAGACCTCGACGAGAACGGCATCATCCGAATTGGCGCTGAAGTACGACCCGAAGACATCCTCGTCGGCAAGGTCGCTCCCAAGGGCCAAGTCGAAATGACCGCTGAAGAGCGGCTTATCATCGCGATCTTCGGCAAGAAAGCCGAAGAGACCCGAGACGTCTCTCTCCGATTGCCACACGGCGAAAAGGGAATCATCATCGACGTTAAGGTCTTCAGCCGCTATAAGTACCTGTCGCCGTCCATCAACTACATCTATAAGGAATCCAAGAAGCGCGAACGCCTCGTGTGCGACCGCACCGAAGAACCGCTTCTCCAAATTCCTGGCGATGAGCTGCCAGCCGGCACCAACATGACCGTTCAGGTCTACGTCGCCCAAAAGCGAAAGCTGATGGTTGGCGATAAAATGGCCGGACGACATGGAAACAAGGGCGTCATCTCGAAGGTTCTGGCCGTCGAAGACATGCCGTTCCTGGCCGACGGAACCCCCGTCGACATCGTGCTGAACCCGCTCGGCGTTCCTTCTCGAATGAACATCGGGCAGATTCTCGAGACGCACCTTGGGTACGTCGGATCGCACCTCAACGTGCGATACCGATGCCCGGCATTCGAAGGCGCGACCGAAAACGAGATTCTTGGCGAATTTGATCGACTCGCAGACCACATGCGCTCCGCATCCCTCAAGGGCTACATCAACAGCGAGCTGCACCTCAATGTGCCGTTCAGCAAGGATGACACCTTCTCGCAGATGCTCAAGAGAGTCGAAGTTCGGCTCCGAGAGTTGGGCGAAATTGGCCTCGAGCGCATTTCTCGAACCATCGCCGCCGCTCCTGCAAGGAACCTCGGAGAGCTTGCAAACGAAACCGCCGAAGACTTCTATCCAGAAATGCTAGAAGACGAAGTGGACGAGCAAGCGCATAAGGCTGACGACAGCGTCTATGCCTCCATCATGCAGCGAGTCTGGGACAACGTCTTCAAGCGCGCAGGCATCGATCCGGGCTCTTGTAAGAGCCGGGTCCGAGATGGTCTCACCGGAGACGAACTCCCCAATCCGATCACCGTCGGCATGATCTACATGCTGAAGCTGGAGCACCTTGCGGACGAGAAAATCCACGCCCGATCGATCGGCCCGTACTCCCTCGTTACTCAGCAGCCGCTGGGTGGTAAGGCGCAGTTCGGTGGCCAGCGATTCGGTGAGATGGAAGTCTGGGCGCTGGAAGCCTATGGAGCTGCCTACACGCTCCAGGAGCTTCTGACGATCAAGTCGGACGATGTAAACGGACGCGTAAAGGCGTACGAGAGCATCGTTAAGGGTGAAGCCATCGCCGAACCCGGCATCCCCGAGTCCTTCAAGATCCTCGTCAACGAGCTCCGCTCGCTGTGCCTAAAGGTCAGCGTAGAAGACCTCCAAAACAAGGAGATCCCGCTCAAGGACCTCGACGAACTAACCGGCGGAGACGACACCCGCCTGGCCCGCTCCGTCGGCTTCTTCAGCTAACCCCTTCAGAACCCCTCCCCCTTCCGAGGGGGAGGGGCAGGGGAAGGGTCCGGACCACTAACGCATGCCTACCGTTCTCCGTGTTGGCCCATTCCGGTTCTTCTTCTTTAGTAACGAAGGCACCGAGCCGCGCCACATCCACGTCGAGGCCGGAGATGGCCATGCTAAGTTTTGGCTTGAGCCAATCCAACTCGCGCGGTCAGTTAACTTCCGGGCGCACGACCTGAATGAAATCCGTCGTATTATTGAAGGGAACGTCATTGAATTGGCACGAGACTGGGATGAGCATTTCGGCACCTGATAGGAGCAGCATTAGAGCGACAGCCGTCAGCTTCACCGACGACGAGTTGGTGGTTTGCCTCGCGGACGGACGTAGTGTCCTTGTGCCGCTCACTTGGTTTCCACGCTTGCTTAACGCGTCGCCAAAGGCCCGCAATGAATGGCGGCTGATTGGTGGCGGAATTGGCATTCAATGGGAGGCAGTGGATGAGGACATATCCGTAGCAGCACTTCTCTAACGGATAACTTCGCGAGCTTCCGCCCGTGACGTAAACTAGAACCATGCAGAAGGTCGTTCACAAATTCAAAACCTTCGAAGAAGCGACAAAGCCGATCTCGACTTCTACCGCTCGTTAGCGCCGGAACAATGCGTTGACATAGCCATCGAGCTGCATAACACCCACTATGGAGTTGAGAAGCGACTGGAAAGAGTGGCTCGAGTTATTAAACTCGAAGAACGTTGAGTACGTGATTGTCGGCGCGTATGCGGTGGCTCATCATGGCCGGCCCCGCTTAACCGGTGACTTTGATGTCTTGGTGCTGCCGGAGCCGGAGAACATCCAGCGGCTGCTTGAGACGCTCACGACGTTCGGATTCGGGTCCCTCCAGTTAGGTGAAGAAGACTTTCAGCGAGGCTCGGGAGTTCAGCTTTCCAGATAGTCGAAGAGCGTTTCGATGGGCACCCGCGTCCCCGTGAAGACCGGAGTTCCGCCCATGAGTTCGGGATTAACGGTGACGAGCCTATTCATTGTTTCTATTGTTGACACGTCCCTGGCCAAGCACCTCTATACTGGAACCATGAAGCTCGCTCTCTGTTTCGCCCTCGCCGCAGCGTCGGCGGTCACCTTCGCTCAGAAGCAGTTCATCGGGACATACGATGTCGTCATGATCCTCAAGGGCAAGGTGATCGACAACGCGACCTTGCCGCCTGGCCAAGTCAAGATCCTGGAGCTCCGGGCGAACGGCACTTGGCTGATGCACGACATGATGAGCGGATGGGATGGCACGTGGAGCATCAAAAATGACCTGTCCCTAAAGACCCTCAACGGCCCCGCCGGCAAGCTCAAAAAGCCGGACACCTTCGGGCTTGCTCCCTCGCCAGACCGCTCAAGACTCCTCATCAAGAACGCCAAAGATAAAAAGAACACGCTCGAATTCCGCTGGAACCCCAAGGCGAGAGCGAACTGGGAGAAGCGGATGAAGGGGGCATTAGGCAAGTGAACCACCGCCAGCCATAGGGGCCATGAGCGTTTTGGTGGCGACAGATTCTCGGATGCGAGGGAAGTGTCATTCGTTCCAGGACGTACAAGGCGTAGACACACCGGCGCGCCCCGGGACGAATCAACCGGGGCCTACGGGGCACTGTTAAATGCCAACACAGCAACAACTTTCTCCAAATATGGTTGACGAAATCCTCTCACGATCCCTACCTATACGTGAGCACGCAAAACATCCACGAACAATTCACCCCAAGCCCCGCCAAATTACCTAAGGTAAACCCCCTTTATTGAGGCTGAAGCTCGTCGACTCGGACGACCATAGCAGTAGCGTTATCGCTACCGCCTCCGATGAGGGCGTTGCCTACTAGCTTCCAGGCGGCGCCTGACGGGGGGTTGGTGGTTAGGATGGTGGCTACCTCCTCGTCGAGGACGTGGTTGGTGATGCCGTCGCTGCAGAGCATGAAGGTGTCGCCAGTTTTGAGGTCGTGGGCGTCGATGTCGGGCTTGATGTCGCCTTCGATGCCGACGGCTCGGGTCAGCATGTGATGTTGGGGGTGGGTGGCGATGTCTTCTGCGGGGATCATGCCGAGGCGGTGGAGCTCGTTGGGGACGGTGTGGTCCATGGTTAGCTGGAGCAGCTCGCCGTTACGGACGCGGTAGACGCGGGAGTCGCCGACTTGGATGATGAAGGCTTGGTCTTGGATGAGCAGGAGGGCGCTTAGGGTGGTGCCCATTCCCTTTCGGGCGGGATACGCGCGAGCGTTGTCCATGACGAATCGGTTGGCTGCCTGAACGGCCGCGAGCATGGCTTGGGTGGGGTCTTGAGCGGGATGCTGGAGATAGACGTCGATAAAGGTCTTGGTGGCGAGCTCGCTGGCTACTTGGCCGGCGGCGTGTCCGCCCATTCCGTCACAGACGATGAAGAGCAGGCCGCGGGTCGCGAGCCGAGCGTCGTCTTCAGGCAAGTAGTATTCGAACTTGTCCTGATTGATTTCGCGGGTGCGGCCCACGTCGGTTTTGCAGGCCACAGTGATCGCTACTCGGGTGTGGAGGTTGAACGTCGGAGCGAGCTGTTCGGCGGCGTATTCGGCGGTGATCTCTTCCATAGGAACGTTGTGGGGGCTCGTCTATCGTGCAAGGAATCATGGCATAAATGCTTCCTTTGAACCTCTTGCGGGGCGGTCGTTTTAGGCCAAGGCGGCGCGGGCTTCTTCGTATTCTCGAGTGGCGTCGGCGAAGGCTTTGAGGAAGTTGTCGATCGCGGGGAGGGGGGCGGCGGAGATGGGCCAGATGTAGGCTTCTCTCGTCATGTAGGCATCGCGCTTGCGCTTGGACAGGATGCTGAAGACGCGGGGAGAGACGTCGGCGACTCGCTTGAAGACAACGTTGAGCCTTCCCTGGCGTCCGTCCAGTTTCTCGATGCCCAGGTCCCTGGCCCGGAGCCGCTGGCCCATGATGGTGAAGGCGTTTCGGACCTCGTTGGGGGGATGGCCGTAGCGGTCTTCTACTTCGGCTTGGACTTCTCCCAGCGCTCCTTCGTTGCGGACGGACATCATCTTCTGATAGTAGTAGAGGCGCTGGGCCTGGTCTTTGATATAGCCCTCTGGGAGGAGCGCGACGACGGGCACCTCAAATGCGGGCAGGGGTTCGAGGCTGGCGAGGGGGTCTCGGACGTCGTCGTTGTCCTCGACGCTTCCGTCAACGGAGTTCTTGAGCTGGGCGACCGCTTCATTGATGAGCTGTGTATAGAGTTCGAAGCCGACGCTGGTCATGGTGCCTGATTGCTTTGCGCCCAAGAGCTCGCCCGCACCTCTAATTTGCAAATCGCGGAAGGCGAGGCTGTAGCCGCTGCCGAGAGTGCTGAATTCTTGAAGCGCGCCCAGCCGTTGCATGGCACCTTCGCTCAGCTCCTTGGACGATCCGTAGAGGAGGTAGGCGTAGGCTTGGCGGTCCGAGCGTCCTACGCGCCCTCTGAGCTGATAGAGTTGCGCCAGGCCGAGAAGGTCGGCATTTTCGACGATGAGGGTGTTTGCGTTCGGGATGTCGATGCCGCTTTCGATGATCGTGGTGCTTAGCAGGACATCGATCTCGCCCTTGATGAAGCCGATCATGATGGGCTCCAGCTCCTTTTCGTTCATCTGTCCGTGGCCCACGCCGATCCTTGCCATCGGCACGAGTTTTCGCAGGCGCTCGGCGACGTGCATGATGCCTTCGATACGGTTGTAGACGTAGAAGACCTGTCCGCCTCGAGCAAGCTCTCTCAGGATGGCCTCTCTTAGAACGTCACTGGCGAAGGGTCTTACGTAGGTTCGGACCGGTAGCCGGCCGGGGGGTGGGTCGTTGATGAGGGACATTTGGCGGATGTCCATGAGGGCCATGCTTAGGGTTCTTGGAATGGGGGTCGCGCTGAGCGTGAGCACGTCGACTTGCGCTCTCAGTTCTTTCAGCATTTCCTTTTGCTTCACACCAAAACGGTGCTCTTCATCGATGACGACGAGGCCGAGATCTTTGAACTTGATGCCGACGCCGAGGAGGGAGTGGGTGCCGATGACCATCTCGATCTCGCCTTTTTTGAGACCTTCGACGATCCTCTTCCGCTCCCCCGCGTGGGTGAAGCGGTTGACGAGGCCCACTTTGGTGCCGAAGGGGCCGAGGCGCTCGAGGAAGTTTCGGTAGTGTTGCTCGCTGAGAATTGTGGTGGGGCAGAGGATCGCCACTTGCCGGCCGTCCTGAACTGCCTTGAAGGCGGCGCGGATGGCGACTTCCGTTTTGCCGAAGCCGACGTCGCCACAGACGAGGCGATCCATAGGATAGTCCTGCCGCATGTCGACCTTCAGATCTCTGATGGCCTGCATTTGGGAGGGGGTCTCGACCCAGGGAAAGGTCGATTCCATTTCTTCCTGAAAGGGGGTGTCGGCGCCGTAAGGTTTACGGGTCGACCTTGTTCTCTCCGCGTAGAGCTTGACCAGGTCTCGGGCGAATGCCTTCGCCTCCTCCTTCGCTTTTCCCAACGTGCGCTGCCACTCACCTCCTGTGAGCCGGTTCAGCTTCGGCTGCGCATCGCCCGGGTTGAGATACTTCTGCACTCGGTCGAGTTGGTCGGCGGGGACGAAGAGCTTGTCGGGGGCTTGGTATTCGATGTAGAGAAATTCCTTCTCTACACCTTCAACGGTCTTTTTGACAAGGCCGCGAAAGACTCCGATTCCAAAGTTGATGTGGACGACAAAGTCTCCTGACTTGAGGTCGAGCACGGTGGTCACGGGCGCTCCCTCTAGGAAGCGCCTTTGGGGGAGTTTGAGTCTCGCAACTCCAAAAAGCTCGGCGTCAGAAATGACGGCGAGCTTGGCTTCGGGAATGACAAAACCGCCGCCTAGGTTGCCGGCTGTTAGGGATGACTTGGGTGAGGGGGGTGAACTGGGTTCGTTCAGTTCCTTCCTGTCACCCCTATCATGCCCCGTCCGCCCCTCAGCCGAATCTACGAAAATATCGACCTGCCCCAAGACCGCCTTCGCTCGATTTGGCTGATCGGTAGTGAAAACGAGTTCGAAGCCTTCGGAGCGGTAGTTTCGGAGGGTCAGGGCGAGGGCTTCGGCTCGGCCCCGGTAGGGGTCGAGGGAGATGGCGTTTACGTCTTGCTTGATCGGCAAACTCATCCAATCAGGGAGAGAATTCATGGACGTCATCGCGAGGATGAGGCCATGGTTCGTGATGTGCTCCGGCGGCAGCATGAAGTCGAGAGCCGTGCTGTGAAGGATTTCTCCGCGCTCGGTTCGTGCCTTGAGGGCGATCGCAAGCTCTTCTTCGCCTCGCGAGACGATGGTTTCAAGCTCGAGTGGTTCGTCCAGAACGAGCAGCCCCTCTTCACCCAGCAGATCAATCGCGCAGCCACTTTCGGGATGCAGCATGGGGCGATAAAGGTCTAGGCGATCGAAGTACGTTCTCTCGGCGAGGGCGGCGGCGTCGCCTGAGACCAGTTCCAGTAAACGGGCGGCGGCGTCAGTATCGAGTTCGGCGGCTTCGCGCTCCATCGCGTGGTGAATCAGGTCCCGGATGCTCGAATCTACTTGCGTGTAAAGGGTTTCACGGCTAGGGGCGAGCGATAGGACGGAGAGGGAGCTGATCGAGCGCTGAGTATTGGGGTCGAAGGCGCGGATGGATTCGACTTCGTCTCCGAAGAGCTCAATGCGAACAGGGAGGTCTCGGCCGGTGGCATAGACATCGATGATTCCGCCTCGGCGACTGAACTGGCCGGGCAGCCTGACCGGCTCTTGATGCTCGTATCCCAGGTTGGAGAGCTGCCGGAGAAACGTTTCCGCTTCGATCTCGTCCCCGGCCTTTAGTTCAACAAAGGCGTCGGCGAGGAGGTCGCGAGGGAGGGTTCGTTCGAGGATGGCGCCAATGGAACCGATAATGATGTTCGGCTCATCTTCGACGAGTGCTCGCAAGGCACCGAGCCGGTCGGAAAGGGCGATGTGCTCGGGGGCTGCGTCTTCGAAAAGCGCGGACAGACCGCTGGGAAGTTGGAAGACCGAACCGGGAGGGACGCCGCAGAGTTGCAGCTTGGCTTGCCAGGCTAGCGCCCGCTCATAGTTGGCGGTGACCACGAGCATCTTACGTGGGTTGACGTGGTAGCTGGCCGCGAGCAGAATCGGACGAGCTTCATACGCGACGGTATGCCACTCAGCCGATTGGCCGAGTGTTGTGAGCAGTGGCGCTAGATAGGGGTGTTGGGACAGGCCCTTGGCCCAGTCCGAGGTGCGCATGGGGTGCAGCTAGGATACCTTGGAGTGGGGTGAAGGGGGTGACGGCGGTGTGATTTGATGCTGGGGTTGATCATCATACTCTTCCCCCCTATGGGTTGGGACGTGATGATCAAGCGATTTTCAGTTGCGAGTTTCGGGTTTCGATTTCGAGTGGCTGGGGTGTTTTCGGGCGCACTTATCTCTGTAGGTTCCAAAGAGAGTCTTCGTCAACCTGTTTCATATTTTTCTTTGTAAATATGGGTTAGAGACGGCAAGAGATGGGCATCTCTTCCGCGATAGACGTTTTCGTTCTAATCAATTGGTTAGCGAGAGAGACTTCTCGGTTCAACCCAAAGGACACAAAGGACACAAAGGGCACTAAGGGCACGAAGAGTTCCTCGGCAGTTCCTCACTCGCACCGCAAGACCCACCCTCGCCAGGGCGGAGGGAGTTCGGACCACGCTACGAGTGCATCCCGGGCTACGCGGTTTACGTTACGATCACCATAGATCTTTAGACGGTGCGCTCCAGATAGTCCAAGCTCACTGCATCCAGTGCCGTGGTGTTCGTGATCTCGAAGCGGTTGCCGTCTACGTCGATCAGCAAGAGATGAGTTGGGGAGAGCCATTGGGCGTTTTCTTGGAGGCTTTGGGTGACGAAGTCTCTTTGGCCCCGCTCTGTTTCGACGTTCCAGTACGTGCAGCCGAAGTCCGTGCGGGCTTCGTTGATCGATTGGACGGTTGAGCTGAGGTAGCGCCTTGATAATTCCTCCGTCACGGCCACGTAAGAGTCTTTGGGCAGGCTTTTGGGATCTTCCAGCATCACGATCTCCTCCCCCTTGCCGTCCAATAGCGCCAGATAGCGCCTAGGGTGGGAGAGGGGGGCGGCCCACGCGGGCTTGACGGTTGGGTACGACTTTTCGTCCCCAATCGTCAGTCGCAGGCGATCCTTAGGTTCGAAGAAGAGCGTCAGTTGTTCAGGTTGCATTGTGTTTTCACGTTTCGGGTCGCTTACCGCGGGGTTCATGCCACTGCTCCCACACCGATGATTTCGTTGATCGCACTTTGGGTTTCGACCAGCTTGTAGAACACGCCCTGCTTCGCCATAAGCTCTTCATGCGTGCCGATTTCTGCGATCTGGCCCTTTTCGAGAACGATCAGCCTTGACGCGTTTCGCAACGTCGAGAGGCGGTGAGCGATGGCGAATGTCGTCCGGCCCTGAATGAGCCTACCGATCGCTTCCTGGATTTGCTTTTCGGTCTCGACATCAACCGAAGAGGTCGCCTCATCGAGGATGAGTATGCGAGGGTTGTGTAGGATCGCTCGCGCGATCGACACGCGCTGCCTCTCTCCGCCCGAGAGCTTCGCGCCCTTCTCGCCCACCATGGAGTCGTAGCCATCCGGCTTCGCCAAGACGAAGTGGTGGGCGTTGGCTGCTTTGGCCGCCGTTACGATTTCCTCGAACGAGGCACCAGGCTTGCCATAGGCGATGTTCTCCGAGATCGTGCCGTTGAAGAGGAAGGGCTCCTGGAGCACGATTCCGATTTGCTCGCGCATGTCTTGAAGGGCGATCTCCCGATAGTCGATGCCATCGATGAGCATGCGTCCGGCGTCGGGCTCATAGAACCGGCAGATCAGATTGATCGTGGTCGACTTCCCTGCTCCCGACTTTCCGACGAGGCCGATCATTTCTCCTGGCTTGGCGGTGAAGCTGATGCCCTTGAGGACCGGATTCGACTTGTCATAGCCGAAGCGGACGTTGTCGAACGTGACCTCACCTTCGATGCGATGGTGGCTGCCGCGTTCGCCGTAACGCTCCTGATCCATGTCGATGATTTCGAAGATTCGGTCGGCCCCGGCCATGGCTCGACTGAACCATTGGTTGATCGCACTGAACCATTGGAGAGGACCGTAGACAAGTAGCAACAAGCCCTGGATGCGCCAGAACTCGCCCAGCGTGAGCTCGCCTCGCACCACCATCATGCCGCCAACGCTCCAGAGGATGAGGTTTCCCAGCGCCGTGAAGAAGCTCATCGCGCCAAAGATCGCATACCAGCGAGAGTCGACTCTCACTCCCGCATCTCTTAGTTCATTGTTGCGGATCTGAAACTTCGCGTACTCATGGTCTTCCTTGGCAAACGCCTTCACGACCCGGATGCCATGCAGCGACTCATTCAAGTGCATGTGGAATCGCGCCCACTTCTGGCTCACCTTATGAAACATTTGCGACATGGGCTTCCAGAAGATCGCTCCGATGCCGATGACGATGGGAACCGGCGCGAGGATGGCGGCGGCGAGAATCCAGTTCGTCCAGAACAAGAAACCGACGACCCCCGCCAGCGTGAGACCGTTCAGCAGCAGGTAGGGCACGCCTTCGACCAAGAATCCCCAGACCCTATCCGTGTCGCTGGTGACCCGCGACGAGATGGCTCCGACCTGCTTTTTATCAAAGAAGGTGAGCTGGAGAAACTCGATGGCGCGGTACACGGCGGCGCGTAGGTCGGCCGCGATATTTCCTGCCAACACGGCTATGAGTTGTCCGCTCGCGACCTGAATGAGGGAGTTGACGATCAGGACGGCCAGCCAGACGGCGACGAGGGTCCACAGTAGATTGACTTCTTCCCCCGTTTTCAGAACGCGGTCGATGAGAGCCCCCTGAATGATAGGCGGGGCGAGATTGAGCAGCGTTGTGCCGAGCGAAAGCAGCGCAAGACCTATGGTCTGCTTCTTGTACGGGACCAAGAACTGCGAAAGCCGCAGCATCGTCCGGCCGCGGTGCACGCAGGCAGGGCAGATCCCATCCTTTTCAGGGAGCAGGCGGTTGCATTTTGCGCAGCGCAGCTTCTCCTCCTTTAGATTGATCATCAGCTCGTCGCCCTTTGCGAGTTGCTCAATGCCCCGGGCGGCTTCGCTGAACTTTGCGGCGATCGTGAGCGAGTAGGAGACGATCGGGATCACTTCGCCTGACTGGGTCGTCACTTCGAGGCGTCCACCTCCGACCAGCGGCTCGTTGCGAGCCGATTTGATGTCCGCCATCGGCACCACGACAGAAGTTACTCCGCCCTTCTCGAGGACGCGAAGCTCTTCCTTGGTGGCTTCTAACGTTCGCTGCCCGAACGCGCCCTCTTCGGCGTAGTCGGCTTCCAATCGTATGAGCACGTGATCGTGTGCCGGCGAGGGGGCCGTTTCGTTGCTTTCCGGTTTTTGTGCAATATCCATATGCTGGGTCCTCCGCGAAGATCGGTGAGAGTGGCCGCAGGCAAGTCGGCTCGTCGAGGGAGCGTGATGGAACGGTCGGCTCCAAGCAGCGTGGCTCGACGAGCGATGCTCGTCAGTGGCTTTTTAAGGGTCGTCGGACAACACGGACCCTACGGGGGCCGCTAGACCTTTGCACTTCGACAGGGGACATCAAACCCACGGAACTGGGGAGTCCTAGAAGATTAATCGACGGAATGCTTTCTACAGGCCCGGCAAAGCCAACATCTCGACGGTTGACTATACCATAGCAAATCGTGGGAAGTATAGGACATAATTCGTTAGCTACGCGTATATTGCGCTGGTTGACTGGGCAATCCTACGGAAAGGATCGTCTTTGCCCGATAACAATTTGATTGCTGAACTAAGGCTGGCTCTGTAATCGTTCGGTTGTGATTGATGGCTTCCACATTTGATGGCGTGGAAATCCCTCGCGTGCTTGTCGTAGAGGACGATCCTGTATCGGCGACGCTCATACAGCGATTGTTTACGTCTCAGGGCCTCTCTGTGGACCTGGCAACGGACGGCGCGGTTGCGCTTCAGATGCACCAAGCGCATCCCTATCGCATCGTCGTCTCTGACTGGATGATGCCCCAGATGGATGGGGTCACCCTTTGCCGCGAATTTAGGCGAATCGCCGGACCTTACGTCTATTTCATCCTCTGCTCTGCGAAGGGTCAGAAAGAAGACCGAATGGAAGCCTACGAGGCGGGGGTCGACGACTTCCTGACGAAGCCGCTGGACCGAGGAGAGATGCAGGCGCGGCTTAAGGTCGCTCGCAGGATCCTTTCGACGGAAGATGATCTTCAGAAGCAGAACGAGCAGTTGGAGACCACGGCTCATCAGCTCTCCGACACGAACCACAACCTGGAGATCGCGTCTGCGCGGTTTAGAGAACTGTTTGACGGCTTGCCGGTCGCCTGTTTCACGTTTGATCAGCAGGGCAACATTCGTGAGTGGAACCGTTCGGCACACAACACATTTGGAATTGCTGAGGCGAGCGCGATTAGGAAGCCGGTCTGGGATGTCTTAGCCAAGGGCGACCATCCGGTGTGGCGTCCGGAGAGGGTCAAGAACATGTTTAAGGACATGGAGCAGCCGACCTTTGACTGGGAGTTTCAGCTTGGGCGAGAGACGAAGTATCTGGCCTGCAGCGTTATCTGCCTGCGTGATGAAGGCAAGCCGCTGAGCGCGATCTGCGCCAATCTCGACATCACCGAGCGAAAGCGGGCCGAACACCGCGTGGAGGAACAGATGCTGCAGATCAACCACTATGCGGCACAGCTCAGCCAGCAAAAGGTTGACCTCGAGAAAATGAACGTGAGGTTGAATCACCTGGCGATCACGGACGGCTTGACGGGTCTCTGGAACCATCGCCGCTTCCAAGAACTGCTCGAGGAAAGCGTGGATGCTTTTGGCAGAACGATGGTTCCCTTCTCCCTGGTTTTGCTCGACATCGATCACTTCAAGAAAGTCAACGACGATCTCGGGCACCAGGTGGGGGATGAGGTTCTTCAACAGTTTGCAGAGTGCCTCAAAACTCAGTCTCGCAGTTATGAATTGCCCGCTCGCTACGGAGGCGAGGAGTTCGCGATCATCCTCAAGAACTGCGATGAAGAAGCGGCTATTCGCGCCGGCGAGCGCTTCCGCAAGCATCTTGAAAATCAGCAGTGGCGCTATCGAAAGATGACTGCCAGCTTTGGGGTCACTACTTGCAACGTCCCCGGAACCCATCCGAAGGCGCTGATCATGCAGGCCGACAACGCGCTTTACGCGGCAAAGCAAGGCGGCCGCAATCGCGTGGTTCATTGGAGGTCTTTAGCGGGAAATGAAGGACCCACTACGTTGATTTCGCAGCTGACGTAGTGGGATTCAACCGGCTAGATTCCGCTTTGGTCGGCGGAGCCAGGTGGTGGCGTAAAGATGAACCTGGATTCGTCCAAGGCGGCGGCAGCGATCGAGGTGACTTCGATGCTCAGCGGATCCATCTCTTCTTGTTGGATCAGACCGCCTCTCGCGAGGCCGTCTTCGAGGGCTGCGTAGAGAGTCAGTGATCGCGGATGAAGTCCTGGAAAATGAATTCCGAGCACGCGCACTTGGATGCCCTCGCGATCTCTGGTGCCGATGATTTTCGCCTGCGTGCTTGCAAAGAACTTGCTTTCGAAGAAGGGGCCCCATGGCAGAAGGGCGTCGGTCAGAAAGAGGGACTTTAAGTCTTCTTGGGCGAGCGATTTCTTGGTGTAGCTGTTTTTGGCTTTTAGGTAGCGGATGAGCGACTTACCGTCGCTCACGATGAGCTCCGAGGCTCGTTCGATATGAAACTTATTGGGCTTACCGAGGTGAATTTTGACGTTCTCGGGCTCTTGTCTGCCTTTGATGACGTACGACACGGACAAGGCGGGAGCTGCGGTGAGGGCCTCGATGTACGTGCCCAGGGGATCTGGCTGCTGAAGGCTCAAGAGTGCTAGAAGGGCAGTCATGAATATAGTATTGGACGACTCCACTCGCCACCGGATTCGGAACCCCCATCTAACTTCCCGCTCCGCTACGCGCAAGGGGAAGACCGGATGATTCATATTGAGGCTTGTGGAACCCGCTTCTAACTGGCGTCCTTCGCCCACTTGGAGTACACCAAGAACACTAAGGGGAACACCTAGGGCACCAAGGGGGAGCCCCAGCCTTTCTAATTCCTTGGTGAGATTGGTGGAATCTTGGTGCTCTTGGTGTCCTTCGACCAATTGGAGGACTCCAAGAACACTAAGGGGAAACCCTGGCCATCAGATTTTTTGGTGAGCTTGGTGGAACCTTGGTGTTCTTTCCCCCTCGGCTACGCGCAAGGGAAGAACGGATGCTCCATATTGAGGCTTGCGGAACCCCCATCTAACTTCCCCCTCCGCTACGCGCAAGGGGAAGAACCGGAGCGCTCCAATTATTGAGGCTTGCGGAACCCCCATCTAACTTCCCCCTCCGCTTCGCACAAGGGGAGAGCCGTTAGGCGGCGTATCCGTAGTCGTTCGTCGCGTGCGCCCCGTATTTGCGCAACAACGCCTCGATGGCTGCTCGGTCGCCAGCTTCGTCTAGGTGAACGGCCAAGATGGCTCCGCCCGCCTCAACTGCCTTCTGATAGTGAGGGATGTCGTTCGCCGGGACGCCTTGGTCTTTAAGGTAGCCGACCACTCCTCCCGCTACAGCACCTGCCCCTGCCGATGCGGCAAGAGCACCCGTGGCGGCGGCTAGCGCACCTCCGCCCAGGACGAGGCCGAAGCCTGGGATGGAGAGCGCGGCGACGGCCGCTATGGCCCCTACACCAAGACCCCAGAGGGCTCCCTTCTTTGCGGCTTCTCCAGCGTCCTCGATGGTCGTGGTGGTGATGCCGGCCTTTGCGGCTCTTTCGGGGTCATAAGAGCGTGGTCCGATGGTTCGGTCGGCATCTCGGACTTCGTCTCCGTCCACTCGATTTGCGTCCAAGCCTTCGTCCGGTTCGCTTCTGAGTGCTTCAACTTTCTGGTTGCTGCGATCCATGGCTGCTTGATCGAGGTTCTCGCGTTCCACGTCGTTTTGATAGTTTTTGTTGTACGCGTCGGTTTCAAGGCCCTTGTTGAAATCTCGATGTGCCTCGGGGGGTGCGGAAGAAAACTCCGTGCTGCCGCCGGTTCCGCTGCGAGGGTAGTCGTTCTGAGCAGGATTGAAGTCGGAGTTAGGCAGTTCGTTGCCGGGTCCAAGGTCTCTGCCGACTGCGGGATCGATGGTGATAGGGGTGTCGAGATGGGAGTTTCCCAGAGGATCCATCGTGTCCAGGGCACCGTGCTCACGGACGACCGTTTGCGGATGGGTGTAATCGATCTCCCGAGAATCGGGCGCGGAAGCTTGGCGGTTGAATGCTTCGCTAACGATCAAGCTGATCGCTTCGGGATTGATTCCATGATCCATCAGGGCACCTGCGGCCTTCTCGGCGTCGCTCGCATCATTGTAGGCAGCGTAAATCGTGGGTTGCATCATCGTCTCCAGGGTTTAAAACCCTGACTCTCTGGGTCAACCGGGGGTTCCTTGGGACCCAGCTTCACCGCGGGTCAATCCCGCGCTTGCCAGGCACAGCCACCCAAGAATGAGGCAGACGCCGCCCAGGGGAGTTATTGCGCCGAGCCACTTTTGTCCGGTTATGACGAGCGTATAAAGGGTGCCGCTGAAAATGAGGGTCCCGGCGGTAAAGAACCAGCCAGCGGCGTTAAGGGCTTTCAGGCATTTAGTGCCTGCCAAGATGCCGACGATGGCCAACATCACCGCATGGACGAGGTGATAGTGGGCGGCTGTCTGCCAGGTGGCCAAGCCTTGTGCGTCTACCGAGGATCTCAGGCTGTGAGCTCCGAACGCGCCGAGGCCGACTGCGAGGGCACCCATAATGCCGGCCAAGAGAATGAACGTGCGATTCACGGGCGGAGAGTACCGATGTGGCACGATTTCATTGAGATTGCTTGCAACGGCTTGCAAACGATCTACTGGATGTACACTTAGGAAAAATGGGTCGGGATGAAAGGATTCGAACCTTCGACCTCTGCGTCCCGAACGCAGCGCTCTACCAAGCTGAGCCACATCCCGAATGGGGCCGTCGCGATTTTACCCGAGACTATTTTGCGATCAGAATCCGGCACCGCTGGGGCTTCCCAGAGGTTGGCCGCGCCTGCCGAAGCCGAAGGGGATGTCGAAGGGGATGGCCTTTAGGCGGATAAACAGCGCCACGTCTTTGCCGGAACGAAAGCCGGTGTTTTGCTGCGTATAGACGAGGATCGCTTCCGCGCAGTGTAGATCGTAGATGAATGAATACTGCTGGGAGTCGAACTGCTTGGTGAATCCGTTGTAGGACAAGATCGCGCTAAAGCTCACCCGGCCCCACTTCAAGTTCTCCAAGTAAAGGTTCGCGTTACTCCACACCTTGCGGATGCCATCATAGCGAGCGCCCAGCGCCAAGAATTGTTCGTTGTGCTTATAGGCAAAATCGAGGCGGACGTTGCTCCATTGCTGCGCAAAAGTGTCGTAGGTGGAAAGCGTGCGGAACATGACGTTCTCCTTCGGCGTGAATTCTGTTCTAACCCCTACTTGCTGCCAGGAAATCTCCTGCCGCTCTTGTCTAATGAAGTCGTAGCCGGTTTGGATACCAATTAATAACGGATTGGTAGGCCGGTAGCTCAGATCCGATGTAAAGAGATTGTTGCGTCCCGTTCGGTCGACAAGCAGAGGGCTGAAGCCGTGCTGTCGAAGATAATTGTAACGAAAGTTCGCGGAAGTGTCTCGACCTAGTCGGTAGCTGGCGGCGGCGGTTGCTCCCTGCGTGTACTGAGCCGTGTCGTCTGAGTACATTCCCTGCCGGAACTGGCCCCCGAGGTCGATTCGTAGTCGCTTATCGCTCCGATCTGGCCGATTGAACCTCATGTCAAAATTGTAACGGCTTATCTTTTGCTGCTGGACTCCGCTTGAAGAGGAAAACTCGCCGAACGAGAGTTCAGTGTTGAAAGGAAATCGCTGTCCGATGCGGCCACCGAAGATCTTGCGTGCATCGGAAGTAAGCGACACGAATGGGGTGCGATCGCTTCCGCCAAAAATCCCTTGGGTTTCCCCGACAGGAATCGTGCGGACATATTCGAGGTTCGCGGTAGCCATCTTAAGCTCATGGTTGGCCCGCATTCGAACGTCTATCTGCTCACGATCGTTGTTGTTGACCTGCCCCTGGTACTTGCTGCCAGACTGAATCCAGTTGACATCAAGCGTTGTGCGAGTTAAGCGTCCGTAGCTTCTTTGATCGGAGACGGCAATGCTCTGGTTGCTAGTGTCGAAGGTGCCCGACTTACTGCCGCTGCGGTTGAGACTTAATCGCGTACTCGCTCCCCTTCCCTGTGGAAAGACCAACTGTGCTCTGGTATTGAGAGTCGTGCTACCGGGAGCGGTTAGATGGTTGTTCTTTTGATAATCATTATTAAACGTTAGAGAGCCCCATCGAAATTCTTGTCGATGATCATTAGACACGCTGAGGGTATTCGCTTTTCCAAAGATGGTGTAGACACGGGCTAATCCGTTCATCGTGCGATTGAAGTAGCGATAATCGCCTCCCAATCCTGTGCCAAGCTTCGTCATATAATCGACGCGGGAATCAAAGACGTTGTCTCCGCGAAGAGGTATGCCCCAGCGAGTCTTGATGTAGTAGCCTTCGTCTTCGCTCTGCCCAATCTCAGGAGTGTAGCGATAGGTCGGATCGTCGAGCGGGATATTCAGGTAGGCGATGCTGAGAATCGTCCGGCCAAATATCTTCACTTTTGTGTGACGGAGAATGGCTCGCTTGCCGGGCCGAATCTCGGCATCCTTGGCATCAAGGTGATAATGTGGCTCTTTGAGATTGCACGTCGTAATGTCTGCGTTGTGCGCCCATATCTGCCGCTCGCTACCATACGATTGCTGAGCCTTCACGTAGAGGTCGTCGGTAAGCATGCCCTGAACAAGCCGTGGGTCTAGCTGCGACTCGGCATCCTCCGCGAGATAAGTGCTGTTTTCGAAGTTGACGGTTACCCGTTCGCCAACGACTACCGACTCCTTGCCGATCACCTTGACGTTGCCGCGAAGTGTAAAGATGCTGGTCTGAAGATTTCCATCTACTTCATCCGCAAAGACATGGAAGCCCTTGTACATGAACTCTGCGCCTTCCGTGCCTCTCACGATATTCCCAGACCTTCCACCTTGACCCAGGCGGATCAAGCGAAATTCCACGTCTGCACTCTGTGGCTCCGGGAGTTCTCCGTATTTGGGCGGCAGGCCTGGAAATCCGATTGGTTGGAGGGGATCCTTTGTGCCGCCTACCGGCGTCACGATGCCACGCTCCTGCACCATCCTCAGACCGGTTGAAACTGCAGAATAGGGCGCAACCTGCGCCCAGCCATAGCTCCCCAAGCCGAGCGTCAAAACCGGTACCGGCCAAGCTCGCATCACTCCAGCCTCCTAATCGCAATCATTCCAAGCAAGGCGAAGAGTATATTCGTTATCCAGGCGGCAAGCCAGGCAGGCACAAACGGAAACTTATAGAGTATTTCTGTAGAAATAATGAAAGCGTTGTAGTAAAGGATGCAAAGGCCAAAACTCAACAACACGCCTACGAAACCGCCTCCCCTGGCAAACACGATTGCGAAGATGGGGGCGACGAACGCAAAGATGAAGCAGGCGACCGGCAGCGCGAACTTCGTATGAAAATTGACCTCCAACCGCTTCGTGTCATTTCCAAGCTTGCGCCCGGCCTTAATCGATTCCCATAGCTGTGATGCGGAGAGTTCTTCGCTTACTGGTGCATTGAAGATGTCTCCGGGAATGATCTTTTCGTTGATAACGAGGGTGCCGATAGGCTTCGCGGTGGTGAGGTCCTGTCCCTCCAAGATTCGGAAATACGAATTTTCAAAACGCCATTCTCCGTCCGAATAGGTTGCTTTGTCCGCCGTGATTAGCTGGGTTACGTCTGGTTCCGGTTGCTCGATAAGGAGAATTTTTTGGATCTCCAGATCATCCCCTTTCTTAAAGACCGCCCCGAAGGACGCCGTGAACTTGCCCAGATTCAGCATTGCATTCGTCTTGACGTCTGGCGCGTAGCCCAGATAGCCGATCTGCATGCCGATACGATTTGCTTCAGTAGTGGCTTTGGGCATGATTCGCTCGACCATGTAAAAGTGCATCAGCGCAACGCCCAACCCAAACCACGCGATAGGAGCGATCACCCGAAGAATGCGGGCACCCGCCGCTCGCATTGCGGTCAATTCCGACTCGCGCGCAAGTCGCGACATGGCCAACGAGCTGCCGAGCGCCGCGCCTACGGGCAGTGTCAAATTGAGGTAGGTCGGCGTGCTGTAAAGGATGAATTGCAGCACCGCTTTCAGCGGCACGTTGTCCATATTCAGTCGCTTTGCGACAGCGATGTAGGTGTTGGCCTGAAACATCATCACCACCGCGACGGTGCCGATCAGGAAGGGCACCAGCATCTCACGCAAAACGTATGAGTCGATTTTCTTCAAGTCGCCATGCCCTCAGCAGGAGTGCGGAAGGCGACCATCAGAACCGTAACCGAAAGCACGAGAAGGCAGAATATGCCAAGCACGGCGAAGAGGCCTCCAAAGGAGGCGATGAGGGGAAGGCCCGCAAGTACCGCAACCATAACGATCCATGCGGCCATAAGTCGCTTACCCAGCGATCCGGGCATCACCTTCCCCTTTGCGCGATCGAGCAAAAACGGGGCTCCGCAGGAAGCACAATTGACGTCCCCAGGGGGATTCGCGTGGTTGCAGTCGAGGCAGGGCAGCGGGTCGAAGGCACGCGGCGACGTGGGGGTGGTTCTCCATCTCATAATCAGCCGGTGCTCCTCAAAGAAGAATGCCTGGGGCATCGTGGCTATACAGCTCTCGGCAATTCTGAGCGCATGTCCTGGATACCCCATATCGTAGAGTAGGCGCGCGATCTTGAACCTGGCGGCGACGTTGTCGGGCCGTAGCTTTAGTGCGTAATACGCCCTCTCCAAATCCTCGACGTCCATGGCCTTCAAGCTCCGTTTGTCCATCGCGATTCTCACAAAGGGAAACATCACCACCGTTCCGAGCACCGCTACAAACGCCAGAATCGACACCAGCGGAGCAGGGGGATTGATCGCGATGTACCCGAGGAGAATCGCCATACCGATCCCCAAAAACCCGAGGATCATATCCACATCCCCGCTGACCATCCATCGCACCAGCGAAATAATCCATATGGCCAGTGGGATCCAGATCAGGCAACCGAAAAGGAAGGAGATCGGTTCCGAAAACATCCGTTCGCGGAGGAGCATTTCTTAGACTTCCTGTCCCTGCTTCTTGCGGAGTTGGAACTTCGGCTCCGTTCCCTGCAAAATCCGTTTGATATTATCCCGATGCTTATAGAAAACGAGCAGGCTCAGGGAGCCATAAACAGGCATTAACTCGCGAGGCTCGCCGGGCAGAAAATAACCCAAGATGGGAAGCGCGACTGCCGCCACCAGGCTCGAAAGGCTCACCATCTTCGTGAACATCATGAGAATGAAAAACACGGTGAAGCAAGAAACGGCCAGCAAGGGGCTTGCCGCAATCAGTGCGCCGAGGCCCGTCGCAATGCCCTTTCCGCCTTTAAATCCCAGCCAAGGGCAGAACATATGTCCAAAGAAAGCGGCTATACCTGCCAAAAACCAGTAGAGCTGGGGCGGTAGACCCGCAATGGGCTCCGTTATCAGAAATCGAGCCGCCAAGCCGGGAAGCAGGCCCTTAAGCATGTCCAGAAGGAAGACGGTATAGCCTGCCCGGTTACCTAGCGCCCGAGAAACATTTGTGGCCCCGATGTTTCCACTGCCAACCGTGCGGATGTCGATCCCCTTTGCGCGCGCCGCCAGGAAGCCGATCGGAATCGAGCCCAGCAGGAATGCACCCAAGAAGAGGAGAAACAGAGTCATGCTCGCAGCCTTTCGAGACCTTCGATGTACAGACGGCGCACCGTCTCGATGATACGCTCGTGATGCGCCAAGAAGTCATTGCCCTGCTCGAAGTCCAAACTGTGGGCCAGCCGATCGAGTCGCTCTGGATTCTCCGGCACCAAATCGTCGCCCTGGCCCATGAGGAAGAGCCGGTTGCGCAGGTCTAGCAAGTGCTCCCTGGCCTCGAGAAGCAGCTCCACTTCCAGCGCGTTGATGAGGCCGGCGCGTCCCAGTCGCTTGATACGCGCGGGCATGTCTGTTGTCTCCCCGACCGTCAATGTTGTCGGATAACGCATTTCGTGCAGGTGGACCAGCCATTCGAGATCGCTAAGCCCGCCGTAACCAAGTTTGACATTGCGCCTCACGTGCTGCGGCTTGACCCGCTCGGTTTCGATTCGGCGCTTCATCTTGCTCAGTTCCTTGATGCGCTCGGGGGTGAGAGGCAGGCCGTAAGCGCTGTGCATCACGAGCCTTTGAGCTTCCGGATTGCCTGTGATCTGCCTTGCATGCCCCAGCGCGAACCGCTCCCACATCTCCATTCCTTCGAAGTCATAAGCCGTGAGGCCCTCGTACGTGCGAACGAGCAACCCCTTCCCTCCCTCCGGTCTGAGCCTCAGGTCCACTTCAAAGGGTGCCCCGAGGCGCTTGAGCTCACCCACAAAGGCAAGGAAAAGTTGCGCCTGCATTTCTGCTTCTCGGTGCAAAGATTTGCCTTCGACCAGCAGAAGGAGATCAGCGTCGCTGTTGGGTGCGAAGTCTCGCGTGCCAAGACTGCCCAGGGCCAACACATCGAACGGGGCCAGAAGGCGCTTGCAACAGTGGCGGATGAGCTCATCAGCCAAATCCGAGAGAGTCGCGTGCAGGTCTTGCTCGCCCCTCAGCACCCTTTGCGAGATGGCAGACGCGTACGCATTTGTGTAAGTTTGTGCGACCAATCTTGGCGAAGCGTCGATTGGAAGGTCTCGGATGCGAGCCGCTAAATCTACCGGCTCCTCGATTTCCCCGCTCAGAAGTAGCTCGGTGAGCGCCACTGAATTTTTGAAGAATGGAACGAGACGCGGAGCCTTTAGGAGGATCTCTTGGAGCCGATCAAGGCTGCCTTCATTTTCGTTCAGAGCCTGGTAGAAGGCTTGGCTTTCTGGCAGCACGTCGAACCACTGGAGGGCAGCCGGGCCAAGCGGGCCGAGCGTTGACTCCACAAACGCGCGGCTCGCTTCCTGCGCGGGCTCCAGCTTCAGAATCGAACCATACAACGTGCTAATTGTACGCCTTTGGTGGGCCAAATCGGCACGCAGTTCTTGCCAACTCTGACACTCCATGAGCTTCGCCAGCGCCTCCCGCGCCTCGGGCTTTTCCGGAATCGAATGGGTCTGCTGATCGCTGACGAGTTGGGTTCGATGTTCGAGCTTGCGAAGAAATGTGTAACCCTCTGATAGAGACGTCGCATCAGCGTGCTCCAGCTTGCCGGAGCGATCGAGCGCTTCAAGAACGCGCGTGGTCGGAAGCTCCTGCAGCTCCGGGTGCTCGAAGCCGTGCAAGAGTTGGAAAACCTGCGCCAAAAACTCGACATCGCGGATGCCGCCCGGACCACGCTTGATATCGTCTCCGTCGGCATGGTCGCCGATTCGGACGCGCATCGACAGCATTTGCTCCAGTGCCAGTTCGCTGAGTCTTGGACGAAAACAGACTCTTGTGCGCATGACCTGCCAACGCTCTGCAATGGCATGCGGGCCAGCGATGGGACGCGAGCGAAGGAGTGCCTGGACTTCCCAAGGCTCTGCATATAGCTCGTAATAGCTATCGAATCCCTTCATCGAGCGCACGAGTGCGCCGGCGGCACCGTAGGGGCGAAGCCTAAGATCGACGCGGTACAGATAGCCCCTGCCCATCCGGTCGCTGATGGCCCGCGTAAGCATCTCGGCAAATTTGGTCGCTTCCTTCTCCTGCCGCTCGTCGATGTCGTCGGGCAACACATAAGCCAGGTCCACATCTGACGAATAGTTCAACTCTTGACCGGCAAGCTTACCAAAAGCTATCACTGTCAGGGGACATTCACCCTCTAGTTGTCGCTGGGCCGAAAACTCCTTCCAAGCGGTTTCCCGGGCGAGCGAGATGAGTGCATCGGCTAGATCTGACAACGCCTTCCATACCGCCGGCTGCTCCCAAGATCCGCCCAAATCATTGAGAGTGATGAGCAGGTTCCACTTTTGGCGCAGAAAGCGTAGCCGATCCAGTGAATGAGAATAGGAGTTTGCAGAGGCCAACAGCCTCTGCCCTTCCTCGAAAACGCCCTCCCGCGTGGGGACCAACTTGACGGAGGAAGGTTCAAGCGCGAGGCTGGCGAGTTCGGGGTTCTGGATCAGCGTATCCGCGAGCGGCTGGCTAGCCCCAAAGAGAAAGATGAGCAGCCGCCCAACGGGCAAACCGGCCATAGCCTGAAGGTAAATCGCAGGACTCGCCGTGGCGCTCAGCCATCGTTCGAGATTGGTGAGAGCAACATCAGGTGCGGGGTTGCCGTCGAAGGCCCTTTGAAAGAAAGCCGAGCAGTCGAAATCGGCAAGTATCTGCAGTCTCTCGATCGCTCGCTGCGCCGCTTCTTCATTTTGAAACGCCATTAGGCCACCTTCACCGGCTTCTTGCGATTCAGAGCGAGTTCGGCTCGGCGTTTTTGGGGGCCTCCCGTTTTGAACCATCGGCAGCGATCTCGCACCGGACACTGCTCGCAGATCGGCAAGGGTGCTCTGCAAACCATGCGGCCGTGTTGAATGAGCGTATTGTGGAAGCGAAATGCTAACTCGGGCGGCACCAGTTTTAGAAGGAGGTCATGCGCTTTGTTTTCGCCCACGTCCTCGGGAATCAGACCCAGCCGCCAGGACACGCGGTACACGTGCGTATCCACTGGGATGGCTTCCCTGCCCATCGCGAAGCACAGCACGATCGAAGCGGTTTTCGGACCGACGCCGGGCAAGGACAAGAGCCAGGCCCGCGCCTCCAAAGTCGGCAACGCCCTCAAGCTCTCCAGGGAATACTCGCCCGTCCTCTCCTTGATCAGCCGCAGCGTACCGATGATATTTTTCGACTTTTGATTCGCAAGCCCTGCTCCGCGGACCACATCCGCCAGCCTTTCCGGTCCGGCGTCGACGACGTCTTGCCAGTCCGGGTAGGTCTCTCGCAGCTTGGTAAAGGCTGGAAACGAGCTTGCGTCCGTCGTGTGCTGGCTGAGGATGCACGAGACGAGCTCCTCCATCGGCTCAAAGCGGCTGATCATCCGGGGCCTGCCATAGACACCCTCCAGGCAATCCACCAGTTCTCGGACTGAACGGGCCGTCTTCCGCATTGGGAACAGGATACAGCCTGCCGACCGCATAGGAAGGTCGGGGGCGGAAGCTCTCGCTATCTAGGAAAGGTTTCTTGGGTGCGAAAAGCAAAAATACTCACGCTTAGGCATTCGCCTGTACGAAGTCGAGCAGCGAGCCACCCGAATAAAGGATGCCCCTCACCTCTGCTGCTTCGGACGCCTGAATGTCGCTTTCTCTATCACCGATGAGGAAGCTCTTAGAAGCATCGAGGTCTAGGTCCCGCAGAGCACTAAGGATCATTCCCGGCAACGGTTTCCGGCACGCACAGTTGTCTTCCGGCAGATGGGGGCAGTAATAGAATGCGTCGACTTGGCCGCCGACTTCCGCGAGCTCTCGCTGAACGAACTCGTGCAGTATTTCAACGTCCTGCGCTCCATAGAAACCGCGCCCGATGCCGGATTGGTTGGTTACGACCACCACGGCGTATCCATGGGCATTACACCAGCAAATCGCTTCTCGTGCGCCGGGCGTCCACTCCCATTGTTGGGGCTTAAAGATATAGCCACTGTCGATATTGAGGACGCCATCGCGATCGAAGAACGCTCCCGGCCTCACTGTTTCCTCGCATAAGGGCGGCACAAGGGATCGCCGACGACGATGTCTTTCCACATAGCCATCGGCGACGCCATGTAGAAGCTTTCCGCTAAATTGAAGCCGCTCGTGTAGCGTTCGAAGAGAATCTCCGGGCGAGCCAGGGCGACGGTGAAAGGCTCGCTCACATACCCTTTGGCTCCGGTCAAGCCCTGCTCGATGAGGTCTGCGATGAGGCTCTGCCCCCCACTGGTCCGGCGAAACGTGCGCCCGCTGGTGGAGACGAAGGTTTCCGCTATGGAGCCCGGTTGAAACCGCAATCGGCGGTAGGCATCCAGCGAAAATGCAGAGTCGTTGCTCCCCCAGCTCGCATAACCCATCAGGGGCTCTGCCGGCGCCAGGAACGAGGCGGTAGAGTCCAGCGAAACCTGAAATCCGCGCCCTTTGAGCAGAGTCGCGGCAGCACTCAACCCTTTTTGCGTCGCCAGATAATCGCCAGCCTTCCGGTTGTCTGCTTCGTCCAACAGAAAGAGACCCTTCGTCCCTACGGCTCGCACCGAGTGATCGATCATCAGCTTGACGTCGCTCGTGGAATAGCCGTCCAGCCGCGTCACCAAATAGAACCCATACTTCGAGTGATTGAACGCTTCGCGCTTTCCAAAGTAGGGATTTTTTGCCTTCCCCAAGCTTGCCTCGTCAAAATTCTCAAGGAAAGGAAGGGGTTTTTCGTGCATCGCCAGATAGGCGTCGAGCGAGTAGCCGCCATGAAAGCCCTTATCGGAGAAGCGCATCGGCACGTCCTTCGTGAACACGATGAAATCCACCTTGCCTTTCAACCGCGCGAGCGCCTTTCGTACAGGTTCCTCAATGTCCTTCTTGTATCTTTCGAAGCCGACTTCTTCCTCGGGCGGGGTCTCTACATGGATCACATTCGACCTGGGCAGGGCGCGTTTGGCCGCGTAGTACTTGCCGATTTCCATGCCCGGCTTGCTCCAACCATTGATGACAAGCAAAACACGCTCGCCCTCGGGCGGCGTCACAAGCAGAAACAGCAGAGCGGTGGCGATCATGCCCATGTGACGGTCAACCTAAGCTGGCGTGTTCACTTCCCTATCAACTCGATTCTCTTTCGGAAATACTCGATCGTCTTCGCAAGACCGTCATGCAGCGAGGTCGTGGGATACCAATCGAGGATCGTGTTGGCGCGCGTGAGATCAGGATGCCGCTGTCGAGGGTCATCCAGGGCCGCCGACACATGAATGATCTCGCTCTTGGAACCAGTGGCTTTGATCACCGCCTCCGCAAACTCCAAGATCGTGCGCTCCTCGTGCGTCCCCAGGTTCACCGGCTCCTGAAAATCCGACATCGCGAGGCGATAGACGCCGTCCACGATATCCTCGAAATAGCCAAAGGAGCGGGTCTGGGCTCCGTCGCCATACACCGTTAACGGCTGGCCCAGAAGCGCCTGCTTCACAAAGTTAGGCACCACGCGCCCATCATCGAGTCGCATTCTCGGGCCATAGGTGTTAAAAAACCTGACGATTCGCGTGTCGAGGTTGTGGTAGTTCCGATAGGCCATCGTCAGAGCCTCGGCGTAACGCTTTGCTTCATCGTAAACGGCGCGAGGTCCCACGGGGTTCACGTTGCCCCAGTAAGTTTCGGGTTGCGGCGAAACCGCCGGATCGCCATATACTTCGCTGGTCGAAGCAACCATAAATTTTGCACCCTTGGCTTTTGCCAGGCCAAGCGCATTGTGAGTTCCCAAGGCGCCCACCTTCATCACGGGGATGGGATAACGCTTGAAATCGTCTGGGCTGGCAGGCGATGCAAAATGGAACACAAAATCCACATCCCCCTCAACAAAGATTTGATTGGATACGTCCGCCTTGTGAAACTTCAGCCGGTCATCGCCATAGAGGTGGCCGATGTTGTCGAGCGAGCCCGTAATGAGGTTGTCAATCACCACGACCGTGTGCCCCTTTAAGAGAAGGAGGTCCACCAAATGTGATCCCAAGAACCCGGCTCCCCCCGTCACAACCACTCGCATGCGAGGAGAATACTTGAAGACATTCTGTTCCGATACCTTCGAAAAATCCGAGCATGTGCATGCGCAAACGCGATCATCAGAACGTATGAATAACTCCAGTCAAACAGATGCAAAAAATCCCTTTCACATTGCGAACGCTGTACAGTAAATGCAGATGATCAACCGAGCGCTCCTCACCGCCCTCTGCGTGACCGCATTCGCGGCCACCGCTTTGGCGCAGCGAACCGTACGCGTTTCGGTCGATCCGTCGCTCAAAGCTCCTGTGCAAGCCATTGCCGCGGAATTCAAAAAGATATATAAGGACGCGCAGGTCGTGTTTGTTCAGGATGCCCAGGCAGTGGTCCACCTTGGCCCCCCTCGCGCTAATTTAACGGGCACGAAACGTCTGTTCGCGCTCGACAGAATGGTAGTCGTCGCGCCCGCTGAGCCAACACGAGTGGCGAAATTTGCTCACCTGGGCCTCGGGCTTAAATTTGCGGCGTTAAAACCAACGACCCGCGAAGGGAGACTTGGAAACGAAATTATGGAGCAGGCACGATCGATGTATGGACTCGATTGGTGGACGAACGCCAAGCGAAACTCGACCGTCTCCGCAGGCTCTTCAGACGAAGCCGTCAAGCTCGTTCTCGAGGGCGATGCAGACGCCGCGCTCGCGCTTTCTTCGGATGCTACGCCAAATGTGTCAAAGCTCCGGCTCATTCCCATCCCCCCCGACATAGCGAGATCGGTCGAACACTTTGCCACTACGAGCGGGGGTTCTTTGGAACAGGCGTTCGTCGAATTCCTCTTCACAAAGGGCAATCAGCAGAGGCTTGTCGCCGCAGGATTCGCTTCTCCCCTCTCTCCTGCTTCCGAGCTCTCGATCGCCATGCCGGGCTCGATGATGAAGCTTTTTACGGCGGCGCTCGGCACCTATCAACAAGAGACGGTGAACGGCAAGACCGGTGCCTCCCTACGCACCATCCTCAGCAAAGCAAAGGGCCAAATTGTCTTCCTTGGAGCCGACGGCGCTTCGCTCAGCGTCCCGATGAGCGCAATCACCAGGGGCGGTGGCGTGATCGCCTCGATGCCTGACGGCAACTTCCAGGTCCTTCTCCCAAACAAACCACCTCTTCGCTGGCTTCGACGAATCGAATCGCAATAGACTTCGAGGTCCAGTTGGGCCCTATAATGTTCTCATACATGAAATGGCTTGCCTGCTTCACCTCGATCGTACTCTTCGCCATTGGCGCGGCTTTTCAAGATAGCTTGCCGCCGCTGTTGCAGTTGCATCTGAAGACCCTGCGCGAAGCTCAATCCCTGACGGGCACGATCAATGTCACGGCCATCGGCGAAGCTCCGACCGAATACCGCATCAGTTACCAAAAGCCCAACCTGCTCAAGATAGCGGGGCCTGAGGGGTACACGGTCACCGACGGTAAGACGGTCTACACCTATTCCTCTAAGGACAAGACCTATTCCGAGAAGCCCGCTACCAAGGACGCGCTTCAAGCCATTCTTCGGAAGGACCTGTACGCGTGGTCCGCTTTCTTCTTCCTCGCGGACAAAGATTTCGCAAAGTCCGGCAAGCTCGGAGCTACCCGGAACATGAAGGGAAACGTGGTCACCGAGATCACCGTTACCGCGCCGGAAGAAGGCTTCGGCCAAGCCACTCTCTACATGGATGAGAAGCTAGGGTTCGCCAGAGGATTTACGCTCAAAACCACTCAGAAGGAATATCTCTCCGTCGCCACCGAGCTTAAGGTTTCCACAGATCCGTTGCCCGCGGAAGCATTTGCCTTTATGGCACCCGAGGGAGCGAAGAAGGTTGAAGCCGACGCCAAGCCGCTGGTCACCTTTGCCGAAGTCCAGGGCATCATGAACAAGACCTGTATGCCGTGCCACAGCAATACTCAGCAGGCCGCCGGCATCACCTTGACCAATCATCAGGGCGTCATGGCGATCGTAGTCCCCGGCCAACCCGCCCAGAGCCGGATGGTCAAATCGCTTCGGGGTCAGGGGGCCAAGCTCATGCCCAAAAATCGACCTCCTCTTGCTGAAACGCAAATCAAGCTCATCGAGCAGTGGATCGCGGACGGCGCGAAGCAGTAGCGCACTTTTTTCGGTGGTTAAGCGCCTTTGAGGCATTTAACCACCGAATGTGGAACTAATCTGCTGTAAATTAAAGCTTGGGTCGTTGGAACGGCCGTCAGGGAGGCCATGGATGCGCTTCGGAATACTATTTGCCCTTTTAGGAGGCGCCGCAATCTCGCAGGCGCAGCTTCAACCACTCTTCACCCCCCAAGAGAGGGACGCCGTGATTCAGTTTTGGAGCCATCCAAACCGCTACACCAGCACCGTCCCCGCCGATGCCCTCGACAAAGGGCTTTGGCAGGTTCGATTGACCGTCGCAGGTTCTAAGTGGCTGTGGGATTATCAGCGAGGCAAGAAGCTGCCTCCGACGGCGACGCCCGTCGCTCAGAACGACGAGCAAAGGCAATGGGAAACTTGGATTCAGGCCAAGCTCGCCCGTGACCGCTGGGAGGCCCTGCAAATCGCTCAAAAGGCCAATGAAATCGTGCTCAAGAAGCGATTGCCCGCCCCCGACCAGCACACTCCGGCCTCAGAGCCGCTGCTCCCCGGTCCGATTCCGCCATCCCTTTTTGCTCATTGCGGCAACGCACCTCCGCTGGCCGAGGCCGTCGTACCAATGGTTCACGCCATCACCTTTGAAGACCTGACGATCACCTACCGCGACAACACGCGTCTCTCCAGTCCGCGCTACGCCTACTATCGCTCCGAGAAGGGCGTGATGTCCGGGGGGCTACCAGCAAAGTCGATGCCACCCGAGAAGCTCGCGCAACTTTGCCAGATCGCGAACATCACCGAATCCGAAGCGAAGGTGATGCGGGCCGTGTCCATTTTGGAGGGCGGATTCGATGCGGTGAACACCTACGACACCGGCTTCGTGTCCATCGGCTTCATCCAGTTCGCCAGCCTCTCCGGGGGCTCGAACTCCTTGGGCCAACTCCTCCGGATGTACAAAGACACGGACCGGGCCGCCTTCACGACCGACTTTAAGCAGTACGGCATCGATGTTACGCCCGAGGGAGTGCTTCAGGTGCTCGACATTTCCACCGCCGCCGAACTCGGCGGGGCCGACGCTGCGAAGGAGATCATCGAAGACAAGCGTCTGATCGCCGTCTTCCAGCGTGCGGGCCAGAAGAGTGACATGTTCAACGCGATGCAACTCAAGGCCGCGCGAGACCTGTACCTTCCGGCCAACGATATCGTCGCGCTGCAAGTTGGCGAATCCACCATCACCGGCACGATCGGTGACTTCATCAAGTCCGAAGCAGGCATGGCGGTATTGATGGATCGCAAGGTAAACACCGGCCGCCTCGACCCGCTCCTGGCGATACTCACTCAAATCGCTGCCGAGGTCAAGCCCCAGACCCTCGCTGATCTGGCACCCTACGAGAGGGACATCATCGCCGCCGTGAAGTACCGAAAAGACTACTTCACCGACCTAACCCTAACCCAACCCCAACCCTCCCGCTCCAGCCGCTGGTCCACCCAAGCGAGCCGCAACGGCAAAGAACGAGGCAACCGCAACTAACCCAAGAAAGCGAACCCTTGCGGACACCGTCCTTGCCAGGTTGAGAAATTCTATCGCTCTTCGGTACATCAGGGAGAGCTACGGTCTCCGCACTCCAGGGCGGCGCAACCTCCTTCTGCCCACGGGCTCGGAGGTCGTTACGTAGAAGGGAGACGGGGTCTGGGGCCTGAAAGCATCGTCTAAATCGCAAAATCGTCACGCGCAGGCCACGCCTTAACTCAGGGATAATCATCGCAATCGTTCTGCAACGAAGCGGGCGGGCGTGACGCCGTGATGGGCGTCGTTTCTGTTTCGCGGGTGCTGCCCGTGAGGCCACGACAGGAGGAGAACACGAATGACCCCGAAGGAAGCTGTTAGCTTCGTTGTAGAGAACGGCGCGCAAGCCGTTGACGTACGATTCACCGACTTAATGGGCACGTGGCAGCATTTCAGCTTGCCCGCGATTCATTTTAACGAAGAGAAGTTTGAGGATGGATTCGCTTTTGACGGATCGTCGATCCGAGGCTTCCAGGCCATCAACGAGTCGGACATGCTACTCATGCCCGACGCCGAAACCCTCTTCATGGACCCTTTCATGGAGCATCCCACGGCGGTCATCATCTGCGACATTGTCGACCCGCTCACCGGCCAAGCCTATCCCAAGGACCCCCGCTATACCGCTAAGAAAGCTGAGCAATATTTGCGGACGACCGGCCTCGGCGACACCGCCTTCTTCGGCCCGGAAGCCGAGTTCTTCGTGTTCGATCGGCTCGAATTCGAAAACGGCCCCGGCGGTGCCTTCTACAAGATCGACTCGGACGAGGCGTATTGGACGTCTGGGCGAGAAGGAGCACAGTTCACGATCCGGCGAAAAGGCGGCTACTTCCCCACTCCGCCGGTCGACAAGTTGCAGGACTTGCGAACCCAGATGATGCTGAACATGCAGGAGATCGGCATCGATGTCGAGATGCATCATCACGAAGTCGCGTCAGCCGGCCAGTGCGAAATCGACATGAAGTTCGACACCCTCGTGTCGATGGCTGACAAGCTGATGAAGTACAAGTACGTCGTTCGCTCCACCGCCTATCTCTCTGGAATGATCGCCACCTTCATGCCCAAACCGCTCTACGGCGACAACGGCAGCGGCATGCACATCCACCAGTCCATCTGGAAGAACGGCGAGACGCAAATGTATGATGAAAGCGGTTACGCTGGCCTGTCCGACAATGCCCGCTGGTATATCGGGGGCTTGCTCAAGCATGCATCTGCGCTGCTTGCGTTCTGCGCGCCCACGACCAATTCATACCGCCGCCTGGTGCCCGGCTACGAAGCCCCCATCAACCTGATGTACTCGGCCCGAAATCGTTCCGCGTGCGTGCGGATTCCAATGGTGAGCAAGTCGCCGAAAGCCAAACGCGTGGAGTTTCGCGCTCCCGATCCCATGGCCAATCCGTACTTGGCCTTCTCGGCGTGTCTGATGGCGGGCATCGACGGTATCCAGAACCGAATCGAGCCGCCCAAGCCGCTCGATAAGGACCTGTACGAATTGCCGGCGATCGAACGAGCGGGCATCGAAACCACTCCAGGTTCTCTGCGCGCCACCCTAGGAGCCCTCGCCAACGATCACGAGTTCCTGCTCAAAGGAGACGTGTTCACCCGGGACCTAATCGAGAGCTACATCGAGTACAAGCTGGAAAACGAGTGCGACGCGGTTGATCTCCGCCCGCATCCCTACGAGTTCGAGCTTTACGCAGACGCTTAGCTCCTACGGCACTTAGAAAAAAGGCCCCCTCGGCGGAGGGGGCCTTTTTTTTATACTTTGGCCGGGTCCGGCCAGCCCGTCGCCACTTCCTCATCCAGGGGTTCATCCAAGTCCACATTCGACTGCTTTCTCCGCTTCCTCGTCAACCAGTTCGACAGGTCGTCGAAGATGGTGTAGGAGGCCGGGATGACGAAAAGCGTCAGAACCGTCGAGAACGAGATGCCACCAATGATGATGATGCCGATCGTCTCGCGGAACTCGGAGCCGCGGCCGATCGCCAATGCAACCGGCAGCATGCCAAGGATCAGCGCCAGCGTCGTCATGATGATCGGCCGAAGTCGAACGGGGCCTGCTTCGACAATGGCATCATGCCGGTTGCGCCCTTTTTCGCGCAACGTGTTCGTATAGTCCACCAAGAGGATTGCATTCTTACCAACAAGGCCCGTGAGCGTCACGATTCCGATAAAGCCGACAAGGTTGAACGGCTTGTCCGTGAGCATCAACGCCAGCAACGCACCGACCATTGCTTGGGGCTGAGCCAACTGGATGATGAACGGGTACAGCAGATTGTTGTACAGCGACGCTAGCAGCATGTAGACCAGGATCAAGCCCATAAAGAGGGCGGTGATCATGAAGACGCCTTCCCTGCCCTGCGCATCCGCCTGCCCCAGCGGCCGGATCGATACGTTCGCTGGCACTAGCTTCTCGTCCGTGATCCATTTCATAATCGCGGCGTTCACCGAGCCATTGGCGTAACCCGGCAGAATGTCCGCAGTGACCTGCATCTCTTCGGCCCTGCTGCGCCTCGTGATTTTGTCGATACCGGGTGCGGTGTCCGTTTTCGAGACTTCCGAAAGATAGATCGGGTTGCCCTGCTTGAACATCAGAGGGATGGAGTTCAGCACGTTGACGTTGTTTCGATCCTCGGGATCGAGCAGCACCCGCACCGAATACTCGCGAGCATTCACGCGCAGCTTGATCGAGTCATCCCCTTGATAGGCCGTTCGGATGGCAAGTCCAACGCTTGTTGCGTCGACCCCCTGATCCGCCAACGCGCGCCGGTCGGGAATGACTCTCAGCTCAGGTTTTCCTGGCTTCGAAGTCAAGTCTGGGTTAATGACGCCGGGAATCTTGCCCGTGGCCAAGCCGTCTCGGATCTTCTGCACCGTCGCAACCAAAGCCGCGCGGTTGTCCGAGGTGAACGAAAGCTGCACCGGCGCGCCAAATCCAAAGCCGCTCGATGCCGCAATCTTAACCGATGCTCCAGGCACCTTGCCCACGCTGTAAGTAAGGTCGGCGGCCACGGATGTAGCATCGCGCGACCAGCGCAACCGTTCCTCGTGCTTCTTCCAAGGCAATCGGTCGAGAAACGCGGCCTTGTCATACAGCGTGGCAACGACCTGCGCATAGTTCGACCCAGAGGCACTGCCTCCAAATCCTCCGAAGCCCTGAACTCCTACGCTTGAGAGGATGTATTTAACGTCCGGATCTTTGTCGAACACCTGCTCGACCCGCGCCACCGCGCGTTCCGTTTCGGCAAGACTCGCGCCCGGCGGGAGTTCGATGCTGGCCGTGACTTGGCCGCCATCAGTCTCCGGCAGGAACTGGAATTTGAAAACGGACTCCTTCTTCCACTGTGCATAGGTGAATCCCACCACAGAGGAGATCGGGAACATGAGGCCGAAAATGGCCGCCGCTCCCACATACTTGAAGCTGAACTTGCGGAGTCGCACCAGGTTGATGACGGTTACGACTACCCCGATGATGATCGACATTATGAAGAGGCTCATGCCCACTTTCATGGCCGCCGGTACACCGTAGTTGGCGAGATTTGCCTCCGCTCCCGTCGCGCCGATCGGCGGCTTAGCTGCCGTAAAGCTGCCGGCGATGAACATAAACACCGCCAAGAGGATCGCGTTGCCCAGAATGAACACAAACCACCGGTGGTTCAGGGTCCAGTCTAGCGAGCGCCGATACGCGTTTTCGAGCCTGGCAAAGTTTCGCTCGAACCAGATGGCAAACCATCCTTTCGGATGCTCCATGTCTTCGCCCGCTTTGTACCAGCGAGAGGCCAGCAATGGAGTCACCGTAAAGGAAACGAAGAGCGAGAACAGCGTGGCGAAGACGAAGCCAAGCGCCAGAGGCTTGAAGAACTGACCCACGATGCCGCCCATAAAGGCAATCGGAAGAAAGACTACGACGTCCGCCATCGTAATCGCAAGCGCGGCCAAGCCAATCTCGTTCCTTCCGTTCAAGGCTGCTGTCCGAGGGTCCTCTCCGGCTTTCAAATGTCGAAAGATATTCTCGAGCACGACGATCGCGTCATCGACCAACACTCCAACGGAGAGCGAGATCGCCAGCATCGACATGTTGTTGATCGTGAACCCGAAGAGCTTCATAACAATGAAGCTCGCAAAGATTGAGGTAGGAATCGCGATCGCGACGATGATCGTTCCGCGCAGGTTATGCAGGAAGATGTACACAATCGCCGAGACAAGGAAGATGCCGAAGAAGATCGCGAATCGTACGTCGTCTAGCGACTCCTTGATGTCCTCGGCCTGATCGAAGGTTTTGACGACCGTGATCTCCGGGTGCTGCTTCTGAATCTGCTCCAGCGCCGCCAAGGCAGCGGTCTGGATTTCAACCGCGTTTCCGTCCCTTGACTTCGTAATAGCGAGGGAAATTGTGTCGTTGCCGTTAAGCCGCGAGTATGCGAGTCGGTCTTGAACGGTGTCCGTGACGTCGGCAACATCCGCGAGCCGGACGCTCCGCGGACGACCCCCGAAGCTGTTCGGGTCCGTGACCGAGATGACCATATTGCGGATCTGTTCCGGGGTCTGATAGTCGTTCTTGACCCGGACGGTGTATTCCTGCGGCCCCGAAACGATGCGACCGGACGGCGCATTGACCGAACCCGATGCCACTGCTCGTTGAATATCCAAGATTCCCAAGCCATAGGCAAGGAGCTTGTCCTTCTTGACCCGCACCTGGATCTCACGAATGTCCCCACCTTGAACGTTTGCGCCCGCTACGCCCGGGATCTGGGCAAAGCGATCTCTGAACTGGCGATCGACCATGTCTCGCAGCTCACTGCTCGACATTTTCGCGCTCGAAAAAGCGAGTGTGATGACAGGCTGAGACGAATTGTCGAACTTTGAAACGGTCGGCTTGACGCCAATCACCTGTGGAAGCTGCGTCGCGATCGCATCGACCTTAGATCGAACGTCGTTCATCGCCGTGTCGGCGTTGACGCCAAGTTCGAGCTGGACGGTGACTACGCTCAGCCCCTCTTGAGAGGTGCTGGTGATTTCGCGCACGCCATTGACGCCGGCAACCGCCTCTTCAACCTTCCGGGAGATCAACTCGTTGATGTCGTCGGGGCCGGCCCCTGGATAGGGGGTGATGACCGAGACAACGCCAAAGTTGATCTCTGGGTTGAGCTCCTTCCGCATGCCCATATAGCTCAATCCTCCGATGAGGAATGCCGTGAGCATCAGCATTAAGATGAAGATCGGCCTTTGCAAGGCCATCTTGGTAAGTCCCATACTTAGCTGCCAATCTCCTTGTTCGCTTGTGAAGCGGCTGCCTTCGGAGCATCGACCCTAACCTTCACGCCCTCGCGAAGATTTTGTTGGCCGTCTACCACTACCTGTGAGCCCATGGGCACGCCCGTGACCTGCACCCAGATTCCCTTCTGAATTCCGACGGTGACCTTCGCTTCGCGAGCCGTAGTCCCGTCCAAGTAATAGACAAAACTGTCGCTGCCCCGGCCCACGACCGCGTCTACTGGAACGACCGTCGCGTTCTGGATCGTGCGCAGTCGAACAAGTCCCCGCGCGAACATGCCTGGCTTCACGGCAACATTTGCCCCGATTTGCACCCGCACGAGAAAGAGCCTGCCGACGCTCTCGCCCTGAGGGCTGATCGTCTCCACACTTCCCGAGTACGACCTGCCCGGAAGCCCGTCGATGTTGACCTCTACCGGCATCCCCTGTCGAATTTTGTCTACGACGGTTGCCGGAACCTGTCCATTAAAGTACACGCCTCCCCCGCCGATCAACCGTGCGACCTGACTGCCCGCTCCCACGACGGAGCCCGTTTGAGCGGGCTTGCCGTAGATCTTTCCCGCGAAGGGCGCACGAATTTGCATGTCAGCCATGTTTTGCTGAACCAGCGAAACCTGTGCGCGTGCCGCGTCGAGTTGCGAGCGGCTAGCCTGAACGGAAGCTTCCGCACCTCGCACTTGATCTTGTAAGAGCGGGTCCAGAGCCTTTTGAGAGCGGGCGCCTTGCAATCCTTCTTCGGCCTGCCGTACCGTTTCGCGAGCGCTGCTGATGTCCTCCTGCCTTGCCCCGGCTCGAATGAGGTTAAGCGCCTCTTGGGCGTTTTGATACTGAGTCCGGGCGTTCTCCACCAGATTCGTCTGCTGATCCAGCCGGTTTCCTGCCAAGGCTCCTTCGGTAACCAGCACGCGAACCCGCTCCAATTCCCTTTCGGCGGTATCCAGGTTTGACTTGGCTGACGCCACGGTGGACTCTGCCTGGCGGCGCTCCTCGGGTCGTGCGCCATTGAGGGCCTTCTGAAGTTGCGCTTTGGCGCTGCGAACCTGAGCCTCCGCGCTCCGGATAGCGGAAGAAGTGGTCGTCGGTCCGACGCTGGCGCTTCGTCTTGCCTGCGCGAGCGCCGAAATGGCTTGGCTCATGCCTGCCTGAGCCTGGCCAACTTGCGCCTGGGCCTGCCTAAGCTGAGACACAATCTGCGAGGTGTCGAGCGAGGCGATCATCGAGCCTGCGGCGACGCTATCGCCCTCCTTTACATACACCGCAACGATCTTGCCAGGCTGCTTGGCCCCTATGACGGTGTCTTCGCCGGTTACGATCTCGCCGGTGATTTCAAGCTCTTCGGTCACGGTTTCGTTCCTCGCGGGCTGGACGGTGACGACGGGTACAGGGTCGGTGACAATTTCACCCGTGCGCTTTGCCTGCTCTTGGGCAGGTCGGTTGACGCATCCCCCTGCGGCGAGCACAGCGGCTCCGGCGGCAGTTATTAGGATCCATCGGTTCATTTAGTTCGTTCCTCCGTTCGATGCGGGTGCGGGTGCAGTGAGGCTGTCGACTCCGACCGCCCGCTGCAGTTGTGCGTAGCTGGTGAGATAGTCATACCGAGCGCTGACAAGGGCGTTGCGCGCCGAGGTGAGTGCGGTTTCTGCATCGATGACTTCGATGTAAATTCCCGCTCCTGCCGCTTGACGAACCCGGGCTAAGCGAAGCACCTCCGTGGCGAGCGCTACCTGGGCCTCGGCGTTTTGCAGCCTGGCTCGTGCTCCCGATAAATTGGCAAGGGCAGTCCGAACCTCTTGCGAGATTCCGAGGCGGGCCTGCTCGATGTTGATCCGCATCTGCTGCTCGTCTTGTCGGGCCGCGCGGACTCTTGCTCGAGTCAGACCAGAGTCGAAGACCGGCAGGCTTAGCTGCAAGGTCCCGAACGTCTGGGGCCCTCCCGAATTCGCACCGGCGACTCCGATAGGGCGATTGTGCTGGAGCTGAAATCCCAGGCTGGGATTCATTCCCGCCTCTTGGGCTCGACGGATATTAGTCAGCGCCTCGAGTGTTTCAGCCAGTGCCAGCAGTTCCGGCCGCTGAGCCTGCGCCGCCTGAACCAAAGAGTCAGGCGCAAGGTCTACGGGCGGCAAATCGGTGATCGGCGCAAGCTCGACGATCGTCTCGATCGGTCGCGCTAGCACCAAATTGAGCTGCTGCTGAGACAGTTGCCGGGCCGTGCCGGCCGCAATGAGATCGGCCTGGGCTTGCGAAACTTGGGTTTCGAAGCGAGTCACGTCCACCCGCGCGATCTGCTGCTGGTCGAACAGCCGCCGAGCGTTAGCCAACTGTTCCTGAGCGTCTCGAACCCTCTGCTCGGCAACTCCTACCAATCCATCGCTGCGAAGAACGCCAAAGTAGGCCTGTCTCGTGCTCAGCCGCACATCGTTGACGGTCGCGCGCAGGGTACTGCGCGATGCTTCTTCTCGGTCTCGCGCGGCCCGGACCAGCCGATTCATATTCCTTGCCAGATCGATAGGCACCGAAGCAACGGCCGAGACCTGCTTGCTGTCGATCGGCTGAGTGACAATCGACTGCCCGCCAAAGTTGCTGGAGCCTTCCCGGTCAAACCGCGTGTAGCTGCCGCTGATCGTCACCTTCGGCCCCATATTGGCGCGGGCTTCCGCGACACGCTGGCGGTTCTGCTCGATCACCGACTGCTGAATTTGAATTGAGAACGCGTTCTGCTCGGCGATTCTCAGCGCTTCTTCCAGCGTCAGGGGCCCCGCTTGTGCGGGCCCTCCTTGAAGCGCTGACAGCGCGGCTCCTAATGCATATCCTGCAAGATTCATTCCGTTTCCTCTTTGCTCCCTTCGATCCTGTTCAATCCTTCCTGAAACTCGTTAAGAAACTCGCGCACTGCTTCCAACTTGAAAAGCATTACGCCCTTGTGCGTAGGGTGCCGCATGATCATCACTTTGTCGCCGGGGTTGAAGCCGATTTCCGCCCTTGCCTCCGCCGGAATGACGATTTGGCCCCGCTCGCCCACGGTGGACGTGCCGTAGAACGCGTCCGAGAAGCCAGTGCAGCCCGTTTCTTGTTTTTCTTTCATACTTTTCATACACAGCATACCCGGGCTTCATTGCAATAGTTAGGCTATGTTTTTGCGGTTCCTACCGCACATGAAGACGCTAAGCTGCTTTCTCGGGTTGCGCCAACAAGCCTTTTTGCGAGCCTTAGCGGCTGAGGCAGAATTCAGAGTTGAGGCGTACCGAGCCTCCCCAGGTACAACGAGTCATGCCTTTCGGCTCGCTTGCCCTCGCTGTGATTGGCGCCCAGCAGATGTCCATGACGCCCCGGTTCGAACTTTCCGCTCCGCTACCGACCGTGGCCGGAGTAATGCTCGACACGTATGCCACCGGAACGGGGATTGCGCAGCAATTCGCCCGCTCAAAGGGTCTGCAGGCGCGCATACTCTGGATCGACGCTACTGCAAATCTGGATCGCTACAACACGGACGAGAAGATTGCCGCGTTAGTAAGGAAGATAAAGGAGACCGGATTCAACACGATCGTCTTCGACGTGAAGCCCATCTCCGGCCACGTGGTCTATCCCAGCAAGCTTGCTCCGAAACTCACGGAGTGGCGCGGAAAAACCATGGCCGCCGATTTTGATCCCCTCGCCGGCTTTGTCCGAGAGGCTAAATCTTCCGCAATCACATTGTTCGTCAGTCTCAACGCCTTTAGCGAGGGCCACCGCATGTTCTTAATCGGCCCCGGCTACGCTCGCCCCGAGCAGCAGACCGTGCTTTACGAATCGACGCCCGTTATTCGGATGGGGGGTCAAGTTATGGCGCTTGGACCCAAGGCAAACACCCTGCAAGACGGTGCCGTTTCCGTGTTTACGGCGGCCGCTGTCCTACCGCCGGCGACCGAGGACAGCTTCGTCGTGACGGTACGAAAGGATGGGCGGGTCCACGATGGCTTCCAATACGGGGGCGTAGACACACCCACGCCCACGATCCCAACAGGTGGCTTCGCGCTCTATGGCCGTGGCGCACCTGCCGCGTTCCTGCGATCTTACGTGCTGCGAGGATCAAAGCTCCAGCTCGACAGCCAAGAGATTTACGTGCCGATTACCCAGCGTCCTGAGCAGCAATATCCGCTGATGATGAACCCGAACGACCCGGCGGTTCAACAGCAGGCGCTCGAAGTCGTCAAGGAGCTCGTTGCCGGCTACGACGTGCAGGGCGTGATCTACGACGATCGCTTGCGATACGGTGGCATGAACGCGGATTTCAGTGAACTCACCAAGCGCAAGTTCGAGCTTGCAATAGGAAAACCCGTCAGTTGGCCGGACGACGTGTTTCGCTGGACCTACAACTACGATCTCACCCGAGGCGTTCGGCCCGGCAAATACTACGATCAGTGGATGGCGTGGCGCGCGTCGATCCTGCAGACGTACGTGGAGAAGGTGCGCCACACGGTGGCTTCGACCAGACCGGGGACCCAGTTCGGTGCCTACGTCGGCTCTTGGTATGGGGAGTATCCCCGGCTGGGACACAACTATGCTTCGCCCCTCGCCGAAGCAGGTTTTTGGTTTATGACGCCCAACTACCGCAAGACTGGCACAGCGCCGCTCCTCGATTTCCTTGTCTCCGGTGCCTACTATCCGATGGCGACGATGTATGAGGCGATGACCAAGGGCAAAGACATCGGCAATACCGTAGAAGCCGCAGGAACTTTGACCAACCGACTTGTGCGTGACACGAGTTGGACCTACGCAGGCATCATGCTCTCCGACTTCAAAGACAACCCCGACGGGCTGCTCGACGCGATGCAGGCGGCTTGTGGCTCAACCCAGGGCGTGATGGTGTTTGATCTTTCCCACGACATCGAGCCGATGTGGCCGGTGTTCGCGCAAGCCTTTTCGCAGCCTCGAACCGCACCCCATGATCGCCGTGAAGTGCTGGCGTCGGTGCGTAACAGACGGGCCATATTAGACAAGCAAGGGGTCAAAGATTTGCCGATTATCATTTCTGCAGGATCTTCTGGCACGGGCCACTGAACAATCGCTTCGCGTGCTCGTATTGACATAGCAACTCAGGTCGGCGTTAGATCGACAAGAAGGTCCATTAGATTGGCGCTGGCCCGTCCAGGTGGGAGCCTCGGCGGGTCTTTCTTCGTCAACATGCCTTCCCATTTGGCCCTCACCAAATTCTTTTCAGAGCAAGGGGTACCTTAGACCGTGCGCTCCTTTCGACGCACCCTTAGCTTCCTTCGGCCCTATCGGGGCCGTGTGATCCTCGCTGTCGCAATGACGTTGCTCGTCACGCTGCTTCAGGTCGTTCCCCCGCGCCTCTACCAAGCCGCCATCGATCTCGCAATCGATCCCGCCCTCAAGGCGCGCACAGCGCTTGCGAACTTGGAGCCGGGCACTGCCGACGCAGTGCGCCTAAAGCACCTGGCGGACACTCAGGCTCCATCCACTCTGGCGTTCGTCGCCGTCAGCCTCATGCTGGTGATTGTGTTGAGAAACGTTTTCAGCTACATCAACTCGTACACCGTTACGTGGATCGGCCACCGCTTTGTGTTCGATCTGCGCTTTGCGACCTGGAAACACCTCCAAAGACTCTCGCTCACCTTCCACAATCAGACCCAAACCGGAAAGATCATGGCCAGGGTCACCGCGGACATCGAGTTGATCCAGAACCTCATCCAAGGTCAGCTTGTCACCTTCATCAGCGACCTCGTCACGCTCATCGCGGTCTTTGCCCTGCTCTTCTTCCTCGATTGGCGACTAGCCACCGCGATCGTCATCCTCGTGCCATTTTATGTGATTAGCTACATGGCGTTTCTCAAGCACATCCGGGAGACGAGCAACGAGCAGCGGCGACTGTACGACGAGATGCTCGGGCCGTTGGCGGAGAAGATCGCGGGCATTGCGGTCGTGAAGGCTTTTGTCCGAGAATCACACGAGCGCGACAACTTTATGATGAGCGTGAAGAAGAAGTTTGCGGTCGATATGCGGCAGGTGCACCTCAATCGACGGCTCGGGGTGATCTCCGCGGTCATCAGCGCGTTGGGGACTGGAACTGTTTATGCTTTCGGCGGTTTTCTTGTTCAAAACGGTGAGATGACGACTGGAACATTGGTGGCGATGACGTTCTACATCGGCTTCATTTTCAACCCAGCCGTCCGGGTCATCGACTTCAACACGTCGCTTCAATGGGCCGTATCTGCGATGGACCGCGTGTTTGAAACGCTCGACACGCGTCCCGACATAGCCGACAAGCCGGACGCCCTTCCACTTCCCTCCGTAAAAGGTGACGTGTCCTTCGACAATCTTAGCTTCCAGTACGTGGACGGCCAGCTCGTGCTGCACGAAATCGACCTCCGGGTGAGGGCTGGCGAGGTGGTTGCCATCGTCGGCCATACGGGTGCCGGCAAGACCACGATGATGAATCTCTTGATGCGATTCTACGATCCCTCGGGGGGAGCCGTCAGTATCGACGGGCATGATCTTCGGGAAGTGCGCCTCGAGACGTTGAGGCGACAAGTGTCTATGGTTGCGCAGGAAAACGTGCTCTTTTCTGTAAGCATTGCCGAGAACATTCGCTACGGAAATCATGATGCCACCCAAGAGCAGGTCGAAGAATCAGCCCGAACGGCGGACCTCCACGAATTCATCATCAGCCTGCCCGATGGCTATGAAACGCTCATTGGCGAGAACGGAATAAAGCTGAGCGGGGGCCAAAAACAGCGCCTGGCGCTCGCTCGCGCTCTCGTGACGAACCCCCGAATCTTGATCCTGGACGATGTCACGAGCGCACTGGATGGCGAAACCGAAGCGCGGGTGCAAGACTCGCTCAAGCTCGTGATGAAGGGCCGCACCACCTTCATCATCGCGCACCGGCTGTCTTCCGTCGTCGAAGCTGATCGCATCGTCGTGATGGATCACGGCCGGATAGTCGATGTAGGACAACACGAAGAGCTTTCCAAGAAGCCCGGTTTGTACCGGTCACTTTACGAAGATCAGTTTAGAAGCGCTCTTGAAGCGAACATTGCTTAACGACCTTAGACGGAAGGTGCTGTATATCTTGCAAAAACGGGGGAAATGTCCGTCATTTGTGCCAGAAAAACCGTAAATTTTGCTAAGCTGATGCTTCGCCTTTTCGGCGATCCAGGAGATTTATGCGTTTGAATTTTTCAGCCCTTGGCGTGGGCGCCGGCATTGCCGTTTTAATTGTAGGAGCTTCGTCGCAGCTTGCGCGAGCGAAGGACCCCGTTGCTGCGGCGTCCTTCCCCGATGCACACGAAGCACCCCCTCCCGGGTGGACGGGACGCGTTTTTAAGTTAAGCGCTGACTTCCCCCAACAGTTGCCCTCCCAGGCTAACCTTCCATGGAAGAAATTCGACTTCAAAACTCAGCCTCGGGAGTACATGATGGCCGTCCTCGATTACTGCCTTGAAGGGCAGGAAGAGAGCGACTGGATCGTGCAGAACAACAAGGTTCGCAAGTGGTATCACACTCCTTGGCTTCACTGGGGCCCAAGCGGTCGCGAATTTATCAACGGACAAACCATTGAGCTCGCTGCGGCTCCTGGCAAACTCGGACCCAACCAAAAGCGCCCTCTCATCAACTCTGCAGTCGGTGTCTACAACGATATCGGAGCCTACGAATTTGGCCGCATCTGGAAAGATCCGATGAATCCAAAGCTGGAGCCAGCGAACTTCCCCGACGGCACCGTGGCCTTCAAGCGCCTTAATGTGAATGCAACCGAAGCAGAGCTTCCGTTCCTAAAAGGCTCGCCGACGCGACAGGCGTACCTGCCGGTCGATCCAGGCGGAGTCGAGGCTGACGGAAGTGTGAACCCTCCGAGCATCGCCCGTCACGTAGACACCGTCCGACTGATTCAAATTGACATCGCCGTTCGAGACTCTCGCAACGACGACAAGACCGGCTGGCTCCTGGGCACCTTCGTCTATGATGGCAACCGCCCCGGCAACAGCCCTTGGAAGAAGATCGTTCCGGTCGGCATCATGTGGGGCGACAGCCCTGGCGTGACTCCTGAAACTGCAAACGGCGGCAAGGCGCTCACCGAGCAGTGGATCAATCCCGACATGAAGCTATGGGAGTGGAAGCAGTCCCCTGGTCTCGGTTGGGCTGGCCGAATGAACGGTCCCCTCGACGACACCATGTCCTCCTGCATGTCCTGCCACGGAACGGCCCAGCTTCCGATGCAGCCCATGGTTCCCCCAGTTTTCGCCAATAACAAGGTTCGCCTCGCGTGGTTCAAGAACACCAAGCAGGGCAAGCCCTTCAAGGCTGGCGGCATCTCGTCCGACTATTCGCTGCAAATGTCGATGGGCATCATGAACTTCCTCGAGTGGAAAGAAGTAACCCGATCGCAACGCTCGCCAGATGCGCTGCAGCAATCGGACATTTTTGAAGTCCCTAAGAGATTTGGACACGAGAGCGGGGAACGTGCAGATAACTAGGCGCGGGTTCCTAAGAGCGGGTGCGGCGGTAATCGCCGCCCCCCTCGCTCTGAAACTATCTGGATGCGCGGGATCGGAGTCTTTCGTTGGACCGGGCGTAGACGCCTATGAGCTAGTGGTCGGCTACAAGGAGCAGGTCGTGGGAGGCTTCCGAATCCGGACGCGAACCTACGGAGGAGGAATTCCTGGACCGACGATCACGACGGCTCCCGGACGTGGGCTGCGGGTTACGATCAATAACCAGCTCCCGCCGAACCCCCATGCGGAGCATTCGGACAATCCCAACAATCCCCATGACTTCAACACCACGAACCTTCACGTTCATGGATTGCACGTCGTACCTCACCTCTTCGAGCCGGTAGGAACCTCCAATCCGGACGCGAAGCTCATCGCCGTCGAACCGGGAGAAAGGTACACCTACAACTTCGATATCCCCCAAGACCAGCCACCCGGCCTCTATTGGTATCACGCCCACCATCATGGTTCCACCGCCGTTCAGAGCTTTAGCGGCATGGCCGGCCTGATCATCGTTCGAGGCAACATCGACGAAGTTCCGGAAATCAAAGCTGCTCGCGAACAAATTGTGGCGGTTCAGTCGATTCGTGTGGAGCCCGATAGGAACGATCCTTCTCTCTACGTGATGGAGCCACTTGCGGGCAAAACTCCAGAAGAAGGCGGCTTTAAGGCCCACGGTTACGACAAGACGATCTTCTGTGTAAACGGCGAGGCCGTTAGCTGGCTCGATCAGCACGACATGGCGACGCAACTCAGCGTACAGACGGTAAACGCTCGTCCCGGCGAAGTCATCCGATTCAGGATGCTCAATGGTGCGGACGACCAACTGATGCCGATGCAGCTCGACGGCCACACCATGCATGTGATCGGATACGACGGCATCGCTTTACCGAATCTCCTTCCTCAAGAGGTTGTGGAGCTGGCACCGGCGAACCGCGTCGAGTTTCTCATTCGAGCGGGTGCCCCCGGTACCTACGCCTTCCGACAGCTTCCGGTTATCGGAGAGCAGTTTGCCGATAGCGAAGGAATGATTCTCTTAAATCTATCTGTAAGCGGTGAGCCCATGACGATGGGACTACCGGCGCAACTACCTCCAGGCATGGAACCCCTGCCAGAGCCTAATGCCGCCGGCAACTCGCTCGAGTTCGAAACCATCTTCCCTTCGAGCCCCGAAGACAACCTCCTGACAGGGGTCGCCTTTAAGATCAATAATCTGCTCTATAAGGAAGATCGGATCGACCACACGTCCCGACTGGGCACCGTCGAAGATTGGAACGTTAGCGCGACAATGGAAGAGGGTCATCCTCTACACGTGCACGTCAATGCGTTTCAGGTGCTAGAGATCGATGGCCAGCCAGTCGATCCTCCTATCTATAAGGATACGGTATGGGTTCGTAAGGGCACGACCGTAAAGATACGTATGCCGTTCGACAAGTTCGCCGGCAAGACGGTTTATCACTGCCACATCCTCATCCATGAGGACACCGGCATGATGCAAAATCTAATGATCCAGCGGTAATCCCGCATAGCCCCTTCAGACTCTGAAGGGGCTTTTTCGCGTCTTTTGCAAGAGCAGTTCCTGCTTTCCAATTAAAAGACGTACGCCTGCGTCTACGTCAACTCACCCCTGCATCGAGTTTCTTGCGGTTCCCATATCTTTCCTCTGAATCGTGGTCGGTTCCCATACTAATCCCACTATAATGGATTGCAAGTGACGGAAAGGGGCCAGGAAGGTCACTTCTGACACGGGGAAGGGCGAGGGCTTCAACCCAGATTCGGTGGACGGCTAAGCAAGGATGCGATAACCGTCCACCCCAACCTAGCAAGGCGACGAAGGATAGAACCATGCCAGAAGGCAGCACTCTCGGTTCCGATTTCAAGCCGCTTCTAGGCACTGACGAGGGAACGATCGACGACAAAGGCCGTATCCTCGTTGGCAAAAAGAAGCGGGAGCGTCTTGGCGACAATTTTGTGATGGCGTACAGTGCGACTGGATGTCTTGCGGCCTATCCGGAGGCAACCTTTCGGAAGATTTGCGACGAGGTAGCCGCTACGTCGAATATCAATATGGGCCGACTGCAATACGCTCGTCTGGTAATGGGCACCGCTGAAGATGAGCTTAGTTTTGACAGCCAGGGTCGTGTGGTAGTTCCTCAAAAATTAAGAGATTTGGGAAAATTAGTAGACAAAGTAGTGCTGGTTGGAGCCTTTGACAAATTAGAGATTTGGTCGAAGCCAGAGTGGGATAAGTACAACGAGGATCCTGATAGCTATGGGCGTCAACGCATAGAAGCGATCACGAAAGCACTCGATACTATGAAAAGTTAAAGGAACGATATGCTCGCGCAAGGACGGCTGCAAAACATGGCACATGGAAGTGCCTACCCCACTCCGACCCTACGGTTGCATTCGGACGGATACCGCCTTCAAGCGTTTCTAAGGGTTATTGAGAGAATGGTTATGCGGCACGATCCGGTAATGGTTCGCGAGATTCTCGACATTTTCGCTCTCAAGCCAGGCGATTCGGTCGTCGACGGAACCCTGGGCCTTGGCGGGCACTCGCTTCAGTTTGCAAAGCAAGTCTGGCCGGCGGGCACCCTGCTGGGGATGGACTGGGACCTGAAGATGCTCGCTGAAGCCCAAAAGCGTCTCGACGCCGTCGAGGACATCAACCTCGTCTTGATCAACGACGACTTCCGGAATATGCGGCAGCACCTGGAAGCCAACGGACTCAAGCCGAACGCGATCCTGCTCGACCTCGGATTGAACTCGGCCCAAATTGAAGACCCAGAACGAGGTATCGCCTTTTCGACCGGCGGTCCCTTGGACATGCGAATGGACCGAAGCGGGGGTGATACCGCCGCCTCGCTCCTCAATCGTCTGGGACCAGTGGAAATCGATCGAATCCTGTTTGAATTTGGAGACGAGCGCTGGGCGCGCGCAATCGCGAAACAAGTGGTCGAAAGACGACGAACCCAACCCCTTCGAAGCACCCAGGACCTCGTCGACTGCGTACTGGCAGCCATCCCCCCCGGAGCAAGAGATAAGCGAATTCACCCTGCCACGCGGACGTTCCAAGCCATCCGAATCGCCGTAAACCGTGAGCTCGAAGGGTTAGATGACGGCCTCCGGGAAGCCGCCCACTCCCTCGCTGCCGGTGGAACCTTGGCGGTCCTGAGTTACCACTCGGGCGAAGATCGGATCGTCAAGCACGCTTTTCGAGAAATGGCCGGAACCGGATTCACCGAGCTTTACAAGAAGCCTCTGCAGCCTGCGGACGACGAGATCCGCGCCAATCCGAGGAGCCGAAGCGCCAAGTTGAGGGCGATCCGCAGAGACACGGGAAATTAACAAGTTTGCAAGGATGCTGATTCCGGTCACGGATTGACCGGGCTAGACATTCAAGGGAGGAGAGATCAAGGAATGAGCGCACTACTAGAGAAGCCGGTGATTCGGGAAAGAAAGAGCCCCAAGGGGACAACGACTGCACGTAAGCCTGCAACGCAAACGCACCTGCGTCTTCAGGCCCGGATTATCCAAAAAAAGAGGACCAACTACGGCCCGCTCATCGTCGGTAAGGTCGTTATGTTCTCGGTCCTGCTCGGGGTCACATTCATGGTGAGCAGTTTTGGTGGACAGGTGCTACTAGAAGGTGCCCGGCAGGAGCGAATGGACGCTAAGCGGAGGGCTTTCGAAGCCAAAGCCGCCGAGTCCGTTCTCGCCCTAAAGCTCGACAAGATCGTTAGCGCGGGGGGCGTCGAGGAATGGGCCCTTGCTCACGATTTTGTTCTGATCGATCCTACCGCTGGAAGGAGTGGGCTGATTGCCAGAAGGTAAATCCGAACGGATTCGGTTCGCCAGCCTCGGAGTGGGCGGCTTATTTGTCCTGGCTGCCTTAAGCCAGGCCAAATTGCAAATCTTTGAGCGAGGGAACACGATCGACCTGGCCAATGCCACCAAGCGGTTTACGCTTCGAAAGACCGACAAAGCTCGCCGAGGAAGCATCGTCTCCAGCGATGGCAAGGCGCTCGCTCAGGACGCGAATGCCTTCGAGCTCACCGTCCAGTTCAAGAAAATTCCTCACAGTGAAGCCTTCTTCATGGACCTTGCGGGCGCAACCGGCATCCCCGCGGCCGAGTTTGCGGCCATGGCGGCATCCGGTGCCAAAACCAAGTCTTGGCAAGATGCGGTCCCTGCAGATCGAGTTAAAGCTATTAACGAGGTGAAATCGAAGTGGCGCGCCGACGGCGTTTCCCTGATGGCGAACGACCTGCGAGAATATCCGTTAGGTGCTGCCGCCTCCGGTGTCGTGGGAGTCATCCGCGAACACACCCGGCAAGTAGAAGGAACCGGCAAAAATGGCATCCCCGTAAAGCTGGAGCGCTCGACGGTTCCGACGGGGCTTGAGAGTTCACAAGACGCATTGCTCACCGGCCAAGACGGCATCCGCGTGGGTCTAACCGATCGCGAAGGCGCCTTCCTGCCGATGCGCATGGACGACGAAGGCAGACCAAAAGTGGACGGTCAGACGGTGATGCTGACGATCGACTCAGAACTGCAGGAAATCGCCGCTCAAGCGATCAAGAAAGCCGTCGAGGAACACCAGGCTGAAAATGGCACCGCAATTGTCATCACTCCTGGCGAGGGAGACATCTTGGCCATGGCGAACTGGCCATCCTTCGACCCCAACGGTCACATTCCCGGGCAGTTCGGCTACAACCCCTCTTTCATGGCCCAGCTCGAGCCCGGCTCAACCTTCAAAATTCTTACGCTGGCCAAGGCGCTCGATGTGGGCAAAGCAGACCTCGATTCAATGATTCAATGCTCGGGCGCCTTCAAGCCAACCGCAAAGGGACGGCCGGTACGCTGCGATCTTCATCATGGATCGAGGGCGCACGGTTCAACGAACGCGCTCAAAGCCATCGCCAAGAGCTGCAACGTAAGCGCGGCAACATGGTCTTTACGCGTCGGTCGGCCCGGGATGATCGACTATATTAAGAAGCTTGGATTGCTCGACAAGACCGACATTGGTGTGCCAAAAGAGTCTCGCGGTCTCTTCCGAATGGACGAGTACGCACAGACCCTGCAACTCGCGCACCTAGGCTTCGGGCAGTCGATCACCTGCACTCCGATCGGACTAGCCAGCGCGTTTTCGATGCTGGGTAATGGCGGAGTCTTGATGCCGCCAAGACTGATCAAGAAGGTCGGAGATCGGGAACGTCCGATCGGCCGAGGAGAACGGATCGTAAGCTCCGAGACGGCCGAGACGATGGTGGCTTGCCTTGAATCGGTGATCGAATCCGAGTCGGGAACGGGGCGCGACCTGCGAATTCCGGGATACCGGTTGGGAGGAAAAACGGGAACCGCGGAGAAGATTGGCGCGAAAGTCAAAGGCTATGTCTCCAATTTCGTTGGCTTCGTGCCTGCAAGAAACCCGAGAGCCGTGATTCTCGTGATGGTGAACAATCCAAAGAAGGGCTACTACGGCGGCGTGGTGGCTGGCCCAGCGTTCAGAGATATTGCCAAACACGTCATTCGACATTTCAACATCCCTCCCTCGGTAACCTCGCCAGCGGGGAAATGACGCTAACAGAACTTTTTACTCGGGCCGGTGTCGAGCCAATCGCGCTCGTCGGAGACGCAGACATTACGTCCATGGTGATGGACAGCCGCAAGGTTGTCCATCAAAGTCTATTTGTCTGCATGCCAGGCACCACCGCCGACAGCCACGCGTATTTGGCAAGCGCCGCAGCCCAGGGGGCCACGGCAGCAATCGTTCGGTCGCCCGAAGCGCTCTTGGAGGCCCAAAGGCGCGGAATGGCGGCCGCTCAACTACCGGCTGACGCGGATGCATTCAGCAGCGTGATCTGGCGAGTCTGCGACACTTTCTTCGACCACCCAACCCGCGACATGCAGGTCGTAGGGGTAACCGGAACCAACGGAAAAACGACCACGGCCTGGTTGATCCGGGAAATGCTCCAGTCCCTGGGAGTTCGATGCGGCTATTTGGGAACCCTCGGATTTCAACTTGCCGACGAGCAGCGTGAACTTCCAAACACGACACCCCTCGTGGTTGATTTGTATAACCTTCTTGCGGAAGCCCGTGACAAAGGCATGCAGGCGATCGCAATGGAAGTCTCCTCCCATGCTCTAAATGAGCGCCGAGTTGAGGGGGTGGAATTCGATGTCGGCGTCTTCACAAATTTAACCCAGGATCACCTCGACTACCACTCCTCTATGGAGGATTACGCCGATGCGAAAAGGCGCCTGTTCTTAGAGCTTCCCTCTCACAGCCAAAAGCGCTTCGTCGCCGCCCTGAATATGGACGACGGCGCAGCAGCTCGCTTGGCCCACGATTTCGATGGACCCAAAGTGTCCTACTGGGACTCCGATTGCACCTACGACCTCGGCCTGGAAAGCGTCCGCGTGATGGTCGACGGCATTGAAGGAGTGATGTGCGCCGGCTCCAGCAAAGTCAAATTTCAGGCATGCCTCGGAGGCTCGTACAACGTCGAAAATCTCCTGTCAGCATCCGCTGCATTGCTAGGTTTAGGCTACGAACTTGGATATATCGCCAATGCGCTCAGCGAGGCTCGACCGGTGCCGGGCCGCTTTGAAGCCGTCCCGAACGAGGCAGGAATCGCCATCCTCGTGGACTATGCCCACACGCCCGACGCTCTGGAAAAGTTGTTAGATGCCGTGCGGCCCCTCACGAAAGGGCGGGTTATCACGGTGTTCGGGTGCGGCGGTGACCGGGACAAAACGAAGCGTCCAAAGATGGCGAGAGCGGCAAGCGAAAGAAGTGACGTCACCGTCGTGACGAGCGACAATCCTCGCACCGAGGACCCTCAGGCCATCCTGGACGAGGTCTTAACGGGCATAGTGCCGGGCTGCGATTCAGCGGCAATTATCGACCGGGCGGAGGCGATCGCGCACGCCATCAAAATGGCTCAGCCTGGGGACGCCGTCGTCATTGCCGGCAAAGGACACGAAAACTACCAAATCATCGGGCGCACAAAGTTCCCCATGGACGACCGAGACCTCGCCCGCACGGCACTGGAGGAGCGTTCTGCGACCCCTCAGTACTGAACGTTTGGCCCAACTCTTGGGTGGAGAGTTAGACTCTCCTCGTCAAGCATTAGTCTATGGATTCGCCACCGACCATCGACAAATCAAAGCGGGCGATGCGTTCTTAGCGATCAAGGGCGCGAATTTTGACGGTCACGAATTCGTGCCCCAGGCGCTCAAAGCCGGCGCAGTCGTCATGATCACGGGACGCCCCGTCTCGGCTCCTCACATCCGTGTGCCGAACCTTGTTGAAGCATTGGCACGCTTCGGAGGGGAGCTTCGCGCCACCTTCGAAGGTCCCGTAGTCGGAATAACCGGCAGCGCCGGCAAGACCACCACGAAGGAATTCCTAGCGTCGGCTCTTTCGCCGCTCGGAAAGATTCTGAAGACGGAAGGAAACAAAAACACCGAGTACACCGCTCCCCTCATGTGGGCCTCCCTCGAGCCCGACACCAATGTAGCCGTGGTCGAAATGGCGATGCGGGGATTTGATCAAATTGCCCATCTGGCATCCTTTGCCAAGCCCACTCAAGCCATCATTACGAACGTTGGCTATGGCCATATGGAGATGGTCGAATCCCGCGAGGGGATCGCAAGGGCCAAAGGGGAACTCTTGACTGCCTTGCCCCAGGACGGCACAGCCCTTCTTTGGGCGGAAGACGATTTCCTGTCGGTTTTGCGCCAGATTGCGGGGTCCAAAACCGTGCAGACCTTTGGCACAAGTGATCATGCGGACTGTAAGATCACTGCCTACAGACCCCTCGACTGGCATTCAGCCCTCGTGTCGGGCGTCGTAGACGGAAAGTCGTGGGAAGCCATTATCCCAGCCATTGGCCGCCACATCGCACTGAACGCCGCCGCCGCCGTTTTGTCCGCCCATCTTCTTGGCGTGGACCCGGCACTCGCCGCAAGCCACATTCATGAGGCAAAGCTGCCCCCCATGAGAATGGAGCATCGGGAGGTGAACGGTGCGACGGTCTTACTCGACAGCTACAACGCCAGCCCGCCAGCGGTCCATGCTGCCATTGAAGCGCTCCTAGAATTGCCCGTGACAGGTCGGCGATTCGTCGTAATCGGGGACATGAAGGAACTCGGTGAGCATTCGGAGCAACTACACTCCGAGGTGGGGCGAGTCCTGGGAGCGTCAGCCTTGGACCAGATCTTGTTTTTCGGTCCAGCCATGGCCTCCACCGCTCGCAATGAAGCGATTCGTCAAGGTTTCGACAGCAATGCTGCCAAAATCGCGCATGACGTAGACGACGTGCGACGGTTCCTTCAACAACTTCAACCAGGCGATGTCGCCCTCGTCAAGGGCAGCCGTGCGCTTGAGTTGGAAAGGGCCCTGGAGCAACCCCCAGCATGATAAGCCCCAACTACTATTTCGGTAGCTTCTGGATGGCGTTTGCGGTGTCGGCTCTTTTCGCATTTCCGATTTTCAAGGGCCTGCTTGCGATGAAATCGCGCCAGACCGTCAGCGAGTTTGCTCCTGAGGGACACCAGGCAAAGCAAGGCACCCCGACGATGGGCGGCCTAATCATCGTCGCAGGCATGATTCCGGTGCTCCTTTGGCACGCCTGGCTGCCCTTCCGAGGCTTCGGAGAAACCACTCGATCCAGTAGTTCCCCCGAGTGGGCATGGGCGGCGCTCGTGGCTTTTCTCGGCTTCGCGGTGATCGGATTCGCGGACGATTTTGTAGTGCCGCGACTCATGAAAGGCACGCGCGGCCTGGGATGGAAGCAGAAGCTGCTGATGCAAATCGCAGTTGCGGTTGTGGCGGCCTGGCTCCTGACGGGTAACTTTGGCGTCGGTGCGATACTCACCCTTTTCACCATTCTGTTCTTCGCGAATGCGTTCAACTTTGCCGACGGGCTGGACGCCCTTGCCGGCACTCTGTTGATCGCACTCGCGGTCGGCCTGGCAGCTATCGGCGACGCACGGTTCTATAACACCTTGCAGGCACCCGCAATGATGGCCCTCGTGGGTGCCGTTATTCCCTTTCTGTTCCTCAATGCACCTCCGGCCAAGCTATTCATGGGGGATGTCGGCTCCTTGCCTATTGGAGCACTTCTCGGGCTGGCCGTCTCCTGGATTGCCTTCGTGCCTCCAACAATGACCGCAACTTCGGCTGTCCCGACAAGCTCGATTCTCGTTGCCCTGGGTGTTTTGAGCCTTGTCATGGTCGCCGAGCTCGTGCCCGTTCCGCTCCAAATATTCTGGGTAAAGGTCTTCAAAAAGCGGCTCTTTCCCTACACCCCCATTCATCACGCGTTTGAGAAGGCGGGCTGGAAAGAGACGCGCGTAGTGGCCATGTTCGTGCTAGTGCAACTCCTCTTGATGATGCTCGCGATCACGATCACCACCACGACCGGAGTCAGAAGCCCGGCAGGTCCCCATTGACGGATAAGCGTGTTGCCATTCTCGGCCTCGGCCGAAGCGGTCTCGCCATCGCCAACGCAGTTCTGAGTTTAGGCGGGCACCCCGTCGTGTTCGATCAGGCTACCGAAGCTGAAATCTCCAAACAGGAGATTCTTGAGGAGGCGAAGGCACGCGACATTGAGCTTGTGCTCGGCTATCGGCCCGAAGGGCACTGGTTCACCACCCCGTCCTTCGAACCCGACCTCGTGGTATCCAATCCTGCCGTTTCCAAGGAGCATCCCGGATTGGCGGATGCGGTCAGCCGAGGCATCGAGGTGATCAGCGAAGTCGAATTTGCTTACCGCATCAGCAGGGCACCTATTGTCGCGATCACGGGCACAAATGGCAAGAGCACGACCACCGTGATGACCTATCTTTGCTTGAGGGCCTGCGGAGTCGATGCGGTTCTGTGCGGCAATATCTTTGGCTCCGGCTATCCCGAAATGCCGTTAACCGAAGCGGCCCTAGACTCTACATCTGACCAAGTTTTAGTAGCTGAAATTAGCTCTTTCCAGCTTGAGTGGGTAAACAGTTTCAAGCCCGCGGTTGCCGCAATTACCAACATTTCTCCCGACCACTTGGATCGCTACCGCAACTTTGAGGAATACGCCGAGACCAAGACGCGCATCTTCGACTACCAAGCTGAGGGCGACTTCGCTGTCTTCCCAAACTTCGAGGCGATGACCCAATACGGGAAAGGCGTCGCGAATCCCCTCGTAGTCGGAAGGGACGCCCGGGTCCGTTCCGACTCGATCGAATTGCTCGGTCGAAGGCTCTCCAAGTCCGATCTGAGCTTCACTCAGGAGGTCAACTTTACAAATGCTTGCATGGCCGCCCTGCTCGCCTTCGGAGCCTTGACCGTTCGCAAGCAAGGTCAGACTGAAGGCATTTTCGAGGGCCTCCGACAGTTCAAAGGCTTGGCTCATCGCATGGAGCCCCTCGGCTCAAAGCGCGACATTCGGGTCATCAACAACTCCATGTGCACGAATCCTGCCGCCGTGGTGAACTCTTCGCAAGGTCTCCCACCTAGGGTGCTCCTTTTGCTAGGCGGCACCAATAAGAAACTCGACTTCGAACCCCTCAGGCAATATCTGGAGACGACCCCGAACCTCGCCTATATTTTTGGCTCGGATGGTGCGGATTTGAGCAAGATGTTAGGGGCAAATTACTTAACATATCGTACAATGGAAGAAGCTTTTGAGGCTGCCACGGAACAGGCGAAGCCCGGCGACACGATTATGCTTGCACCAGGATGTGCCAGTACTGATCAATTCCGCGACTTCAGGCACCGTGGCGACGTCTTCAAGACAATCGCCATGGAGTGGCTGAATCAGTGAATCAGGCTAAACATTTCGACCGAATTCTCCTGGGGCTGGCGTGCCTCACCACGCTCTTGGGGCTGCTTTTCATCCTCGACGCGGGCTATGCCCGCTCGCTTGCCGAAGGCAAAGGATATCTTCCAAAAGAGTTCACCCAGCAAGTGCTCTTCTTAGGGTTTTCAGGGGTCGCCTATTGGATCGTCTCCAGGTTTCACGCCGAAAAGTGGTTGCGAGCTTCCAAGTGTATTTGGTTCCTGAGTGTGGCTTCATTGATCGCCGTTGAACTGGTCGGCACGACCATGAACGGTGCCACCCGCTGGCTCACTTTCGGACCCATCAATGTTCAGCCCGCAGAGTTCGTCAAGCTCTCAACCGTCCTCTACTTGGCCGCCTATTTCGCAACGAGACCGCCGTTCCCTAGTAAAAAGTATAAGGATTGGGGCGCATACTTAGACGCTAACCTCGTCACCCTCGCCAAGCGATATCTGCCGGCGCTGTGGGTTGCGCTCGCATTTGTGCTGATCGAAATGGAGCCGGACCTTGGAACCGGCGCGATCGTGGCCGCATCTGCGCTCGCGATGTTTTACGCGGGCGGCGTCAGTAAGCGGAGCCTCGCCATTTGCGCCGCCATCGGAATGATTGGGGTGGTTTTCACGATCAATCAGCAGCCTTACCGCCTGGACCGCATCACCAACCACGCCCACCGATGGGACATGCGAAACGTCGATGACATCGGTTACCAAACCGTGCAATCCGAGTTGGGGATGGCCAATGGAGCACTGATCGGAGTAGGGCCAGGAGCGGGCCGATCAAAGCACGTGATGCCCGCGACCACCACCGACTTCGTTATGGCCACCGTAGGTGAAGAATTTGGCCTGCTCGGCTCCCTAACCATTCTCGGACTCATCGGGGGTCTCGTGTGGAGGCTTCTCTACCTGGCCGCTCGGGTGGATTCTCAGTTCAAAATGCTGGTGTTGTATGGTGTTGCTGCATGGATCGGAGTTCAATCGTGTGTAAACGTGATGATGGCCAACGGCTTTCTGCCCGCCATCGGCATTCCACTCCCGTTCATCAGCTCGGGCGGATCAAGCCTCTTTGCGCTCTGGCTTGCTCTCGGCGTCTGTCAAGCCATGCTGCTTCCAATCCCCGTCAAAGAGGAAAAGCGTGCGGTTAGTCGTAACCGGTGGCGGAACGGGAGGGCACGTGTATCCAGCCCTCGAGGTGGCCAAGCTGGCCCGCGAGCGAGGAGCGGAAGTTCGGTACCTCGGATCGTTACGGGGCCAAGAAGGTAAAGCTGCCACCAACCTAGGCTTCGATTTTCAGGGCTTTTCCACCCAGCCCTTTTACGGCTTTCGCAGCTACGCGGGCTGGCTGGCGCTCCTGAACTTTGCCCGAAGCAGACTTAGCGCCAAAACCAACCTCTCAAAAGCGCGTCCGGACGTGATCTTCAGCACCGGCGGATACGCTGCCGCCCCCATCGTATCCGCGGCTCGTTCCCTCCGCATTCCCTACGTGATCCACAGCGCGGATAGCCTGCCTGCAAAGAGCAACCGGATGTACGGCCGGGAAGCCGCTGCCTTCACGTGCGTTTTCAAGTCGACAGCCTCCTACGTGCCAAATCTGAAAGTCACCCGAACAGGGCATCCGATTCGACGAGATCTACGCACGGCCGCGTCCGCAAACCGAGAATTCTCCGACTCGAAAAACGTCTTGGTGGTCGGCGGTTCCCAAGGATCAGAATTCCTTAATCAAACCGTTCCTGAGGCAATGGTGGGCTTGCCCGATGTCTCCGTGCACCATGCCTCAGGTCCAACTCAGTTTGCCGCGACCTCAGAGAGGGTCGCGGCGTTGGCGCTTCCGAGCTATAAGGTGGTCCCTTATCTGCAAAGCAGCGAAATGGCGGCTGCCTATGCCCAAGCAGATATTGTCATCGCCCGGAGCGGCGGCACCTTGGCGGAGATCGCCATGTTTGGCATTCCAAGCATTCTCGTGCCGCTGCCCTCGTCAGCAGACGACCATCAGCTTCATAATGCAGAAGAGTTTGCCGCGATGGATGCTGCGATCCTGCTCCGTCAAGCAAGCGGGTCGGGCCATGCAGCGGTCGCCACCCCCCTCTCGATCCGAGAAGCAATGGCGAATTGGTTTGAAAGCGAGGAAAAGAGACAGCGAGCCAAGCATAATTTACTAGGGTGGGATATTCCCGACGCGACCGAACGCATCGTGCACCTTATTGAAACAGCGATATGAGAAAACCCGAAGAAATCGCTACTGCCTTTGCACCCAAGGACGCTCTCGACGGCAAGACCGAGTTCTTTTTGGTGGGAATCGGCGGTGCTGGAATGAGCGCCCTTGCCCGGATGCTAAACCACCGCGGCTACAAAGTTTCTGGTACGGACTCCACGCCTTCTCCAGACACCGAAAGACTGAGCCGGGAAGGCATTTCGGTACACATTGGCCACACCGGAGAGCCCTTAAAAGCCTTGCTGGATCGCTCTTCGGTGGCAGTGATCCTCACCGATGCGATCGATCTTAAGACCAGTCCTGAATTCAACAGTGCCCTGCAACTTGGAATTCCCGTCTTCCGCCGATCCCAGGCTCTGGGATGGCTCCTGCGCGATAAAAAAGTGATCGCGGTAACCGGAACGCACGGCAAAACCACGACCACCGGAATGCTCGGATCCGCGCTCATCGCCGCGGGACTCGATCCGTTAGTGGTGGTGGGAGCCAACATTCCGCAGTTCGGTGGCCCCGTCCGAGAGGGCAATGGCGAATGGGCGATCGTCGAGGCTTGCGAGGCATACGATAGCTTCCACGACCTAAGCCCCCACGATGTCGTGCTTACTAATCTCGAGCTCGACCACGTGGACTTTCACGAGAACTATGAGAATCTGAGAGCCAGTGTCCTGAGATTCGTCGAGAACATCCCCCAAGACGGCAAGCTCATCTTTTGTGCCGAAGATGAAGGGGCCGCAGACCTTGCGAAACGTTTCTCAGGCTCGAAGATAGGCTATGTCCTCAATGGTGGAGGTAAGGCCGAGCTGAAAATTCCTGGGCGTCACAACAAATTAAATCGAACGGGTGCCCTAGAGGCGGTGAGAGGTACGGGCGCCGATATGACTCTTGCAGAGGCCGGAATAAACGAGTTTCAAGGAGCCGAACGGCGGCTCCAAGTGCTTTCTGAAGGCGACATCACCGTTATCGACGACTACGCTCACCACCCCACCGAGATCGCCGCTTCCCTTAGTGCGCTACGCGACCGGTATCCCGGTCGGAGGTTGGTGGTTGTCTATCAGCCCCATCTCTATTCGCGCACGGCTCCCCTCATTGCCGAGTTCGCACATGCCCTGGACGCCGCGGACCTCGTGGTCCTTACAGATATCTACCCGGCACGAGAAGAGCCGATTCCCGGCGTGAGTTCCGCACGTATTGCCGAGAAGCTTTCGACGGCCGTGCAGTACGTTCCCTCCCGGCACCTGCTCCCTCTAAAGGTTGCGCGCCTTGCTCGAGAAGGCGACGTTATTGTAGGAATGGGTGCTGGCAATATCTCCGAATTCGCTCCCCGTCTTCTTGAGGAATTCTCCCGAAAAAGTGGTGCATCCCATCGAGTTGCCGTGCTGTTCGCAGGCGACAGCGCTGAGCGTGAAGTAAGCATCCTCTCCGGTAAAGCGATCCACCGCGCCTTGTCCCAACTCGGGCATGACTCCACCCTCATCGATATCACCGAAGCGTTGCTTGGCAAGGGTGATCTAAGCGCCCTTATCGGCCCCAACCGGCCCGATGTAGCTTTCCTGGCCGTCCACGGCACCCACGGCGAAGACGGGGCCCTCCAGGGACTCTTGGAGTTGCTCCACATCCCCTACACGGGCTCAACACTCCTGCCAAGCGCGATCGCGATGGACAAGGCCGTCACAAAGGCCATGCTCCAGGCACACGGCATCCTCGTTCCCGCCGGCTCTAAGCTCTCCAACAGGGCAGACCCGGTAAACGTCCGCGTTCCTTTGATTGTCAAGCCAAACGCTCAAGGGTCGACGGTGGGACTCAGCTTTGTGGAAAACAGCGACCAGCTTTCCCATGCGCTAGATCAGGCATTCGCATACGGGGATGAAGTGTTGGTCGAAGAGTGGATCAAAGGCATCGAGATATCCACGCCCGTATTAAACGGGCAACCCCTGCTTCCAGTGGAGATCACCCCCGTTAGCGGATTCTACGATTTCGAGAGCAAGTACACTCCCGGTGCCACCGAGGAGATCTGTCCGGCCCGCCTGCCCGAGCATCTCATCCGAAAATCACAAGAACTTGCCCTTAAAGTTCACCATATCATCGGTTGCTCCGGGGCCACCCGAACCGATATGATCGTGCGTGGCGAAGAGATATTCGTGCTCGAAATCAATACGCTGCCGGGCATGACCGGCACTTCCCTACTCCCCAACAGCGCTGCTGCCGAGGGCATCTCTTTCGAGCAACTGTGTCAACGCCTATTAGAGGACGCACTAAGGCGAGATGCGGCGAAAACGTAATCGCCTCCGTTTACGGTGGAAGCCGATCCTCTGGCTTCTCTTCCTCACAACTCTCGCTACCGGAGCATGGTTCAGCCCTGCTACAAGCCTCCGAAGCGTTCGCATCGAGGGAGCCATTCCGGACGATCGAGAAAGGCTGAAGCGAATAGTCGCTCAGCTCACATCAACGCCCAACGTACGCATCGACCCGCGGATAACCGAATCGGCCGTTCTCGCCTTGCCGGAAGCACAGTCCGCCGTCCTTACCCGGAGCCTCTTTGGAAGCGCCCTCCTCAAAGTGAGTTATCGGACGCCCGTGGCAAAGCTGCTCGGACATCCCAACGTCGCGCTTTCTGATCAAGGAGTGTTCTACAAAGCTGCACGAATCCCACCGGACTTGCCTCAAATCCAGCTTCCCCACGATGGCCCCCCCACCCTTCTCACCCTCTCAAGCAACTGGCAACCCCAAACAATGGCGAAACTAGCGAAGGATGTGCTCAAATTGCGGGTTTCCGGCGTTATTAGGATTCAAGTGGAAGAAGGCGGTGTGGTGTGCTTAAATATGAGTTCCGGCCGCGTTATTCTCGGGTCCCTCGATGACCTCGACAAAAAGCTGTCCGTGTTGCACGAGCGACTCGTTGCCAATCCGGATGAACTTAGTGAAATCGAGGACCTTGTCTTAACCGCTCCGAACAATCCGTCCTTCGTCCCCCGGAAGGAGAAACGCCCTCAATGAATCCATTTGCCTCGCGCTTTAATAGTCAAAACTGGGTCCTGCCCGTCAGCATCATGTGCCTCGTTCTTGGGTTCATGATTTCACTCGCGTGGGTCACCAAAGATAACCGCAGCAGCCGCTTTTCCTTGCTCGGCCCCGACCAACGTGAGCGCGTAAACCAAGCGACCGTCGATATCGAAGCCTTTCAACAACTGTCCGCCGAGGTCAGCAAACTTCGCCTTGAGAAAACCGAGTTGGAGAACGGATTGGCCAAACGCGGCGAAGAAGGGTCCATTCTCAACAAGAGTCTTCAGGAGTTGAAAGTTTTTGCCGGTACGACCAAGGTTGCCGGCCCAGGGGTAGTCATAACCCTTCGAGACAGCCCGAAAGCTCAGAGCGATTTCGCCGCAAACAATGGCAATTTCTTACCCGACACGGTCGTGCATGACGACGACGTTCTGAAGGTTGTCAATGAGCTCTACGCGTCCGGCGCAGAGGCCATTTCGGTCAATGGACACCGCGTCGCGGGTGCCACGAGCTTTCGCTGCGTAGGCCCCACCATCCTCGTCAATGACGTGAAGATTGCGCCACCCGTCGTCATCCGCGCGATCGGCGATGCCGACACCCTCTACGGAGGCATGAACCTTGCCGGTGGCATCCTGTCGATCGTTCGCACGGAAGAATCGTCGATGGTACACATCGAGAAAGTGAAAGATCAAGAGCTCCCCGCGTTTGTCGGCAAGACGAGCAGCCGATTCCTCAAAGTTCCCGAGGAGCCCAAGAAGCAGTGAGCATCGTGATTCCGCTTGTGGCGCTCCTGTTGGGCGCGGCCATAGCACTTATGGTGAGGGGAACCGTTGGCCCTTTTCCCGGTGCCACGGGGCAGTATCTCGCCGTCGCCTGCATCGCGGGATTGGATACGGTCTGCGGCGGCATCCGAGGTGGGCTCGAGGGCAAGTTTCGCACCGACGTTTTCATCACCGGCTTCTTCTCCAACGTGCTGATCGCATTTTTTCTGGCCTGGCTCGGAGATCAGATCTACATCAACCTCTTTCTCGCGGTAGCGCTCGTGCTGGGAGCAAGAATCTTCACCAATCTCAGCCTCATTCGCCGATTTGCCCTGACAAAGTGGCAAGATATGAATGAGCGTCAGCGGTTGCAGCGAGCCGCCCAGCAGGCCGCGCCCCCTCCACAGCCTGAAAAGAACCCATGAATGAAGAGCTTGTAACCGTACTTGACCTCGGAAGCACAAAGGCCGTCTGCCTCGCGGCTTCTGCTGACGAGAAAGGAGAGTTGAGGGTCGAGTCAGTAGCGACCACGCCTTGCTCCGCGATGAAGAAGGGAGCTCTTGTCGACGCTCAGGAAGCTTCGCGGGCAATCGAACTCGTCACTGGCAGGGTCGAAAAAGACACGGGACGCCCCATCGAGTCCCTCGTCGTCGGATTCGGAGGCACCCAGTTCGAATGCATGAATGGGCAAGGCTTGAAGATTGTGATTCCTAAGGGCCGTCAAGTCACCAACCAAGACGTCCTCGAAGTAATCAACCACAGCCAGTCGATGAACTTGGGCACCGATCGCGAGCAGCTTCAGGTCATCCCCCGCGAGTTCAGAGTCGATGGGGAACGCAATATTCAGAAGCCCATCGGAATGGCCGCAGGCAAGTTGGAAGTCTTCACCTGCATCGTTGCGGGCGACGTTTCGGCCCTTCAATCGTTCGATAAGGCCGTGAGAAACGCCGGCAAAAAAGTCGAGCAGTTCGTACTTGCGCCACTCGCGTCGGGCATTGGCGTCCTGACGACCGAGGAGATGGAGCTAGGAGCCCTGGTGATCGATATTGGTGGCGGCACGACCAGCGTCTCAGTGTTTACCAATGGTTCTTTGGCTTACAGCGCAGTCATTCCCGCCGGGTCCAACTATGTCTCAAGCGATATTAGCCAGCTCTTGAAAACGTCGCTCGAAGAGGCGGAAAGACTGAAAACCACGTACGGATCGGCATACGCGGGAGTGATTCCCGACACCGAGAGAGTGGACGTCATGCAAGAAAGTCAAACCAGCCTTCGCCCCATGCAGCGTAAAGTTCTTTGCGAAATCATCGAGAGCCGTATGAGAGAGATTGGCAAATTGGTGATGCACCATGTGGAGAAGAGCGGATTCTACGCAAGTCTTCCCGGCGGTGTGGTCCTCACCGGAGGCGGAGCCCAGTTGCCCAATACGGACAAGCTGTTCCAAGACCAGCTCAAGCACCTGCGAGTCCGAGTAAGCGAACCGGACTTTGGAAAGAAGCTCGGCAAGCAGCAAGGGATGGCGACTGCCGCCGGTCTCGCAAGATATGCCCTGCAGTGTCGAGAAGATGTTTCGCCTTCGGGAGACGGCCCGATGTGGAGAACGAAGGTGCGTAGCCTTTTTTCAATCATCAGCGGACGATAGCCTGAGAAACGTTTCTCGCTACCTCGGGGTGAAATCGATTTCCGGTGTCATCCTAAGACAAAAAGCGGCCATTAGCCGCGCCGCATCTTCCACGTCTTTGAGGCATAGCATTTCGCAGGGGGTGTGCATATACCGCAACGGCACCCCCAGAATGCCGACCGCCATACCCGACCGAGCTACCTGCATAGGCGTCGCGTCGGTGCCTGTGCAGTCTGCCGCCACCTCCGTTTGAAGCGAAATTTCCTCCTCGCCAGCAAGTTCCTCAAGAAGGTCGCACAGGATCGAACTGGCAAAAGCACCCCGCGTGATAGACGGCCCTTTCCCAAGCAGAAGCTCGCCGTGCTTTTCCTTATTGATGCCCGGAAAGTCTGTCGCATGGCTGACATCCACTGCGATCCCCGCTTGCGCGTGTATGTTGTAGCTCGCCGTGGTAGCCCCCCCGAAAGCCAATCTCTTCCTGCACGGTTGCCACGCCATAGATTCCGACCCCACTTTTGGGACACCCCTTCTCAGACACCAATCTTAGGGCCTCCGCCACGATAAACGCTCCCATCTTGTTGTCAAAGCCCCTTGCAACCGCGCGACCGTCTTGTAAAAGCTGAAAATCATCCTGATAGGTCACTGGTGAACCTAATGGGCATAGCCTAACCGCATCCGCCCGCGAGCTAGTGCCAATGTCAATCCAGAGCTCGTGCATCTTCGGGGCCCGTTTTCCCGCTTCACCGTCATCGTCGAGCAAGTGAATGGGTTTGCGTCCGATCACGCCCGCAACGCGCTCTACGCCATGCACCCACACCCGCTGCCCGACCGGAACGCAGCTGTCGTGACCGCCGACCCCTTTGAAAAAAAGTAGCCCTTCATCGCTGATGTAGTGGATGATAAATCCAATCTCATCGACATGGCCCGCCAGCATGACGCGAGCTTCGGCCTCAGGATTGAGAATCGCGTAGGTATTTCCGTGGATATCCGTTCTCAGATCATCCACAAAAGGTTGAACGTAAGCGCGAAAAACTTTGGCCGCCCCTTGCTCGTGCCCGGAAGGCGAAGGCGTATTGACGATCTCCTGAAAAAACTTGAGGGACTCCTGGCGCATAGCTGAACTAGTCTATGCCGAACCGATGTTGTAGAACGATCTTTGCAGCCCAAAATTTAGCCGATTGATGATCGAAGACCGATATTCAGGGGACATGAAATCGAAAAGCGGCCGGTAAATAGGCGCCCTCGAAGGAATCATTTGCAAGGCCGTTTTGCCGCGCACTTCCTTCTTCGCGTACTTCATCATAGGGGCCTCGTCGCAGTTCTGACTGCTCAGACGGCCAGCACGTTCAAAGCAAGAGGAACTTGGCAATAATCGTTCAATGGAATCGCTGACCATGAGCCGGATCGAATCAGCGCGCGTGAAGGAGAAAGCCCTTTCGCTGGGATTCGAGCTTGTTGGCGTCTGCCCTGCTGCAGCCCCGCCTCATCTCCAGGAATATCAGAGATGGCTCGATAACGGCTACCACGGCTCCATGGAGTATTTGCGCGAGCATCTGCCGCTCAAGGCCGATCCGCAACTGCTGCTACCCGGAGCACGCAGCATCATTGCCGTGGGCTTGAATTACAACCAAGAGCCACCCACCCGCCCCGGAGGACCGAGAATCGCGAGGTACGCGCTGGGGCGCGATTACCACAAAGTGCTTCGCGGCAAGCTGAAGCAACTTGCCGCCTGGATCGAATTCGAGCATGAGGAAGGTGCCTGCCGAGCATGCGTGGACTCGGCTCCCATCATGGAGCGTGACTTCGCAAACTTGGCAGGGCTCGGGTGGTTCGGCAAGAACACAATGCTCATCAACTCCAGGCGGGGCAGCTGGTTCTTTTTGGGCCTCTTGTTGACTACGGTTCACTTTGAGCCTGATCAGCCGGCGGAGGGAGGCTGCGGCACCTGCACGCGATGCATAGAAGCCTGCCCGACCGGAGCGATCATTCATAGCGACGGCCGATGGCAGATCGACGCCCGCACCTGCATTAGCTATCTCACCATCGAGCACAAAGGGCCCATCGAGCCGGAACTTGAAGCGCGCCTGGGTGCCTGGACATTTGGCTGCGACATCTGCCAGGAAGTCTGCCCGTTCAATCAGCCGCGTCCCAATCAGCCGCTGCGCGCCCAATCTACTTCAGAGCCTGACTTTCTGACTCGGTCTGAGTGGCCCAGTTTGGAGCGCCTCTCTAACATGCAATGGGCTCAATGGGATGAGTTCACCAGGGGCTCGGCGCTCAGACGAACTGGGCTGGAAGGGCTAAGCCGAAATGCGCGGATCAATCAGAGAAATCAGGAAGCCTAGAACCGCGCATCTGCAGCTAGATTCGAAAGAACCGGCAGAGTCGGCGTCTGCTGACTCCCGCCGCCCGTAGTTCCCGTATCACCCCGACGCACCTTGTAGAACACCTGCCATCCAAATTCCATCACGGGAATCTGATTCGACCGCACTTCCGCCAAAACTCGGCAGAATGCTTCCGTAAACACGCCTGTCTCAACCCCATCACGAACCATCCGGCCGACGATTCCGCCGGGCATCGTGGCCTGCATCTGGGAAATCGCGCCTCCAGAAGGGATCTCCTTCCCAAAGAACTGATCCTCCTCGACGGGCCGGGCGGCCTCGAAGTAAGAGAAGATACGAGCCCCTTTAGAAACAAACGGCCGGAAGAGCTCCGTCTTCAACAGCATGCCGTCGATCACATCACCCTTATCCGCGCCTGCCAAATAATCGCGACCATCGACATGTGTGCCTCGTCCCGCGAAGTAGATCAAGACGGTGGCCTCCTGGGGAATGCGGGCGCCGAGTTCGGTCGCGGCCGTCAGCATCTGCTCGGCGCTCACATTCTCGAGCTTGACCACATTCGCTTCCGGATAACCCGCGTGAAGGAGCAATGCCTCGCGCACCCTTCTCGCGTCATTCACTGCAAAGGGCAGACCGCCTCCTTCCGAGTTTCCAATAATGAGCGCGAACTTGGTATCGACCGTTGCCACCGAGCCCGGGGTGGTCGGAATGGGTGATCCGGCGGTAATGGTGGTCGTGGTGGACCCAGTGCCGATTCCCGCGGGCTGGCCCATGCCACCATTCGCAGGACGGATCAGCGCCATGTCTTCAGGCGCCAGAATCTGGTTGTCCACTCGCCAGTTGCCTGACGCCGGAGTCGCCAGATATTTGACATCGAGCGCCTTCTTCTTCTCGTTGTCTCCCAGGCGGCTGTAAAGGACATTGAGATAGTAGTAGGTCTCGTTACCCGCTTGCCCGGCATTCACCAGAGATTGCAGTTCCGAGGCGGCCGAGGTGAAAATCGAATTTCGCATCGCCTCGTCGGAGGTCTCTAAGCCCATCCGGTACGCAGCGTAAGCGGCTAGAAAGCGGGGAGAATACGCGCTGCCTTCGCGCCACTGTCGCCGCTCCGTGGGAGGACCAGGAACATTCGTAGCTACCGCAATGTCCCCGCGTCGGGCCTTATTGGCGAGGAGAAAAGCCTCGCGAGCATTCGTCCACTGACTCTGTCGGGCTGCCAAAAGACCCTGCTCGTAGGATGATTGCCAGTTTTGGCCAAACGCCGAAAAAGCCCCAAGCACGAAGAGGGCCACAAAACAAGCGCGCAACGATCCCATGTTATTTGAACCTGAACGTAGCCCCGAGTCCGAAACTTGTCTTGCCGCCCGAGCGGGAGAAGCTCAAGTCGACGCTGTACGCCTTGTTGTTGGGCTGATATCCGATGCCGTAGGTTAGGGCGTTGCGACTCCCAAAATCGTTCCCGCCGGACTCAATGCTGCGATATCCCAGCCGGATGGGCAGATCGGCGGAACCAAGCGAATAGTGATACTCCACGCCAATTCCAAAGCCAGTCTGAGCCCGGCGATCGACCTTCGCGCTTCGAGTACCCGGTCCATAGCGCTCGAACTGTGCGCCGTACACGAGAAAATCTTTGCCTCGGCGAAGCCCATCTCGCCGCGATGCAGCACCAATGACCAGCCTCGAAGGCACCTTATCGTACAAGTTCGAAGTGCTCGAATTGCCCCGCAAATTAATCTCGCTGCGATAGCTGATGCCAAAGCTGGTGTTCAGAGACTTCGGTGGCACGTATTGAGCACCGACGATCACGCCGACCCCGGTCCCGTTTGAACTCACCGACGTGGGTGCCCAAGACCCCGGAATGGCGGTCCCCGCCTCGGAATAAGCAACCTTCGCCTGCGCAATAACCACGCCTGCACCGACCGATAGATTCTGAGAACGGTTGGTTTTGCCGTAGGCGACAGTCACAAAGTCAACCTTCAGCTTGCGCCGTTCAACGTAATTTCGAACCGGCCCGCCCACATCTGGCAAGCCCGCGACAGGTCCAATTCCGACATCGTCGACTTGGCCGCCTCGCGTGAAGGACACTCCAACGGTTCCTTCGGCTCCCTTCTTGATATCTGAAGCGGGGATCGTCACCCCGATATGCCCGATTTCACCCGCACCGGACTCCGCTTCGGTCTCCCTAGTTTGCGCCTGATAGGTTCCGCTCACCCGAGTTCGCGAGGCCGCCGAATGGCGATAGGTGATCCCCACCTGCCTGGTATTCACATAGCCCAGCCCAGCCGGATTCCAATAGCCTGACTGCGTATCCGCATTCGTGACATGAAAGGCACCGCCAGCCCCGTCCGCCGCCGCCCCTGTTTCGAGCGAGGTGGCAGTGTCCGGGATTTGTGCCGAAGCAAAGGCGGCAGCAAACGCACCCAAGATCGTTACAAGTAATTTGGCGCGTATTCGCATGTTGCTTTCCAGCCGATAACAGAACCGTTGCAGGTGTCCCGCATTGTACGTGGAAGATGGAGGTATGTACAGAGGGTTTTGACGAAAAACCCGTGTGCACCCCCTGCGTCTCCCGCGCAATCGATGCAATTGTAACCGGTCTTATCCTTAACTTTGCAAGGGGATAAAACGACTTTTTTCGCCTTACCGAATTGAGAAACGTTTCTCAGCTCGCCTTGAGAATCTCAAGATCGTCGGATAGCCCCGCCAGCGGATCCTCGCGAACAAGAATCGGCGGAACGTTGCTGGAAAAGATCCCCCTGGGAAGAATGACTTGTCGCACGTCGGGATCGCTAGGCACTTCAAACATGACGTCCAGCATGACTTCCTCAAGAATCGCGCGAAGAGCCCGGGCGCCGATCTTGCGCTTCAGGGCTTCTTGAGCTATTTCCCGTGCTGCACCCTGATCCACTACGAACTCCACCCCGTCCATTTCAAAGATCTTCGCGTACTGGCGCAAGATTGCGTTCCTCGGCTCCGAAAGAATCTTAACGAGCGCGTCCTCATCCAGCGCATCAAGCGTCGCCAGCACCGGAAGGCGTCCGATGAACTCGGGAATGAGGCCATAACGCAGCAAATCCTCCGGCAACAGATGCTTGAGAACGTCCGTCTTGCGCTCACTCTTTGTCTCGGGATTAGAACGAAAGCCGATGAGCTGCTCTTTCATCCGCCGGCGGATCATGTCCTCGATCCCTTCAAAAGCGCCGGAGCAGATAAAGAGAATATGCGTTGTATCGATCTGCAGATACTCCTGCTGAGGGTGCTTCCGCCCCCCCTGAGGAGGAACGTTCGCAGTCGTCCCCTCGAGAATCTTAAGCAGCGCCTGCTGGACGCCTTCGCCACTCACATCGCGCGTAATCGAGGGATTATCGCTCTTGCGCGCAATCTTGTCGATCTCATCCACATAGATGATTCCCCGCTCGCAGGCCTCCTTAGCGTCTTTCGGATTGATCTGCTCGGCAGACTGATAGAGCCGAAGAAGGATGTTTTCAACGTCCTCGCCCACGTAGCCTGCCTCCGTGAGGGACGTCGCGTCGGTGATTGCAAAAGGCACGTTGAGCATCTTCGCCAGCGTCTGAGCAAGCAAAGTCTTGCCCGAGCCAGTGGGCCCGACCATGAGGATGTTGCTCTTTTGAAGCTCGACCCCGTCGGAAACCGGTTCCGCAACTCTCTTATAGTGGTTGTAAACGGCTACCGAAAGCGCACGCTTGGCCTGACTCTGACCGATCACGTAGTTGTCGAGAAACTCGACGATCTCTTTCGGCTTTGGAACCCGGGCACGTCCCGAATTAAACGTGAGCGGCTGGCCCCGTAGCGGAGAATCCAGTGGCTTCTCGCCCTCGGTGTGAAGGATATCGTTGCAGAGGTCGACGCAGTCCGAGCAGACTGCTCCGTGAAGTCCGACAATGAGCTTCTTTACTTGCTCCTTCGTCTTTCCGCACAGGCAGCACTGGTCGCGCCGCTCTAAAGTCTTCCCCGCCATTCTGCTATCTAGCGTACGCCGTTTTCTAAGACTTTATCAATAATTCCGTAGGCTTCGGCCTCTTCCGACGACATAAAGTAGTCACGGTCGCAGTCTTTGCGCACCTTTTCAGCATCTTTTCCGGAGTGCTGAGCAAGAATATTCATAAGCGTGTCCATATAGCGGTTAACTTCCGCCGCCTGAACATTGATATCGGCGGTCGTGCCTTGAAACCCTGCGCTGACCTGGTGGATCATCACGCGAGCGTGCTTCAGCGCGTGCCGCTTGCCCGCCGCTCCACCGGCCAAGAGGACCGCTCCCATTGAAGCTGCCTGACCGACGCAGATCGTTGCCACGTTGGGCTTAATAATCTGCATGCAGTCATAGATCGCCAGCCCCGCGCTCACCGATCCACCGGGCGAGTTGATGTAAAAATCGATGTCCTTGTCGGGGTCTTCCTTCTCTAGAAAAAGGAACTGAGCAACGAGCAAGTTGGCCACGTAGTCGTCCACCGGCGTTCCCAAAAAGACGATGCGATCTTTGAGGAGGCGCGACCAAAGGTCGTAGCTTCGCTCACCTCGCGCAGTTTGCTCAATCACATACGGAATTCCCATTTCTTAAACGTCTCCTTTCGGGTGGTCGGCCCGCTTTGTCTAAGATTACCGGGGGAAGCCCCAAACCCGCCGCTGCGTCCAAGAATCAGAGGCACGGGTAGCCTCCAGCAGAATGACTTATCGAATGCTTGGCCAGACCGGTTGGGAGGTCTCCACGGTCTCCTTCGGCGCGTGGGCGATCGGAGGAACCTGGGGCCCGGTCGACGACCAGGAGTCGCTTGCCGCCATGCACCGGGCAGTGGATCTCGGTGTCAATTTCATCGACACTTCCGACGTTTACGGCGACGGAAGGTCCGAGCGCCTGATTCGCCAACTGAGGTCGGACCGGAGCGAGACGCTCTACGTCGCCACGAAAACGGGCAGAAGGCTCGACCCGCATGCCGCCGCAGGCTACACCGCTCAGAACCTGAACGTATTCGTGGATCGCTCGCGTGAGAATCTCGGGACAGATACCCTCGATCTCGTTCAACTCCACTGTCCCCCGAACGCGGTGTTCTATCAGCCCGAGACCTTTGACGCGCTGGAGCAAATGGTCGCCACCGGCAAAATCAAGCACTGGGGAGTCAGCGTCGAGAAGGCTGAGGAAGGACTAAAAGCAATGGAATATCTAGGCTGCCAGTCCGTCCAAATCGTTTTCAACCTTTTCCGCCAGCGGCCCGCCGGTCTGTTCCTGGCTGAGGCAGCGCGCAGGAAAGTCGGGGTGCTGGCTCGCCTGCCCCTCAGCTCTGGAATGCTCACCGGAAAGCTGCGGAAGCACACAAGTTTCGACCCCGATGACCACCGATCATTCAATAGAGAAGGTGCTGCCTTTGATAGAGGAGAAACGTTTTCCGGGGTGCCATACGACGTAGGGCTTAGCGCGGTCGAAGCGCTGCGTCCCCTCATTCCCGAAGGAATGAGCATGGGCCAACTCGCACTAAGGTGGATCCTCGACCACGAGGCAGTGACCTGCGCCATCCCCGGAGGAAAGAATTCCGAGCAGGTTGAATCCAACTGTGCAGCCGCCGATCTTCCTCCCCTAGGAACTGAACTCCGCAGCCAACTCCAAAGCCTCTACGACCTACAGATTCGCTCGCACGTCCACGACCGCTGGTAACCCCATGATCCTGCTCTCAATCGCCCTTGTTGCCATCAACGCCGCGGAGAAGCCGCTGATGAGTGACTTTATCGGCCTCAACACCCACACCGTTCAGTTCCGACCCGACCTCTACAAGCCGGTCGCAAAGCTGATCCGAAACTACCACCCCGTCGAATGGGACCTGGCCAATGATCCGAACTCCGCCACGACATTTCCAAAAGCGAGAAACGGCGTGGACTGGATGTCGCTCTATGGCGAATGGAAGAAGCAGGGCTTCCTTACCCAAGCGTCGTTGATGTTCGAAAGTATCAAGCACGATAAGTGGACCGATATCCCGACCCAAGCTTTCCGCTACGGCGAATCCCTCTCCAACTTCTTCGGGCCCTCCGGCAAGCAGCCCGTGCTAGAAGCGGTTGAGATCGGAAACGAGCCGGTGGATTTCGACGACACGAGCTATCGATCGATGTTCGAAAACATGGCCAAGGGCATCCGCAAGGGCGATCCAAAGATGCTCATCGCCACCTGCGCGGTGGCCGACGGAAAGGAGGACAAGTATTCAAGAGACATCAACACTCTGAAGGGCCTGGAGAAGTTGTACGACATCCTTAACGTTCACTCCTACGCCTTCCTCGAACAGTGGCCCACTTGGCGACGCTCCCATCCGGAAGATCCCGCCACTGGCTACCTCAAGCAGGTTCAAAAGATCATCGACTGGAGGGACAAGCACGCGCCAGGCAAGAAGGTCTGGCTCACCGAGTTCGGCTACGACTCCTCTACCAAGCCCGCCCCGGCAACCGGAGACTTCAGCAAGTGGGTCGGCGTGACCGACGAGCAGCAAGCGCAATACATCATTCGCTCCTACGCCGTCTTCTCGCGAATGAATGTCGATCGGGCCTACCTCTTAATAAAATGCCCCTTTCTCAGTTACTAACGAATAGCTGCGCCACCTTCGCGACGATGCTCTTCTACGACCTAACCGGGATCCTCATCTACCAGCCAATTCCCCTCGATCTGGGTTGGGACATCGCGAGTCTCAATCGCGGCGGAAAAGGCAAGCGGCCCAAGTCCATGGGTGGGATTGGCACTGTTCCCAAACTAGCGCCGGTCAAAATTGGGGGTGGTGCAAGAACTTGACGGACATCGAGGGCCGGAAGACGGTACGGGGCAAATGGAAAATCATCGCCGCATTGGCGTTGGTGTTGACAGCCGTCGGAATTGCAAGTATCCCTGAGTATGAACTGCCAATCGCAGCGACTGTTCGTGAGGCAGATATCATCCACGTCTCCTATTGGGATCTCTGGGCTCCTCGAGTTCGTCTGAAGCTGGATTGTAACGATGGTACGAAAACGTGCTCTCTTGCTGCCTATCGATGCTATTGGCCAATGTATTGGCGAAGCGTCCGACGGGAGAAGCAAGTGATCCTGCCGGTCCATGCAACGGGCTACCGTATCGTCGTCCGCAATCCTGAGCTCTCTGCCAAACCGCGATAGGGGGAAGCGCTAGACTTCTGGTTCAACGACGAAGACACGCCGCAGCTTCACGGCTCATCCGGATTGACTCGGAACTACTCTCCCAAGCCCTCTTACCACGCCCTCGCGCACATGCAGAAAAGCCTCGGCGGATATCGGTCTCAAAGGCTCTCATAGAGAAGCCCGGGAACCTATATGTCTATCAGTACACCAAACCTGGCTCCACCGATCGGGTGCTCATGGCGTGGTCTCCGACTGGCACGAACAAGACGACGACGGTCCCCCACGACCTCGACAAGGGCCAAGTTAGCCGCATCGAGACGATGCCACTCACGAGCGGAGCCGCTAAGGTCACGCTCAATTATTCCCCCCGAACGGGGTTCCAAGGCCAAGTCGGCGAGTCCCCCACGTACATTTTTATCAGAGACTGAGAAACGTTTTCTGCTATAACGGACCGTGGCTACGATCAAGGACATTGCGCGCGCACTCAATATCTCCACCAGCACCGTTAGCTATGCCCTGAACGGAGGGCCGCGGCAAGTCCCGGAGCAGGTCCGCGAGCGCGTCGTTGCGCTCGCCCGCGAGCTGGGATACAAGCCGAACCGGCTTGCACGCTCACTAGTCACCGGTCGATCGGGTGCTCTGGGAGTGCGAGCCACTGCCGATCACCAACTCCTCCAAGCCTTAGTCGAAGAAGCACGCACACGTGGTGAAGATTTGCTGATCATGAATCTTCCCGATTCAGATCAGCCGGAGACGCTTGCCTTCGCGCTGCTTGATGGCCGAATAGATGGCGTAGCCTTTCTCGGAGAAGCCCCCGACGCAGTGGTGCTCGAGATGCTGACCGAGCAAGAGTTCCCCTTTGTGAACCTGGCCGCAGGCGGAGCAGGAGTCAGCATTCGCTGTTCCATGGCAAAGGGCTTGGCCGAAGCGCTTGCCCATCTGAGCTCGCTCGGGCACTCTCGACTCGCCAGCGTGTTCAGTCCGCTGGATACAGAAAGGGGCGCGGAGCAATACGAAGGCTTTCGAAGCTTTTGCGAGGCGAATGAGCTGGAACGGGTGCCGGAACTGCTGCTAGAAGGGCCCACCACTCTCGAAGCCGGTTACCAGGCAGGAAAACGCCTCCTGAGCCTGCCTTCCCGACCAACCGCAATCCTGGCAAGTTCGGACGAAGTGGCATTTGGAATAGGTAAAGCTTCCCGCGAGGCCGGCCTCGACATCCCCAAGGACATCAGCATCATCGGCATGGGTGATCTGCCGATTAGTCAAGCTTTTCAGCCGCCTCTCTCTACAATTCGAATACCTCACCGTGAAATGGCGGCGGCGGCGCTGGATGCGTTGCTCAAGCTGTGCCGGGCAACCGGCACGCCCGAGTCACAAACGTTTGATTGCCAGTTCTTGGAGCGAGGATCCACCGCTCGACCCTCCAGGACACCTGTCGCCCTCAAGAAGTTCGATCGAGGCAGCCTCCGCGGGCTTTCGTGATAACCTCCGATCAATGAGCCTGTTCGAGATGCGCGGCATTCGCAAGCACTTTGGTGCGACCGTCGCGCTCGAAGGCGTCGACCTCTTTCTCGAACCCGGCGAGGTTCACGCGCTGGTGGGAGAAAATGGCTCGGGAAAGAGCACCCTGATGCGGATCTTGGCGGGAGCCGTATCTGCTGACGAAGGCGAAATGAAGCTGGAAGGTTCGCCCTACCGCCCCGCTAATCCCATGCAGGCGCGTGCGAAGGGCGTGGCAATGATTTACCAAGAGCTCGCTCTCTGCCCCGACCTAAGCGTTGCCGAAAACATCCTCCTCGGCATGGAAGACGCTTCCTTCGGTCTGCTAGACAAAACGTCCATGCGCGAACGAGCGAAACGTGCCCTCGCGACTCTTGGACGCTCAGATATTGATGTGAATCAGGCACTTGGGCTCCTGCCCATCGGGTCCCGCCAGATCGTGGAGATCGCGCGAGCCGTCGCCGTCGGCTCGCGCGTGGTCATCCTAGACGAGCCCACTAGCTCTCTGACCAAACCGGATGTCGAGCACTTGTTCAAGGTCATTCGGACGCTTCGAGACAGCGGCCATGCCATCGTGTACATTTCTCACTTCCTGGATGAGATTGAAGCGATCGCAGATCGAGTGACGGTGCTTCGCGACGGAAGGCATATTGCCACCAAACTCGCCGGGGAGCTCACGATCGACAACATGATTACCCTGATGGTCGGCCGCTCGATGGAGTCGGCATACCCTCGCTCGGCGCGGACCCCAGGTGAGGTGTTACTGAGCCTGAGCGACATTGCCGGGAAGGTCAAACCCATGCGCTCGAATCTGACGGTGCGCCGCGGTGAAGTAGTCGGGGTCGCCGGGCTTAACGGCAGCGGTCGCACTGAGTTGCTTCGATGCATCTTCGGGCTTGATCCGATCAAAAGCGGATCGATCAAAGTGGCTGCCCTGGATGGACAATTCAAACCGCATCAAAGGTGGCGTCAAGGCGTAGGCATGCTGAGCGAGGACCGAAAGAGCGAGGGTCTCGCGCTAAACATGTCGATTTCCGATAATTTGACGCTGACAAAGCTGGATGCCATCGTGTCCGCAAAACGGCAGGAAGAGGCTTGTGCGTCGCTCATCGACAGGGTGAGCATCAAGTGCAGGGAGCCCGGGCAAGCAGTCGGCGAGTTGTCCGGCGGCAACCAGCAGAAGGTCGCATTCGCCCGTCTGCTCAATCACGACGTTGACGTTCTACTTCTGGACGAGCCTACTCGCGGAATCGATGTCGGGAGCAAGGCCCAACTTTACGCACTGATCAATGAGCTGGCTCTCCAAGGTAAGGCGATCCTGATGGTCAGCAGCTATCTTCCAGAGCTACTTGGTGTGTGCGACAGAGTCGCTGTCATGCACAAGGGAGTGCTGGGCGATGCAGTGCCAGTGGGTGAACTCGGTCAGGAATCGATCATGCGTGAGGCCGCGGGAGCATAGGTGACTAGCTGAATGCCTGACCAAAGCGCAGGTGCACCCCTTGTCGTGGTTAACGGCTGGCCGGCAATGATCTGGTTCATTTTTGGACGGGTCTACAAGGAGTCGCTCCGAGATGCTATTCGATGCGCGCTAACTTCCGCAGGAGTGCCCACGGTAGCGGTGTTGTTAGTGGCGTGCCTGTTTGCGCTCAGGGTCACTCCGCCCGACTACGGTCCTACGCTGAGAGGCGATCCGTTGGGCGCAGCACTCGTTCTAATTGGAGGCATGCCTAACCGACTCACTCAGGGCCTCCTGGCGTGGCAGATTCTGATTGTGGGCCCATCATTTTTGGAGCCTCTCTGGGGCAGCGGCCGACTGCTCGTGCCGTATCCCCAGCCCGGAATTATTCACAGAACCTGATAACCTGTGCCCGTGAAGCAAATGACTTGGAGCGTCTCCTGAAGATTTCGAAGCTCAGTAATCTGATTGGCCTTGTGGCCGCTTGGCTGCTCATCTTCGGCTTCTTCTGGTGGAGGTTGCCGGCGTTTGGGTCCTTGCGCAATCTGGAGCTCCTCGCCCGTCAGAGCACGATTGTGGCGATGGCTGCGTTGGGCATGACGCTGGTGATCATCAGCGGGGCGATAGATTTATCGGTTGGGTCGATTGTGGCGCTCGTCACGATCGTGATCGCTTGGTTTTTACGCGAGGGGCATGGCCCTTGGGTGTCTCTGTTGGCCGGGCTCGGTGCGGGAGCCCTTTGCGGCTTGCTTAATGGCACCTTGATCACGCGGCTTAAGGTCGGGCCATTTATCGTGACGCTCGGATCGTTGCTCATCTTTCGCGGGATCGCGAAGTGGATCGGTGACGAGCAGAAGATCGATGCGCCTGCTACCTGGCTTCCCAGTCTTTTGTCTACCTTGCCCGATGAGCGGCGCTGGATGATCGTGCCCCCGGGCGTTTGGTTGATGGCCCTATTCTCGGCTTTGATGGCTTGGTTGCTTAGTTCCACCCGATTTGGACGGCATGTGGTGGCGGTGGGCTCGAACGAGAATGCGGCTCGGCTTTGCGGCGTTCCTGTCGAGCGCGTTCGGCTCGTGGTCTTTGTGCTGATGGGATTCTTTGCGGCGCTGGCGGGGCTCATGCAGTTTGCCCGGCTCACGGTTGGCGATCCTACGGTGGCGGTGGGATTAGAATTGGACGTGATCGCGGCGGTTGTGATCGGCGGGGCAAGCCTTGCCGGCGGTCAGGGGTCGATCTTGGGGTCGCTGATCGGAGCGTTTATCATGGCGACGATCAGGGCGGGGAGCAGCCAGATGGGCCTGGCGACCTACGTCCAGGAGATCGTGACCGGCGTGATCATTGTGCTCGCCGTGACGATCGACCGAGTTCGAGTGCGGAAGAATAGCTGAGCACCGTTCGGGGGCCTAGCAATAAGCTGCTTGACGCAGAGCGTTCTCGTGAGTTGGATTCACCGCCAAAATGTGGCGGAAATTTGCACAGGCTTCGTCGAACATGCCCAGCATCATCTGAGTCATCGCCAAATCATAGCGTAAGTTCAGATTGGCGGGATTCGCGGAGCACAGGCTTTCAAGCGTCAATACCGAGCCATCGAAGTCACCCTCAAAGCCTTGAATGAGCCCAATTTGGTGCCGCGCATCTACATGCGCCGGGTCAACTGCCAGCACTTTTTCGAGTTCAATGCGGGCTTCCGGATATCTTCCGTCGCATCGCAACTGAAAGCCCAACTGATAAGTTTCCTCGTTGTCCATTGTGTAAAGGAACCGGCCCTAGTCGAAGTATAGCACCTGCCTCTGATAGGAACAAGTGCCCGAAAGAGGGTTCTTTCTTTCGAGCACTGAACTCTTGCGCAATGTTTGTCGTCTATACCGTGCCCGGTTCTAAGCGGGGCGGGGCGATCTGGCTTTTCGTCTGCTTTTCAGGCTCAACCGCTTCAGGCTTTCCCGCCGGAGGTTCAGGATCGGGGGCGATCACGATTGGCGGCAACTGCTCTCCCGCCATGACGGTCAGGAAGTCTTCCCTGCTAAGCGTCTCCCTCTCGAGAAGCGCCTTAACCACGGCATCCAGTTTCTCCCGATGGGTGGTCAGAAGATCCTGAGCGCGCTGGAAGCAGCGGTCCACGATCGCCCGCACTTCTTCGTCGATCAGACGTGCGATCTCTTCCGAATAGTTCCGCTCATCGGAATAGTCACGGCCCAAGAACGGATTACGCTCGCGACGCCCCAAAGCCAGGGTGCCGAGCTTCGCGCTCATGCCGTACTCGCAAACCATCGCCCGAGCCAACTTGGTCACTCTCTCCAAGTCGTTGCTTGCGCCGGTGAAGATCTCACCAAAAACCATGTCCTCGGTGACTCGTCCCGCCAGCGTAGTCGAGATCATGTCGAGTAGATGCTGCTCGCTGTAGAGATACTTGTCCTGTTCAGGCAGATACATCGTCGAGCCGAGCGACATGCCCCGCGGAAGGATCGTGACTTTATGAACCGGGTCTGCATGCTCCAACAGTTCGCCGACTACCGCATGGCCCGCTTCGTGATATGCGAGAATCTCCCGCTCTCGAGCGTCAATTATGCGGCTCTTGCGCTGTGGACCCGCCATCGTCCGGTCGAGCGCCTCTTCTAGGTCGCTCTGGTCCACTTTCGTCTGACCACGGCGCGCCGCCAAAAGCGCGCCCTCATTGAGCATGTTGGCCAGGTCGGCTCCGGTGAAGCCGGGGGTGCGCTTGGCGAGAACGTCGAGATCGACGTCAGCGTCCAGCGGCTTGCCCTTGGCATGAATCTTAAGAATCGCGTGACGGCCGTTCGCGTCGGGGGCATCCACTACAATCTGCCGGTCAAAACGTCCGGGACGCAGCAAAGCCGGGTCGAGAACGTCAGGTCGGTTCGTGGCGGCAATCAGAATAACGCCCGAGTTCGGATCGAAGCCATCCATTTCGACTAGCAACTGGTTAAGGGTCTGTTCCCTTTCGTCATGTCCGCCACCCAGGCCCGCGCCTCGCTGCCTGCCGACCGCATCGATTTCATCGACAAAAATGAGCGACGGACGGTGGGCCTTTGCCGTCTCAAACAAGTCGCGAACTCGTGCCGCGCCGACACCCACGAACATCTCCACGAAGTCCGAACCGCTGATGTGGAAGAAGGGTACGCCCGCTTCTCCGGCGATCGCCCTCGCAAGATGCGTCTTACCAACGCCGGGAGGGCCTGTGAGGAGGATGCCCTTCGGGATCTTCGCGCCCAGCGCTGCATACTTCTTGGTGTTCTTTAGAAAGTCCACGATCTCCGAAAGCTCTTGTTTGGCTTCATCGATACCCGCAACGTCGTCGAACGTAATCTTTGGACCCGTCTCGCCGACGCGCTTGGCCTTGCTCCGGCCAAAGTTCATCGCCTGATTTCCTCCCATCTGCGCCGGGCGCAGGACCAGGAAATAGATCAGCGCGATGATCATCAGAGGGAACGCGATAACTGAAAGCGTTGCCAGGATCGCGTTGCTGAACGGCGGATTCTCACGCGTCCAGTCGACTCCGTTATCCGTCAAAATCGTCTGAATTTCGGCTGCGCCTTGATCCGTCGGGAGGCCCACCGTTGCTTCGTACGGGGCGTTATTCTCACCCGGACTTAGCTTTCCTTGAATCTGAGTGCCCTGCCAACTGGCCGTGGCGACTCTCTTATTCTTGACGTACTCCAGGAATTTTCCTGTCGTGAGTTTTTCAGGTTTCTGCGAAGGTCCAAATACACCGGCTTGGCCGCTGAAAACGCTCATAAGGGCGATTCCGAGGCAGCCGGCGATAAAGAGGAGCAGTAATGTCTTTGCGGGTTTGTTCAAAACGTCTCCGAGGTGGGATTCTGCTCTTAGGCTACGCTTTCGCAGGCCCTCCCGTTTCCTCTATTATGGCTACATCAGGCGTTTGCAGGTTCAAAGCGCAAAGAAATGTTTTCTTGGGCACAGTGAATCAGTTTATGTTCATTTCCTAGCCGTTGAAATGAGTGGGGGAAAGGCTTGCATGCCTCATCTTGGGGCCGTCAGCACATAGACCAGGGCGTGAGCCTGCCAGCCAGTGCCAAACCAGCCTCGCGAGTTGGGCCCAACCCCTCCATGAGACTCGTACGTCAAGCCATTGCGCACGAGCACGACGTGTCCCACCTTCGACGCGCTATCCTGCGGCCTGAGAAAAGCGATTCGAATCGCATCATCGTGAAGCCTAGCCGCCTCGACGGAACTCCTCTTAAACCCCTTCGACACGATCCACTCCCGCTGCCTCACCGATCCGTCCGGAAAGCCGAGCGGTGTCACGCTTGCTCGCCGAAGTGCCTCCCGGACGAACCCGCTGCAATCGATCTTTGTGTAATCCCGTCCCGGAACCGCCTTTTGAAAGGGCGGTTTCGCGCCAAGTCCATACCGCACCTTAGCGGCTCTGCAAAGGTTGAGAAACGTTTCGATCTGCGTAAAATCTAGGTCAAGAGTCGGAAAGGGGAATATTTGCTTGTCGCGTTGTGCCACGACTTACAAGCTTCAATTCCTCTCTTTGTCAACCTAATCGAAATCGCTTCCCTAAGCGACCGTTATTTCGTCGTTCAGATAAACGTCTTGGATCGCCTGCAAAAGCTCAACGCCTTCCGCAACCGGCCGCTGGAAGGCCTTGCGACCCGAAATGAGGCCCATCCCGCCGGCTCGTTTGTTGATCACCGCCGTCCGAACAGCCTCCGCCATATCATTCTTGCCCGAAGCCCCGCCGCTATTGATGAGCCCGATTCGCCCCATATAGCAGTTGGCAATCTGATAGCGAGTGAGGTCGATCAGGCTTTCGCTTGTCAATTCAGTGTAAACCCGATCATCGGTCTTGCCATAGTCGCCCGCCTCTCCCTTGAGCGCCTTGTAACCCCCGTTATTCTCCGGCAGTTTCTGCTTGATGATGTCCGCCTCGATCGTGACGCCGAGGTGGTTGGCTTGACCCGTGAGGTCTGCCGCCACGTGATAGTCCTTGTCCTGCTGCTTAAACGAAGGGCTGCGGAGATAGCACCAAAGAATAGTGGCGAGGCCTAGCTCGTGGGCCCTGGAAAACGCTTCGGAAACCTCCATGATCTGACGGGTGCTCTCATCGCTTCCAAAATAGATCGTCGCGCCGATCGCTGCCGCACCCATATTCCAAGCCTGATCTACAGACCCGAACATCACCTGGTCAAACTTGTTCGGATACGTCAACAGCTCGTTGTGATTGACTTTGACAATGAACGGAATCTTATGGGCGTACTTGCGGCTGCAAGATCCCAAAACTCCGAGGGTCGAGGCAACGGCGTTGCAGCCCCCCTCGATGGCGAGCTCGATGATATTCTGAGGGTCGAAGTAAGCCGGATTTTTGGCAAAGCTCGCCCCCGCGCTGTGCTCGATACCCTGATCCACCGGAAGAATGCTGAGAAATCCGGTCCCCTTCAGGCGTCCGTGATTAAACAGCGCATCCATCGATCGCAGCACCTGCGAGCTCCGGTCTGTCTGCATAAAGACCCGGTCCAAATAATCAGGCCCTGGCAAGTGCAGAAGATCCTTGTTGATGGTCTTCGACTGGTGGTTAAGAAGCGAGTCAGCCTCGGCTCCCAGAAGCTCACGAATTCGATCGGCAGTCACACTCGAAGACTACCTTTCAAAGACCTCGCTATAGTGAACACATGGCCCAGACCAAGAACTCACGAAAGGCAATGATCTGGCTTTCCGCAACCGCGCTCCTAGGAATCGCCTTCTGCGCCTCCATTCCCGTCGTACTGGGAATGCTATTCGAAAACTCCCTCTCAAGCACCTACCACCCTGACGCTCCGGTCGAGGTAGGCGCGCTCCCGACAGAACATGCAAAGGCACTGGAAGAGATTGAGAAAGCCGCCGGGATCAGAATGCCCCGCCAAGCCTACATCTATCGAATCACTCGTGAAGACTGGCTCGACTCGTCTGTGAAAATCTGGCTCGCAGCTCCTAAACGCCTCAGCTTTCCCGCGATGGAACGAGAGTCGCCGGACTCTTTGAGCCTTGCTCCCTTCAAGGAGGTGTGGCCGAACGCACCCTCCGCAACTGACTTCTACCGGCGAAAGTGGGACGCGAAAGCCTCCTTCTACGAGTTGGAGTTACTGCGCACTCCCGACGCCGACTACGTAATCTTTTCAGCCTTCACGGGTTAGTGGCCGCCAAGATCCCTCGCAAGAGTGCCCCCACCATCGCCTCTTTCCCCTTCTTGGAACGGATAAAGGCTTCATCCTTCGAATTCGTCAGGACCACCATCTCAACTAGAAGCACCGGCACCTTCGAATAGATCGACCCCGTCAACGCCCCCTGCTTGCCGCCGATATGCGTCTTAAGGTCCGACTTCATCCCGTTATCCTTCAGCTTTCCCTGGAGTGCAACCGCCATCGCGCTATGAAACTTCCGAGCCAGGATGTTAGAGCGAGCAAGCACCTCCTTCGAAGGTCCGCGAATCCCGTTCGAGGTTCCCTGCTGAGTCGGATAATAAACCGTGAACCCCGAACCAGACGCCGCGTCGCAATGCAACCGCACCATCAAGGCGGCGAGGCTCTTGTTCGCAACAATCGCCCTGTCCTTGTTGACAACCTTCTGTTCAAGCTTCGACTTGGTCAAAACCACCCGATAGCCCTTCTGCTCCAAGCGGTCCTTCAAGGAAACAGCCGTCTCCCAAACCACCTGCATTTCCGAAACATGCTTGCCCCGAGTGCCGCGCCCGACCTCCGAAGGATGCCCGGGATCGATGCAGATCGTCGGCGCAAAGCTCAACGCAAGAAGGGCGGTTAGCGTAACAAACATATGAATCAAGGTATTCGACGGCAAAACGCCTATACTTGGCACGTGAAGCCGCTTTTCATTTTCGCAGTCATCATCGCAGCACTGTTCGTCGGAGGTTGCAAAGGCAGCCGCGAATCGCAGCTCGTGGGCACTTGGAAGGCGTCTCAGAGCGGCGCAAGCCTAGATCTCAAAGAAGATAAAACATTCGCCCTCGGTGCCGTCGGAAGTCAGACCATCGGAAAGTGGAGCCTTGAAGGAAGCAACATCTCCCTCAAACCCGACACCTTCGGCGGCAAAACTAAGGCTGAAGCCATCAAAGAAATCGATGAGCTCGTGAAGAAGAACCCCGCCGCAGCAGCAACCGCCGGTGCCGTCAAGCAGACGCTCGAAGGAATGACCATGGTCGTTACCGAGGACAACAAGAAGGGCTCCATTGATATCGCCGGAGGCCAGATGAAGATCGACTTCGTGAAAGACCCTGCCAAGTAACGCCATGGAAATTGCGTTCTACAAATCTCTTTGGGGCATGGAAGACATGCCATTGGGAGACGCCCTCGAGAAGATTGCGGCTTCCGGCTATGACGGCTTCGAGGCACCCCTCGCAAAGGTCGAGGAGGCATGGGAGCTCGGCGTTCGCGGACGCGAGATCGCGATGCTATTCGAGGAGGATGTCGATAGCCTTCGCGCGAATTTAGACCGTGCGGGAGCTGTCGGCGCAGAAGTGGTCAACGTTCATGCCGGAAAGGACTGGTGGACGTTCGACGAGGGCTGCGCTTTCTTTGAAAGGGCGCTCGAAGCGGTGCACGATTCTGGGCTGACCGTCACGTTCGAGACCCACCGAGGTCGTCTCCTTTCCGAACCGAGATCAACCGCTGCCTATCTAAAGCAGTTTCCTTCGTTGAGATTGACGGCCGATTTTAGTCATTGGACATGCGTATGCGAGTCCATGCTCCGCGATCAAACGGACCAAGTGGCAGCCGCAATCGAACGGACTTCTTTAATTCACGCGCGCGTGGGACACGAGGAAGGACCGCAAGTGCCCGATCCGCGCGTACCCGCGTGGTCGCGCCAGCTCGAGCAGTTCGATGAGTGGTGGGACCAGATCAAAGCGGCCCATGAGGCCCGCGGCGAAGCAGTGCTGCGCGTCGACCCCGAATTCGGCCCCCCGAACTATATGTGGACGGACCCCACCACGGGACGCCCCTCTGCTGACCTCTGGGATGTGTGCCTCTGGACGCGCGACCATCTACGCACCCGCTGGTCCGGCGTCTAAATGCGGGTGTTTCTTTGCGCCGGCGAGGCGTCGGGCGACGCCTACGGTGCCGCGCTCGTTAACGAACTCCGCGAGCAAGCCAGCGAGCTGGAATTCGAGGGAATCGGTGGCGCGAAAATGAGGGCCGCCGGAGTCCAACTCCACCAGGACAGCTCCACATGGGGGGTTATCAGCATCTTCCAAGTTCTGCTTCGACTTCCAGAATTGACCCTGGGATATTTTCAAGCAAAGAGAGCTCTAACCGCCTCTCGCTCGAAGCATGCAGGGCTTCCAAGCTTGTTCATCCCCATCGACTTTGGCTACATGAACATTCGTCTGGCGCGGCACGCCAAGCGGCTGGGCTGGAAGGTGATGTACTTCGTTCCGCCCGGCTCATGGCGTCGCGACCGACAAGGTAAAGATTTGCCTACCGTGACCGACGCCGTGGTCACGCCCTTCCAATGGTCGGCGGAGATTCTGAGCAAAATGGGCGCGAATGCCTACTGGTTCGGACACCCAATCAAACAGCTCATCCGGCTCCCCGAAGATAATCGACGTCATCAAGATCTCATCGCAGTCCTGCCAGGAAGCCGCCATCACGAGATCGAAGAGAACCTGCCACTCATCGCGGAAACGTTTCTCAAGCTTCAAGGCACCCCGAAAGCAGAGTTCGCTCTAGCTCCCTCCGTCGACGCTTCTGCGTTTCAAGAGAAGTGGGAACACCTAAGCGGCCGCTCGGGAGACAGTTATGCTTCGGGCAAATCTGCGGAGGTCTTGAGCCGCGCTCATGCGGCGATCGTTTGCAGCGGGACCGCCACCCTGGAAGCAGCGCTCTGCCGGTGCCCGATGGTCGTGGTGTACCGGCTCTCAAAGGGCATGGAAGTCGAAGTCAAGCTGCTCAGAATCAGGCGTCCGAAGTATGTGGCGCTGCCGAACATTCTGTTTGATCGGACCGTCGTGCCAGAACTGATCCAAAGTGAAGCGACACCCAAGAACTTAAGGCAAGAGCTGGAGGACTTGATGGAAGATTCAACCGCTCGGGCCCAGCAACTCGCCGCCTTTGACGAGTTGGACGAGTTGCTGGGCCCGCCAGATGCTATTTTTAGAACCGCTACCTTGGCTCTAGAAATCTTGCGAAGCTAGTCCGTCCAGTGATGCTCAGCGTCGCCGTACAGCGCCTGAATGTAGTTCAACTGACCGTCATGATAGTTCATGTGATGCGCCGCCATGCTTGCAAGAGCCAGCTTGCTCATCGGCTCGCCCCAAGGCGCGCTCACCTGCTCGTCACACTCTTCCGCACTCATCTCCGACAAACGCGCATTAAGTTTCTCTACGCTTGATTCGAGCCCTTCCTTCGCCTTCTCGAACGTATCGATTGAGCTGTAAAACGCCGCAATCGCCTCCGCCTCGGGCATCTGTGCACCCTTGCCGCTAAGAATATCGACCAGCATGAGATTAAAGCCAATGCACTCGGCCGTGAAGTTAAGCGGACTCCTAGCCACACCCCCCGGACTCGCGCCCAGTTTGTCGGCGGGGATATGCGAGAGATCCGTCAAGTAGGTCTTGTTGACGCTGGCCGTAAGCTCAATCAGCTTCGAGGCTTCTTTGGTAGGGGCAATGTTATTCATAGTTCCTCCGCTCCAGTATATGCCCCGAGGGGGGACAGGCGGAGGCAAAGCAAATTTCCCCCCTCCCCTCGCGGAAGAAAGCATCTTGTCCCTCGCACAAACCATCTCCGACCTCTCCCGCGAGGGGAGAGGTATGTGAAATGCCCCTCCGGGAACCTTCTCCCCACGCGGGAGAGGGCAGGGTGAGGGGGCTTCCCGCGTAAACTCGAGGGTGAGATCCAAGACGCAGGATGCCCCAAAAAGCCACCAACCCAGTAGTCTTCCGTCTACTATCCTGGTAAAATCTGCGGAATGCAGGACAAGATCGTTGTCGTCGGCGCACGCGAAAACAACCTGAAGAACATCACGGTGGAGATTCCTCGCGACAAGCTGGTGGTGATCACGGGGTTGTCGGGGTCAGGCAAGTCTTCGCTGGCGTTCGACACGATCTACGCGGAGGGGCAGCGCCGCTACGTCGAAAGCCTGAGTGCTTATGCGCGGCAGTTTTTGGGTCAGATGGACAAGCCGGATGTGGATCACATCGACGGCCTTTCGCCTGCCGTGTCGATCGACCAGAAGAGCTCATCCAAGAATCCGCGTTCTACCGTGGGCACCGTCACGGAAATATACGACTACCTGCGAATCCTTTTTGCCCGAGTTGGGGTTCCCTACTGCATTAACGGGCACGGCAGAATCGAGCGCCAGTCTACCGACCAAATCGTGGACGTGGCAAGAAGCCTTCCCGAAGGAACGCGGCTCCAGATATTGGCCCCGGTTATCCGTGGACGTAAGGGTGAGTACAAGTCTGTGCTCCAAGACATAAACAAAGCAGGCTATGTGCGCGTGCGCGTGGATGGCGAGATGTACGAGGTCACCGATGAGATCCCGATGGACCGCTACAAGCAGCACACGATCGAAGTCGTGGTCGACCGGATCGTGGTGAAGGAAGGGATCGAGCGGCGGTTGGCCGACTCCATCGAGGCCGCCCTCAAGATGGGGACGGGTCTGGTGACGCTTTCGATCCAAGCACCCAAAGACACCCAACTCCCGGAGATGGTCATGAGCATGATCGAGCAACAGGGACCGGGGGAGGACCGAGGGGAAGGCATGACCCACGATCTCTTGTTCTCGGAAGCTTACGCTTGCGCCGTCTGCGGCTACACGCTCCCTGAGTTGGAGCCTCGTCTGTTCTCCTTCAACTCTCCTTACGGGGCCTGCCCCGATTGCGCGGGCCTGGGGACCAAAACCGAATTCGATCCTGACCTCGTATGCCCCGACCCCTCCAAGCCTTTGAGGAACGGAGCGATTCTGCCGTTTATGTACAAGTCGGGGGAGGTGAAGGAATGGTGGCCGGAAATGCTGGACGCGGTGGGCAAATCCCAGGGCTTCGACGCTTCCCTCGCGGTCAAGGATATTCCCGCCGAGAAGATGGAAGCGGTTTGGAAAGGTCTGCCCAATCCGATCACGGTGATCATGAAGTACAGCCGGGGCCAGCGGACTTTTCAGTCCAAATGGGACGGGGTACTGGCGGCTCTCCGCAAGCGGTATGACCAAACGGAAAGCGAATGGGTGAAGGGAGATCTCCAGCAATATATGGCTACAAAACCTTGCCCGATTTGTCACGGCAAGCGGCTCAAGCCCGAAGCCCTGAGCGTCAAAGTTGGCGATCGAGACATGTCAGATGTCACGAAGATGTCAATCGAAGATTCCCTGGCCTTTTTCGAAACCCTCACATCCAAGCTCACGAAACGTCAACTGGCAATCGGTGACCGAGCCGTCAAAGAAGTCCTGGAACGACTACGGTTCCTCATGGACGTGGGCCTCAGCTACCTCACGCTTGATCGAAACGCCCGAACGTTAGCGGGCGGAGAAGCCCAGCGCATCCGACTTGCTACCCAGATAGGTTCAGGTTTAATGGGTTGTCTTTATATATTAGATGAGCCTTCCATCGGCCTTCACCAGCGCGACAACCGTAAGCTGATCGAGACCCTCGTTCGTTTACGTGACCTAGGAAACACCGTCCTCGTCGTAGAGCACGACGAAGAGACGATGCTAGCCGCCGACTGGCTCCTAGAACTCGGCCCCGGTGCCGGCGAGCACGGCGGCGAGGTCGTGGCGCAGGGGAATGTGAAGGACTTTCTCGCGTCGGGATGCGAGACGGCGCAGTATCTCACCGGTCGAAAGGAAATCGCCATACCTGCAGAGCGGAGAAAGCCGCGAGCGCCATGTCCGCTCAAATGCCAGAAGAGGCACTCGGCTTAACGACGGGATCTTACACAAGCGTACTAACTGAGATTCGATTTTCGCCAGCAGGATGTTTATTGCGCTCATAAGAGCAATTGCATTTAACATCTATCCCCTCAAGTTTCGCTAGGATGTACTCATGTTCTCCAAGTCCTGGGCTTGTCCTGCACCATGGGTAACGCTCGGTTGCGGTTTCTTGCGTTTTATACAGTCGCATGCATGAGTCAAACACCACCTTCTGCATCGCCAAACCTCCAAGCGCCAACATCCTCAACAACTACCTGGAATCATCAGCTGGTCGGTCAGAAGATGGACTTACCGCCTCTGGATGCTCAGGGCGCTAAATTCCCGGTTGCTCCGATGACTGTAATCGCAATCAGTTGCACCGGTTGTTCAGTAGGGCCCAGCCTTAAAGAACTTGCCAGGGCATCTGCATTGAAGCCTCTGGTTCTCATCACAACAGTCGAGAAGCGCCTCTAGGAAGCTGTTGACCAAGACTGCGATGCTTGCCTGACATCAGTCTCGGTCGAATCATAGCGTGTTTTTGGGCCTGTTGGAGTGCTGGATCCTCGCCCCGTTAGGGGTGCGGATTGGTCCGCAGGGCCAGTTTTGCGAGCCAGAAGCTTCGGCGAAGGGCCTTTTGGCTCTTCTTGCCGGCTTTCAGGCAGCTCGTGACATCCGCCTCAGGTTGTAGGCGATGCAGTAGAGGTGGAATTGCCAGTC
>JBBQWO010000003.1:0-151165 GCA_038210535.1 Fimbriimonadales bacterium | reverse complement strand
AAAAACCTTCCTGTTTGTGTCCTCTCGTTTGCAATTATATATTTTTGCTATAATCATAGAAATACGCCCCCCCCCCCCCCCCCCCCCGCAACAAAGGTTGGAGCCTTTCTGCTGGACTTATCTTAAGATGGTTATGTGTCTTGGATCGGACAAGCATTCTCAGTAAATCGGCTTTTTTGGTGTCTCAGCCTACTTGCGGCAGGAACCTTTATCGCCATGACGGCAAATACATTTCTGAATTCAAGTCAGGGTTCTTCGGGACTTCCTTATGTGGAATTGGGTAGCACTACTGACGGTCAGGGTTTTGACGTCGCTCCCATGCTCAAGAGGCTAAAGCGGGCAGATCACGCAGCAGTAGTCCTCGTGTGTCTTGGGGATTGTGGTCATTGCATGAAGCTACGAGTCGAGACATTGCCTATGTTTGATTCACGCGGCCGGCTTAACGTGATTATTACAAGTGATGCAGCAAGTGCGGCGTTGCTGAGAAAGCACAACGCACACGAGGTCTTCTTAGATGAAAACGGCTCGCTTCAAAGGCGGTTGAACGCGACGGTCTACCCTCGTCGTTATCTACTGGACGACAACAAGCGTGTCGCGATGGCTGAGTCGGGAGAAATGAAGGTTGATGAACAAAATGGATTCGACGCGTTGTAGAGGCTTTACATTAACCGAGCTAATTGTGGTGATCGCAATTGTGTGTGTCCTGACGGCGCTGAGCTTCCCAGTCTTGCGTACTGCCAAAGTCTCTGCGAAGGAACGGGCACTCGTCAGTAGCCTGCAGCAAGCCTATCAGATTCTGGAAATGTACAGGCAGGACTACGACGCTAGTACCAACCTTGTCGGCACTAGCTCACAGCTTGGCCTCCCTGGGCAGGAGAGTTTCGGGCTTCTAATGCAACGGAGTGGTCTTGAGTGGGGCTATGAAGACGGGAAGATCGGCTATGGTCCGGTTTACTATCCAGCCGATCCCGGTGACTCAAGGGAATACAACCAAGGCTTCAAAGACACCCAGGTAAAAGCTTGGCTCCAATACAATCGGAAGAACGAAGGCGATAGCGTGATCATCGGGAACTTCAACTTGACGACCGGCTGCGGCAAGTTTCCAACTGACACTACTTGCCTGTACTTTGGACACGCAATTTCACTCGGGGGCCGCATTTACAAGCGACAGGCCGCCGGGAACATCTACCAGTGCGGCTGGTGGGAAAAGTAAGGAGATAACATGAATATGTCAATGCGTCGTATCGGGCTGGTTAGCCTGCTTCTCAGTGCAATGGTTCAGGCTGTCATTGCAAGTTGCCCCACAAGTTCGCCTCCGCCTTGCCAGAATCCCATTATGGAGGGTTGGGGCTGCGGATCTTTCGGCACAACATGCTGCCACTATGTTGACTATCGGTGCCCTGGCTCTTCGACAATATATCGAGTGTGGGATTCCCATCCATATTGGGGTTGCCAGCGTGATTTGCACGGGGAGTACACTTGCCTCGCAGAACCCCTCTAACCGTTGGCGCCGCTGTTTTCCTGCTGATCATCGCAGGTGCTCTACTTCTTCCAAGAATGTCTTGGAAGAAGTACGCCTCTGATTTGAAGACGTGCCTTGAGGGCGCGGGCTGCTCTGGCATGTCCGTTCTTGCCGGCCCAAACCGAGTGTCCGCAGCCCAACTCGACGAGGTCTTTACTTGGCCAGAAGTCAAGGCGGGGTCTCGACTGATTAAGAATGCTGTCCGAAGGCAGATGGACGAAGTCCATGATGGTGTCTTCATCACTGCTGATGTCGGCCAAGGCGATCAGGTGTTCGTGTTTACCACGATCAGGACCCCTGATGGCCCCGCATTACCATTCGGGGAAATGCTCCTAAAGGTGCTGGCCCTCAAGTGTCTAAAGAGTGATCCTGGGGTCAACACGGCGGGCAAGCTCTATGATTGTCTAGGTGGTGAGAGTGATGTTTTGTCGAGCAAAATCGTACGGGCCGGCATCAGGAAAATTGAGGTTGGCGGTCATGTGATCGACGTCGCCGATATGCCTGCCGCCCTTCGAAAACTAGGGGAATTCAACAGAGACAAGCCCCTAAGGGTGATTAGGCCGTAGCTAGTTCTCGGCTGTGTCAAAATGGTGTTTGACGCTGCGCGAGTCTCAAGACGACGGCCTAGCCATGAAACTACAATCTAGCGATCCCATATACATTGCCGAGCGCAAGTCGGACATGCTCTCGGCCGAGGAATACCAGCGGATCACGCGCCGCAGCCAGTTCACGGCGCGCGCTCTAAAAATCCTTCTTTGGGTGACCCTCCTTACCGGCGCGGTCATGTTCACGATGCCGCTCTACATCATGGTCGCGATGTCGCTGAAGACCAACGGAGAGGTAGCGGCAACCGACCCGTGGATGTGGCCAAAGGAGCTGACGTGGGAGAACTTTCAACTCGTCCTCTCGAATCCGAACGCGCCATTCATCCTGTTCTTCCGCAACACACTCGTGATCTCTACGATCGCGACCATCGGTGTGCTGCTCTCATCCTCGCTCGTCGCCTATGCGTTTGCGCGGCTGAAGTTTAGGGGCCGTGACCGCCTCTTCCTGCTCCTCCTAAGCACAATGATGCTGCCGGGCATGGTCACGACCATCCCCAGCTACGTCATGTTCGCGAAGATCCACTGGGTTGACACCTTCCTCCCGCTCACCGTGCCCGCCTTCTTTGGCGGTGGCGCGTTCAACATCTTCCTGCTGCGGCAGTTCTTCATGGGCATCCCCCGCGAGCTAGACGAAGCCGCGATCCTCGACGGCGCCTCTCACGCCACGATCTTCTGGAAGGTCCTCATCCCCAACTCGATGGCCGCCCTCACGACCGTCGGTATCTTCGCGTTTATCTTCAACTGGAAGAATTTCGAGGGACCGCTGATCTATCTCAACAGCCCCGAAATGCAGACCCTCGAGCCTGGCTTGCGCACGTACCAGACGCTGCATAACGAGCAATGGAATCTTTTGATGGCAGGCTCGGTGCTGGTCATGATTCCGCTGATTCTCATGTTTATGCTTGGACAGCGCTATTTTGTTAAGGGCATCACTATGAGCGGGTTGAAGTAAGCAAGGCGTTATGTAGAGTTGCCCTGGAGCCTGTCGTGCCAATCCATCCTCGTGTGATCGATGTGATGGACATGAACAACGCCTTCCTCTTCCCGCGCCTCATAAATGATGCCCAGATCTGACGTTTCGAGCAAGAAAAGTGTGTGAACTGGAGCCATGTTCAGGCAGGGCCAGCGATACTTTGTCAAAGGCATCACGATGCGGCCTGAAATAGAGGGCTCTAAGTGCTTTCAGAGTGCCTGACAGGAGCCAAACGGTTCTATAATCCATTGCCCCATGCAATACGGATTAGTCCCCTCCTATAGCCAGCCCATCTCTCGAATCGCTCTCGGCATCATCCCGCTGCCGACGAACGACCACCCTCGCGCCTTCGAGCTTCTCGACGCGTATCGGGAGCTCGGCGGCAACATCATCGACAACAGCAAGATTTACGGCCAGGGCAAAGCCCACCTGATGAGGGCTTACTACGAAGCGCGAGGCGAAGACGCGCTCATTCGGCTCGACAAGGGCTGCCACCATCACGGTGAAACGAGGCGAGTTACAAAGGATGCGTTGGCGGAAGACATTCGGGGGAACCTGGAGGATCAGGGCGTTACCTATTCGGACTTCTTCGTGCTTCACCGGGACGACCCCAGCGTTCCTGTCGGCGAGATCGTCGAGTGGCTGAACGAGCACAAGGAAGCGGGCCGGATCAAGGCATTTGGGGGCTCCAACTGGCACCACTCACGCATCGAAGCAGCCAACGAATACGCTGCCGAGCACAATCTCCAAGGCTTCAGCATCAGTAGCCCCAATTTGTCGCTGGCGAGCGCCAACGAGCCGATGTGGTGGGAAGCATATACCGTGGATCGGGAAGGTCGAGACTGGTACGAGAAGACCCAGTTTCCGCTCTTCGCCTGGTCATCGGCGGGCGGAGGTTGGTTCGCCGGTGCCTCATCGCCAGATGTCTTGCGGGTCTACAAGAATGAAGAGAACGAAGGACGCCTGACCCGGGCTCGTGAGCTGGCCGAGCGAAGGGATGTCTCGCCTTATCAGATTGCGCTTGCCTGGACGCTCAACCAGCCGCTCAACGGGTTTGCCCTCGTAGGTCCCGACACGGTGGAGCAACTACAAGTGAATATGGCGACCGTCGACCTCAAACTTTCGCCGGATGAACTGCGTTACCTCGAACACGGAGAGCAGTCTCCGCTCTAGCCTGCGGTGACCGGGCACCGCTTTTCCCTGTTTGGGTCAAAGTATCAGATGCTAGACATCGCCGCCTTCATAGCTACCCGCCGCGACAAGGGCCGCCACTCTCCCGAGGAGTTGCTCGACTTCGCGAACGCGGTGGCTGATGGCACGGTCCCGGACTATCAACTCAGCGCATGGCTCATGGCCGCCTTCCTCAACCCTCTGAGCCTAGAGGAAACGGCGGGGCTTACCCAAGCGATGGCCAAGTCGGGCGAGATTATGAATCTCGACGGTCTTCCGAAACCTTGGGTCGACAAGCATAGCACCGGCGGCGTCGGGGACAAGACCACGATCGTCCTCCTACCCATGCTCGCCGCGTGTGGCCTTACCGTCGTCAAGATGAGCGGTAGGGGCCTTGGGATCACCGGCGGCACCCTTGACAAGCTCTCGGCCATCCCCGGCTTTCGTATCAACCTAACGCCTGATGAAATGAAAGAGCAAGCCAAGCGGATCGGCCTGGCTCTCACGGGCCAAACCCCGAACCTCGCTCCCGCGGACAAGGTTCTTTACGCATTGCGTGACACCACCGGCACGGTCGGCTCGATCCCGCTCATTGTGTCCAGCGTACTCAGCAAAAAGGTGGCAGGAGGAGCGGAAACGATCGTTCTCGATGTCAAATGCGGCTCTGGAGGGCTTGTGCAGACTGAACCTGAGGCGAGAGAACTGGCCTCTACGCTGGCCGAAGTCGGCAAGTTGCTGAACCTTCGCGTAAAGATCGCGCTGACGGATATGTCTCAGCCTTTGGGCTCCACGATGGGTAACGCGCTTGAGGTCAAAGAGGCGGTCGATGTGCTGGCAAACCGGATCGGGTCGGAGCAGGTTGGCCGGTTTAGAAGCCTGTGCATAGAATTGGCAGGCTTGACGCTCGAAGCAAGCGGGCTCAAGGATTCCCTCGTTGAGGGTCGTAAAACGGCGGAAGAGAGTCTGACAAGCGGGGCAGCGTTGACCAAGTTCCAGGAATGGTGCGAGGCCCAGGGCGCGACTGAGGACGTGACTTCACCCGACTTCAGCTTCGTAAAGGCACCTTTCGTGAAGACGTATCCGGCCTCGTCCGGTGGCTGGGTGGCAGATTTGGATGCACAGGCGTTCGGCCGCGGTGTCGTTCGTCTCGGTGGGGGGCGGAAGCGTAAGGAAGACCTTATCGATCTGAGGGTTGGAATGGAGCTTCACGCCTCTGTCGGCCAGAAAGTCGCCAAGGATGCGCCACTTTTCACGATCCATGCGACGGACGAAGAAACGGCCAACAAGGTTGCCGAGCGTACGTTCGAGAAAATTCAGATCGTAGAGAGGCCCCAGCCGGAAAGGCCGTTGATCTTAGACCTCTACTAGCTAGGTTCGTTGATCACACCGTGTGAAGGGCGCGGGATCGTGCGAATTTTGGAACACCCGTCGCGCTGGGAACCTTCAATGTTGCATGATGCTCGCATAAGGCAGATGGCAGCGATTCTCGGGATTCATCATATGACGGCCATCTGCGGGCCTGCGCAGGAAAACCTGGACTTCTATTCGGGGGTTCTTGGGCTGCGTCTCGTGAAGCTCACGGTCAATTTCGACGACCCCACGGCTCACCACCTTTATTACGGAGATTCCGACGGCGCGCCGGGAACGATTCTGACCTTCTTCCCGTATCCGAACGGATACCCAGGAAGGGCGGGCCGAGGTCAGGCGACGGTTACGTCGCTCTCCATCCCAAGAGACTCCGTCCAGTATTGGGTCGATCGCTTTCGCCAGAACGAGATCGAATTCGATAAGCCCCAGTCACGAGAAGGCGGCCAGACCATCGGCTTTCGAGCTCCGGACGGGCTGCCTCTGGAACTCGTTGCCACGAGCGAGCATGTTGCCACCGCGCGATGGACCGAATCCCCCGTGCCCGCCACCAAGGCCGTCGGCGCGCTCAGATCGGTGACGCTCGTGGTTGCCGCCCTCGAGCCCACCGAGAAGGTTCTGTCGGAACTACTAGGGCTTCAGAAAGTTGCCGAAAAAGATCATCGGCATCGGTATGGCCTTGGGGTTGACGGACCGCTTCGCGTCATCGACGTGGTTGTCGATCCAACGGGCCCGACGGGCCGTTCCGGGCATGGAAGCGTTCATCACGTGGCCTTCCGAACGGCCGATGAGACCACCCAGCTCCAGTTGCGCACCAAGTTGATCGAGGCAGGATTGCACGTCAGCAATGTCATGGACCGCACGTACTTTAAGTCCGTCTACTTCCGGGAACCTGGTGGCGTGCTGTTCGAGATCGCGACCGACGTGCCGGGGTTCTCGGTGGATGAGTCGCACCAGACTCTTGGAGAATCACTTAAGCTGCCGAGTCAATTTGAGCTTCATCGGATTCAGATTGAGCGGGCCCTGCCGAAGCTGAAGCTCGTCTAAAGCTCGCAGGTGGACTGCACATGAACCACAACCACGTATTCGAACCTTCGGCGTCCTCCTCCGCCCGCACTCTGTTGGTTTTACACGGAACCGGGGGAGATGAGAACAGCCTAATCCCTCTGGCAAGGACGCTTGATCCTGACGCAGCCATCCTTTCTCCTCGCGGAAATGTGTTGGAAGGCTCCGCACCCAGGTTCTTCCGCCGCCTCGCGGAAGGCGTGTTCGATGAAGCCGATCTCATCGTACGCACCCACGCTCTCGCCGATTTTGTCGAAGAAGCTGCTCAGCGATACGCGTTCGATCCGGGTCAAGTGATGGCGGTGGGATACTCGAACGGAGCGAACATCGCCGCCGGCCTGCTCCTTTTAAGGCCGGAGGCACTTTGTGGCGCCATTCTCCTGCGCGCGATGGTGCCGCTCGAACCGACGAGCCTTCCAAACCTCATTGGCAGGCATATCCTGATGCTGACCGGAGAATTCGATCCGATTCTGCCGCCCGAGAACGCTCGGCGGCTGGCCACGATGCTCCGTCAATACGGGGCGGACGTAACTTACGAGCTGCTCCGCTCGGGGCACGAATTGACGGGAAGAGACGTCGAGCTGGCCACCGAGTGGCTCTCCGCAAGAGCGTGCCCTCCAGAGAATCGCCAAGGCATTTGAAGCGTCTTAACGGGTAGACAACTCTCATGAAAGACACTCGCTTCCTTCAACTCGGCTGGGTCATTGCGGCAGCCTTCATTGCGGTGACGGTGGCCGGAGGCTTCCAGGCACCGGCCATGAAAATTGGCGTCGTAGACATTTCCAAGGTCGTTGAAAGCAGCGAATTTGGGAAAGCGAACCAGGACAGCTTCACAAAGATGCGAATGGCCCGAGAAGGTCTGCTCGAGTTCATCGATGCAAACCGTGTATTAACGAACGAGCAGGCTCAGCAACTTCGCGACCTATGGCTCAAACCGAACGCCACCAAAGAAGAAGTGGCCAAGCTCGACGTGCTGAAGTCGGAAGTCGTTACTGCTGCGAAGCGATCGACAGAACTTGCGACGAAGCCGAATATGACTCCCGAAGAGCGAACGTTGGTCGAGGAGTATGCCCGGCGCAGCCAAACCATGAACGACGTGGCTCAGCGATGGTTCCGTGAATTCACGAGCGAGATGCAGGGCTGGGCCGACAAGCAGAAGCTGGAGAGTATTGATCGTGCCCGAGCCGCCATTCAGGAAGTCGCCAAGGCGGAGGGCTACACTGTAGTTCTGGAGGTCGGCATCGCGCCTTATGGAGCCAATGACGTTACGACTGCGGCCCTAGCAAAAATGAATGAGAAGAAGTAGCGGGGCAGCTTTATGCTTCCTGTTCTTGGTCGGCTGCGCACCAGAATTGCAGCCGGTCTATGTAGATCTGGGTCGGGCACTTCAAGAAACGGAGGCCAAACCGCCTGCAAAGCCCGTGCCACCTTCTCCCCCAGGGTCGGAGAGCGTCTTGTCTGCAAGTGTTCCGGGCAAGACTGCAATGGTCATAAAGGACCGTCCCGGAGCGAGCAGCGAGCAGGTTAGGCGGCGCATCAAGACCGCTCAGGATCAGGCGCTAAAGGATATAGCGGATCGGCTTCGAAGATTTTACGGCACGGAAGTTGCTCGCTTCGAGCTGGAACAGCAAAAGGGGCGCACGGCTGCTGAACTGGAGGCTTATGAAAGCGCCAGCGTCCGGATTCGGCAGCGTTTCGAAGAGTACGGCGACAAGCGCGGTCCTATTTTCGCGCAGTTGGCCCTTCTCGCGGGTTTTCCCGATCCCAACCCGGGCTCGAAGCTTCCTGACACCACGCTGACCCCGGCATTGAAAAAAAGATTTGACGAAACCGTCCTGCTGCGGGAGCAGCTACGTCAGATCGATCGCGAATTTCAGGAGGATGTCGAGCAAATTTTATCTTCTGTCGGAGACCTCGTGGCCGCGCAGGTCACTGCCATGCTCCTTCGGATCGAGCAGTTTCGCGCGGAATTGGACCGCCGGGCAGCGCAAGAAGCACGGGATCAGGTCCGGGATACGGTGCAGGAATTAGGGCTGGAGCTGGTGGAGCCCCAGGATGTGAAACTCTCCGCCACGAACCCGCAGTCGGTCTCGATACTGGGAGGACCAGCGTTCCGCCCCGCTCCCCCGGTACCCTCGGCAGGCATCCTTAGCGCGCGGGTGGACCGAGAGCGGCTGCTGCGGCAGGAGTTGGATATCTGGCTGGGGCTGAATCGCTTCGAGCTTGCGAAAGCGGGCGCAAGAGACGTGACGAGTGACTTTCTGACATGGAGAAAAAAGTTCGAGGTTGGACCCTAGCCGAGCTCGCCACCCTGTTAGGGGGCGAGTTGGCAGGTCCTGCGGATCTCCGCATCACTCGACCGGCTCCGGCGGGGGAAGGGGATGCTGAATGTCTCACCTTTGCGGGCGACGACAAGCATCTTCTCTTGGCTCAAGGTTCTGCCATCGGAGCGGTTCTCGTTCGCAATGGGACGCACTGTACAAAGCCATCGATCATCGTTGCTTCGCCCAAATCCGCCTTCAATCAGTTCTTAGCCCTCTTCTCGCGACCTTTGCCCTCTGAGGAGGGCATCCACCTTACGGCGGTAGTGGACGCGCGTGCACGGGTGGCGGCTACGGCAAGCATCGGTGCCTTCGCGGTGATCGAGAAGGATGTGGTTATTGGCCCTGGGTGCCGGGTCTATCCCTTCTGTTACGTGGGTGAAAACTGTACTCTCGAAGACGGCGTCGTCTTGTTTCCCCACGTCGTGCTTTACCAGGATGTGCACATTGGCGCTCGAACCGTTGTTCACGCGGGGACGATCTTGGGTGCGGATGGATTTGGTTACGCCTGGGACGGGAATCTCCATCAAAAGGTGCCTCAGGTGGGGGCGGTGGTCGTGCGTCCTGACTGCGAAATCGGAGCACTCAGTGCCATCGACCGGGCCACTGCGGGCGAGACGGTGGTCGGTAGGGGCTCGAAGATCGACAATCTGGTTCAGGTTGGCCACAATACGCGGCTGGGTGAGCACGTGATTTTGGCTGCCGGAGTTGGCATCGGCGGCAGTACCGTTGTTGGAGATCGCGTGACGATGGCGGGCATGGTGGGCGTCGGCGATCACCTCACCATCGCAGACGACGTGATGATCGGTGCGCGTTCCGCAACAACGGCCGACGTTCCCAAGGCAGGCATCTACATGGGCTTTCCGCTGAGGCCCCTCATGGAGGACCAACGGCTTAGCATCCTGTACGTGCGCCTGCCGGAACTGGCGAAGCGAATCAAAGACCTCGAGCGAAGATTGGCCGAGTTAGAGGGGGAGCCCTGATGCTCTTCCAACGCCAAACCGTCAAAGGGGCGGTCGTTTTTGAAGGCGCCGGATTGCATAGCGGTGAAGCGGTGAGGGCGACGATCCACCCAGGAGATCAGGGAATTTGGTTCCGTTCGGGCACCGAACGGGTCCAGGCGATACCTGCAAACGTGACCGACACTAAGCGATGTACGCGGCTGGGCCCGGTCTCCACCATCGAGCACCTCATGAGCGCCTTCGCGGGAATCGAGATCACGGACGCCGAAGTCGAAGTGGAGGGCGGGGAAATGCCGGCAGCGGACGGAAGTGCGCTCCCATTCGTGCAAGGTCTCCTCAAAGCGGGCTTTGAGCCATTAGGCGACGGCGAAATCCCCTCGTTGTTCGGACGCATCTTTCTGCAGGAGGAACAGGGACTCAAGCTAGCAATCGGCAAGGGGAGCGGGCATTGGCGCTACGTTTTCGACTTAGGGGATCGGTGGCCGGGGTTGCAAAGCTTTGAGTTGCCATCGTTTCCTGAAGACTACATCGAGCATGTGGCAGGGGCGCGCACGCTGGTGCTGTCGGAAGAGGTCGAAGGAGCGCGGGCAGCGGGTCTCGGGCGGGGCCTGGATGAATCATCGGTGCTTATCGTGGGCTCCGATCGTTATTTTAATGAAGCGAGATTCCCCGACGAACCGGCGCGGCACAAGTTGCTGGACCTCATGGGCGACCTCTACCTGGCGGGCGTTCCGCTTCGATTTTTGAATGTGGTTGCCGAGAAAACCGGCCATCGTTCGAACGTGAAGGCTGCGGCAATGCTGTTCCAGGCAGAGGCGGAAGCCCGAACCACTCGTTAGATCCAGCACGTATAATAGCGTCCCGTCCCTTTACTGTGAAGCGATGACCCAGGCAACTTTGGCTATCAGGCCGCCGCACCTCACCGGAGCCAGCAATTCCTTTTCGGCAGTGGAAATCTCGTGGATCGCGAACCAGTTTCAAGTGGATCAGCCACAGGTTGCGGCCGCACCCTTCGCAAAGCGCGGAAATATCAATCTGCATACCTACGAAGTGTTCGCAAGCGGAGGAGAGTATTTGCTTCAGAGGGTGAACTCCGAGGTCTTCACCATGCCGCATCGCGTCATGGAAGGCATGCTCGCCTCCATTCATGCTCAGGCGGCGGCTAAGGCAAACGGGGTCGGCGACCTACTTTGGGAGCCGGTCACTTTGATTCCCACCCGCTCTGGAGAACCGTTTCTCGATCTGTGTGACGAGAAGGGCCTGTCGGTGTGGCGGATGATGGTCAAGATTCCCGAATCTGTGACGTACAAGAGCCTGAGTGAAGTTGAAGGCAGGGACAACCAACTTCGTCTCGCAGATGAGATCGGCCGGGGAATCGCCATCTACTCCGACCTCACCTCCTCGATCGACCCTTCCAAAATCGCCGGCTCGCTACCGGGCTACCGCGACACCGCGATCTACTATGCGCAGTTCCATTCGGTCATGTCGCAGAACCGGAAACTGGAGGACGTGGATGCCTTGCCCTCCGATCCTGCCGTCCGATCCAGCACTCAGCAGCACTACTTGCTTGCACTGAGCGGTGAGGCGTTTGCCAATCGGGTCAACGATGCCCAGCTTCTTCCCTTTATCGCGCTGGTTCGCGAGCAAGAGACCTCTGCGATGAGCCTGTGGACTGCGTTGCAGGAGGGCCGAATTCGGCACACGCTGATTCACGGCGACACGAAGATCGAAAACTTTCTGTTTGCTTCCGGGAGCGGCAGGGTCAAGTCTTTGGTCGACCTCGATACGGTGATGGCCTTTACATGGCTGGCCGATTGGGGAGACTTGCAGCGTTCGATGGTCAACGTCGCGGGCGAGAAAGAGTCTGACCTCTCGCGGGTGCTCGTAGATCGAGACGTTTACAAGGCGGTGACCCGCGGCTTCCTCAATGCTGCGAAGGAGATCACACCTGGGGAGGTGCAGATGCTGGTCCCAGCGGTTGAAGCCATCACGCTCGAGCTGGGACTGAGATTCCTGACGGATTATCTGCGGGGGGACACCTATTTTCAGCTTGGGCCGAACGATCCAAGCGATCTTAACAAGACTCGGGCGATGGTGCAGTTGACGCTTTACGAGCAGTTGACTCAGTTCCGGCCCGAAGCTGAAGCATTGATCGCCGAATTGCGGGCGTCTTGAGCAAGTTCCGAGATCGTTCCGGGTAATATTCCCGCTCGCGGGCTCATAGCTCAGTTGGTTAGAGCGCACCCCTGATAAGGGTGAGGTCGCTAGTTCGAATCTAGCTGGGCCCACACGATTTTGGATCAACAGCCATCCCTTGGTGGTTTGCTTCAATCCCTTTACACGCGTAGGTAGGAGTATCACGCCGATCTGCGGAGCCGTGGTCGCAGATGAATCCGGTAGAGGAGCATGGCGATGGAGTCGCTGTAGGCCACCACGATCCTCGGTAGGGCTTGCCGGTCATCACCCTCTGTAGCCACCCTCTTCCCCAACGCCAGACCCACCGAATAGCCGCACTGGGTTAGTAGCTCCTCGGGGCAAAGGCTGCCGTAGGGGTAGCAGAAACTCGCGGGTGAGAGTCCCCTTTCGCGCATGGCACGATCTGCATCTGCTATTTCCGAAAGTTGTTGCGCTCGGGTGAGTTGGTGCAGGTGCGGATGCGTGCAAGTATGGTTGCCTATCTCGTGCCCCCTAGCCTGAACTTCCACAAGCACACTCCAGGGAGCGAGCGGGCGAGCGAGTTCGCCGTCCCAATCGGAGGTTAGGCCCACTTTGTCCGAAACCGCGTAGAAGCTTCCTCGGCCGCCAGCCTCTTCCAAGATCGCGGGTGCACTTTGCATGGTCGAAGCGTATGCGTCATCGAAGGTGAAGCACACCGTGCGAGCGGACCACGGGTCCATAAGATCGCAGGCGCGTGCAAATCTAAACCCTCGTCTTGCGAAGAATCTTGCATGCGCCGATAAGCGCTCAGGTTCGATATTCAGACGCCGGCCTTCTTCGGCAACAGGGCCCACTTTGTGGTAGCAGAGAATAATGGCCTTTCTCATGTGATCGAGCGTTACGCGAAGGTGTTGCGGTGCGTCCCAAGTATGGCTGTGATCACCCTTGTAGACAAACGAGGGTGCGCATGACTAAAATGATCCATGTTCTGGCGAATGCGCCTGAACGACGGGGTTCAACGCCAATATGCTCATGACGCGAATTCTTTCAGTCGGCTCGCTGCTTCTATCTTTTGCCGCGGCCGCAAGTGCCGAGTTTGACGGTCCCGCCCCGCTTGCGTGGCGCTTCGTTCAGCCGACCACCGTCGCACCCGGAGGTTCTCCTACGGTCGATGGCAACAACATTTACCAGTCGATCGGCGGGCGCGTGTTCTCGATCGATAAAGAGACCGGCAATTTGAAGTGGCGGTTCCCCCAGGTTGACCCAATCGAAGGCGCCTTTCGCTCTTCCCCCATACTCTCCGGCGGGGTTCTTGTCATCGCCGGCGACAACAAGATCGTCTACGGAGTCAATCCCGAAAACGGCCAGCTCAAGTGGAGCCATCCAAGCGCCCAACCCGTGTACGGCCAACCTGTGGCAGTAGGCAGCGCAATCGTCTTTGCGACCTCGGATAACAAGCTGAACGCGATTAATGCCGCGGATGGCACGGCAGTGTGGTCTACCCCTTACAGCGTGCATGATGGGCTGACCGGCTCGCTCACGGGATGGAACAACAGCGTGATGTACTTCAACAACCGAAGTCAGCTCACGAGTATCGATCTCACCACGCGCAGCAGAAACTGGGTTCAACAGTTCTCGCAACTGCCACCCAATCCGGTCGCTGTGCTCTCGGGAGACTCGGTTTACGCCGTTTCGGGACCGTACGTGATTTCCATTAATCCGCAAAGCGGTTCGCCTCGTTGGCAGATCAACACGGGCACCCAGCTCGCCCATGCGCCGGCCGTGTCTACGGAAGGCATCTACGTCGTGTCGCAAGACGGCAGGCTCTTCGCCTACAAGCACAATCGGGACAAAATCAACGCGCTTCCGATCACGCTTGGCACCTCTGCGGTTAATCGCCCTACCGCCTCGGGCAAGTTCGTGATTATCCCGACGACCGCAGGCGGAGTTATTCTTGTCGACCCTTCGTTGGTCGTTGCCCCGATCGTGGCCCCTGCTGGTACGCCCGCTGCAAAGATTGCCGCGGACCAGAGCGCTCAGCTAATCCTTTGGAATTATCTGATCCGGCCCATGAATGAGTCGGCTAGCCGAGCTGCGAACAATGCGGCGGGCGGTGGCCCCGGTGCCGGTGGCCCTCCCGGCGGCCCTCCTGGCGGTGGCGGTGCTCCAGGTGGCGGACAGGCGCAACAGCAGCCAGTCAAGATCATTACCATTCAGGCCAATGCTCCGGTCGTCGTGGCCGGAGACACGCTTCTGGTTCCCGCAAAGGATGGCAGCCTGCTTGCATTCGATAAGAATCTGGGAGTGGACCTTACACCTCCCTCCGTCAACATGATCTTCCCGAACCCTGGCGATCAAGTTTCCGGCCAGCCGCCGCTCCTCCTGGCATTCAGAGTCGAGGACATTGCTTCGGGGTTGGATAACAAGACCATCAAGGTTAATATCGAGGGCCAGGAATACGAGACGACCTTCAACTCGGAAGGCATCCTAATTGTGCGCTTCTCATTGAGCGGCAAGAACCAGCCTCTCTCGGATGGTCGAAAGACGATCATTGTTACTGCGGTGGACTGGATGGGCAACGTGGCGAAGCAAAGCTTCGCGCTCACGATTGACAACACTTTGAGGCCGATCACGCTGCCCGGAGCGGCTACTAATCCTCCCGCCGGAGGCGGCGGATTTGGTGGCGGCGGCGGCGGAGGACTTGGTGGAGGCGGTCGCCCATAGCGGCTAGGGCCACGCCTGAGTTCTGGCAGCACTTTCTGGCTGCGGGGTTCTCTCAACAAAAGAGTCGAGTCGTTTGGAACGGACTCGACTCTTTTGTTGGTGATCCTCTCAGGTACCTGCTAACGAAAGCCCCCCTAAGCGAAGGGGAACGAAAACGCATCTCGGAAACGGGCAACGTGAACATTGAGCCATTGCTCGAAAGAGGTGTAAGTGTTCTGGAAGAGCCAGATTATCCGAGCCTTCTCAAAGAAGCCGACTGTGCTCCGCCAGGATTGTTCTACTGGGGGAAGCCCGTATTTGAAGCGCCCATGGTCGCCATCGTCGGAACTCGGTCTGCCTCGACCTATGGGAAAGCCTGCGCTCAAAAGTTTGCGGAAGCCTTTGCGCGAGCCGGCGTCACGGTCGTGAGCGGAGGAGCTCTCGGGATCGACGCCGCTGCGCACAAAGGTGCTCTTGAGGCAGGGGGAAGCACCATTGCAGTCCTCGCTGCCGGGGTCGACAACGTCTATCCCTCAGTGCATGGAGGCTTGTTCGATCAGATCAAGGCCTCTGGCTGCCTCCTTAGCCAGTTCGCGCTGAGAACCAAGCCCAACGATTACAAGTTTCTGGTTCGTAACGTGCTCATCGCGGCGCTAAGCACGGCGGTGCTCGTCGTCGAGGCGCCCGCGCGATCCGGGGCCATTCGCACGGCCGAGGCTGCAAGTGAGCTGGGTCGCGACGTTTTTGTCGTGCCCGCAAACATTAACGCGCTTTCCTTTCACGGCTCGTTTAACTTGATTCGAGATGGCGCGACGCTTGTGGACAATCCCAATCAAGTCTTAGAGGCTATCGGTATCAAACCTGGGGTCGAGCATGCGGTGCTCCCCTCCTCGTCGCTGGGCCAGCAAATCTTGAGTGTGCTATCCACCAGTCCCCTGGCGACCGAGTTCATCGTCGAGAGGACTGGCCTCGACACGGGAGGAGTGTTGTCAGAGCTGACCCTTTTGGAGCTTGAAGGAAAGGTGATCCGAGACGGCGTAGGATACGCACTACGGCCATGACAGGTTCATTTCAGTTCTTGGGCCCCGACGGCTTTGGTGTTTATGAAGCGGGGCAAAACGGCTACCGACGAACTGAAGGCGTAAGCGACCGTCTGTTGGTTCCGGGCTTTGTAGACATCCACATCCACGGCGCATTTGGCATTGACTTCATGAGTGCGTCCTCCTCGGAGATGGTCGCAAAGTGGGCCGATCGCTTGGAAGAAGTGGGATACGAGGCATTCCTCCCGACAACCGTTGCGGCGTCGGTGGAGAGCGTCCGACAGGCCGTGGATAATCTACCGGACCATCCCGCGATCGCTGGATTTCATCTGGAGGGCCCGTTTCTGAGCCCGCTGTATCCGGGAGCCCAGCCAAAGCAGTGGATCATCGATCCGCCGCAGGGACCTTCCGAGTGGGATGAGATTCTTGAACATCCAAAGCTTCGCGTGATCACCCTCGCGCCGGAGCTCCCAGGAGCACTCGCCCTTGCCAACAGACTTCGCGCACGGGGCGTGATTGTGAGTATCGGCCATACGAATGCTAGCTATCTGGAAGCACAGGCAGGCGAAGAGGCGGGGTTCAAGCACGCTACCCATACCTTTAATGCCATGCGTCCGCTGCATCACCGCGAAGCGGGCACAGTTGGATACGTGCTCGGCAGCGATTCGATAAGCTGCGAGCTGATTTACGACCGGCATCATGTCTGCGAAGAAGCCGCGGCATTGCTGATCAAGCTGAAACCGCCGGAGAAGCTCATAGCAGTTAGTGACGGAACCTTGGCAGCGGGACTTCAAACCGGTTCGACGGTGCAGATGTGGGGGCTAACGGGCCACGTGTCCGAAGGCACCGTCCGTCTGCCAGACGGCACCCTCGCAGGCAGCTCGATTACGCTTTTGGATGCATTCCGAAATTTGCACGCGGATTACGGTCCTGAGACAGCTATCCGAGCTTGTTGCATTAACCCCCGAATCGACCTCGGGATCACCCGTCCCCGAGTGTTCATCGAGCTTGATTCCAAGCTCGACATCGTGGACAGGCGCGTTCGGGATTAGGTGGCGTCAGGCAGTGCCTGTTGACTCGGCAAGGGTAACGACGTCGGCATCTTGGGTAGCCAAATGGCGGCTTCGTGATCCATTGCCCTCGCGCGATCCGGTCCGATGGCGTCGAAACCGCCAGCCAGATGGGCCGCCGCCGCCGAACTCACAGCGATGCCACCCGGAGGACAAACTTTTTGGATGTGCGACGCCATGTCGATCACGTGCGCGAAGTTGACGGTCGTGACGTCTTCTGCATCGGGTGCGACGACGTTGCCGCTGTGGATTCCGGCGCGAAGGACGATTGGAGTACCGATCTTATTCCGAAACGTGTTCAACTCGATGAGACCCGCCTGGATGTTCTTAGCCGCCCCAAAAGCTTGAGACGGATTCTCGAATGCGCAAATGATCCCGTCTCCCGCCGTCGAATGAACTCGTCCACCATACTTGCGGGAGATTCGCTCGACAAAATCGTGATACTCGTTGAAGGTGAATTCAATGGCCAGCGCGTCGGCCGTTTGCTTCATGCGAGTCGATCCGACGATGTCAAAGCAAGCAAAGGTCATGCTCTGCTCGCCGGAACGGAGCTTATCTTGCAAGTCAACGAGTTGGCGAAGGAGATCCTGCCGATCCTTTACGGGGTCCTTCAGACCGAGCTTCGTGCGGTTTGCCTCTACGAGTCGAAACAGCAGCATCGCGCCGACCGCTCCGAGTACCGCAAACGGAATGAGCATCCATTCGGAGAATTCCGCACGAACTTGGAGGATCATCGAAAACAGCGCGCTCATCAGATAAAAGCCGCCGCCGTAGATTGCTCCGGACATGGTGGCGGTCCGCGAATCTCGGGCAAGGCTGATGTTGTAAGCCGCCAGACCGAGGCAGAGAATTCCGAGCATGCCTAGGATGCTGTAGGACGAGCCATTGGCGCTCTCGGTCACTTGGTTCATCCGCGTGCCGACCACGCTGAACATCGCCCCCAGCGCCGCCCCGATTCCCGAGAAGACGTAGCGTCTTGTTTCTGGGCCGAGAGTGAGGAATTGGGCCCGAAGATTGCCGATCTTCGTCTTTTTCTCTTTTTCGGCTCGGAGCTTGACGGCCAGCCGGACGTACTCGATCGGAGCGCCAGTCGCTTCGGAAACCGCCTGAATCGCCGACTCGTCGAGCTCACCGCCGTTTGCCTCACGCAAACGCTCGGCGAGGGCCAGCATCTGCTCGACACTGTCCTCTGTCATCTCCGGGTGATTTTCGTGAAAAAGCGCGTCCAAGGTTCTTGCAGAAGATTTTACTGTCCCTGGGCTGTAAGGTTCCGCAAAACTCGTTTACATGCCGCGAAATCTACACCGATGCACAGCATCTCCCCTTCAACTTCGACCTAGCTGGGTTCAAGCTGCAACTCGCCAAGCCGCAGCTTGATGTCTTCAAGGAGGCTGCTGGCTCCAATACGAAAGAGGCGCGGGCGAAGCCAGCTTTCGCCTAACTGGTTTTCGACGAGCGTGGTCCACGCCAAGGCTTGCGAAGCAATTCGGATGGCCCCGGCAGGCTTGAGCCCAACCTGATTACCGGTTTCAGCCTCGTAGTACGAGATCGCCTGGGCCATAACGAGTCCGTGGGGAATGGTTGCGTTTACTTGCTCGCGTCCGGTCGAAGTCTTGATGAAGTCGGCCCCCGCCATCATCGCCGTCACGCTCGCCCGCCAGATGCGTTCTGGCTCCTCGAGATCACCGGTAGCCAGGATGACCTTTAGAATGGCGTTTTTGGATGCTTCGCGCAAGGCGGCGACTTCGTCATACAGCAGGCTCCACTTCTCCTCAAAGGCTAACGAACGATTGATGACGACATCTATTTCGTCCGCCCCCATCGAGACGGTGCACCGCACGTCTTCAACTCGCGTGGCGAGCGGCTGATCGGGGATGGGGAAACCTCCGGTGACGGCAGCGACCGAAATCCCCGTGTCCCGCAGCGCTTCGACGGCCGTCTCGACATGCCTATCAAATACGCAAACTGCGCCTACCCTTATTTCAGGGTGAGCAGGAAGTGGACGCCGGGCCGTTTCGCAAAGAAGGAGGATTTCGTCCTTCGTTTCTGATCCGGTAAGGGAGGTGAGATCCATGCAGGAGACAGCCGTCAGCAGTTGCTCTCGGTCTGCGGTTTGGAAGCTCGGGGATCGAGGAGTCTCTTGAGGAATCGCAAGCAGCCTCTGATCAAAAACCCGGCGCTTATTGCGGCCGACCATCGCCTTGTCCATCTCTGCGCAGTATATAAGTGCGGGCGCTCATCCACGGCGCGTGAAGCGACAGGCTTTCGCCAAGCTCTAGAATAGGGGAGTGAAGCGCCGCACGAAGATCGTTTGTACGCTGGGTCCCGCCGTTGACAGTCGGGAGGCAATTCGGGACCTGATCGCAGCGGGCATGAACGTAGCGCGAATCAACTGCAGTCACGGCGATTGGGAGCAGCGGCTCCCTTGGATCCAGTGGATTCGAGAGCTTTCGCCTCCGATTGCTCCGGTAGCCGTCCTCGTGGACCTACAAGGTCCCAAATTTAGAATTGGCGAACTGCCCGAGGGTGGTTTAGAACTCAAGACGGGACAGATCGTTACGCTAGGCCGGGAAGGTGCGGACATCCCCATCCACCAGCCCGAGATTTTGGCCGCCCTAGGCAAGAAGGGACGCGTCCTGTTCGGGGACGGCGAGATCGAGCTGAAGCTGCTCAAGGATGAAAACGAGCCATACGACGCGCTCGTTGTGAATGGCGGATTGCTCAAAAGTCGAAAGGGCGTAACGTTGGTTGACCAGGCGTTCGACGTGCCGGCCCTTACTCCAAAAGATCGCGAGGACGTTGTTCAGGCGGTTACTGCCGGAGCAGACATCATCGCCCTCAGCTACGTAAAGAACGCTGCCGATGTGCGCGAGCTACGCCAGATCGTGGATGGCTACGACCCCCAGGTGGCCATTTGCGCGAAGATTGAGATGCGCCAGGGGATTAAGGACCTGGAAAACATCCTCCGTGTGGTCGACATCGTGATGGTTGCTCGTGGCGACATGGGCCTTCAGATGGATATCGAAGAGGTGCCGATCCTTCAAAAGCAGATCATCCGCCAATGTACGGAAGTTGGCACGCCGGTCATCACGGCCACGCAGATGCTGGAAAGCATGATCCATCAGCCCCGTCCCACGAGGGCGGAGGTGACAGACGTGGCAAACGCGATTCTCGATGGTTCGGACGCTGTGATGCTGAGCGCGGAAACATCGGTGGGGGATTTTCCGGTTGAGTGCGTGCGGACGATGGATCGAATCGCCCAAAAGGCCGAGGCTATCTACGATCGCGCCAAGATCGAGCGAGACTTTCAGATACGGGCCATTACGGGCCTCAGTCACACGGACGCGATTGCCCATGCGGTGAGCGAGCTGGCGGCGCTGATCAAGCCAAACGCGATCGTGACAACGAGCACGAGCGGCCAAACCCCGCGCCTGGTCAGTAAATTTCGGCCAAAAGCGCCGATTCTATGTGCAACTTGGCGAGAAAAGACGTACCATCAGATGGCGGTGGTATGGGGAGTGGAAGCGATCAAGGTCGACTTGCCGACCAACACCGACGAAGAAATCGAAGGAGCGATTAAGGAGTTTGTTAGCTGCAAACGGCTGAAGAAGGGCGACATGGTCATCGTTACGGCGGGCGTGCCAGTCGGAGAGCCAGGAAACACTAACCTAATCCTAACTCAGATAGTGCAATGAACAAAGGCGCATGGATCAACGGACTGATCGTCGTCGTAGCCGTCTCAGCAGGAATAGCGCTGAGCCGCAAACCCTGGCAGGTCTATCACGAGCAGCGAAGGGCTGCTGATGAGCAACTGGCCGAGATGCATAGAAGCGAAAAGAATCTTGAAACTCTCGTGCGTAAGGATGCGAGGGTCAAAACCAGCATCGGCCGCGAAGAACTTGCTCGTGAAGCCGGCTACAGAAAGCCAGGCGAGCTTCCGGCGAAGTAAGGCTGCCATCTTTGCGATGCATGGGGTGAAGGGCGGGAGTGAGGGCGATTCACCCCATGCACCCCTCATCCCCTCTCACTTGCGAGGGACGCCAATTATGGCTTTGGAATGAGTCAATATCGATGAATGTCATTGAGACGTCCCTCTGTTTCTTCTTGGGCCCTGCATTCACTTCTTGGCGTTTGCGCGGCGGGCCGTCCTGGGGATGGGGACGCGTTTCTCATGTCGCCGACAGAGGGTGATTTGAGCCTGCTCGACGTACCGGCGCTCCTGAAAGAGCACGGGATTCAGACAATGGAGCTTTGCCACTTTCACTTGCCGGCGGTGGACGCCGATTTTTATAGCCAGTTTCGGACGGCAATGATCGAGAATGAGATCGAGCTTTGGTCGCTCCTGATCGATGACGGGGATATCACCGATCCAGAAAATGGCGATCGCGACAGAGAGTGGATCGAGAGCTGGATCGACCGGGCGAGCCACCTGGGAGCCAAATGCGTGCGTGTCATCGGAGGCAAGCAGCCCACGAGCCCGGCTGTCTTGGAAAGGTCCATCGAACAGCTTCAAAAGCTTTCCGAATACGCCGAGGATAAATGCGTACAAGTCCTGACCGAGAACTGGCAAGAGACGCTCTCTACTCCGGCCGCTTTGTCGGTCGTCTTGGACGACCTCAGAGGCGACGTTGGCCTTTGCTTCGACTTCGGCAACTGGTCGGGGCCGACCAAATACAAGGATCTGGGCTTGATCGTCAAGTACGCCACATCGTGCCACGCCAAGTGTCAGTACATCGACGGCCAGCCGGACGTGGCAGACTTTGAGACGTGCCTGAAGATCACGCAGGATCACGGGTTCGAAGGGCCGTATACATTGGTCCATGGCGAGGCGGGCCGCGTTTGGGAGTCGATCGACGAGCAAGTAGAACTTCTTCGGCCCTATCTCTAATCTGAATCCCCTCAGGTCCACCAGGCGTTCTAACTTAAGTGGAAGTCGTGCGATACAAAGCGGGCGAAGCGATTCGTTGGCTGCAAACAGGAGCGGACAATATCCGGCGGGGTGCAAGGGCGAAGGGAAAGAGCGTGATCGATCCTAGTGGCGGCACTTTTGGCCAAAATTTGAAAACCGCCGCCGGAGCGATTGTGGACTATGGCAAGGGCACGTATGCCGACATGATGCACAAGCAGGCGGAAGCGAATGAATACGTGCTGCTGGACCATCACTTCGACGTGGTGCGGGGCTCGGCGATCAAGACCGTCGAATACGAGCGCGTGAAGAAAATCACGGTCAAGGGTGACCGGGCCTCGATCACCCTCGATAAGGGCAATCTCACGATCAAGCCCTTTGCCCATGTCGTCGCGGGCCGCGCCAAGGTTCCCGTAGGCTGGTCACGAAATGGAATAGAAGTGCCGTTCGAGTTGCTGATCGAAGAATTGTCCGCGCGGTGCGGGATGGACGTTGATGACGAATCTTGATCGTTGCTGAATGCTTGTGGGCCCAGCCTTGACTTGGTGAGCTTGCGCAAAAGCGGGGTATCATCAACGTTCGCCGCAAATACCAGTGGCGGAAATGAACGGAAATGGCTAATATTTGTCAAGTAAGCGGTAAGAAGGGAAACAACGCAAAGCACATCCAGAACCAGCACTCGGTCGGCTGGAAGTATCGTGCTCCCAAGAAGAACCGCGTTCAGCTCCCGAACCTTCAGACGGTGCGCGTGCGCACTCCCAACGGCACGGTGACCCTCAAGGTGGCTACGAGCGTGCTGAAGTCGCAGGAGTTCAATATGGTCGCTTGCGGCCTCAAGCCGATGCCGAAGGCATGGCGAAAGAAGCCCAGTTACAATCTTTAAGGGCTTGTGAATTCAAATAAAAAGAGCTTCCTTTGTAGGGAGCTCTTTTTTTGTCTTGTGCAAGTCGATTTTTTTGCGATCACGCGCCGATCGAGATCGTTTGGAGTGGGCAAGAAAACGGGGGCTTTCGCCCCCGGAATCTTCGAAGCTCACGCGCTACGGCGTAACTGCTGCGGTTCGAGATGAATAATATTCCCGTTAGAAGTGCTACTGTCCGTACAATATTCCGCCAGCTTACGCAACGCACGTTCCGAGGTTGAATCCAGACCGGTGGGACTTGTTATACACAAGCCCAACAGCGCGAACGCCTCTTCTTCGGTGAGCTTCAGGCCTCCAGATTGACTAGAGTTCATACGCCCTCCTTGAGTGATGCACTCATATGATAGACGCCATCCGAGCGCCCGTAGAGCCAACGGCCCTAGTAAAGATACTTGGATCACCTGAAAAAACTCAATTCTTAATCATTCATAGCCCACATGAGCCTGGCAAGCTCCCGACCTCGCTGCACCCGTATACTGCGGGAGATGCCAAAGGGTGAGTACCTCCAATACGGCGGCCAAGCGATCATCGAAGGTGTGATGATGCGCTCGCCACGCTATTTTTCCGTGGCCTGCCGGGCTCCCAACGGCGAAATCGTTATCGAGACCGAAGCAATCGAGAAGACCTGGATCGGACGCCAAAAGTGGTTGAAGTATCCGTTCATGCGCGGTTCGCTGGCGCTTCTGGATGCGATGGCGTTGGGATTACGCGCAATGAAGTTCGCGTCGAATATCCAGCTCGATCCTAAATACCTGCCTGAAGGGGAGGCTCCACCGGACACGGGCAAGCCTAGGGACGCTGCGAAGCAAGCCAAAATCCAGGACGCGGCGATTGGCTTCACGATCGTGTTCAGCATCGCTTTTGGCTTGATTCTCTTTAACTACGTGCCGAATCTGGTGGCAGAGCTTACGCAGCGGGCGGCCGGAAACACCAATGAACGGCAGATCAACTTCATCGCAGAGATCGTGAAGTTCATTATCTTCATCGGCTACATCGCTCTCATCGGGCAGCTAAAAGATGTACGCGAGGTCTTCAAGTATCACGGTGCCGAGCATAAGGCGATCAACACCTTGGAAGCGGACAAGCCTTTGGTGTTTGAAGAGTGTCTCAAACAAACCCGGCTCCATCCCCGGTGTGGCACCAGCTTTGCGATGATCGTGCTGCTCGTGGGTCTGTTGGTGTTCACGTTCGTGCCTCGATACCCGATTACGGGCCACAAGACGGCGTTCCCGCTCGTGGACGTGAGCGTGCGCTTCTTGATCGAGCTGATCATTCTCCCCTTCATTGCGGGCGCGGCGTATGAGCTGCTTCGGCTGGCGGGGAAGTTCCGCAACCAGAAGGTCGTCGACCTCTTTTTCAAGCCGGGGATCTGGATGCAATATCTGACGACCCGCGAGCCAGACGAAGGGCAGATCGAAGTCGCATTGGTTGCTTTGAAGGCCGTTCTAGAAGCTGAAGAAAGAGACCAGACTCCGATGCCGGAGAAGGTGAACGCGCTGGAATCGGCACCGGTCATCGTGCCTTAACAGCGCTTCTTGCAGTCGGGGAGGCGTTCAATCCTCCCGGCTCGTCTGTTAAGTACGGCAGTTTTTCTCGAAAAGGTAAAAACAAGCTGAATAAGGACCAACAGCGTAGCAGCCGTTCGGCAACGTCGCCGGGCTAACCACAAAGCTTAGTGGAGCAACGCCGATAAATCACCATGAAAAGATTCGGCATTCTCACGGGCGGGGGAGACGTTCCAGGACTCAACGCATGCATTAAGGCGGCGGTACATCATGCGGCGGACGCCGGCCACGAGATGGTCGGCATACGTCGGGGCTGGGCCGGACTGCTCAACTACAATATCGATGACCCGGCCAGCGCGAGTGAATGGGTTGTTCCGCTCACGAAGCAGAACACCCGGACGATCGATCGGTACGGCGGCACGTTCCTGCATACGTCTAGAACCAACCCCGGCAAGGTAGCTCCCTCCAAGGTGCCGGATTTTCTGAAGGACCCCTCGCACCCGGACGATGAACATGCGCGGCTGGATTTCACGCCGCATGTGCTGAAGGTTCTGGAGCACCTCGGAATCGACGCGCTGATCACGATCGGAGGCGACGACACGCTTAGTTACGCCCACCGTATCCACTCAGAGAATTTCCCAGTGATCGCCATCCCCAAGACGATGGACAACGATGTTTTTGGGACGGACTACTGCATTGGGTTCTCAACCGCGGTGACCCGAAGCGTCGACTTCATCACCAGCCTTAGAACAGCCACGGGCTCGCACGAGCGGATCTGCGTTGTGGAACTCTTCGGCAGGAACAGTGGCGAAACGTCGTTGATTTCGGCTTATCTTGCGGGCGTTGACCGGGCGATCATCTCGGAAGTCCACTTCGACCCCGAAAAGCTTGCCAAGATGCTCGCCGATGATAAGCAAAAAAATCCGAGCAACTACGCCATCATGACGATCTCCGAAGGTGCCCAAATGGTGGGCGGAAAGATCGTGGAGTTTGGACAGGCAGACGCCTACGGCCACCGAAAGTTAGGAGGCATTGGCGTGATCGCGGGAGACGCGATTAAGGAGCTCACCAAGCAGAACATTATCTACCAACAGGTGGCTTATCTCATGCGGAGCGGAGAGCCTGACGCGCTGGATCGCATGGTGGCGATCAGCTACGCGAATCTGGCCACTGACCTGCTTATGAAAGGTAAATCTGGCCAGATGACCGCTCTGCACGAAGGTCGCTACACGCACGTGCCAATGGAAACGATCATGCAAGGGATCAAACGGGTAGACGTCAAGGAACTGTACGACGCCGAAAACTATCGCCCGAGAATTGAAAACATGCTCGGAAAGCCCATGTTCCTTTATTAGCGGCCCATTTGGGCCATATTGAACCCATCGAACTTCAAGCAAGCGCTGCCTATTCACTGATCATCGGCTCTTGGGTGATCAGTGCCGCCTTCTTTGCCTTTTTGGCAATCAAGGTTGGAAAGAAGGCCGGGAAAGACAATGACGGGTGTCTTCTGGCGATCAGCAATGTCCTTCTCGCCGGGATGGGAGGGGCACTGGGTTTCCTGCTTTTCATTCGGCTCTATCCTTACTTCGTCTTGAGCTCGATGCTGGGCACGGTCCTCCTGCCAGCTCTTCACACCCTTTACTTCGCGCGGAAACGCCGTCGCTGAACCTGTATACTTGCGCGGCATGGCGAGGAAGATTGCGGTTTTGGCGGGCGATGGCATTGGGCCCGAAGTTGTGAACGAGGCCGTGAAGGTCCTCAAGGCGATCGGCGGCGAATGGGAGTTTGAATACGCGCTTGTCGGCGGAGCGGCTTACGATGAAAAGGGCCACCCCCTTCCGCATGAGACACTCGATCTCTGCAAGCAGTCTGATGCCGTGCTTCTTGGTGCCGTAGGCGGGCCCAAGTACGACGTTATTCAGCCACCTGAGATGCGCCCGGAGGTCGGGGCGCTCCTGCCCTTGAGGCGCGAACTCAATCTCTACGCAAATATTCGACCGGCGAAAACGCTGAGGCCGCTGCTCAACGCGAGTCCCCTAAAGGGGCAAGCGGGACTGATCGACCTGGTGGTCGTCCGTGAGCTGACTGGAGGCATCTATTTCGCTCCACGACATCGTGAGAATGACGGCGAAACTGCCATCGACCAGTGCATCTACCACAAGTTTGAGGTGGAGAGGATTGCGAATCGCGCCTTCGCGATTGCCCGACAGCGGAGAAGCGAAGTGGTGAGCGTCGACAAAGCGAACGTTCTTGAGACTTCGCGCCTTTGGCGTGAAACGGTTACCAAGATGGCTTCCGAGAATCCGGACGTGAAAGTCACGCACATGCTAGTGGATAACTGCGCGATGCAACTCATTCGGGAGCCCAACCAGTTCGATGTGATCCTTACGGAGAATATGTTCGGCGATATTCTGTCGGACGAAGCGTCGGTAATCACGGGCTCCCTGGGCCTTCTCCCCTCGGCTTCGCTCAGCGACCCAAAGGAAGGCAACGTGTTCGGCCTCTACGAGCCCGTCCACGGCTCGGCCCCGGACATCGCGGGACAAGGGCGAGCCAACCCGCTTGCGACGATTCTAAGCGTTGCGATGATGGCCCGCTTCTCGTTCGCCGACACGGAGACCGCGGATCGGATTGAGCGAGCGGTTGATAAGGCGCTCGAATCCGGCCTGCGAACGGCCGATATCTTCGGACCGGGCACCAAGCTGGCGACGACGAGCGAGATGGGAGACGCGGTCCGGGCCAACTTATAGTCGTTCCCGCTCAAGTGGCACTGCAGTAGAATTAAGCGGCGCATGGCAAGTCAAAGAACGGTCGTCGTAGTGGGCGGGGGATTGGCGGGATTGATGACCGTCATGAAGTTGGCGGAAGCCGGCTACAAGGTCAAACTTTTTAGCATTGTCCCGGTCAAGCGCTCGCACTCGGTTTGTGCGCAAGGTGGCATCAATGGTGCGGTGAACCTTAGAGGCGAGGGGGACTCGCCATATCTACATTTTGAAGACACCATCACGGGTGGCGATTTCCTTAACCACCAGCCTCCGGTCATGCGCATGGCCGAGCGCGCGCCGGCCATCATTTATCTCCTCGACCGGATGGGCGTGCCCTTTAATCGCACCAGCGAGGGCCTCCTCAGCTTCCGCCGGTTCGGTGGCACACTCAAGCACAGGACCGCCTACGCAGGCGCCACGACCGGCCAGCAACTTCTCTATGCGCTCGACGAGCAGGTTCGACGGTGGGAATCGAGCGGTCTCGTAGAGAAATACGAAGGCTATGAATTCCTGAGCGTGATTAAGGACGGGGAGGGGGTGTGCCGGGGCATTACGGCTCAAAACTTGCGCTCTATGGATGTCGAATCGTATGCTGCCGATGCGGTGGTGATGGCAACCGGTGGAAACGCGCTCATCTTTGGACGATCCACGAACTCGATTATTAATACCGGCTCGCCCGTAAGCATCTGTTATCAGCAGGGCGTGCACTATGGCAACCCGGAGATGGTCCAAATTCACCCGACGGCCATTCCCGGCGAGGACAAGTGCCGTCTCATCTCTGAGTCGGTGCGCGGAGAGGGTGGTCGCCTATGGACTCCCCGCGACCCGTACGATGCCCGCGTCGCCACAGACATTCCCGAGGCGGATCGTTGGTATTTCTGCGAAGAGCTCGACCCGGTTTACAAGAACCTCTTGAGTCGCGACCTCGTGAGCTTTGCGGTGTACTGCGTTTGCCGCCTTGGCAAGGGAATCCAGGGCAAGGAGCAGGTTTATCTCGATATCACTCAGCTTCACCAGAGCCGGGGCGGCCCGCATACGCGAGAGGTCATCAACGACAAGCTCGAGGGCGTGCTGGAGATCTACGAAAAGTTCATGCGCGAGGACCCGATCGACTTACCGATGCGGATCTATCCGGCGGTGCATTACACGATGGGTGGGCTTTGGGTCGATTACGAGGTCAATCCGGACGGTAGCTGGAACGTCGACAGCCACCGAAATCAGATGACCAACATTCCTGGGCTCTACGCTGCGGGAGAGTGCGACTACCAGTATCACGGCGCAAACCGTCTTGGCGCGAACGCCCTTCTCTCCTGTCTCGTGGCGGGCGAGATCACCGCGCAAGGCATCATGGCTTACACGAAGCATCTTCCGGCTGCCGCCGAGGACGCCGGACCTGGGCTCTTGGACGACGCGAGACGCCAAAGCCAAGCGGAGTACGACGGGCTCAAGAAGGCCAATGGCACGGAGAACCCCTACCGGCTTCACCAGGAGTTGGCGGATGTCATGTGGAACAACTGCGGCATCTGGAGGACCCAAAAGGACCTCCTCGACGCCCGCGCTCGGCTCGACGAGTTGGCCGCGCGGTCGCGTCAGTGCAACCTCCTGGACGATAGTGGATGGACGAATCAGGCCGTGCCTTTCACCCGCGCCGTCATCCATATGGTTGAGATGTCGAAGGCAATCGTCGGGGGTGCGATCATCCGGGACGAGAGCCGGGGAGCCCACTTTAAGATGGACACGCCGCAGCGAGACGATACGAACTGGCTGAAAACCACCCTTGCCACCTGGAACCAGACTGGGCCGAGCTTTAGGTTCGAGCCGATCGATACTCGCTACATTGAGCCCCGCCCTCGCAAGTACCGGATCAACCAAAATTTAGTGGTGAGGGAGATCATGGGCGAGGACTACCTTGCTCAAGCCGGGTTGGCCGCTGTAGTCGAATAGAGTAGAATCGTTCGGCTTGGCGGCGTAGCTCAGTGGTTAGAGCACACGGTTCATACCCGTGGGGTCGGTGGTTCAACTCCACTCGCCGCTACTTCCAATCTTCTAAGACTTGCCACTTCGATGGCCTTTGGCATCGCGACGGGTGCCCGCTCGTATGGCTGCCGGGGATATCTGGGCCGCGTGAAATGCTATAAACACTCATGCCGGAGATCCTTTGGGCACCTTGGAGGTTGAAGTACATCGAAGGGCAGAAGGACGCTGGGTCAGGCGATCTCTTTTTGGACCTTCCCGCCCGAAACGACGATAGAGAGAACCTGATCCTGCACCGCGGAAGCGTTGCGTTTGTGATCTTGAACGCCTACCCGTACACGAACGGCCACCTCATGGTTGCTCCGTTTCGCAAGGCTGCAGGCATCGAAGATCTATGCGATGAAGAGCTTCTGGAGATCAATCAGCTTGTGGCGCAATCCGTCCGCTGGCTCAGGAAATGCTTCAAGCCCGATGGGTTTAACGTGGGCGTGAATCTTGGGTCAGCGGCGGGCGCGGGCATTCCGGGCCATGTGCATTGGCACATCGTCCCGCGATGGAATGGCGACACGAACTTTATGACCACGGTCGGAGATGTGCGTGTGATGCCGCAAGCTCTCGAAGAAACCTACGATCGCCTCGCCGCCATAATTCAGGGGTGACCCTGGAGGAGCTTGCCAACGATGCCCGCGGCTGCCTGGCCTGCGAACTAGCCAGCCGTCGCAACAATGTGGTATTCGGAGAAGGCAACCCGGCCAGTCCCCTCGTGCTGGTGGGTGAGGGTCCGGGAGACAACGAAGACAAACTGGCTCGCCCGTTCGTTGGCCGGGCCGGAAAACTGCTCGATCAAGGTTTGGCGGACGCCGGATTGGATCGCAGGATGGTGTACATCACGAACACCGTCAAGTGCCGGGCCGCCGATTGGAGCAGGGGGAAGCCGGTCAATCGTCCCCCGACTCCCGAGGAAACTAGGACCTGCCGCCAGTGGTTGATCCCGCAGTTAGGCATTATTAAGCCGAAAGTGATCCTGTGCATCGGGGCACCGAGCGCAAAGAACCTGATTAAGAAGAATTTTCGAATTACTCAGGAGCGAGGCAACTATTTCCCTTGCGAGTTCGCCAAGACGGCCATCGCCACGCTTCATCCCTCCTATATTTTACGGGCGATGAACATGGGCGGCGACGGCGGCTATTCGCTGTTCGTGCAAGACATTAAGAAGGCGTGGGACGCTGCGGTGAAGCTGCGGGAGAAGGATATCGTTGCTTGAATGCGCGGGCCTTCTGCTCGAGCCCTCGAAAAGCACCCGCCACCCTTCTTTCTAAGCTACACGCTTAAAAAAATACGCTGAACGCGGGGGCCGACGCGGGCGAGCAATTCGTAGGCAAAGGTGTCGGCACGCCGGGCCACCTCTTCCACGGGCAACTCGTGGCCTTGGAAGCGTCCGAAAATCAACACGTCCGATCCTTGTTCCGCGCCGGAGATATCGCTTACATCGATCATCATCGAATCCATTGAGATCCGGCCCGCAATAGGTGCCATGCAGCCGCTTACGAGCACGACACCTTGATTTGAGGAAGACCAGGGCACTCCGTCGTGGTAGCCGATGGGGACGATCGCCCCTCTGAAATCATCGCGATCGACCGTGTAGGTGCCTCCGTAGCCGATCTGACTTCCCCTTTGATAGCTTTGAATGCGACTGATCCGGCTCACCAGGGAGACGGCGGGTGAGAGCCGCAGGGCTTGACGCACGGCCGGAGAGGGATCGACACCGTATAGGCCAATGCCAATTCGGACCATGTCGAGATGCGCCTCCGGAAACCGAGCGGCTGCTGACGTCGCGGCAGCATGGAGGGTCATCTTTGCCATCCCCTGTTGCTCCAATTGCAGGCACACCTTGCGGAATGCGGTGATCTGTGCCCGGGTCGAGTCGTCGTGCCTTTCGGAGTCGGCGGAGGCGAAGTGGGTCATCAAACCGGTGAGCCGCAGAACGCCAGAAGCCGCAATCTCTAGCGCCATGGTAACTGCCATTTCAGGCAACAATCCCGTGCGACCCATCCCGGTGTCCACCTCAAGGTGGACCTCGACGACTTTAGACGCCTTGCGAGCGGCTTCTGTTAGAGCCATGAGGACTTCCCGGGAGTAGACCACAGGCGTGAGCCCATATTCGATCACCTTTTCAGCTTCGGAGGGTGTGCAGAGCATCACCAGAATTTCGCCTTCAACGCCTTCCTTCCGTAACGAGATGCCTTCGTCCGCGCTCGATACGCCAAAGCCGCTTACCCCCATGTTGCGGATGGCACTCGCGAAGTGGCTGACCTCCGTTCCGTAGGCAAGTGCCTTTACCATCGCGAGGATCTTGGTGTTTGGGCCAACGTGCTTCTGAATGCGATGGATGTTTTCTTGAATCGCCTGCAGATCGACGTATAGCCGGTTGGGTGCCATGGCTCCAATTAGATCCCTTGCCACAGCGTCGATACCCGATTTGCTTTGGTCGTGGACTACCACGACATCCCCCCAGCGCAGCTTAGTAGCGAGCAACTCGCGAGCGCTCTTCAAGCTATCGACGATTTCATCGACCCCGCTTTGGACCGCCCTTTTCCGAACTTGCGTGTCGCCTTCCGAGGCATTGAAGACGAAGAACTTTCGTGCGGAAGGGGAAGAGACGGTTTGCATATGATCGAGCGCGGCCTGGATGGACATTAGGTCCGGCCCGTGAGTGTTGCTGATCACGGTCAGGCCAGACGATGATCGCCACGTCTCGAGTCTGGTGGACACTGGCTTGTAGTCCTCTAAAGCGCGAACAATCTGCTCAGCGGTGGCTCCCAAAAGGTAAGCGGCGGCCATCGAAAGCTCTACGTTCGCCGCATGATGGACGGAGTCCCTGGAAAGAGGAACGTGGACAAGTTCTCCTTCTGGAAAGCGAGTCGCCAGGCTCGTGGAGGTTCGCTCCTCGACAAAGGGAAGCTCTGGTGAACCCTGTCGATAAATCCGGCACTCCAGGTCGAAGTCGCCCAGGTCGCTTGCAGGTAGGATCACCCATCCCTCTGGAGGGATGGGTGAAAAGAGCCGCATCTTCTCGGACAAGATTTCCGATTCGGATCCGAAAGCGAAGATGTGCGCGGGGCCTACGTTGGTGAGAATTCCGCAGGTTGGTTGCAGCACTTCAGCCAACGGCGACATCTCGCCCGGCTCCGAGATGCCGACCTCCAGCACGGAAAACTGATGGGTCGTTTCAGCTCGGAGGATCGATAGCGGCACGCCGATTTGACTATTAAAACTCCCTGGGCTCTCGTAGGTAGCGCCCAAGGATGAGAGAATGTGCGCCAGGCATTCTTTGACGGAAGTCTTGCCAAAGCTGCCGGTAATCCCGATCACCGATCCGGTCCAAGAGCTTCGCCACCAGCCGGCCAGCCGCTGCAGTGCCCTAAGTGGTTCGTCTACGACAATGAAGGACTCCCCTCCGCCGTGGGAGAAGCCCGAAGAAAGGGTCCGGGACACGACTGCCACAACCGCACCCGCATTAAATGCTTCGGAAACAAATGCATGCCCGTCCGACCTGCTGCCCTTCAAAGCAAAAAAGGCTGAACCCGCTCGTACTGAGCGCGAGTCGATTGCAACGTTCGTGACGGCACCGTTTCCATCGCCAACGAGGTCTCCCTCAAGGATCACCGCTAAATCGGCCAGAGTCACGTTCATACGATGCCTGAGCGCATGAGGTCCTTTAGCATGAGCAGGCCCACTAGGCGTCCATGGTCGATGACTGGCATTTCACCGATCGGGTGGGGCAGATTCTGAAATGCCTCGAGCGCCTCAACTGCCAGCAGATCGGGCCCAATGGTCCAGGCGGTCTGAGTCATGATCTCGCCGGCCTTGGCATGGAGACGATCGGGTGAGGCGATGATGTTTCTGCGCAGGTCGCCTTCGGTGATGATGCCGGCAAGGGACTCGCCAACGACTACGCAAGCGGCACCTACGCCCGCCTCAGTAATGGAGCGCATCACCTCAAGCATGTCGTTCTCCGGGTGCACAAGCGCAATCTCCTCGCGTCGACGCATGACATCGGAAACGCGCAGGAGCAGCCGTTTGCCAAGGGCGCCGCTGGGATGGAACCTCGCGAAGTCCTCTTTTCCAAATCCGCGTCGCTCCATGACCGATACCGCCAGGGCGTCGCTCAAAGCCAGCATCACGGTCGTGCTCGTTGTAGGGGCGAGGTTGTTTGGACACGCCTCATCGTCCACAAACGTGTTGAGTACGAGGTCAGCCTCGCGTCCGGCACTGCTCATCGGCCGTCCCGTGATCAAGATCGTGGTTGCGCCGATGGAGCGAATAGAGGGGAAGAGTCGAACCAGTTCGTCGGTCTCGCCGCTGTGGCTATACATGAGCACGACGTCGTTTGCGGTGACCATCCCAAGGTCGCCGTGAACGGCTTCCGAAGCATGCAAGAACAAGCTCGGGGAGCCCGTGCTGCTCAGCGTTCCGGCCGTTTTCCTCGCGATATGGCCCGATTTGCCTACTCCGCACGTTACGACTCGGCCCTTGCAGGCAAGCAGCGTTGCCACGGCCGTCTCGAAGCTGGCATCGAGCAACTCGGCGCAACGAAGGATAGCCGCTGCCTCTTGCCTCAAAACCCCCCGCCCCAACACCTCGCTCACCTGCAAAGTCTACTTGCATCCAAATGGGCAGGTGGCGGACCGTCCCGCTACGTTTTAGTTTGGTTCCCAGATGGGAGGGCGGGACATGAGGTCTTCTACGGTCTCGCCGGGGGGAAGGGCCCAGATTGGGAATTGTAGGTGCAGCTCGGACGCGAGCTTCTTGACCTCGTACGCGACCTCGCCCATCCGGTAGCGAGAGCTGATGTGGTGAAGAATCAGCACCTCAGGACGAGCATCGCGCGCCATCACGAGCACTTCGGGCATGGTGCTGTGTTCGTGCCCGGGCCAGCCTTCTTCGACTTCGCCTTCGCGCAGAAAGGTGGCCTCGTGGATCAGAACTTTGGCACCTAGCCAGTAGTCCGGCGACATGACGCCCGTGTCGCCCGAATAGGCCAGCAGTGGCTCTTCGTGAGCTTCTGAGAGAAAGTGTGAGCCGCGCTCTGTCCCGATCTTCCTTAGTTCATCCTGCGCAAGACCCTCGAATTCGCTTTTGAGCTTTCGGAAGCGTCTCATCACCACGTAGCCGACACTCCGATTTTCGCCAGGCATTCTCGAGAGGTGCGTATTGCGGCGTGGGCGTAAGGCTAGCTCGTTGCTGAGCGGGTAAGTCTCATCGGGGATGACCTTTATCCACTCGTAGGCATCGGCAGTGTCGCGGTCGAAGCGCCACGCGAACTCGCGTAAGCGGTCGATCGAGCGTGCGTCGGAGGGATAGAAGACGCTTTCGAGATTGTGCTTGGCGTTGTGATGGTTGAGTTGAAGTAGGCCGAAGATGTGATCGCGATCGGCGTGGCTCACGGCGATGTTCTTGATCTTGCGCGAGCGGTGTTGAAGCCAAGACATCACCCCGTCGCCGGCATCGAACAATAGACGCCATTCCTCGATAAAAATCCAGGTGGAGAAAAGGGCGGTGCTGTGCGCGGTGATGGTGAGTCGCATGCGGGCCAAATTGAAGTCTGGCAGACATGGGCCTACTTCAGCCGCCTGACCGTGTTATGCTCATCGGACGAGATGAGCACCCCTGCGAACGATGTTGAGCGGCTTCGGCTGGATTTTGAAGCGGTGTATCCGCTTGCGCTGAAGTTCGCCGATGAGTTGGATCAGCAGTTTACAAAGCTGCTGGGAGATCAGAAGATCTATGCCGCGGTGCCCGTTCAAAAGCGGGTTAAGACGTGGAGTTCTCTGGAAGAGAAGCTGAGTCGTAAGAATCTGAACCTCGGGAACGTGCGGGATCTCCACGATCTCGTGGGACTGCGGATCATTCTTCTTTTCAGAAAGGATGTCGACGAAGTGTGCGCCCTGCTAAATCAGAACCTGAAGGTGATTGAGCAATACGACGCGGCGGAGCGGCTGCAGGAGAACCAGTTTGGCTATGCGTCCACCCACGTGATCTTGACGCTGCCGGATGCCTGGCTGCAAGTGCCCACGTTTGCGCCTTTGGAGGGGTTGGTCGCGGAGGTTCAGGTCAGAACGGCGGCCCAGCACGCGTGGGCCGCAGCGTCGCACGTGCTGCAGTACAAGGCAGAGGCGAGCGTGCCACCCAGCGTCCGGCGCTCCATCAACCGGGTTTCGGCGCTGTTAGAGACGGTTGACCTTGAGTTTGAGCGGGTGCTGGACGAAAGGCGCAAGTATCGAGAAGGCGCCATGGAGCAGGAGGCGACGGAGCCGCTGAATGTGGACTTGGTGGAGGGCATCCTTGAAGCCTTGCTGCCCGCGCAAAACAAAGTGCCGAGCGAGGACTATGATGGCCTTCTGCAGGACCTCACCAAATGTGGGATCGTCACGGGGGATCAGCTTAAGGACCTTGTGGCGAAGCATCTGCACAAGCTGGTCGAGACTGACAAATCTCTTGCGCGAAGGATGGCTACCGAAGCGGGCGAATCGCTGGGCTCGTTGGAAAGGCAGCGAGCATTGGCCGGCATTTGGTTCTCACACACGGGCCTGATTCGGGAGCTATTGCGCACCGAGTTTGGCGAAAAGTGGACAAGCCAGCGGGAAGGTGGCAAGCGACTCATCTCGACTCGATTAGGCAAATAAAGGCGGCACCCACTGTTGCGGGTGCCGCAATGTTGGCTGGCTTTAGCGAGCGCGGACGAACGTGTAATACTTCTGGCCGTTTTTCCAGACCGTCTTGCGGTTGAAGCGTGCGCCGTTCTGGGTGAACGACGATCGGCTGTACATTTGTGCGCGCGACCGCTGTAGGCTGTTCTGGCTCTTTCGATCCTGCTCATATCGGTGCGTGGAATACAATGCTCCCGCCGCTCCGATCGCAGTCATCGTGCTGTTCTTGTTGAGCAGCCCGAGGATGGCCAAGGCACCGCCGGCATAGGCGAAGTTGCGCCACTCGTTCTTTTTCTTTTGTCGCTGGTCAAGCTGTTGCTTGGACTGCGCATCTGCGAAGGTCGGGGCAGCAACCATCAATCCGGTGCTTGCCGCGAGGACGCAGGCCATTAGTGGTTGAAATCGTTTCATGTGCACTCTCCTTTTGTAGTTATTCCTGCGATTCTCGCAGCCCTAATGTTCGCTTTCCAGGCATAAATGCCCGTTTTCTGGCGAGTGCAGCAGCCAATTTGCTAGACGATGCCGAGCGAAAACTCTGGTTTCTCGTTATGATCTTCGGGTTCTTCAACTAACTGGTTGAGGAATTGGGCCATCCACAGCGGAGGCGCAGCCTGGTAGTCGGGCAGGTCATATTCAGAGTTGATTGGGCTCACGTCCATCTGCTTGGTAGACCGGTTTGAAGCGCGCAAAAGTTGGCGACTTTTGCAAAGTTTCGGCTGCTACATCTCGCGGCGATACTCGAGAGCACTGAGCAGGGTGGCTGAATCGGCGTAGTCCAGTTCGCCGCCCACCGGCATGCCGTGCGCCAGGCGTGTAACCTTAATTCCGACCGGCTTGAGTAGCTTGGCGAGATAGAGTGCAGTTGCGTCCCCTTCGATGGTGGGGTTGGTGGCAAGGATTGCCTCGTGAATCGCTCCTTCACCAATTCTTGCCAAAAGCTCTCGTACGCGTAGTTGCTCCGGCCCGACGCCGTCCATGGGGCTCAGAAGCCCGTGAAGCACGTGATAACGGCCTTTATACTCATTGATGCGTTCGACCGCCGCGATGTCGCGAGGCTCGGCGACGATGCAGATGGTGCCCTGATCTCTTCGCCCGTCGCGACAAATCTCGCATGTTTCCGCCTCGGATATGTTTTGACAAGCCACGCAAAACCGCAACTTCTCTTTTGCGGTTTTGATCGAATCGGCGAGCCGATTCGCTTCGTGATCGGGCACCCTCAGCAGATGATAGGCAAGCCTCTGAGCAGACTTTGGCCCCACGCCAGGAAGCTTTTCGAGCTCAGCGATAAGCTCGGCTAGGGGTCTGGCGAAGAGCATGTTTTCGGTTGCTTAGAGCCCAGGAATGGGGGGCACGTTCGGCATGATGCCTTGTACTTTGCTGTTTCTCATGTCGGTCGCTGCGGTAAAGCCATCGCGCACCGCGCTCAATATGAGGTCTTCGAGCATCTCGACATCTTCAGGGTCCACGACGCTGGGGTCGATCGAGATCTTGAGCATCTGGCCGGTGCCATCAAACATCGCCTTCACGGGTCCCTTGTCGACGCCGATGCGCTCGTTGCCGAGTTCCTCTTCCAGGCTGCGAGCTTTCTCCATCGCGTCCTGCATCTGCTTCATCATGCCGCCGAAGCCTTGGCCACCGAAATTCTTTGGAAGCTTCATGGTTGTTTCATGCGCCGAATACCTCTCTTGCGAGCTGTTCTAGGCGCTGTCCTTCTGCGGGCAATTCTACCGCTTCTGAGTTCGGCGCGAAGCCTTCATCCTTGCGGAGAACCAACTCGACGGTGCAAGGGCGACCTTTGAGTTCGCTGACGATGCGAACCATCTCCTTTTGAACTGCGGGTTTTTCGCGAACCCACTCATAAAAGCTCTCCATGGAGAACTCGACCGCGATTCGATTAGGTTCGTCTACAACGAGCTTGCTGCCTGCCAGCTTCATGCCAAGCGTCTTTGAGACGGTCATGATGGCTTTGAGCGCTTGCGGCCAAAATTCTTTGGGTAGCGGCGCGTTGTCTTGAGCAGGCTTAGGCTTCGTTTCGGCAACTTTCGGGACTGGAGCGGCTGCCTGCGGTTGCCGTGGCGAAGCGTTTTGTCTCTCTAACTTCTCGGGTGCGGTGGCGATGCGAATGATCTCCGCTTCCAGCCACAGTCTGGGCAGTGAAATATCACGAATGAGTTTATGAGCTTCGGCAATTTCTCCGCGGATGCGAAGGAGCGTCTCTCGCCCGATACGAGCCGCAGTCTCGTGCATGGCTGCTTCCGTTGCTGCATCCTGCGAGCCTATCGCGACCTGATAGGACGCCCGTGTGAGATCCGAAAGCCGGTACATCATGGATTCAAGCAAGGCTCGCGGATCGCGGCCCAGCCGGGCCACCTCGCCGAGCAACTCCATTATTTTGGGTACATCGACTTCCTTGATGGCGAGAAGGATCGCGTCTGTGACTTCTTCGCTTACGAGTCCTAGCTGGTCATAAACATGATCCAGGGTAATCGTGCCGCCGCTTGTCACGATGGCTTGCTCCAGGAGGGTTAGAGCGTCCCGGTATCCCCCGTCCGCCATCCTCGCCAGGGCGCTCAGTGCGGTCGGCTCGACTTGGACGCCTTCAGCTTCGGCGACATAGCTCAGCCGGGTCACCAGGTCTTGCATGCTTGCCCTGTGGAACTCGAACTTCTGACAGCGTGAGCGGATCGTCGGGGGGACCTTGTTGAATTCGGTCGTGGCAAGGATAAAGATGATGTGGTCCGGCGGCTCTTCAATGGTCTTCAGCAGGGCGTCGAATGCCTTGTTCGAGAGGTCATGGACCTCGTCGATAATAAAGACCTTGTAACGGCAGAGCATAGGTCGATACTCGACCACTTCGACAATCTGCTCGCGAACCTCACTCACTCCTGACTCGCTTGCCGCGTCCATCTCGATCACATCGACGCAGGAGCCTTGGGTGATAGAGAGACATATTTCGCAGGTGTTATCCGGTTCACCTATCGGGCCGTTTTCGCAGCACAGAGCTTTCGCGAGGAGGCGTGCGGTGGAGGTCTTGCCGGTGCCCCGGGGCCCCGTAAACAGATAGCTGTGAGCGATCCTGCCAGACGCGATGCCGTTCTGAATCGTGCGAACCACATGATCCTGGCCGATCAGGTCGGAAAAGGTCTGCGAACGATATTTACGGTAGAGGGACTGGTGAGCCACGATTTCCTTGACAGGCTTCGGAAGTGCCGGGAAACATGCATCGCACAGAGAACTCACTTACCGCTGCTACCTTCCGGTCCTGACGGGGTTCGCGAGACTGCTGCCGCGCAGTTCCCGGCCCGGTGCTTCTGGAGCACTGGGCCGGGTCGGGTCCGAAGCCTTGTCTAGTTTACTTGCCGCCAGCGCGAAGTGAAGGAATATCCAGAATTACGTCGGCCGTTCCGGCGTCTGAGATGTCCTTGTAGTTGTCCGTCTTCACGACGGGAGGCTTGTCTTGCCACTCGCCTCTTCGCAGGATCTGATCCTTTGTCAGGTACAGCCGAGCGAAGATCACTCGTTGGCCCTCGCGTATCTCCGTGTTCAAAAAGTTCTTGTCGGTCATGCCTTCGCCGTTCCAACTGAACTTATCTTGAATGTGGGGAGCCGCACTGCGGGGGTTGTAGTAGAACTCTAAGACGTACCGATCAGAAGTGAACGGATACATCGTGGGGTCCTTGCTCATGTCAACTTTCCGTCCGAAGGCGCGGTTGCGCACGAAGAGTTGATCCTGCATGTAGGTGAGGGTCTTGGGAGGATCGAGCATGACGCTCTTGGAATAGTCCCATTGCATCCCGGCAGGGGTGGAGGCGGGAATATTCTCCTCTTTCAGCTTGCTGAAATCAGCATCTTTAAGGACGACGCGAATGCGGGTACCAACTGGAAGGACATTCCAGGTTCCGTCGAAGCGGATAACCCGGGGATCAACCACGGTTGCCTTGACGCTGAAGCCTACATCGAATGGCGGAGACACGTCGTAGGGTGCGAGCGAGCGGCCCTCTTGGCCGGCGATGTAGCCTCGCTGGACCATTCGGACCAGGGTGGTGTCAAGGTTGTTTTCGACCGTATCTCGATTTTGTCGCTCGGTCCACTCGCCGCTATCCTTGTAGGCTTCAGCGGCGCGGGTGTAGAGCGAGCTGTAGAGGTCTCTGGCTTCATCGACCTTGCCCGCTCGTTGCAGCGCGACGGAGAGGATGTTCTTGCGCGCGGGAAGGATGTCCGCCTTCTCGTGCGACTGTTTGAACCACGTCACGGCGTTGTCATAGTAGTCGTCGATCTTGTGGTACCACATCCACCCGGTCTCAAAATACATCTCGTAAGTCTGAGGATTGTTCTCCGCACCTTCTTTGCCCAGGGCGAGAGCGGAGGGAATATAGCGGCGATCGGATCGCTGCTCTTCGTCGGTGAAGTTGTAGCCGATGTGCCACATGCCGGTGGCATAGACATCGAGTTGGTGAGGATCGAGGATCGTTACCATGCGCACGATCGGGAGGATCGCGTCATAGTTGCCGGTGTCGAAGAATGAGTCTGCTCGCACCCACAGGATGCCCGCGATAAGCTCGCGGAAACCTATGAGGGCAAACAGCAGTTGATCTGGCGAAAGGCCGCTTTGGCCCTGCATCGTCTTCTTCGGCGCGTAATCTTTGGCCCATCTTGGGAAGACCAAAGCCGCCTGAAAGACCGCCTGCCCGATGAAGAACAGGGCCAGGACGCTGATCAGAATAGAGACTCGTTTTCGCTCCATTAGACCTCTCTACGATCAAAGATCAGCATTCCACCCACGAGCAGGACCCCAATATACATAACCCCATATCCGAAGGCTTTGAGATAGTATTCCGTCTCGTTTCCGATGGTCTGGCCTGTGTTGATCAGCGGATTTTGGACGTTATAGTTCGCGAAGTTCGGGATGACGAGATTGACGATCTTTGCACTCATCTTGGCGATCGGTGCGGTGGCCGTGTTTTCCTCCAAGCTGAGGAAGAACGGGTTGAACAACGATCCCAGGAGGTACATGCCGCCACTCAGGAAGAAGTTCACCAGCGGAGTCACGAATGTTGAAAAGAAGATCGCGACTGCCGCCAAGAGGCTCATCTGGACGAAATACATCAACGGAGCCCGCACGAGTCCGGCTGCTTCATTGATGTTGCCCTGCTGATACCAGAACACGAACACCATGATCGCCGACATCAGCGCCATCATCATGGCGAGAGCGGCCACGGCGCCGAAGTATTTGCCGAGCAGGAACTGCCAGCGCTGGACAGGCTTCGACAGAATCGTGTAGATCGTGCGTCGCTCGATCTCGTTCGGGATCATGTAGACCGTAAGAACGATCGCGATGACGGCGCTGGTGAGCTGGATGATGCCGAGCATCATGCCCTTCAAGATCGTAGTCTCGGCTCTAGCCGAGAGAACGCCCAATCCGGGAGCGACAACCAGGAATAGCGTTCCGATCAACAGGATGATAAGCAGCACCTTACGGCGAATGGCTTCGCCTACGGTGGTGCCTGCAATTGCAAGTATGGGTCTCAAATCGTGGCTCCAGATTTGCTGGTGACCGTTTCAACGAATAGGTCTTCCAGTCTCTTTCTGCGAGGAACAACACTCAGAACGCGCGCACCATGCGTACGGACCGCATCGATCACGGCATTGGGATCGTTCTCTTCAGGCATGTCTAGCATGATCGTACTGCCGATGACTCGGACATTGGCGTCTCCGATGTTCATATCCTTCAGCGCCTGCTCGGGGTATCCCTCGACGGTAATCTCGATGCGGCCGCCTTTGAGCAGTTCGGTCAGCTTGCCTTGGCGCTCGATGACGCCGCGGTTAATGATTGCAACGCGGTCGCAGATCAACTCGACTTCGCTTAGCTCGTGACTTGAGATGAACACGGTTCGCCCTTCGTCTCGGAAGCTGAGGATCAAGTCGCGAATCTCTCGATGCGCGATGGGGTCCAGACCGCCCGTCGGCTCGTCTAAGAAGAGAAGCTTCGGATCGTTCAGGAGGCTCTGCGCAAGGCCGATGCGCTGCTGCATGCCCTTCGAGTACTGCGAGATCGTCTTAGACATGTCCCGATGAAGGTTCACCTTTTGCAGGAGCGCCTCGAACTTGGCTCGATCCGTGATGCCGAACAGCTGGCCGTAGAACTTCAAGAGCTCCAATCCAGTCATATGCTCGTAGTAATACGGGCGCTCCGGCAGGTAGCTGATCAGCCGGTGCACGTCCATATCGCCGATCTCTTTGCCGAGGACGTAGCCTTCGCCGGAAGTCGGATAGATGATGCCTAGCAGCATCTTGATCGTCGTGGTCTTTCCGGCCCCGTTAGGTCCCAGAAAGCCGAAAATTTCACCCTCCTCGACGTGAAGGTCGAGGTGGTCCACTACATTTATTTTCCCGGCAAGACGAGTCTTATAAGTCTTGGTAAGTTGCTTAGTTTCGATGGCGGCGGCCAATGGTCGCGCACCTCCCTTGTGTGATGGCTAACTGCCGATTATACCGATGCTCCCCTACAGGTTCGAACCCTCCGATGCTGCGGTTGTCATAGCAAGACCGATCTTCCAGATGAATGATTGCTCGAAGATGGGAAGAAAATGAACTTGCGGTGAACAATGCGAATCGGGAATTTCCTTTTCAGGCAACGTCCGTCAATAATCGCAACCACAGCCGAGGTGCCGAAGTTCTCGTTTTCGGGGAAATTTCTTCAGAAGCATCAGAAGGACAAGGTTTCGGCGTGTTTTTAGCGGGAACGCCTTTGCTCTCCTTTCAACGTTCCCGCGCTTTTTCATCCATACCCGCAGCAATTCGCCGTGAGCCAGATCTATCACCTCCGTCTCAGGAGCAGGTTCCTCTGAACCCTTAGTTGAAGGAGGGGAACACTCCGTCTACTCAGGTGCGGCACATTCAAGTTGACGAAGTCTGCGCGCGGAAAGTTGGGCTCACCGTCCCCGAGGCTTCAAGAAGTTCACGCTTCCTGGCTGTGGGGCCGGGAGGTGCCGACTTCAGAAAAGTCTGCCGCTCTTCCCGGATTGCGATTAGTGCTTCATAATTGTCTAATGGACCTGCAGGAGATTCGGTTAACTCTTCAGCGAATGATGCCGGACCTGCGTCAAAGATATGGTGTCGGCGGTCTGTGGGTCTTCGGGTCCCGAGCACTAAATGCGGGCAGAAGCGATAGCGACCTAGATTTGCTGGTCGAATTCGAGCGCAGCGAAATCAGTTTGTTCCGTTTCGTTGGCTTGGAGCAAGAAATTGCAGATCGTCTGGGCGTGAAAGTCGATTTGGTAGAGAGGAGCGCCATTCGACCAGAACTGGCGTCATCGATATTGAAGGATGCCGTCTCGGTGTAGAAGATGAACCGCACTTGGCTCCACCTTATCGATATGCGTTCGTACGCTGAGAAAGCCTTGCGTATCGTCGAGGGGGTGACCGAAGAGGAATTCAGAAACAATGAGGAAAAGCAGCTGCCCTTACCAGAGCCATTGAGGTTATTGGTGAAGCAGCGAAGTCAGTGCCACAAGAAATTCGAGAGCTTGCCCCAAAAATTCCATGGCGAACAAATTACTGGAACGCGGGACAAATTGATTCACCACTATTTCGGAGTAGATATCGGCATCCTTTGGCGAGTTGCCCTAGAAGACCTTAAACCCCTCTTGACTGAGTCAACATGCTGATCGACCGCGTCAGCGAAAGCTAGAACTTCAGGCGGGCCCTCACTTCGGTAGCGTAGAAATGCCGCAGCGTTAACGTAAACTGAGCGCAAATGGCAGATAGGTATGAGCCGCGGGCTTTTGAAGCGGTTTGGCGGAAAAAGTGGAAGGACGCGGATCTGTTTAAGACCCGCGACAAAGAGGGGGCTCCCAAGTTTTACGGGCTCGATTTCTTTCCGTATCCGAGCGGCGCAGGTTTAAGCGTGGGCCATTGCCGGAACTATGTGCCGACTGACGTGATGTGCCGCATGCGCCTGATGCAGGGCTACAACGTGCTCCATCCAATGGGTTTCGATGCGTTTGGTTTGCCCGCGGAAAACGAGGCGATCAAGCGGAAGACGCATCCGGCACCTATGATCAAGAGCTACGCCGAAACTTATCAGCGCCAGATGAACTTGATCGGCGTGAGCTACGATTGGTCGCGATCGTTTTCGAGCTGCGAGCCTAGCTTCTACCACTGGACGCAATGGATATTCGAGCTGCTTTACAAGCGTGGGCTGGCTTATCGGAAGTTAGCATCGGTCAACTGGGACCCGGTTGATAAGACGGTGCTGGCCGACGAGGAAATTATTGCGGGGCGGGCGGAGCGGTCCGGCGCGTTGGTTGAGAAGAAGTGGATACCTCAGTGGTTCTTCAAGATCACCGAGTACGCCCAGCGCCTGATCGACGACTTGGACACAGTTGATTGGCCCGAAGGAATCAAGAACCAGCAGCGGAACTGGATCGGCCGATCAGATGGCGTGCAATTTTCGATGAAGATCTCGGGTCCCGACGGACCCACACGGGCCATGGCCGGAGAGGTTTACGACCTGAACGCGGTTCCTGTGAGCCAAAGGCCAGCAACTGTTGCGGAGAGGCAACTTTCCTTCGATGTCTTCACCACGCGCATCGACACGATTTTCGGCATGACCTTCTGCGTACTCGCTCCTGAGCATGCGATTGTGGAGGCGATTGCAAAGCTGGTGGACGATGAGCATCGCGAGGCCATCCGTGCGTATCAAGACCAGGCGAAAACGCTCTCCGAAACGGACCGGCAAGCGACCACGCGAGAAAAGACGGGGGTCTTTACGGGAGCGTATGCGATTAATCCGGCAAACGGCCACTTTGTGCCGGTGTGGATCGCTGACTACGTGTTGGCGAACTACGGGACCGGAGCGATCATGGCCGTTCCAGGACACGATGAGCGTGATTTTGAGTTCGCTGAGAAGTTTGGCATCTCAATCCGCCGCGTCATCGCCCCTGTCGAAGAACCCACCCTGACCACCAACGACGGCCTTCCTTTTGTTGCCAAAGATGGGGTTCTTGTGAACTCCCACGAATACACCGGCTTAACGGTGGCGCGCTCTCAGGAATCACTTGGAGAATGGATCGAGGGGTTGGGAATCGGCGAGCGAAAGATCCAGTACAAGCTGCGCGACTGGCTGATCTCGCGTCAGCGTTATTGGGGCTGCCCGATCCCGGTTATTCACACGAAGGATGGTGAAGAGCAGCTTGTGCCTGAGGAGTGCTTGCCAGTCGAGTTGCCGGACGTCGAGAACTACGAGCCCAGCGGAGATGGCACTTCGCCGCTCGCGCACATTCAAGATTTCGTCAATGTAACCGATCTCGATGGACGCCTGGGCCAGCGAGAAACCGACACGATGGGCGGGTTCGCCTGCTCCTCGTGGTACTTCCTGCGTTTCTGCGATCCGGCAAATCCTGCCCAGCCTTGGGACAAGGCGCTGGCGGATTATTGGATGCCGGTCGATTGCTATGTCGGCGGGGCGGAGCACGCCGTGATGCATTTGCTCTATGCGCGATTTTGGACAAAGGTGCTCTACGACGAGGGTCTGGTAAGCGTCAGAGAGCCCTTTCAGCAGCTTAGAAACCAAGGGCAAGTGTTGGCGATGACACCCTATCGCTATGCAGCCGAGGGCGAGCAGTTGGGAGTAGGCGACGATGGCGTTTTGATTTCGTTTGATGAGGCAAAGCAGTTGCCGGAGAGCGATGTCTTCTATCGCTGGGCGCGAATGTCGAAATCGAAGGGGAATGTCGTCACGCCGGATGAAGCGGTGGAGGAATACGGCGCGGACGCGCTGCGGATGTATTTGCTGTTTGTCGCGCCCTTCGATGCGGACGTAAACTGGAAGAACGAAGGGATGTCGGGAATGGTCCGATTCCTGAGCCGGATTTTCAAGTTCCTGGAAGATGGCCGGGCGCACTACGTGGCGGACTGGCGAGACTTCATGGCGTTCGAAGAGCTGGATGAAAAGGCACGCGACATTCGCCGCGCCACCCATCAGACCATCCGAAACTGCACGGCGGATATCGAGCGATTCAGCTTTAACACCTATGTCTCGTGGCTGCAAAAGTTCGTGAATCGCCTCTACGAGCTACAAGGCGATCTCTCGCGACCGGCGGCGCTTGCGATGGCCGAAGCAATGGAATCGTTGGTTCTGCTGCTTGCCCCCGGGGCCCCGCACAGCGCGGATGAGCTGTGGGCCGCCCTCGGAAAGGAAGGCTTCACGGTTGATCAGAGTTGGCCGAAACATGACGACGCCTTGGCCGCGGAAGATTTGCTGACGATCGCCGTTCAGGTCAATGGGAAGCTGCGGGACACCTTTGAGCTCGCGGCCGAGACCCCTAAAGACGAGTGCGAGCGGCTGGCTCTGCTCAGTTCAAAGGTGCAAGGGCATCTTGAGGGCAAGACCGTCAGGAAAGTGATCGTGGTACCGGGAAGGCTGGTGAATATCGTTGCAAGCTAAATCAGGAAAGAAGTGGATCACTCCTTTGGTCATTGTCGGAGGCTTGATCCTCGTGCTTGTTCTGTCGAATCGCGATGTGAAATCCCCGGAAGATCTGGGAATTATCGACACGCAGGAAGGCTATTCAAAGGGCCTTTTGATGGCTCACGAAATGACCAAGCCGATCTTCGATCGATCGGACGCTGGGGAGGAGCCGACGGAGCAGGAGAAAGAGACTCTCTATAATGCGGCCAAGCTGATCGATAACGCGAATCGACTTGCCCCAGACAAAACGATCCCGTTCCTCGGCGCAGGCAAGGCTTACATGCTCGCCGGTGATCTCGAACGGGCGGAGCTGAGGTATCGCCAGGCGATTGAAAACGCTCAGTTCGACAAGACGCCGGGAGCTAAGGAATCGGGCGATGAGGCGCGTTACCGGCTTTCCCTGCTTCGATTCAAACTGCAAGACTATGAAAGCGCTTTTGAGGAAGCCAATAAGGCCGTCCAAAGCCAACCAAACGGGGTCGAGTACCTCGTCGCACGGGCTTCAGCGCTCATTCAGCTCAAACGGTACGAAGAGGCCGATAGGGACATTCACGCCGCGATCCGGCTGGAGCCAAACAATAAGGAAGCCATTGGGTTGCACGCACTGCTCGCGCTTGAAGACCCCGCAAAATACGGGAAAGGCGGGAAGCACTAGCTTTGAACCCGCTCCCCCTTAATTACGGCGAGCTGGTGTATGCCGGAGTCCTCGGCAAGATCATCGGCGTCTATCTCGGACGGCCCTTCGAAGGCTGGGACCATGAGCGGATCGAGCGAGAGCTTGGCGAGGTGTCTTCCTATGTCCATGAGCAGCTTGGCCAGCCGCTGATCGTTACGGACGATGATATTTCAGGCACCTTCACCTTCCTGCGAGCCCTCGAAGACTACGCCGATCCAACCGCTCAACAGATCGGCGAGACGTGGCTGAATTACATCATCGAGAACCGGGCCATCCTCTGGTGGGGAGGCATGGGAATGTCGACGGAGCACACCGCTTTCCTCCGTCTGAAGAGTGGCATTTCGGCGCCCGAAAGTGGAAGCGCCAAGCTCAACGGCCAGGTTGTGGCAGAGCAGATCGGGTCTCAGATCTTTATCGATGGCTGGGGACTGGTCTGTCCCGGAGATGCCGAACGGGCGGTGGATTTTGCAAGGCGGGCTGCCAGCGTCAGCCATGATGGCGAGGCGATCTATGGCGCACAGATTGTTGCCGCTCTCGTTGCTCTAGCGTTCATCGAGAAGGACGTTTCGAAGCTCATCGATGCGGCGGTAGCCTTGATTCCGGCTGAGTCTCTTACCGCTCAGCTCATAAGCGATGTTCGCTTGTGGCACGGCGATGGCTTCTCGTGGCGCGAGGGGTTTCAGCGGATCAAAGGCCGCTACGGCTATGACAAGTACGGCGGCAACTGCCACATCATCCCGAACCACGCCCTCATCATTCACGCCCTTCTCCATGGCGGCGGAGACTTCGGCAAATCGCTGATGATCGTGAACACGTGCGGCTGGGATACGGACTGTAACTCGGGCAACGTGGGCTGCATTCTTGGCGTGCTTGGTGGCTTGGAGAGCATTCCCGCTCACTTTCGCGATCCCGTGAGAGATCGCATGTATCTGCCGACAGCGGATGGTGGGCGCTGTGTCACGGATGCTTTAAGGGAGGCGGATCGGATCGTGGACTACGCCCGAGTTCTGCAGGGATTAGGACCGCAACCGCGACCGGGGCGCTTCCACTTTTCTCTGCCTGGCTCAGTGCAGGGGTTTTCGGGAGGTGAGAACGTGGGTGGGAAGCTAGCGTTTAGCGGACGAATTTCGACGCCCACGTTTACTCCTCCCGAGGCTCGCCGGATGTCCGGCTACGAAATGCTTGCTTCGCCCACGCTCTCTAGCGGCCAAGAGATTCGCGCTTCTCTGTCCGGTTCAGGCGGGGCTTTGCTCTTTGTCGGATTTTATGACGATCAAGATCAGGTGTCTTACTTGGAGAGCGAGTTGTTTGCGATCGATGATTTGCCGCGAGAATTTGCGTGGCGAGTGCCGGATACGGAGGGGCGTCCGATTTGTGAGGTGGGGGTTGCGCGAGGGGTTCTTGGGGCGGGCTGCGCCTCCCCCTTGGATGGCGAAGGGGTCCTTCATTGGCTCACATGGGACGGGGCTCCGCATTTGACGCTTAAGAAAACGCCAGCAAAGGCTTGGCGGGAGGCTTGGGTTAACGGGGTAAGCGATTGGGCGGGTTGGGGCAGGCCTTTTCGCATTATTCAGAACGAAGGCACGGGGCTGCTCATCACGGGAACCCGCGAATGGACGGATTATCGCGTTTCGGCAAACGTCAGGCCGCACCTGGCGGTAAGAGCGGGCATTGCGGCGCGAGTTCAGGGGATGAAACGTTGGTATGCGTTGCTGCTCGGCCGCGAAGGAGTTGTCCAACTCGTCAAAAACGACACGTACGTTCTGGCTGAGCGTTCGTTCCCCTGGAGCTTCGGGGAGGAGCATCTGCTCACTCTGGAAGTCGCCGGGCGAAAGATCACGGGCTTCATCGGTGGAGCAGAAGTGGTGAGCTTCCTCGATGAGGAAGATGCCTTACTCGGCGGCGGAGTAGCCTTCGTGCTCGAAGAAGGGCGGATGGACTCAGACGAGATGACTGTCGCGCCGATTACTTAGCGGGAACCGTCTTCACCAATTCTTCTCTACCGTCTTGTACGCGCAAGATAAAGATCGGCTTCGCCGGTTTACGCTTGCCGCTCGGGTAGCCGATCGTTCCGGTGACGGCCGGAAGATCCTTCGTGGTCGCCAGTGCATAGCGAATCTTGGCCGGGTCGGTGGATCCGGCGCGGTCGATTGCGTCTGCTATCAGATTCATCGTGTCGTATGCCAATGCGGCGGCAGCGCTCTCCGGCCAAGTGCCAAAGAGATCGTGGTAGGTTCTTTTGAAAGCTTGCACGTGCGGATCCTTTGCGTTGGGTGCGTAGTGGGTCGTGTAAAACACGTTGTCGGAAGCCTTTCCGGCAATCGTAACGAGCTCTGGCGTGTCAAAGCCGTCCCCCGAGATAATGGGTTGCGTGTACCCGGCGGCTCGCAATGCCTTAGTAAAAGGGCCCGCATCGTCCGGCAATGCCGCGACATAGAACGCTTCTGGTTTCACCTTGATCCTGCGAAGAACGCTCTGCACCGCTTCAACCTCACCGAATTCCACCGTTTGCGCGACTTGCCCCCCGAGTGCTTTGTATGCCTTTGAAAAGAATTCGGCGAGATTGCGCGTGTATGTGGAACCGGTGTCCTTCAGTATCACGATCTTCTTAGCATCGAGGCCCTTCATGGTAAACCACGCACCAGCTCGGGCTTGGTCGTCGTCGCCATAGCAAGCCATGAAGAAGTATTGGCCGATGTCTTCGGGAAGGGATGGCAACGTGGCTCCAGATGTGACCATCGGAACTCGCATCATTTCCGCGGCCCTTCCGGCTGGGATGGCATAGTCCGAGTCGTAGAACCCGCCGAGGGCGACGACGCCCTTGTCCAGAAGCTGCTTCGTGATGGCCGCGGCAGCAGCCGGTTTGCTCTTGAAGTCGGGAGCCAAAATCTCGATCTGACGGCCCAGTACGCCGCCGCGGGCGTTTATCTTGGCCGCCGCAAGACGGAAGCCTTCGAGTCCAGGCACATCCACCGATGCAAAGCTGCCGGTTTGGCTGAAGAGCGCTCCGATTTTGATTGGCTCGGCTGGCTGAGTACAAAACAGAGTCGCTAGTAGGGCGAGCATGGACGATGTTTACCCCCGCCAAGCATCGCGGCGATCCCTATTCTATTATTGCGCTCACACGCGCAATTTCCTATCGTCCGAGCCAGAGGTGCACCGAGTCCTATATACATCAGGTTTCAATCGGTTTGCTCTCCCAAGTAACCAAACGAAAAACTTGTTCTCCATAAAGAGAGGTCCCGACGGCAACCGGGGCCTCTTTTGCTGTGTGAGCCTTTGCTCTCCCGTAGTAATTCTTGCGCTCAGGAGCGCAATAGCTTATCGCCCATCTGGGTGATTTGAGGCGTCAGAATAGATATCAGGTTTCAAGCGGTTTGCTCTCCCAAGTAATCAACTGCAAAACTTGTTCTCCAATTGAAGGGGTCCCGACGGCAACCGGGGCCTTTTTAGTTTCTGAATCTCCCACCTCTTGAACTAACCCGCGCTCGCTACATGCGCGACGAAGGATTGACGGGTCGGCCATTCACTCGTACTTCCCAATGCAAGTGCGGCCCCGTCGCCAGCCCCGTAGAACCAATCGCCGCAATTACCTGCCCTCGTTTAACATCTTGTCCAGAGCGCACGTAAAGTCGGGAGGCATGTGCATAGACTGTTGTGATCCCTCCGCCGTGGTCGATAATCACCATGTTTCCATAGCTCCTGGAATACTGGGCGGCAATGACTTCGCCGTTTGCGGCCGCATAGATAGGGGCGCCTGTGCTTCCGCGAAAGTCGAGGCCTCCATGGAGGCGGGTGTACTTCAAGATGGGGTGGAAGCGATTGCCAAATCCGCTGCTGATTGCCCCTGCGGTAGGTCGCGCGAACCGGCCGGAGAATGCGGGCAAAGCCTTCTCGCCAGGCTTGAGCGTGCGACGCCGGGCGGCCTCGTAAGCTCGAATCTGCGAGTAGATGGATGATTCATCCGCATCCATCTGGGCAATAAGGCCCTTGATGTGGTCTTGCCTGCTCCGCAAGTCCTGAAGCGTGTCCCGCTTGTCGTCCTTCGCAATTTCCAGGTGCGCCTGCTGATCGATTTGGCGGTCGCGAAGGCTGTCTATCTGGGTTACGATCCGATCCTGCCTCTTCTTGCGATCCTGAATCAACGCCTGCAACTCGCGGAAGTCGTTGAAGAGTTGGCGGTCCTTCTTCGCGATTGCCGCCATCAGAACCTTACGCGAGGCGATATCGCCTACTCCCTTGACTCCGACGAAGGCGGTCAGAACCGATCCTCCCTGATGCACATACATGTAGCGGAGCCGCTTTCTTACTTGCTCGCGCACCTCTCCTACCCGTCGGCTCGCGCCTTCGAGCTGAGTCTCCAGCTTCCCTTGCTCCAGACGGCTCTTGCTCAAGTCGCGCTTGGTGTCGTTAAGTTGATCCTCGATGCGCTCCAGGCGGGCGTCGAGTACGTAGATGTCGCTCTTCACCACCTTAGACTCCTTGCGCGCCTTGTCTAGCTCGCGGCGAAGATGAGCCTTCCGGTTGCGGATCGCGCTCAGGTCACTTCGGAGCTGGCTCGAGCTTTTTTGTCGCGGCTTCTTCCTTCGTTGTGCATCGGCGACGTCGGCACACAGCAGAAGACCGAAAACGCAGGTCAGCAGGACAAGTGCGCGTTTCAAGTGGCGTCATGCCTCGCACGAAGAGATAAGGCTGAGCAGAAAATCCCATAGATTCCCCCGATTGCGCCCAACATGAGCATCATCGGCAACAGCGGAAAGGGCGGCATGTTTGCTTCAGCGATCATCGTGTTGACGAATTGGCCAAACTGCCGATTGGCAAGTAAGAGAAGGAGCGACGCAAGGATTCCGCCGAGCACCCCCTGAGCGCACCCTTCGAGAATAAACGGCAAATACACCGTCAAGGGCGATGCGCCCACCAGTCGCATGATCCTAATCTCCAAACGTCGCGACATGACGGCGAGTCGGATTGCGTTGAAAATCAGCACGCCGGCCGTAAAGAGCAGTAATCCGCCGATCGCGCTGCCCAGCCATCGAAGGGTGCGGATGCCTTGATCGACAAACTCTTGCTCGTCTTTCATGTACTGGACGCCGTCCCGGTCGGACACCACGCTTAGGCCGGCGATGCTGTCGGCAATGCGACTTCCATCCCGCAGGTCCTTGACGGTCACTTTGAAAGCGTCCGGATAAGGGTTATCGAGCCCTTCCGTGAGAGCGGGGTCTTCCTTCTTCTTCTGGTTCCACATTGCCTCCCTTGGTAACCAGGCGACGGTGGCAACTCCCTCAAAGGCGCGTATTTGTGCCGCGGCCTCCTCGATCTTTGCCTGCGTCGTGCCGTCCTTGAGCATGACGCGCATATCGAACTTACCGGGGATGGTTTCCGCGTAAGCGACTGCTCGAAGGTAGACGTAGCCTGCTCCTCCAAGGAGAAACAGGGAAACCGCAACCGTGCTTACGGCGGCGAACGTCATGAAACGATTGCGCCGCATCGCGGTCATGGCCTCGCCGATAATGAAGCCCAAGCGATCAAGCATGGTGTCCGCCTCCCGATCCGCTGTCACTCATGAGCAGCCCTTCATCTAGGGTCACGACCCGCTTGCACATGCGCTCGATAATGGGCATGTCGTGACTCGAGACGAGCACGGTGGTGCCTTTCAAGTTCAACGAGCGCAGCACCTCCATGATTTCCCACGAGTGCTCGAGGTCCAAATTGCCGGTCGGTTCGTCGGCGAGAAGCAGCGGGGGATTGTTGATGAGGGCGCGCGCAATCGCCACGCGTTGCTGCTCGCCTCCCGAAAGCTGGTGCGGATACGCGTCAGCTCGATGAGCGACGTTCACTTGCTCCAGGATGTCCGGTACCTTACGCCGCACTTCGCGGCGCGTGTGCCCGACCGCTCGCATGGCATAGGCGACATTTTCCCAGACGCGCTTGCGGGGCAGCAGGGCAAAATCTTGCGGCACCACCCCCATGAGGCGGCGGAGCTTGTGGACATCCCACTGCCCGACCTGATCAATCTCCTTGCCTTGAAGCCTCACATGGCCTTCGGTTTGTCGCACTTCGCGGGTCAGCAGCTTGATCAGCGTGCTTTTGCCAGCACCCGAACGGCCCGCGAAGAAAACGAACTCTCCTCGCATTATCTGCAGCGAAACGCCGCGCAAACCACGCACATGACCTGGGTAGTCGACGTGCACGTCCTTGAACTCGATGTAGGCTTGGCCGGTCACCGTTAAACCTAGATTATGAGGCGCGGTTAGGTCGGCAAGCGCTTGGGTGGTGAGGTTGGGGAGCAAAGTGGCAAGATTCAAGACGTGCGGGAGTGCTTGGTCGCACCTCGAGATCATTCCTAACTCACGTTACAAAGTGTAAGCGGACTTTCAAAACGTGCAATAATCGCTAAATGGCTCCTGACGCGGGCGAGAACCGCTTTCAGCGCACCCGGGATGATCACTCGCGAGAAATTGCTGAGGACTATGTCGAGTTGATCGATGATTTGATCAAAGAAACCGGCGAGGCGCGCGCGGTGGAATTAGCGAGCAGGCTCGGAATCAGCCATGTGACGGTCTCGAAAACGGTGCAGCGGCTCCAGCGGGATGGCTTTGTGACTTCACAGCCGTACCGGAGCATCTTTTTGACAGAAGCCGGACGCGCCCTAGCCGAAGAGGCGAGAGCGCGGCATGATCTGGTGCTTCGATTCCTCGGTGCTATCGGCGTCTCTGGCCGGGTGGCGGAGACGGATGCTGAAGGAATCGAGCATCACTGCAGCGTGGAAACGCTGGCAGCGATGCGGCTATTTTTGGAACGACAGGCTTGAGCGACCGCTATTTTACGGCTCGATAAAACGCTAAGTCTTCCAGGCTGATGGTGTATTCCTTGCGAGTCGCGTTGTACGCCACCTTGTATTTGGAGGGATAGTAGCCCGCCTTGTCGAAGATGGCAGGTGCGCTCACGGTCTTCTCGAAGGTTGGCTTGCTTTGAAGGAAGGAAAGCGCCACCATCGGCTCGACAAACGTCAGCTTTCCGCCGTAGGTCCCGTAGATGAAGGTGCTCGTGAACTGACCACCCTGCAATTCGGCGCTCGTCGGATCCACCCAGTGGGAGCCCATTTTAGGAAAATCCACGTGTGGGGGCAGGATGTACCCGGCAGCCATCATCCCCTTTCTGGGCGTGAGCCGTGAGGTCCTGATGCCGTCACCCTTGAGCGTAATTTGAGCGCGCTCCTTCTCGCTAATCGTGTAAAAGTGCACGTCGAAGTGCGCCTTATCGTAGATCTTTATGGGAGGGTGGCCCACCGGGTCCAATCGAGGGTGATGTGGTCGTAGGGAAGGCCCTTGATCTCCTTGGGCACTTCGAGCACCATTTCCATGGCCGGCATTTTGGGTCCATGGATTCTACGGACGGTAATCCTTCGAGGGCTGTCTCGCTGAGAGTGACTCCAATGGCGAGGGGCCTCTTCGAGCCCGCATCGAGCTTTACCCAAGAATAGGCGATGCCGTTTCCTACGGACACCGGAGTGCCGAAGACGTATCCTTTTTACAACTGTCACAAGCATGGGCGCTGACTACGATAGCTCCGAGAGCTAGGGTGGATAGGGTGAGTTTGAAATTCACGACGAGGGGTGGTACCGGTTGAACGGTCTCAGCGTTTTTGCAGAAGCCTTTTTATAGATCGAAAGACCCGTCGCTTTTCATTTAGGCCGCAATCGAGTAGGGCTCTTGGGTGTGGTGGAGCACGGCGAAGAATTCGTCCACGGTGCTTGTGCGCTTGAGCAGATCGAAGTGCTGAAAGTCGCCGAATTTACTGGCGATAGCCATCCACTGTTTGAGCCTTAAGAGGGATCGATTTGACTGAGGTTCCGAGTACGCCAGAAAGCGAGTGAGCAGGGGAATCCAGTTGACATCTTGAGGGTCTCCCTTTGCGATGCCCAACTCCTCGGCTATTTCCCGCGAGAGCCCCGGATTGGCCAGGGCACCCCGGCCGATCATGAAGTGCTGACACTGGGTCTCGTCGCGGCATCGCTGGAAGTCCTGTAGAGTCCAGATGTCTCCGTTTGCGATGACGGGCACGCCTAGGCTCCGCACCTCGCCGATCGGCTTCCAGAACACGGGTGGGGAATAGCCCTGCGCCCTGGTTCGGGCATGAATGGTCAGCCAAGAAGCCCCTCCAGCGACCGCCATTTCCGCATTTTCGTAGATATCGCTCACCGCTTCCCATCCGAGCCGCAGCTTTGCCGATACGGGGATTTCTGCCGGAACCGCATCTCGCACTGCCCGGACAATTTCTCGGATTCTTTGCGGATGCTGCAGAAGCGTCGCGCCCCCATCGTTGCGATTGACGGTTGGAGCCGGGCAGCCGAAGTTGATGTCGATGGCCCTCGCTCCCGCAGCACTTGCGGCAAGGGCCGACTGGGCCATGCGGTCGGGATTTCCCCCGAGAAGTTGAACCTGAACAGGCAAGCCCGTGCTGGTGAGGCAGCTATTCATCAGTTCGGGCACGTCGCGGCGAAATACCTTTCTGGGCAGGGGTTCACCGCTCACACGAAGAAACTCGGAAACGGCATAGGTGAACGCGCCGGCTGTCCCTTGAAGCGCTCTCATGGGCGCGTCGGTAATGCCATCCATGGGCGCAAGAACCAAGGCAGGAGTGTTTCGACTGAGCACTAGATGTATTCAGTGAACCATAACTTGTGGTTATCCGCCGCTGAATGACGATGTCTGTAATTATTCATTGAATGATTTGGCCCCAATATGTATAATCGCGTCGATGATGAAATCACTCAAAAGCACTCTCTTAGCTCTCATTGGAGCTGTTTGCGCTACGACCATGCTGGTTGCTTGCGCCGGCAATGACAGTAACACTTCTGACCTCGACCAACGGCTTGCCGGAACGTGGATCACGCGAACTATCGCGTCACAAAGCCCATCTAACGGACCATTCGACTGCCAGCCCGGCGGCGCTACCGTTAATCTCGGCGGAGGCAACAGTGCGGATTGCGGGGCCAACGATCGCATTACGCTCAATTCAAATGGCTCTTGGGGTTCCAACAGGGACGGTTCAGGAACTTGGAGCACCCGCAACAACGTGCTCACGATAGCGAGCCCCGGAGCCGATAGCGATCATTTTAACTACTCGGTGACCACTAACCAGTTGAACATTAGTGGCCCAGATGGCACTTCGACGGTCATGCTGACGCTCGGCCGCATCCTCGGTTAAGTCGTCCCGACCAGTAAAGAAACAAAGCCCCCTCATATTTGAGGGGCTTTGTTTCTTTACAAGGCCAGGGAACCCATTGGGTCCCACGGTTCTAAAACGATCGGGTCCTTGCTAAGGGCGGCGAGCACTTTGGCGGGGACATGGTTCTTGTGAACGACCACCTCGTATGTGAATTCGTCGAACCACTTGTCGGACATCTGAAACCAGCCCTTCTCTCCACGCGTATCGCCCCACGAGTTTTCAACTCTCCACTTGGTCGACTTTCCTTCTTCGGAGATATCGACACCGGTGAAGACCATCGCGTGCGTCATGAGCGAGTGTCCGTACATGAGCCGCTCCGCCTTGTCCATCTCCGGCTTGCAGCCGTAGACGAGGTCGAATTCGAAGAGATCGGTATCCATGACGCCGCTCTCTCCATCCAGGAATTTGCCTACATCGCAGCCGAACCAGACGGATTCTCCGCTTTGAATCTGCTTGATCGCGGCCTGCTTGATCGTGTCGAGGTCCGTGTTTAGATACTCGGTTGGGCGGCCACCCACTACATTGCCAAGGAACTTCACCGTGATCGGGGTGTCGAGCGGATGCTGGGGACGAGGATCGTGTACGAGGCAAACCATGTCATGGAGGTTGTAGCCAACGTATCGGGCATAGAACTCGGTGGGCGTGAGCTTGCCATCCCGGTGGAACTGCTTGTCCTTGTCTCGCCACTGCCACTCGAAGTCTTGTGGGGGTTGCCCGAGATGGATGCAAAGCATCCGATAAACCTCGCCCATGTATTGGTCTTTCTGCTTTCGAAGTTTGTTGTCGCCGGCCCCGCTTGCTGCCGCCTTCCTCAGGCGGATGGCGTAGTCGCGCAGCATGAACGTGACCTGGTAATTCATGTTCCCGGTGCTCGAGCTGCTTTCGGTCTCGGGCATGACCGACTTGGGAACGACGCCGTATTTGTCAATCAGGTTGACGAACATGTCCCATTGGCCGCCGTCGGTGATGATGTTTGCAAGGAGCCAGTCGAGCAGGCGGCTTCCTACCGGTTCTTCGAGCGTCTGCAGGATCGATTCTAAGAAATAGTTTGATTTTTCGAGCTTGTCCCAGAACATTGTGTAGTTCTGGCTTAGCTCGAATGCCTCCAGATTCATCGTGGTCGCGGCCTTGGTTCTAAAGGTATTGAGCGCGGCGAACATCCAGCATCTGCCGCTGCCTTTTTGCGCGGTGATGGGGTTCTCGGGAAGATGGAGACTGAAGCTGTGGTCAATCAGCGAAGCCGTTTTGCGATTGAGCGCCACTTTGTTGACAGGCGTTGTGCAAACCGCGTTCATCGACTGCCGGTAGCGCGGATCGGCTTCGAACTGGGCTTGAAACTGGGCGAGATCGACGGTGCGCAAACTTCCTTCAGGTGCTTCGAGGCTGATGGCGGACATTAGGTTATCTTAACAGGATTTGCTTGCTCGGGAAGCACGCAATGCCGGAGTGCCCATCTCGTGCCAGTAATTTGCGCTCCGATCGGGGTAATATTCTGGACGGAGTCACCACGGATTCGGTGGAAACATAGGCTGGAGCACGGATGCTCCCTCTGCTACTCCCTCCCCAGCATTTGATCGTAAACGGCTTCGTGTCGCCCGGCTATGTCGCGCCAAGTCGGCACTGGGATGGCGGCGTGCTCCTTTGCCTGATAGGCGGGCAGGGCTGCGATCAGGCTCGCGATGTCGTCGCCTGAGCAATCGGCTGCCACGTAGTGGACACGCGGCGGCTCTAAATAGGGTCCCAACTCACCGAATCCTTCCGGGCTCTCGCCGAGCGTGGTCAGCGCGGGACGGCCATGCTGAGTCGAATACCAGAACGACCCGCGCCTGGGCGATAGTCCGTCGCTGAACAGAGAGATGCCCACGTTCACCGCAGCCATCATCAGCGCCGCCTCACGATCATCCTTCACAAAGCCCATCATCGTGACCTCCGTGCTTAATTTCCGTGTCTGGATCATGGATGCGAACGCTTCCTTTTCCGAGTGTTTGTCCTTCTGGAAGTCGCCTATGAAGATGAGATGAGGGTTTTTGCCCAATTTCTTCAGAGCCTCGACCGCATCCAGCAACTTCTCCGGCTGCTTTCCCGCGTGAATGAAACCGAAATGAGCGAGCAACGTGTGCGCGTTTCCAGACCGACACAGGTTCTCACGTTTAAGCCGGATCTCCTCGACCGAAAACTCCGGAACGTCGAGATTCACGCCAATCGGAATGACCCAAGTAGGCTTCTGCCTTGCCCCTCGGGGTGCGGTTTTTGCGAACTGCGCGCGCTCATGCTCTGACACGAAAATGAAGCCGTCGGCTCGATCGACGAGGGGAAGAATGCTGGCTCGCCGCAAGCGATTCATCTGACTCCATTCATGCAGCGTCAGAAGCAGTAATGATCGGCCTTTGGCGACCGGCAGGAGTGATGGAAGCAGGCTATTGCCCCATCCTTCGGTGGGATACTCGACATGCACGAGTTTCCTGTTTCTAAAGACCTTGAAGAGGGACGGTTCGTAAATGCTGCGGATCGGTACGTGCAACAGGTCGACTTCCTTCAACTCAGCATGAAGGCGGCTGGTGTAGTCGCCGACACCGCATACCTCGGGCGGTAGTGATCCTGTTACAAGAGCGATAGGGTTGGACACAGACGTGCCCTTTGACCGCGCGCGCCTGGGCAGTGTTCAACTGTAGAGCGAGCGGACGCTCTCTGGGACTGCGGTGGTCCGCCATGTTTGGTTTCGTCTGGATTTGGGAGGGGTATTCTGATGGCTTATAAACGGGACACAGAAGGCTCACACGGTCGTGAGCGGTCTCCCTAGATGGATGCCGCCAATGAGAGTTTTAATTGCAGACGACGATCCCATTATCAGGCTTGACCTGAAACAGATGCTCGAGAACCTCGGCTACGAGGTAGTGGCGGAAGCAGGCGATGGCCGTCAAGCGGTTGATCTAGCTAAAACGAGCCAGCCGGATGTCTGCATCCTGGACGTCAAGATGCCGGTGATGGACGGCATAGAAGCCGTCACCTACATCTCCGAAGACAATATCGCGCCGACGATTTTGCTGACGGCCTATTCGGACAAGGAACTGGTCGATCGTGCCAAAAGCGCTGGCGTTTTCGCTTATTTGGTAAAGCCATTCAAACCTAGCGATCTTCCGCCCGCGATCGAGGTCGCGAGGAGCCGCTTCGAACAGAATGCCCACCTGAGCAAAGAAGTAAGCAATCTTCAGGATCGACTGGAAACGAGAAAGCTCATCGACCGCGCGAAAGGCATTCTGATGGACGAGCACCAACTCGGCGAAGCAGAGGCCTACCGGAGAATTCAGCAGCAGTCGATGAATCTGCGGAAGACCATGAAGGAAGTCGCCGAAGCGATTATCTTGGCCAAATCTATCTAGCGTTCCTTCTGCTAGTTAGTGGCTCAAAACCTTCCGCATCCGGAACCCCCTCCTAGCCTCCCCCTCCGGCTTCGCCGCAAGGGGAGGAATTGGTGGTTGGCCTCCCCCTCCGGCCTTCCTCGCAAGGGGAGGAAGCGTTCTCGCCAATTTCAAGAGACACTAAACCCAGCTTTGGCTCACTCTAGGTCGAGGCGTTTTTTTAGGAATTTAGCGTCGAACACGAACGGTCCGAACGGGACCACGGATGCTATGACTCCGAGAACAAAGACTCCGAAACTCCATCGCATTTCGCGCCAGGCGAGGAGCAACGCCGCCAGGTAGAGCACCCACAAGCCGCCATGGATCCCTCCGACAAGTTTGACCGCTTCCGGCATTCCCGCCAAATACTTCAGGGGCATGGCTATTCCGAGCAGCACTAGGAAAGAGATCGCCTCAATCGCTCCGATCGCCTTGAGCCGCCCGATGTTTGTCCGCATAGCTTGAGAATACATCGGAAAACCCTCTGCTCATAGGCAGAGGGTTTTGCAGAGAAGCCGTTATCGGTTACTTCGTGGTCTTGTCGAGAGTCGCCTCTAGCGACAAACGAATTGCGACCTCGTCGGAAAGCGAGGATGCGCCGTTCGGGAGCTTCTGATCAGATCCAACGCCGAAGTCCAGCCGCTTGATCGTGATCGGCTCGGCAATCACTCCCAGGCGCGAACCTCCGTTCGCATCAGCCACGGGTCCAAAGACTTGGAAGGGGATCGCCACGTTCTTCGACACGCCTTTGATCGTCAAGTCGCCGTCCATGACGTACCCCTTCTCCACCTTGCGAATCTTTGTGCTTTTGAACGTGATCGATGGATACTTGGCGACTTCAAAGAAGTCGGCAGTTCGAAGGTGGGTGTCACGGGGAGCGACGGCGGTGTCTACCGAGTCTACTGCGATGGTCACTTCGATGCTCGACTTGGTTGGGTCGGAGGCGTCGACTTGCAGCTTGCCAGCGTTCTTATTGAATCGGCCCTGGACCTTTGATAGGCCCAAATGGCCGATCTCGAATCCGACGCTGGTGTGGAATGCATCGATGCTATAGGAGCCGGATTGCCGGAACTCGGTTGGCTCAAGGCTCTCGAGCGGTGACTGAGCGGCGGCAACGCCAGGATGAAAGGCGACATAGCCTGCGAAGGCGGCGGGAATGGCGAGGGCGGCAAAGGCAACTTTGGTTTTCATGGTCTTAGGCGATAACAGCTTTCGAAGTGGTCTTAGAGGAAGGAATGGGAAGTAGATGGCTGATGGCGAATCGGCCGGGGCCAGCGATCAGAATGGGTAACAGAAGGCCTATGAGAGCGAGGTTGTACTCAAAGCCCTGGCCTTGTAGAAAGAATCCGTTCTTTCCATGGACGGTGGCAATGGCACCGATCATGATCACGATGTTTGCGGCGGCTGAGAATCTCGAGAGAAAGCCAACTAGTAGCCCGAGACCGCCAAGCAGCTCGCCAAACGACACCAGGTAGCCAAGAGGCCCCATGCCAGTAACGACTGCCGCCAACCCAGGTCCGCCAAAGGAGCCAAAGACTTTCTGCATCCCGTGAGCGATGAAAACAATGCCAACGATGACTCGAACGGACAGCAATGCCCAGTCCATGGCCGAATTCTTCTGTAAATCATTCATATTCTTCTCCAACGTGCTTGTTGAGTGTATAGTTCCATATTCAACTATGTATTTGTCAACACTTGCGCAAGGAATATTCACAATATTCTGCTGGCTACCCATCAATCATTCTTCTACGCCCGACCCATCGAACCTTACGGCCCGAACGTTTGAGACGAGACAGCCCGCAAAGCGTAAACTCACCACATGAGCTTCGCCACCATCGAAGACGCGCTCGAAGATCTCCGGCGCGGGAAAATGATCATTGTCGTGGATGATCCCGACCGGGAAAACGAAGGCGACTTGGTCATGCCGGGCGAAACCTGTACGCCTGGATCCATGAACTTTATGATTCGGTTTGGTCGGGGCGTACCGTTTATTCCCACCACCGCCGAACGCCTTCAGGAGCTGCAGATTCCGATGATGACAAAGAACGTCACGGCGCGATATGGCACGGCGATGGCCGAAATGGTGGACGCGATTCACGGCGCGACTACCGGAGTGTCAGCGTTCGATCGAGCTCGAACGGTTCAAGTCTTCGTGGACGATCAAGCGAAGCCGAGCGACCTGGGCCGACCCGGCCATATCATTCCTCTCAGGGCTGAAAAGGGCGGAGTCCTCAAGCGGGCTGGCCACACGGAAGCGATTGTGGACCTGTGCACGCTGGCAGGATTCAAGCCAGTGGGTTTGGGCTGCGAGATATTGAACGAGGACGGCACGATGATGCGGCTCGAGGGCCTGCAGGCGTTTGCCGTCGAGCACGGTCTCAAGCTCATAACGATTGCCGATCTGATCGCCTACCGACGCAGAAACGAGAAGCTGGTTAAGCGGGTAGCAGGCCCCATCGACTTTCCGACCAAGCATGGGCACTTTACGATGTATGCCTACGAACCCACGGTTGAGCCGAACCCCTACGTGGCCATCGTTAAAGGCGACGTATGCACCGAAGAGCCGGTGCTTGTACGCGTCCATTCCTCATGCCTGACGGGAGACCTCCTGGGTTCTTTGCGATGCGATTGTGGTGACCAATTAGAGATGTCGCTCCAGATGATCGAGGCGGAGGGGCGAGGCGTCGTCCTCTACATCGCTCAGGAAGGAAGGGGCATCGGCCTGATCAACAAGCTGAAGGCTTATGAGCTTCAGGATCAGGGGATGGATACAGTGGAGGCGAATCAGGCGCTCGGATTCAAGCCGGATCTGCGCGACTACGGCCTTGGTGCACAAGTGCTCGCCGATCTTGGGCTCCATAAGCTTCGCCTTTTGACCAACAATCCGAAGAAGCTGAGCGGTCTCTTAGGCTATGGATTGGAGGTCGTAGAGCACGTGCCGATCATCGCTCCGCAATGCGAGGCGCGAGAGAAGTACCTCGACACCAAGCGCGATAAGATGGGGCACACGCTGCCCTAAACGGGTGGCCCAGCCTAGGGAAAGCCAGGCTCGTTTGGCCGCGGCAAGCGGCTGTCCACTGGCAAGAGCGCCGGAAAAGGCTTGTGCGGCTCGTGCTGATACCAGTAGGCAGTTGAGCTGAAATCGTTTGTGAGCTTGTTTCCGTGGCCATGCTCAATGCTGACGCGGATGCTTTTTCGAAACCGCACCGGATCTTCGATGTGGAAGCGGTACATCGCATTCTTGCCCTTCCACCGCCAGTCGGGGTTGCCGCTGTTTATGGTAATGCCGTGATAGGGAGCGCAGTATTCCTGAGTCGGCCCGAAGGCGGTGTTGAAGTAGTCTTCGGTTCCAGTGCCATGCAGCCGTGGCGGCCATGGTTCGCCGTCGATGACGATCATGTCGTCTCCCTCTCCGTACCAATCGTTGCCCTGCCGCTCAAAGCAGTCGATGTTCAGATTGCAGCCCACGTAGATGCCGTCTCCCTCGGCCTCCAAAATCACATAGTTGTCGCTGTCCGAAACGTTGGCGGTATCGCGCCAGATGCGGCGGTGGTTCTCATCGTTAAGTTTCTCGGTGAGGAAGCCTTCCGTCGCAGTCTCCCGGTGCCATTGGGCGTGGAACCGCGCCATGTCGGTGCTTCCGGTGGGATATTCCTCATAGTCTATGTAAAAGTAGACATTGACGGGGACTGCGCACTCGTTGTGAATTTCGACTCGAGCGGCATCAAACGGCATTGGCCACCAACAGTTGAAGCCTCGGCCATCCTCGGGGGACATTTGGAGGGGCAGGGAAGTGAAGTTTCGCCTCAGTCCGTGACCGATCCCAAAGAAGTCTCCCAGAGGCACTTCGACGCTAGGGCTCTCTTCCCCATCCCACCACATGCGTAGGACCAGCTTTCGTGGATAGGTGTCATCACCTCCCACCGTCATCCAAATGTGCTTGATGCAGCCAGGCTGGCTCGTTGCAAGCAAATCCTTTCGTGCGCCTGCTTTAATGGTCCACCAGTCCTCATTGCCTCCGGTCTGGTCCCATGAGGAAGAGCGCCGGGATTCGTAATCGCGGAGGAAAGGGAGCTGCGCAAGGGTCGATCGTCCGATCATGGCTCCATTATGGAGTTCGGACCCGAAACCCTATAGTCTCTCTCTCCATCCCTTCAATCGAAGATAGATGATCGGATCTGAACCTGGCATTGCGGGCGGCAAGTTGGATTTCAGCACGGGAATCTGATAGATGTTCGGCACGTTCGTGCCCATGTCGAAGGTCGTGGCCACAAACGTTCCGGCAATCTTGTTTTGCTTTTGACTGGTGATTGAGTTTTGGGCATAGAACGCGGCTGCCATCGTGAGTTGTGATGAACCGCCTCCACTGGCAAGCTTAATGGAGTCCTTGGCAACGAAGCCAACGCGCGCCGTCACGGGGAAGGACAAGCCGGGGGCCGGGGTAAAGTTGCCGTCGATCTTGATGGTGCCGGGGCACCAGAACGTGCCGTTGCCGCTATAGCGAATGGTGTCTTGGGCGCCAAGCTGGAATCCATCGGCCACTTTAATGATGCCAGTAACGGTCAGGAGCGCAGGCGTGCTCCCGGTTGCGGGGACGAATGCGATTGAGTTGCCGTATCCATCTGGGCCATAGGCAAATGCGGCGCTGCTAGCCGTAATTGACGTCTTGGGAATAGTCAGGCTACGGCTGTTCATATACGTTTCTTGATTCGACCACATCGTTCCGCTTGGGTCTTCATACTCCTTGGCACCGATGCCCGACAAAAGGGGCATGCTCACATCCAAGCTCTCGACATCATAGGCGTTTGAGGTGCCGTTGTCGCTGTAAACGCTGGATGCGCCCTTATTTCCTGTCCAGCCATCATTGACGTAGACGCCATCAAGCGTCGCCTTGCTGGTGCCTCCATCAATGGTTCCTGATTGGCCCACCGTGGCAGTGCCGCTTATGGCTACTTTGCCGTGCTTGACCCTCAGTTCTGCAGAGAGTGTTTCGATACCATTCTTCTTAGGCGAGGCTGCTACTTGGGATTCTAAAGTAGCGTCCATGCCTGTGTAGTTGTTGCCGATCATGGCTCCACCGGAGAAGTCTGAGCTCATTTCGCTGGCTGAGACTGGACTGTCGTACAAGCCATTCTTATTGATATCGTTGTATGGCTCGGCAGCGGTCCAGACATTATCGCCGTTCGAGTCTGTGAAGAGCTCGCCTGGGTCCCAAACCCCGTTGCCATTCTTGTCGTTAAACGTTTCTGCGCGGGTCCACGTACCGTCGCCGTTTGTATCGACATAAGGTTCACCTTCACCCAGAACGTGAACCGAACCTCGGATGTCTACATTACCGTTGATCGAGCGCCCAGCAGCACCAGATCCGGCGAACACTGCATTATTCCAAATTCCCAGATCCTTAGCACTTAACGATCCACGAATGCTCTTCGTCTTTCCAAGATACGTTACCGTGGCGGTGATCCATCCAAACTGGGTGTCGCCGGAGGCTGGCTCGAGGGTGTAGGCGGCCGTGCAACTGGGTGCGATGTCATCGACGATCGCGCTGAGGTCCCCCGTATAGGACTCAAACTCTCCATCATTCGCTTTCAGTCGGACGACCGTCTCCGAGATGCCGATCTCGATCACCGCTTGGGCAGCGTTAAAGGCCACGGAGTTCTTCTGATCAGAGCGTGCTCGGAGGAGTCCGCCCATGGAAAGCGCCGTCGCTCCAAGGCTCATCACAAGGAGCAATGCTATCACGATAAGCACGTAAACCATCGTGCCGCCTCTTTGACGTCTCATCCTTTATAGTTCCTCAACAGTGTTGTCGTTTTAAGTCGTACGGTTTTAAATTGCGTTCCCACTTGTTCGCGTGTCACCAGGGTGATCGTGACCGCTTTGGCAGATCCAATAGTGGTCATCTGGAACACGTGGTAGTTACGGCCATATTGCGAGGACGTGGACTCGGGATCCGTCCTGTGTAGCTTGCGGCTCAGGGTCTTACTTGTGACGCTATCATATACGCGAAAAGTGGTCCAAGACGCAACGAACGATCTTGCGACTCCGTCGCTAACAAGCGGATCGAGTAGCTCCTTTTCGCCCGTTGCAGCATCGTTGGTAGTAGCACGCTTTGGAAGCACATAGTCGATGCGGCTGCCATTCTCGTTAATGGTTACAGACATCGCGGATCTCAGCACCTCGGACATGTAGCGCATGCCTTGCGCAGTCTGAATGACGGACTTATCTGCGGCGACACTGTTGCCGAGCCCCTGGCTGGCGGAGATCATGAGCGCGACCGTTCCGGCAACCACCATAAAGATGAGGGTCGTCGCAGAGACCATTTCGGTCAAAGTGAAGCCTCGCTGACGCCTCAACGGTATCCTCCAAGCGCGGTACCCGTTGTGTGGGTCATACGGCCCGACGGACCCATCCACGAGATATCGAGTTGGATCAGCTTTGTGTTATCTCCCACGTCCGTGATCGTCATCAAGCCCTGACCTGCGGGAAGAGCCTTGGCGGGGCTCATCACCCAGCCATCGTCTAGAGGCAAATTCGTGAACGAGAACGGCGAGGCGCTCGCGCCGGAATCGATGAGGCTGAGGGCGCTAAGATTGGTGGCGGTAAGGGTTGAAGGCTTGAGCAAGAGTAGGTGCTCGATCAGCCGGTTGCCGATCTGCACGGCGGTCGTTTGCTCTTGAGAGATGATTTGACTGCGCAGCGTGACCGGAACCAGCGCGAAGTACGCGAGGGAGCCCATCACGAGCAATGCGGAAGCGATGAGCCCGTCCAAGAGGGCCGCTCCTCGCCTGCGTCTAAATTGTTGTTGCCTGGAAACCATCATACAAAGCCTGCCGAGCATGTCTCACTCTTAGAGCTTGCCCAACCATTCACATTCCACATCCGGGAGCAGAGTTCGTTACCAGTTTTGAAGTAAACGAAGCGAACCTGTAGAACTCATGATCGGTCGTTTGATGGACCGGCAGCAGGTTCTGCGCTATTGTCATGCCATGAAGATTCGCGCGGCGGTTTTTCGAAAACCTGGGGATCCGTTCTCAGTCGAGACTCTCGATCTTTCGAAACCGGGTTATGGGGAAGTATTGGTCAAGATCGCCGCGACGGGTGTTTGCCACTCCGACTGGCATCTGATGACCGGTGCAACGCCTCATCCGGTCCCCTGTGTGATTGGACACGAAGGAGCGGGAATTGTGGCGGAGGTCGGGCCCGGGGTTACGAACCTAAAGGTCGGCGATCACGTGGCATTGAGCTGGGCACCAAGCTGCGGCAAGTGTTTTTACTGCTTGCGGGATCGGCCCAGCTTGTGCGGCGCTTACCTAGAGCCCATCTGGGCTGGCACCATGCTCGATGGTTCGACTCGGCTGAGCCTGAACGGCGAGCGAGTGTTTCACTTCAGCGCCTTGGCGTGCTTTGCAGAATTCGCCGTCGTGCCCCAGCAGTGTTGCGTGCCGATGCCTGCCGATCTGCCTTTGGAGATCGCCGCATTGATCGGCTGCGCGGTCACGACAGGAGTAGGTGCGGTCCTAAATACCGCCCGGGTGGAGGCTGATTCATCGGTTGTCGTCATTGGCGCAGGAGGTGTGGGGCTGAGCGTTGTGCTGGGTGCCGTTTACGCGGGTGCAAAGCAGGTGATCGTGATTGACCAAACGCCGGAGAAGCTGTCGATTGCCCGAACCCTTGGAGCGACTACGGCTTTGTTAAACGACTTAGATGTGCGGGAGCAAGTGGCTTCGCTCACCGAAGGCCGCGGAGCGGACTACGTGTTTGAGGCGGTCGGCGTGCCTTCGCTCCAGGAGTTAGCATTCGAACTTACGCGACCCGGCGGAAAAGTCGTTCTTGCGGGAATCTCTGCAGCCGGGAGCTCAAGCAACTTTTCGGGCAGCTTGATCACTCGTCAGGAGAAGACTATCATGGGCTCTTACTATGGAACCTGCCAGCCTGCCCGTGACTTTCCCGCCTATGCACACTTGTTCCTCGAAGGAAAGCTGCCGCTCGATCGCCTGATCTCACGGCGCTATCCATTGGAGCAGATCAACGAAGCGTATGCCGACATGCTCAGCGGACAAACGGCTCGTGGGCTGGTGACCTTCTAGTTTTCGGCGGGTAGAACCGACAGATTCATTGACACCAGAGCCTGAGTCCAGTTGCTCTCCACCCATTCGATGAGGCTTTGCTCCATCAGCAGAGTGGCCTGCTCATCAGAGAGATTCGAAGCAAACCCACCCAGGTGGGTTGCCGGCTCGACTCCCGTCTGCGAGAGGTGCTTCCGAAGGGAGCCTACTTGCGGAGAGCCAAAAACCTCCGACAGCACAAGATCCGCCGCTTCCGATTGATCGAACGGAGTAAAGAGTGCAAATGCCCGCATTAGAGTCCCCACCGATCCTTAAGGAACTGCTCCACCTGGATCCTCTGAAAGGACGAGTGAACGCCAGAGTAGGCAATGAACTCTCCGATGGCACCCGACAAGTTGGTCGATCCGCTGCCTCGCGCAGCAAAAAGAGTGAGACCGTCCATGGCGTTTGTCCCGGTGTCAGCAGGTCCTCCAACAAGTGCTCCATCCACGTAGTGAGCAGATGCTGTCGTATTGAAGAGGGTGGTGTGAAGGTGTGGGCTGGTGTCGCTCAAGCCCGCATCAAGGGCGGTGGGTGCCGCCACCCGGCGGACACCGGCCGCGCTTACCGAAGAGGAAACCTGATTTGTGAGCGCGCTGTCGAACCAGCGCTGAAGCGCACTCGTAGTGTTTAGCTTCGCAACGAGATAGATCGTTAGAGGTTGTGTAAGCGTCGCCCCTGAGTAGCGCAAGAAGTCGTCCACCCCGTCCGCCTCGATGGCTGGCCGGCCGTTGAGGTGGGACGTGCGATAGGTCGGCCTGAGAGTCCCCGTAGCTTGAAGGAGGTGGCGCGAAGATGCTTTGTCTTTCCAGCCGCCAACCGGTTGGCCGTTTGCAGTGGCAGGAGTCGCGAAAGCAGTGTCCTGATAGATGCTCTCAGTGTCTTGTGCGTCAAACCAATACTCGAGCCCGGGGAGGCGGCGGGGGGAGAAGTCGTCTTGCACGTCTGGGAATGGAAAGACGGGCGGCCTTCCGAAGGGTTGAAGAAGCATTAGAGAAGCTCCGTTGCGGTGTAGTTGATCGTTCCCGCCCCGCTATGACGCAGCCAAACATGGATGGCACAGCCGATCTGGAGTTGGCGGCTGGATTTGGGCGGAATGATCAAGTCGTTGTCGGTACCACTGATCGTCGGAGCGGCCGCTCCGGCGGCGGTGAGGGTGAGATACAGGTCGGCGGAGGCGTCGCAGTTGTTGATGCTAACTGCCTGGCGACTCGCGGGCGGGTTCGTCGAGGCGAAAGCTTGCTGCGTCGTGGCCGTCGCCAGAGTAGTCGCCTCCCGGCGGCCAAGGTTGTCGATTCGTTGCGTAAATTGACTCATCAACTTTGTAGGCGTGAAAGCCCGATTTTGTCAACTTCATTGGGAGAAATTTGTGGAGGGGAGAGACTGGCGAGGCGATGCGACCTCAGATCGTCCTGTCCACCTCACCCGCAACCCACACATGCCAAAATGAGGCGTACTCGCAACGGCGCGGGAACTTGCGAGAACCCATGGCGAAAAAGGCACTAATTATTTACTCCGGCGGACTGGACACCACTATTTGCATTCCTCTCATGCGCGAGCAGGGATTTGATGACATCCACACGGTAACCGTGGATGTCGGGCAGCCCCAGGAGGATATCGACCAGGCAGCGGAGCGGGCGCGGATTCTTGGCACGTCGCACTTCGTGGCGGACGTGAAGAAGGAATTTGCCCGTGAATACTGCCTGCCTGCCATCTGGTTCAACGCCGATTACTTTGGCTATCCGCTCTCGACATCTATCGCCCGACCGCTTATCGCAAAGGTGTCTGCGGATCGAGCACATGAGATCGGTAATGTAGATGCCTTCGTGCACGGGTGTACCGGCAAGGGCAATGATCAATTCCGGATCGAGTTTGGGCTCCGAATGTTTGCCCCGGAGATTCCGATTCTTGCGCCGGTTCGCGAAATGAACCTGACTCGCACGTGGGAGATCGAGTATGCGGAGCGTGTCGGGGCTCCGATCGGCCAGAGCAAGGACAAGATTTGGTCCATCGACGAGAACCTCTGGGGGCGATCCATCGAAGGCGGACGTTTAGAGGATCCGGCTTATGCTCCTCCGGAAGAGATTTTTCAGTGGACAAGATCGTTTGAGGAGGCTGCCTCTGCGCCTGAGGAGATCGAAATCACGTTTGTCGATGGCAATCCCATATCCATCGGCGCACCCGCGGCAGACGGACGCTCGCCTTATGACGTGATCTTGAAGGCGAATGAGATTGCCGGTCGGCATGGCATTGGGCGAGTGGACATCATGGAGGACCGCATGCTGGGCCTCAAGGTGCGCGAGAACTATGAGTGCCCCGGAGCAACGCTCTTGGTCGCCGCACACAAAGCATTGGAGGCTCTAGTTACGACCTATCGTGAGCGGTCGTTCAAGGCCCAAGTTGATCAGCAATGGGCTCGAATGGCTTATGAGGGGCTCTGGTGGGATCCGTTTATGGAGGATCTGACAGCCTTTGCGGGTTCGATTCAGAGGCGCGTGACCGGCAAGGTTCGGTTGCGGCTGTTCAAATCCTCGCTGCAGGTGATCGGACGCGAGAGTCCGTTTGCGTTGTACAACGAAGCAGCCGCTTCGTTCGATGACACCCAGACGCTCGAGCAGAGCCAGATGACCGGAATGGTGCGGACTCACGGCATGGAAAGCCTCCTCTACGCTCGCCTTCAACAGTAGCTCACCAGCGGAAATTATCAATGGCCTTCGATCATTGCGATTGCTCAGGCTCCGAACGGGGGCTGAATTTCAAGACGCGCCGTTCGGCAGCAAGAATTTTGCAGCTTCACCTTCTCCAATAGGTCCAAAGTTTCTGAACCTATCCTCTCGTGTTAGACTCAGTCATGCTCCAAACTGTAACAGAGGCTCCCAAGCGGGAGGAACAGGTCTTGGTGCTGGCCGCGGGGGGCATGACGGATAAGGAGATTGCCGTTCAGCTCGGAATCAGTCCCGACACGGTTGGGACGTATTGGCGGCGAGTGTTGGCCAAGTATCAAGCAGCGAGCCGCACGGAGGTGGTTGCCAAGTACATGGACGAACGCGCCAGCGCTTCCATGGAAAGCCTGCAGTATGTGAATGACTGCTTGACGTTGCTAAACGAGCACCTACTGCACCACGGAGGTGGCACGACCATGGCCGATGCGATTCTCGCAAGCGTTGCCGACTGGATTCTCGTGATCGACGGGAAGCAAAACGTCGTGTTCTCGAACCGGCCCCTGCCGGCTCGCAGCGCGCTCTCCGATATCCTCGCCTCGGACGACGGATTTGCGGCTCTCGTGCTGGCTGCGAAAGGTACGGTGGACGCGACCTGGACCTCACTGGCGGGTGACGCCTATCAGTTTGCTCTGGCCCCCGGTGCCGGAGCGGCGGCGAGACACATCACCGCATGTGGCAGACAAATAAGTTCCGCAGATGCGTCTGAGCCACATGCTTAGGCGATGATCTTGTGGGCTACTTCGCCAAAAACGTCGGTGAGACGGAAGTTTCGACCCATGTGCTTGTGTGTCAGCCGCGTATGGTCCACGCCCATCAGATGCAGGATAGTGGCGTGCAGATCGTGAACACTCATCGGATCCTCCGCGATCCGGTAGCCCAGTTCGTCGCTTTGACCGTACGACATCCCGCCCTTAATTCCGCCTCCTGCCATCCACATCGTAAACGCTTTGCCGTGGTGGTCGCGGCCGGGGTACGGCGAGCCGTTTCGGCCCTCGATCATGGGCGTTCTGCCGAACTCGCCGCCCCAAACGACCAGGGTCTCGTCTAGCAGGCCCCTTTGCTTGAGGTCCTTGATCAGGGCTGCTGCGGGCTTGTCGATCTCTCGGCATCGGTCGACCAAAGCGTGCTTGATGTCGTTGCTTTCGCTATCGCCATGCTGGTCCCAGCCCCGATGATAAAGCTGAACAAACCGTACGCCTCTTTCTACGAGTCGGCGGGCGAGAAGACAGTTGTTGCTAAACGCCTTCTTTCCAGGTTCGACGCCATACATTTCCTTGGTAGCTTCGGTCTCCCCTTCGAGGTCCATCAGCTCGGGCACACTTGTTTGCATGCGATAAGCCAGTTCGTATTGCTGAATGCGCGTCTCGATTTCTGGATCGAGGGTCTCCTTCAGATTGATCTGATTGAGGTCGCGGATCGCGTCCAAGGTATCTCGTCGTATTTCACGGCTGACCCCGTCCGGGTCCCTCACAAAGAGAACGGGCTCACCCTGCGAACGGAATTCGACGCCTTGGTAAATCGTAGGAAGGAAGCCGCTGCCCCAGCAAGCCTTGCCTCCGTCCGGATTGTTTTGGCCAGACATGAGGACAACGAAACCCGGTAGATCCTTGTTTTCGGTCCCGAGTCCGTAGGTTAGCCACGATCCGAGGCTCGGCCGCCCTGGAATCTGGAAGCCAGAATTCATAAAGATTTGCGCTGGAGCGTGGTTAAAGTGCTCCGTGTGCATCGACCGGATGACGGTCACGTCGTCGGCGATTTCGCGGAAGTGGGGCAGAATTTCGGAGACCCACTGGCCAGACTTTCCAACCTGCTCATACTTGTGCGGGGAACCCAGAAGCTTGGGCTTGCCCCGGATAAATGCGAACCGTTCACCTTGCAGCAGCTCGTCTGGGCATGGCTGATTGTTGTACTTGATCAGCGTGGGCTTCGGATCGAACATGTCGAGCGTCGAAGGCGCACCGGCCATAAACAAAAAGATGACGTTCTTGGCTTTGGGTGCAAAGTGCAGCCCCCCGGGGCCCTGGGGAGACTGAGCCTGCGCAAAAGAGTCCATCAACAGGCTTGACAAGGCCACGCCGCCGATCCCGTAGCCAATCTGCTTGAACAGCATTCGGCGGGTAATCGTTTTCAATAGCTCGTCTTGCACGGGATCGTTCATGGCGCTCATCCTTTGGTTACCGTCTCATCTAAATTCAGTAGAACGTTCGCGATCATCGTTCGCGCGGCGGCATCCGGGGTGCCGCCCAGCTTCTTGGCTTCATCTAGCTGCTTCGTATACCGCAGCCTCAGCGTCGCATAGAGCTTCTCGATGCGATCGACTTCGGCCTTCGTCGGGGTGCGGGCGGTGCAGGCTTTGAATCCGTAGGCAATCGCGCCACGGATCGGTCCCTTCATTTTGACTCCCAAACCACGCGCCGCATCAAACATTCCTTGATCATTCAGCATCGCGAGGGCTTGTAGAGGGGTGTTCGTGCGCGTTCTTCGGACACTGCACTCTTCGCGGCTCGTGGCGTCCATCGCCATGAATCCTGCATAGGGAGCCGTTCGCTTCCAGTACGTATAGATCCCGCGTCGATATTGATCGCCGTCCTTGCTGGGCTTCCAAGCCTCACCGCTATACGGAGTGTCCCAGACGCCATCCGGCTGAAATGGGTACACGCTCGGACCTCCGATCTTGCGGGTCAGCAGGCCAGAAGCAGCGAGAACCGTGTCCCGAATAGTCTCCGCTTCGAGCCTGAACCGTGGCCCGCGTGCCAACAGAGCATTTGCAGGATCCCTCGCGAGCAGCGCCTGGCTTGCCTTCGAAGATTGCCGGTAGGTCGCCGACGTGACGAGGAGCCGGTTCAGGCGCTTCATGTCCCAGTCGAGCATGAACTCGGTGGCAAGCCAGTCGAGAAGCTCTGGGTGAGTGGGCGGGCTGCTTTGAGTGCCGAAGTCTTCGCTTGTCGAGACGACTCCGGTTCCGAAAATGGTCTCCCAGCTTCGGTTGACCTGCACGCGGGCGGTCAGCGGATTGTCTCGGCTCACCAGCCATTTGGCCAAGTCCAGTCGCTTGGCGTTGCCTTTAGTCGCTAGGGCAGGCATCACCTCCGGGGTCCCTGCCATCACCAACTCGCCCTTGGTCAAAAACTCACCGCGCTCCCTCACATGCGTGGTGAGAGCGCCCTTTGCAGGCTTGTCTCGCATGATCATGGCGGTCGGGATCTGTGCCTCCAAGGTTGACAACTCTTTCTTTAGATCTTCGACCTTCGTTCGTTGGTCAGCAAGTAGGGGAGTGGTTTCGAGGAAGTACTTCTCCAACGCTGCTTCGTCCTTCGACGAAAGCGCAAGTCGAATCACCATCGGAATAGTTGAAGCAACCGGCCCTTTCGCGGCCGTGGTGGAGAGCCTGAAGCGGCCCACGTTGTGGAAGCTGTGCACGGACTTTTGCTCGATGATGAGGTTAAGTTCGGTTGCTTGCTTGAGGTCGAGAGGTTCTGCAAGCTGGAAAACGATCTCGTGTGATTGCCCCGTCTGGCCATCGATTGCCCAACCCTTCTTTGGATCTCCAAGAAGGGCTTCGGGGGCGGAGAACAGCTTTTGCGAAAAGTCCGCGGTGGCGCCGACGAGCTTAACTGGGTTGCCGTCTACGTTAAGCAGCACGTTGGTGATGACAAAGTTGCCGTTCTGCGATCGGCCCGGGCCCTTGCTTGGCAGGCTGGGATCAGTCAGCAGCTCGATCCTAAGTCCCGTCAATCGCTGAGGCTCAAGGGTTGTTTTGATCTTGTAGGATTCTTGTCTCGCGTTTTCGCCGATAGCTTGAACCGCGAAATTGTCGGCTGAACGGAAGATGGCTTGGTCGGCGGTGACAAGTGTGCTTGCCAAGGGCTTCCACTCAGCGCTTGTATCCGCCTTCTGCTTCCATTCTTCATAGGCGGCTCGCAGTTGCGGTGAGCTGATCTTCGCCGATTTTTGTGCGTGGGTTAGCGCGAGCTTGAGCGCCCCTTTACGCTTAATCTGCTCAGGCGTGGGAACCGCAATGTTCGGCTCGTGCAGCGTGATGTCGGCGGTCTGGAACGTGCCCTTCGGATAGGTGTTCGAATTCGCGAAGAAGGCCGCCATCTTGTAGAAATCTTTCTGGCTTAGCGGGTCATATTTGTGATCGTGGCAGCGGGCGCACTGGAGCGTGCTGCCCAGCCACACGGTAGACGTGGTGGAGACACGGTCGATTACGACATTGAAGTGCTGCTCGTCCGGGTCGACTCCGCCCTCCAGGTTCATCATCGTGTTGCGGTGGAATCCGGTGGCAACGAGTTGATCGATCGTCGGACTGGGAAGCTGATCACCGGCAATCTGCTCGATCGTGAACTGGTCAAACGGCATGTTCTTGTTCAGCGCCTTGATCAGCCAATCCCGCCAGACCCATGCGGTGCGGCCGAGGTCCTTTTCGTATCCGTCAGTGTCGGCGTATCGGGCCATGTCGAGCCAAATCCTGGCCTGTCTTTCGCCGTAATGCGGAGATTCCAGGAGACGATCGACCAGCTTTTCGTAGGCATCAGGCCGCTTGTCCGCCTGGAACGCCGCCACTTCCTCGACCGTGGGCGGGAGGCCAATCAGATCGAGGGAGACGCGCCGAATGAGCGTCGCCTTGTTTGCCTCTGGCGCGGGCTTGAGTTTCTCTTTCTCCAGCTTTGCTAAGACGAAATTGTCGATCGGGTTCTTGACCCACGGGGCGTCGGAAACTTTCGGGAGTGCGGGGCGCACCGGCTTTACGTAGGCCCAATGCAGCTTATCCGGCGCATCGGTTCGCGCTCCGCTCGTGATCCACTGGCTGATCGTCTCAATCTGCTTCGCGGTGAGGGCCGTCATCCCCAAAGGCATCCGCGCCTTTCCATGCTCGCCCTTCAATCGAGCCAATAGAAGTGATTCCGCAGGCTTCCCCGCCAAGAAAAGCGGACCACTGACGCCCCCCTTCTGAATGCCTGCCGCCGTCGATAGATCAAGGCCCGCCGCCGGATTGTCCGTGCCGTGGCATGTTACGCAATGGGCCTTGAAAGTCGTCCTCACTTCCGTTGCGCGCTGGGCGTCGAGAGGTGCCAACTTTGCCGGTTGCTGAAGCGCAAGCAAAGCGAAAGGCGTTGCCGCAAACGCGGCGGTGACGAGCGTCGTTACCCGAGACATCAGACTCTATGGTAACTCATCCTTTGGAGTGCGGCGACCTTGCGGGAAGGTTTATCAAGGCTGTAGATAGAGAAACCGTAGAATAGAAGCATAAGAGAAGCCCATGCGACTTGAGTTCACCGTTCCTGACAAACACTCGATCCGATCTGGTTGAGCGAATCGTGGCAATTACCGAGCGCTTAAGTGCACATCCCGAGTTTGCTGCGGAAATCGATCTTGAAGGGGATGAGTTCCACTTCACGTCTGAGATGCTTGATGAAATTCGGCTATCCAGCGGGGAAGCGAGTCAAGAAAAGACGTTTTCAATCCGAGCAGGTTGAGGATCACTTCGCGGCGAAGAGCAAAGCATGGAAGGAAAGGGACCCCAGCTAAATGTTGCATTTACTCCTCGTGCTCTAAATGCCCTCGACAAGATCTCCAAAACTGGCACTCTAAAGCGGCAGATTTGAAAGACTGAAAAGCGTCGGCACGGCCCGCGCATTCCACATTAAACTAGGGCGTGCTTCAGAAAACCTACTTGCACTCGGACTGGGAGTTTGCCGAGAAATCGTGGCCTGGCGGCAAGGTGGCGACGGTTCAGACCGGCTGGCTCCCCGCCCAAGTCCCCGGCCACGTCCACCTCGACTTGATGGCCGCCGGGATTATCGCCGACCCATTTGAGCGGATGAATGAGCTTGGGTGCCAGTGGGTAGACCGGGCGGATTGGTCGTACAAAACTTCTTTCGAGTGGGCTCCCAAAGAAGGTTGCCCGAAGCGAGTGCTGAACTTCGAAGGGCTCGACACCATCTGCTCCATCTTCCTAAACGGAGAACTGCTCGCCGAGCACGACAACATGTTCGTGCCGCTCGAAATCGATGTAACCGAAAAACTAGTAGAGGGCTCCAACGATTTACGTGTGGACTTCCAGTCCGCCGTCCGAGTCGGCGAGGAACGGCGAGCGGAATACTTCGCGAAAAACGACATCAAAGAAGACACCCTCTGGTTCGAAGAGCGAGCGTTCGTTCGCAAGGCCCAATACATGTTCGGCTGGGACTGGGGCCCCCGGCTGGTGTCCTGTGGGATTTGGCGTCCGGTTTGTTTAATCGAGTTCAGTGCCCGCTTCTTAGATGTGCATATCGAGTCGAACGTCGATGATGCACTACATGGGCGTTACGATATTGCTTCCGCTTTAGAAGGTCGTGGACGGATCGTTCATGTCATGGAGGGACGAGGTTGGGCTATTGAGGGTGACGGCGTTCTCCGCGGGGAGGGCCTTTACGCATATGAAAATGAGCAGCTCTGGTATCTGGACACGGCTCACTGGGGTGACAAGGTCGTTAGCTATCTGCTTCCCGAAGGGATGGAAATTCCAAATTTGGGGCCGGCAACCTACGACGATGCCTTCGATTGGGAGGATCGCAATGCACAACTGTCTTCAAGAGCCCTCGACCAATCCGTCAGATCCGTCGGATTTGCCCAATGTAAGCTTCTACGCGAACCCGACCAATGGGGCGAGTCATTCGAGTTCGAAGTCAACGGCGAGAAGATCTGGGCACGCGGCGCCAACTGGATCCCCGACCACTCCTTCCCCAGCATCATCGACAAAGCCCGCCTGCGCGACCGCCTCGAAAAAGCCAAAGACATGGGCTTCAACATGCTCCGCGTCTGGGGCGGGGGCCTCTATGAGAGCGACGACTTCTACGACCTCTGCGACGAGCTCGGCATCCTCGTCTGGCAAGACTTCCCCTTCGCCTGCAGCTACTATCCCGACGACGAGCACTGGCAAGAGATCATCAAAAATGAAGCCGAAGTCAACATCAAGCGCCTCCGAAACCACCCCTGCCTCGCCCTCTGGTGCGGAAACAACGAAAACCTCGAAATGCACCACAACCGCTGGGGTGGTGAGCGCCAGCCGCCGAGATACTTCGGCGAAAACCTCTACAACAATATCCTCCCCGCGCTCGTAGCCGAACTCGACCCCAAAACCAGCTACATCGCCACCAGCCCAATCGGCGAGGGCGAGGGGGCAGGGGGAGAGGGTCCGAAAGACGCCAAGCGTCGCGGCCCCAACTCGGACGGATACGGCGACCAGCATAACTGGGACGTGTGGCACGGACGCGGCGACTGGCGGCATTACACCGACTCCAAAGGCCGCTTCAGCAGCGAATACGGCTTCGCCTCCTCCTGCTCACTCTCCGTCTGGAACAAAACCCTCGCCGAAGAAGACTGGAACCCTCATTCCCCCGTCGTGCAATGGCACGACCGGACCAGCAAGGGCCACGACACCTTCCACGGCTTCGTCAAGCTCCACTATCCAGAGCCGGTCACCCTAGAGGATTGGGTCTACTACAGCCAGCTCAACCAGCGCGACGCCCTCCGCCACGGAGTCGAGCACTACCGCCGCTCCGAGTTCTGCAGAGGCTCGCTCATCTGGCAGCTCAACGACTGCTGGCCCGTCCAAAGCTGGTCCATCCTCGACAGCGACGGCAACTACAAAGCCCTCGCCTACGAGCTAAGGCGGCTTCACGCGGATACCTTGGTGTCATTCGAGAGCCAGAACGAGAACGTGAAAGTGTGGCTCGTTAACCATGGAAACGAACCTGATTCCGGCAAGATTGACGTTCGCGCCGTTCACTTGGGAACGGGCGCGGTGTTGCGGGCTTGGACCAGTGAGGCGTTGGAGAGTGAGCCCGACAGCATTCAGTTGGCGCTCGAGTTTTCGATCGCGGGGCTCTCGGTGCCGGATACGATCCTAATTGCTCGCTTTGCGGACCATCTCCCCTCCCCCTCGGAAGAGGGAGGGGTTTCCGGAGTGGCTTGGCAGCTACTGGGCGAGCCTAAGAATTCTCGGTTTGCCGAGCCTTGTGATTTGCTCTTTTCTAGTAGCGTCGAAGGCTTTCTGATGCTAAAACTCAAGGCTCCAGTAGTCGATCTTATGCTAACCAGCGAGGGCGACCCTTCGCCCTTCCTGGACAACTTCATCACTTCTGAGGCAGGCATCGTTTGGGTGAGAATCAGCTCCCTTCCCGGGCTCATCGAGGCTCGATCCTTGGGTGGAGCTCACAAAGTAAAGGTGACCCGCAGCCCACTCTAACCTACAGCCGAACTAAGGCAGCAAGTGCCGCATCCTCCGGGAAGCGGCCGTGCAACCGGGACAACGCCGCCAGTTCCACCGCACGCCAAGGATACGGCGGCACTTGCGCCCGCCCGCCTAGCATCACGTGCTGGGCGGCCTCGGTCGCCATCCGCGTGCCCTCCATCAGCATGTCCGCCTGCAAGTAATGCAGCATCGCCAAATCGTGATGACGCAGGGCTTCATTGATCCATCGGGTTGCCTCGTCAGGTAGGCGGTGTTCCAACAGAAGGCAGGCCACCTCGATGAGGTCTTCGGGTGAAAGCGACTTCACCAGCGGATTCCCCTCCCGACCCTGATGGGAGGACTGGCTAAGAAACGCTTCTGCTCGCAGCGCGGGTTCAAGAGGTGCCAAATAGTGAGCGTTCGGAAGCTCGACCAGCTCCGTCTCGACACCAAGCTTCCGCTGAGTCACCGCCTTGGCCCACCAGAGCAGGGGATCGTCTCCGTTGTAAAGCAGAGCCTGCTCGAACTCCGCATCAGCCGTGGCGAAATCTTTCGCAGCCAGCGCCTCGATGGCATGGGATGCAAACGCCAGATGCCGAGTTCCCATGCTGAAAGCGCTGACCTCTAACTCCGCATAGGGCGGAACAGCCTTGGCACCAAGAGCGACGGAGGGCCATCGCAGCACCTCTACGCCCGCGGAATCGCGAACCACGACGGCCTTGGGAGAAGGGCCATTGAAGGGCACCTCTTTTATCAACTCGGGATAGAGGTCGAGCGGCGCCTCCAACGTCTCGTCTGTAGCGGTCAAAAGGAGCACCTTGGCTCCGGGAAAGGGCCGCGTGACCTGAATTCGCAGGTTCGACCCCACCTCTAAGGCACCGGCCAGCGAAGTGGAACCCGAAAGTCCGGAGACTGGCGCGAGCTTGACGGACCAGCTATCCACCTGGCGGGGCCCCAAAACCGCCACATCCGCGAAGCGAGAAAGCACGGAATCCCTTGCGAATACCACCTCGCCACGAGGCGATTCAGCCCCCCAGCTCGACTGATCCAAAGTCAATCCCGCATTGTAAGACAAGCCCGAGTCGGTCCGGTTCAACACTCGCGCCAAAACGTGGATCTCCGCTCGGTCCGGCGGAACACTGATCCGCAAGTGCCACGACAGCCCCCGGCACATCGCGCTCTCTGAAAGCCAAACCCCCGCATCCTCCTCCTCAGCCTGAGCCGGGTCCAGTTGAAAGGCAACGCTCCCCAACGCATTCAGCCGATCTTCGGGCCCCAGCCGAAACTGGATGCCATCAGGCAACATCGCTCCACGGGGTCCTCCCGCCACGGCCAGCAGCGCCTCCCGAACCGGCAAAATCTCAGCCGAAGTGCGCTTGTCATACACCCGCAAAATCCGCCCCCCAAGCCCCGGCACAACCGTCACCCGCAAAAACGGGTTATCCAAAACCACCGCCCCAAACTCCCGCTCGTCGATCAATCCGGTCGGCACAAGCTGAGGAAAGGGATAGCCTCGGTCCTGAGAGGAAGCAACCGGCAACGCCTCGAGAATCCCAATCGGAAGCCGCAGCGATTCCTCAAAAACATCAGCCCCCATCTCCCCCGAGGTTACCGGCAACTCGCCAACCCGAACATAATAGATCGGGAGTGAATGAGTGCTGGTGTGCTCCGCGGTCTTCAAAACCGTTCGTGGCTTCGTCAAGGGGCCAGGTGGGTTCGATTCCCACACATTCCCGTCCCCGCAAAACGCCGAAACTGTGCGAATGCACCATGATCCTAAAATGGACCGCGACGGCCTAATCGGAAACTCGACCCGCCGCGGAAGGATCCAGCGTCTAGGCTGGGCGCTCTTGCTTATCTCATTCGCCTTGGTGCTCCTCGCCTGCAACGCACGCGGAACAGCCCTCCTCCGCTACAACCTGTTCGTCGCCGCCCACGCATTCCTCTACACCGGCTACCTAATGATCGCAGTCGCCGACGCCACCGCCCGCCGCCCCTTCTGCGCCAAAACCCTCACCCTAGCCTTCTTCTGGTTCATCATCCTCGTAATCCTCGGCCCAATCGTAATGTCCGCCGCTGCAGCCACCCTGACCAGATAACCCCCTCCGGGAACCCCACTCCCTTCCGAGGGAGAGGTGCAAGGGTGAGGGTCCGGCTCCCTGCCACCTGCGGACCTACGCAGCGTCGGCTCCAGCGCAATCCGCGACTTCCGAGGCGCAATGACCGGCCCAACGAACTCGTAAACGGCAAACACCTTGTCGAACTCATGGAACGTCTCCAACTGGGCGTGCAGCCCAGGACGGTAGTCGACGTCGACCAGCGCTTCTTCGACGAGTTCCGTTAGCCCCCGTACCCCCGGGATGATCGGGCCTCTCCGGTTCCTCCCCTTGCCGCTCCGGCGGGAGGGGGAGGCAGGTGGGGGTTCCGGCTGAGAACCCGGCATAACCGAGAACCCGTAGCCCCGGGATGATCGTCCCCGGGCATGAGGCCACAGCCCGCCCGCCCCCACAATCCTGCTAGCCTAACCCCATGCCCACATCGGCGGCATGCTCGCCGTCATTGGCCAATGAAGTCAGGCCGCGGTTTCCAACATCGTTCCGAGCGCATCCTTCCAGACAAACTCAAACTTGCCTTGATCGATGACTTGGAAGCGGAAGACCCGGTCGCTAAACTCCTTGCCAAGATCGCGCCAAGACACCTTCTTGCCTAGGGATTCGAAGGCCTCAGCCACGCCTTCCTTGTACTTCGTGTCCTCATTGTCCGCAAGGTGTCTGCCCTTCGACTCCACCACGTACACAAAGTCGGGATACGCGGCGTCTCCGGTAGCCGCGATGAAGTCGGGGTAAATCCGGGGCTCTTGCCAACCCTGAATCGAAAAGTTTGACGGCCCCACTTTGTTTCGATACCACCAGAGAATCTCAGGGTGGCTGTCCAAGTACAGCGCAACCGACTTCTCATACTCGTTCAGACCGTGCTGATCCGTGTATTCGAACAGATTCTTGGCCACCGGTTGCCCGTTCGGATGCTGCAAAGCATTCGTGACATTCACTTTCACAGAAGCCGGAATGGGGTAGCGACACTCCTTCTTCTCCAGGAAAAACATCAGCTCGCCGGAGTCGAGCAGGGTGTCGAACAGCTCCCGCGCCTGACGCTGGATCTCTTTGTCTGCCGCTTCGCGGATGCGGTCGCGAACGGTGTACTTCGCCAAGGGCAACAGCTCGTCGAAGCCGCCATTGGCAGAACGCAGCTCGGACAAGGCCGAACTCACCAGCGCCCGAACCTGCCGGAAGCTGAAGAACGGGTAGTTGAGGTTTGCCACCAGCCACGAGGCAATCTGAGCAACGGTTTCGGTGCTCTGTGCCTCAATCTCGTCTTCCCGCGTGAGGCCGTTTTCGCCAAGCGTTGCACGGTACCGCGTCTCCTTCATCGCCTCCGCGTCGTTGGCAAGATCGATGCGCAGGGATGCAAGATCGAACCGAGCTGGATCGACGCGCATCATCAGGTGCTCGTAGTAGCTCAGCCGCTCCACCCGCTTGCCCGATCGGACGCAGAAGTAGGGCAGATAAATGCTGCCGTTGAACTCCTTGTAGAGAGACCTAAACCGCTCCTTAATCAAGAATGTCTGCCTCTCTGCCGGCTCAGCGCTGCCCGAGGTCTTGGTCATTCCACCGCCCTGATAGCCCTCCTTCTCGAGCGCGGATTTAACTTCCTTGCCCAGGTCCGCGGCCGAACGATGCAGGCAATAAACGTAGCTCTCGTTAAGCGCGGGTTCAACAAACGGCAACTGGTCCGGCTGACGCAGCACCCTTCCGATAAGCTGCGTCATCGCGAGCTGGCTGCCCGCTTCGTTCAGGCTCACCAACACGTAGGCGAACGGGCAGTCCCAGCCTTCCTGCAGCGCCTGCTTCGTGATGATGAACTCGACCGGGCACCCTTCATCCAGCAGGTCGATATTCTCAATCTCGTCCTTGGCGCTACTCTTCACCTTAATGGCGCGTTCCGGCACCCCCGCCCGCTCGATGAGATACTCGCGCACGTCTTCGCTGTGGACCGCGCCCTTTCCGCGCTGGTCCGCGCCGGTTCGCTCCACCTGCACAAGCACGATCGGGCGCAAATAGCGCCCTTCCGTTTCGTGTGCCTCCTTGGCAAGTGCGGCCAGTTCGTTTCGCTTCAGCCGCGCCTTGTCCAGGCAGTCTTCCCAAAGTGTCAGGTTGGAGGACATGATGTTGATCGGCAGCTTGATCATGTGCTCTTTTAAGAGCTCCGCGCCGGTGACGGTCACCAGCACGTTCGCATCTTTGGGGGTGGCGCTGAACTCGACGACGGCGGACGGATTGAATCCGGCGATGGTATCGCGGGCAAGGGTCGTCGTGAACTTGTGCTGCTCGTCCAGGATCATCAGCGGGCGGCACTTGCGGATGAGATTGCCGACGGAGGTCTTCAGCAGATCGGTGTCTTCGATGGTTTCCAGGTTGGGCGTGGCGGCCTTCCAGGCTCGATGCGCGTCCAGATCGTCTTCGGCGGGAAAGTGGTTGACGATGTTGCCGCCACTGTCGCGATACAGCTTTCGGGCTTCGGATTTGACGGCGGCCCCGCTCTGGATCATCAGCATCAGCACGTTCAAGCGGTGCCCAAGCTGCGTCGGGGTCATGCGCGCAATCTCGTGCTTTTCCCACACGTCGATGCCGATCGCGCCGGTCATGTTCTTCAACATGTCGTGATACAGGTCGCCTTCGGTGCGGAGTCTTCTTAGGGTGTCCCGGTAGATTTGGCCGCTGGGCACGATCCAGACGACGAGCCCGGTGCCGTGGCGTTCGCGCAGAAGAGAGGCATAGGCCGCGCCGATGGCTTCCAGCGCAAGCAGGGTCTTGCCGCCTCCAGTGGGGACTTTGATGCACACGGTAGGCACGTCCCGCCCGCAGGCGTCTTGGCGCGGCTTGTAGTCCCGGACCCCGAGGGCTTCGGCGGCGTCGCGGGAGGGGCTGCGGCCGCCTTCCAGGGTGACCTGCTTAAAGTAGGCGTTCAACTCGTCCAGAACGTCCTTCTGGAATTTCTTGAGCGTCGCGACGCTCATTTCAGGTTAAACGGCACCTGCCGCGCCTCCGCGTTCTTGGCCTTGATGTCTTCCGTTCGCATGAGAATGCGTTCGGCGTAGACCACTTTGGGGCCGGGGTTTTGCTGGAAGGTCTTTTCGAGCCAGTCGGTGGTCAGGGCGGCGTCGTCTACCCCGTTGGGGCTGTAGAGCAGGTAGTAGCTCCGCTTGCCGTGGCGCCCGATGAAGCCCGTCTTCTTATCGACGGCAGCAGGATCGAAGTACGCGCTGGTCTCGGTGTAGAAGACGTACTTGGCAAGGTCCGGGAACGAGGGTTCGCCGCCTTCTTCGAAGGATCGGAACTGATCGAAGAGGGGTTTTCCGAGACGGACATAGGTAAACGTTCCGCCTGTTGCCTCTGATGGATTTGACCCTCCAGTAATTACCCGGCGCACTCGATCTGCAGTCACTGACTGGGCAATGTTGATGCTGTCGTCTTCGTCAAGTTTTGTATCGTAACGCTGTTGAATGAGTACAAATCGACGTGTGCCCTCGCCATCCTTGTTGCTGGCTAGAACAGCGTGTCCGGTCGTTCCGGACCCAGCCGTACAGTCCAATACGAGGTCACCGTCCGAAGTAGCGAGCCTCACTATCCTTTGCAGCAGCTTTACTGGCTTGGGTGAGTCAAAAGGCGCTGTACCGGCGAAGAGCATCTTCAACTCCAAAGTAGCTTCCTTATTGTGTCCAGCAGCCGAATGAGTCCACCACGTGTTTGGTGTCAGGCCATCCTGCACCTCTGAGAGGAAAGCCTTAAGCATCGGGCGAGCATCGTTTGTTTTGCCCCACCAGATGCGTCCATCGGCCAACCAGGTTTCAAATTGTTGCTTAGAACAGCGCCAGTACCTCCGAGGTGGCGGGTTAAAGGTAAGGCCAGAGGGTCCGGTAATCTCGAAGACACCTGCAGCGTAGGGCTTACTAGCGGACAAATCTTGTGCTCGCCATGGTCCCCTCTCATCATTATCCGGATTCTTGTAGTCTTTCAGCTGCTCGACCGTTCTCTCATCCAGGTTCACTTTGAAAGACATGGCCTCTTTTGCGTACACGAGAATGTGGTCGTGCATATCGGACAGCCACTGTGCAGTTACGTTCGAGACGTATCTCTTTTGCCAGACCACATTGGCAATGAAATTCTCCTCTCCGAAAACCTCATTAAGCAACATTCTCAGGTGGTGAACTTCGTTGTCGTCAATCGAAACCCAAATCGACCCGTCTTCACTGAGCAGTTCCTTCAACAACTGCAGGCGCGGGTACGTCATGCAGCACCATTTGTCGTGGCGGGTGAGGTCTTCGCCTTCTTTGCCGACCACTTTGCCGACCCACTCTTTGAACTGCGGCTGGGTGAGATTGTCGTTGTAAATCCAGCCTTCGTTACCCGTGTTATACGGCGGGTCGATATACACACACTTAGCCCACCCACGCCGGCAAGGTCAGGTTGTCGTCGAGCGATGGCTTTTCGGAGAGGGACAGCTCCTCATCGAACTCCAGCACATGGTGGGGAACCACCAAATGGTAGCTCTCGACCGCGCTCTTTCCTTTGAAATTCAGTGTCGGCATTCGCTATCTCAACCCCGCCCGCTCCTAACCCTGCGTTCCCACGGCACTCGCAGTGCCGTGGGTGCAAAATCTCAGATGCGACCCAACCTATAGTAGCACAACAAGCGTCTACTATTACCCAGTACCTTTTACCAGAAGCATCGCTCTGCCACGCAGCCGCCCAAAAGAACGGACGAGCCCACTCAATAGATTGCCGCATCCTATCCCTGAATTAGCCGGAATGTGGACAGATGTGGATGAGTGCGGAAAAGTCGGTGGAAAACTGAGACCTCCCGACCCTGGAAAGAAACCTTCGCCCGCCATGACCCCTGAAACAAGGAATACCACCGCGAGCTCAGTGGATTGACCGACGGCCGGGCGTACGAACTCAGCTTTTCGGCGAAAACGGAGTCTTGAGTGGCCACCTATCGATTCTACCGATCCTATCGGTCCTATCGGTCCTATCCCGTCTTACCCGTTCCCCCTTGTCCCACTTGTCCCACTTGTCTCACCCTTCCAACCCTGTCTGCTATCCCCTTCAGCAAATGTCACGCAACCTCCTCTGTCAATGCCAGCGTTGCCGGCCAGGCTGCTATGACCGGACCATAGGCTACACCTACAACTCAAAAGGTCAGCTCACCCATGAGACAAGCAGCCGAAACGGCGGCTACACCGGGGTGTTTGCCTACGATGCGGGCAGCAACATAACCACCTTCAAGGGATCCTCAGTAGGCTACGACGCCCCCGTCCCTCCGGAAACTTCTGCTAGCCGAAGCCGGCCATACCTCAATCGAGTTCGCGCTATGAACCCCTCGCCTGCCAGCAACTCTCTAGCGCGATTCGGTTGAGGCTCTGGAAGGGGTCGGCTCCTACGCGATTGTAGACCTAGACCGAAGGCGGTCCTCGTCGCCCCGAACCACGACGCAAAGCCAGTGCAAAGCTACGCAGAGCAACCGCAAAGCTCCCCCCGATCCCTCAACCAACCACCAACAAACTTTCACCCAACTAGGTTGACAAAATTCTCTCCCAACCCGTAGTTAATGTGCTACGCCATCACGCCGAACTCAACTGCCCCACCGAACCGCAGTGGATGCTCCCCGGAATCCTCCCCCTCAACGGCCTCGTCGTCCTCGCATCCGCCCCCAAAACCGGGAAATCAGTCCTCGCCAACGCCATCGCAAGGGCCATGGTCACCGGCACCGAATTCGCCGGCATCGGATGGAGTGAAAAGCTCCCCGTCGCCTGGTGCGCCCACGAGGAAACAAGAGAGGAGCGCGGCCCGCTCCTCGCCGGACTCACCGAAGACGACCCCTTCTATCTCGCCTTCTCCCCCGAGCTCCCCTTCCTCGATGACCCCGACTGCGACTACGGAACCGACCGCTTCGGTCGATACAAAGACCTAAAGGTCCCCTACGTGTATGAGGAGGCGAGCAGGCGGAAGTGCAAACTAATGGTCGTCGACTGCCTTCACGCATCCGTCCGACACTCAAACCTCGCCGACAACAACGTGGCCAGAAGAATCATGGGACGGCTCCGCCACTGGTCCGATTCCTTCGGAATCGTCACCCTCGTGCTCCACCATCTAACCAAATCCGCCCACCGCGGCTACCACCCCGAGCGATTCGCCGACTCCGCCCAAATCCTCGCCTCCGCAAGCTGCTACCACTTCATGGAGAGCGAAATCCTAGAGGACGGCACAAGAAAAGTAGTCCTCCACAGTGCCGGCCGCCAACCCGCCCCGCCACTAAGGCACGAGTACCACGCCACATCCCTCTTCGACTACGAATACGTCGAAACCGGCACCCGAGTAAAACCCGCCACCATCGCCGACCAAATCACCAAACTCCTCAACGAAGGATGGGAACTAACCGCCGAAGAAATCGCCCACCGAATCAACCGAAACCCTCAATCGGTAAGAAACGTCATCACGAGCCTGCCCGGTGTAGAAAACGTGACGACGGCCGCAAAAAAGAACATGCGCTACCGCATAGCCGAAAGCCCAGCCGAGGATCCAGAAAGCGCATGATCATAACATCACAATCCATAGGGGGGAGCAGTATGATGATCAACGCCAGGTTCAAACGAGGAGGCAGAAACGCGATCCCCGACCTTACCCTCTCACATCACCTAGGCATCAAACCCGTCCACCCAGCCTCGCACCTGCAGCCCTTGAAATTGCGACCGCATGAGGCTTAGGCCTAGCATGTAGGCTTCGAATTCGCCGCTAAGCTTTCTTAGCACGGGGGCCTCTTGGGCGTAGTCGCCGTAGTCGAAGGTGCTGGCCACGTAATAGCTGAGTCGGCCCTGGCCGATGGGGTCTAGGAGGGCGTCTTTGCCGGTTGGGGATCGGATTTGCTTGAGAAATTCTGGGAAGACTCCCGACCAAAAGAGGAGGAAGTCGCCGATGTGCTTGTGAACTTCGCGCTCCCGTCCAAAGGAGTTGGCATTCAGGCGCACGTCGCCCTCGACCACCATGTCGACCACGCTGTCGACCCGTCGACCGGAGGCATCGCGGATGCCATAGATTTCATCGTCGTGCAAGAAATGCATCAGCAGATCGCACAGATACTCCTCCACATCTTCGTTCCGGAGCCCCAACTGCACTCTCATCGAGTCGTGAAGCGCCTCCGCGAAGAAGCGCCTAATAGGATGCTCACCGTTCACGTCGCGCTTCATGTCAATTACCTCCGTTGCACTCGCTTTCCGTTTCCCTGTATCCGATAGGACGTGTGAAAAGAGTCTCTATTTCAACTGCCCTCATGGAACTGGTGATAGAGGGATGGTTTGAGAGGCGAGAATGTTCGCTGGGTGGGAGCTTTGTAGAGCCAAACCGGGCTATGCAAAGCGCTCCAGCGCCAAGCGAAAGACTCAAAATCAAGAAGGCTGGTAACACTAGCCCTGTGAAAACTCGTCTAGAAAGGTAGCTATGAAGTGTCCGCAGTGTGCTCAGACTGTCAATGCGGTCGCCGCTGTTTGCCCGCAGTGTGGTTTCGGCTTGCGGAACACCGTACCGGGCCAGTCGATTGGGATGCCGGCTTCTGCGGCAAGCCTCTCGCAGGCCTACACCGACCAGCGAAAGCGGAACATGATGATTGCGGGGATTGTCGCGATCGTGGCGGTGATTGGGGCCGTTTCAATCGGCATCGCTCGAGGCTCTGGAGCGTTGGGCTTTGGTTCTCGCCAGTCTAACTCTCCTGTTCTTAATGCGCCATCTGCAAACCCCGATGGGAGCATTCTGGCAGCCGTGGGCAATCAAGGACCCGCCGTTCTCAGCAAAGAAGAGAAAGCCCCTGAGAAGATGCCTCAGGACGTTTACGAGTGGCTCAAGCATTTAGAACGCTGCGAAAAGATGAAGGTGGAGATCACCGGCGATCAGGCTGCTGAGCTAAGCGTGTATATGACGAAGCTCAGCGTGCTGGGTGCCGGCATGGGCATGATGGATCCTTACGATCAAGCGAGTGGCGAAGGTGAAGATGTGTCGCCGGGCACCTACACCAAGGGCAAGGTTCTTGACCTTCGGCCCAAATGGACCGAGCTGATTGCATATTTCGGCTCGATGCCGCCGCCTGCGGAGTGCCGGCCGATGGCCGAAGACTTTAATCGAGCACTGTCCGAGATTCCGGGGATGATGGGTGATGTAGGCGATATCCTGAACAGCGCGGAGGCCGACCCGGCTGCCGCCTTGAAGCTCGCGAAGAAGCTGCAGAACAGCAGCTACTCGGATATCGACCGCTACTTTGCGCGAACCGACGAGAAGCTGTCCCAGATTTGTCAGAAGTACAACACGAACAAATGGTTTAACGTCGCCCCCGATGTGATGGCGGGCGGCATGATGAACAAGTTTTCTGGCTTCTAGATGCTTCAGGAACTCGCCGATCGCCATTTGGATGAGCTCTGCACGCGATTTCCGATGGGATATCGACCGGCCCTTGTATGGAAGCCGCTCCGTGTTTCGGCTGGGCTCGCTTATTTCAAGGAGGGCCGAATCGCGCTCTCCTCCCTGGTTCTAACCGATGAAACGAACATGCGCGAGACGCTGACGCACGAGTATGCGCATCTGCTGGCGGTCTACCGTCACGGCCAGAAGGGTGCCGGACACGGCGCAGCGTGGAAGCGAGCTATGCTCGATCTGGGAGCGGAGCCGAAGGTGCGTCATCGCTTCGAGGTTCAGCGCAATACGCCTCGGCAAAAGGTGATTTATCGCTGCAAGAAGTGTGAAACGCTGATCGAGCGCACCCGCCGGTTGAACCGGCGGAGGGTCTACGTCCACAGCGGTTGCGGCGGCACTATTAAGTTAGAAGGGATTGTACGCGGCTAGGCTGGGGGAGGCTTTGCTTTGCTTTGTTTTGCAAAAAAAACCCTTAGTCGCTACCGGACGTTTCCGAATGTGCGTTCGAACTCGCACATGTGTCGCACGGAGTTGATCAGCAGTGGGAGGCTTGTGAGCCTCTCCTTGCTGGCGCTTAGATTCATGACTAGGGGCTTGGAGAAGGCATTACGGAGTTGCTGATTGTCGATATAGGGCTTGTTGGGGTCGCGCTTGGCTGCTCCCCCGAAGTCGTCAATCGTCACATCGCCGGTCTGAAGCACGAGTGTGTGATCGTCCTTTAGCGACCAGCTTCCAACGATGTCGATGGTTTGCTGGGCACCCTCCAAATGGATCTCGAACTGCTTGTGAGTTCCTTTGATTCGGAGGTAGCCCTTCATGGCGATTTTGTCTGATGATAACTGCCCGGACCACATGCCGAGATACGCGGCGAGCTCTTTGTTGGATCCCCGACGTGCGGCAACCGACCACAATCCGAAGACGAGCAGCCCGAGCAGGACGGCAATAGTGATGCGGCTCAATAGATCAGGTTCCTCGCTTGTCTCCGAATAGCTCGATTTGGAGTCTAGAGGTCAGCCGCCAATTCCGTTTCATACAGGGCTCGATGAGCAACTTCATCCTCCGCCTAAGCGTCTCCACGTCGGTGCCTTCCGGCATTAACAAGACTCTATCTCTTTTTACGCCCCGCAGGCTCGCCAAGAGCGCCTCGACCTCGCTCAGATCGTCTCCAGTTTCGGGGTTCACCACGAATTTGAGCTGATAATCGTGGGTGTCGATCAGGTGCTGGATCACCTCTGGCTGGAGGCGCGTCGCATTGTGGCGTTCCTCCCAGGAGCCATCTGGCGTGGAATTGGAGAGCTTCGGACTGATGCTCATAAGGTCGCAGGGAAGATCGCGAAACACCGTTCCTGCTGTTTCAATCGTGATCGTTTTGCCTTGTGCCTTGAGGAAGTGGGCGAGATCGGCGACTCCCGGAAAAAGCATGGGTTCACCGCCGGTTAGCACGACATGATCCATCTCGTGCACGAGCACTCTTTGTGACACTTCTTCGACGCTTAGCACAGGCCCCTCGGGATTCCAACTCGCGTATGGGGTGTCGCACCATCGGCATCTTAGGTTGCAACCGCTGACTCTCACGAAAACGGAGGGAACGCCGGTCCAAATGCCTTCGCCTTGCACACTCACAAAAATCTCTGAGAGGCGCAAACGGTTCATTTCGCTCGGTTGGCTTCCGCCCGAACCATTTGGACCATGCCTATCAGTCCGGCACTCTTGCCCATCGAGAGTTCGCGGCCAAAGATCGTATAGATCAGATCGTCTGGCACTTGGAGCACCTGGTCCAAGGGTAAACCGGAAAGGGAGTCATCAAGGATGCGTGCGAGTGCCATCGCCGACAATCCTTGGGGATTATCGATGACGAACTTGAATTTCAGCCCCTGGCCGTACGGCTCAGCCGCCATATAGACTTCGCTCTCGCAAGCGGGCACTCGATGTTGGGGATCACGTGGAACGTCATAAGCAGGCTGCTTCTGAAACTCGTCCGCAAGAGCGATGAGCGCCTCGATGCGGTCGGCTCGATCCGGAAAGAGAGCGAGATTGTCAAGGTGATCCTGAAGGTTTGGAGGGAGCATCAGAAGTTGGGCTGCAAAATCAGTAACTCTGCGGCGTTGGAGAGGTCTCAATTATGATGCCTGGTCTTTTGCTTCTCTTGCCGCTGGTTCTCTTTCAAGATTCGGTGATCGATCTCACGGCAGATCCGGCCCTTCAGAAGAAGGTGACCCTTGCTATAAAGGGCCAGCCCGTAAACGACGCCATTCGAGAGCTGGGCAAGGGGGCAGGAGTGTCCGCAATGGCGGTACAAAACATTTGGGACTTGAAGGTCACCGTCTTTTGTAAGGACGAACCTGCCGGTCCCGTGATGCAGCAACTCGCGAATGTCCTCGGCGCTGAGTGGACAAAGGATGGAGAGGTTTATCGGCTGGGTTTCGGGAGGCTCGCGCAACAACAGAGGAGCGCCTTCGAACAGGGGGAAGCGCGGTTGATGAGGGAGAGAATTGAGAAGGGCATGGTCGCCTACACGCAGCTTGCGGCAGTGAACCCCAACGCTCCGAAGCCTTCGGCAGAGTCAAAACCCCGGATCGATGCCCTTACCAAAGATCCAAGCGCCATCTTATTTGGCCAAATGCTGGGTTCGATGAGTTCGTCGCAAGCAGCAGCTTTTTGGCGGGGCGAGGTTCGAACCTATGTTCCGCAGAGCCCTGCTCGCGCAGATTCGTCCCCGGTCATTCCGGATGAGAGTAAGCGGATAGTGGCAAGATTCGACCCTTACCTCGTTTCGGTCGAGCGCAACCCAGGCCGCGACGCGAGCCTGATAACGAGCAGTCTCATACTCTTCGAGCGGCCAGTAAGTGCCCTCGCCTCGATGCCCTTCGCCAGGGACCTGCTCGGCTGGCCAGCGGGTAGCGAGATTCCCGCCAATGATCCGAGATTCAAGAAATCTGCCTCAAATCCGACGTCCAAAGCTTCGGACTTCTTTGTGCGCAGGCCGGTTATGGACGATCATCTCGAGGCGCTTCATCGATCTACCGGAGTTGCCGTTGTAGGGGACTCATTTTCCGTTCCGCAAACTGGCGCGGCCGGGGGTGGGGACGTTCAGGGATGGGTCAACTCGGTTAGAAGCATGAGGTCCGATGCGAAGGTGAGTGCGGGAGTCGTCGGTGTCCGACATCGCGGCTTTTGGCGTCTCCGGCAGTTCGAGTTGCCTGATTCGCAAGTCGCCTTTTACGAGCAGCTTGCAAAGATCGAGCCACTCACGCTGGACCACTACGCTGCCTTGGCGGGAAGGCTCAAGCCCGCCCATGCATCTGCCCTTATGCTCGAGAATGCGGTGTCTCTTAACTTCGACACCACGCCTTTTTCAGCCATGATGCCGGCGTTGCAGTTCTATGGACAACTCACACCGGCGCAAAAGAGGCAGGCACATAGTGGACTCGATGCCACAACCTTGACGGATGCTCAAAAGAGGGCCTTCGTGGACGTTCTACTTTGGGGAGTGCTCAAGGGCAAGGGACGTCCTACCACTCTTTACCGAGCTATGCAAGGAGACCTCGCCGAGATGGGGCTGGTGGTGGCTGAGGAAACGTTCGAGAGCGGGCTTAAAGACAAGAGAGGAAAGGCGATCCTAAAGGGCCGAAAGTTTCATATGCATTTCGGGACGCGCTCTCAGCCGGTTCGCTTTGAAGCTTATGTGGCAGGCCCGGAACCGGAGTAATATCAGCGTTGAATGCTCGAAGTATTTCCGAATCCGGCACCCCAGCGGAACTATGTGATCAAGCACATTTGCCCGGAGTTCACGAGCGTGTGCCCCAAAACAGGCCAGCCCGACTTCGCAACGATCGAGCTTGAGTACATCCCCGACCAAAGCTGCGTCGAGCTTAAGTCATTGAAGCTCTACTACTACTCGTTTCGCAATCAGGGAATCTACTTTGAAGGTGTCATCAACCGCCTCTTGGACGAACTTTCGGAAGCAACTCAACCCAGATGGATGCGCGTGACGGGCATCTTCAATGTTCGGGGCGGCATCAGCTCGGTCATTGTTGCGGAGACTGAGGACAAACCGACCGCCTGATCGCGTCCCTAGTAACTCTGTGAAACTTCTTTGCTTTGCAATGATTTGCGTGCTTGCGCTCGGGCTTGCTCTGGGCTGCGGGGGCACGGGTCCGCCAAGTGCCGACAGCTACTGCGGCGAGATGCCGAATTCGGGCGGCTACGGCCTCTTCGGGCCTGTGGTGCTCGTGATAGGCAAGGACCAGCGGGTCCAAGGAACGCTTCAGCACGGCGATCAGCGATATGAGATCCGAGGTGAGATCACCTCTCAAGGCGTTTTTGTCGGAGTCCTCGATGGCCCGGTGAACTACGATGTTAGTGGAACGCTACTGACTACTCGAAGCGAGAACGTGAACGTGAGCTGGACGATCAACCGACCGGGCGCGGAAGCGGATCGTGTGTTCTTCTCGCTTGGCGACTGCTCCTAACGAACGGTCGCCATGTCTCTCGAAGCCATATCTCTCGAAGCCATTTCTCTGGGGCTATCCATGCCGGGCCAGACTTCCGGTTTCAAACTTGCTGAAAATGCGAAGGTTAGCAATGCCTCTGCGTGTCTTAAAACGAATGAGTGATCAACGTGATCGCTGCGTAAATGGTCGAGGATGATTTTCGCTTGTTCCTCGATGTGCCTTGTCTCCATGCTAGTCCAGACGAGTCGCCGCCGTTACCGTTCCAGGTTTTACTGTCATTCAATTAGCACGCAATATTGCCAGTCTTGCGGGAACTTTTGATACTGGTAAAATTACCTGCTTACAGTTGTTTCAAACACGTAAACGCAAGTGTTGAGTACCAGCTAAGAGTTGTCTCCGCCCGTAGGCTCAGAGATGCGCTATAACTCTGTCGGATTGCAGAAAGCGCTGTTCACCCTGACGATCTTCCTTAACTCGGCGCTGCTATTTCTGGTGCAGCCTCTAGTGGCGCGCATCATTCTGCCGGTTTACGGGGGCTCACCTGCCGTTTGGACGGCTAGCATGGTGTTCTTCCAAGCCTTTCTGTTGCTGGGATACGCCTACGCGCATGTCAGTACGCGGCTATTGGCCCCTCGCATCCAAGCATGGCTGCACGTTGGAGTTCTGGCTATTGCCGCTCTCACTCTTCCGTTCGGTTTGCCCTCCTGGAGTGGAGCGATAGGTTCCTCCAATCCCACTCTCCTGGTGCTGGGAACGCTGGCGGTCATGGTCGGCGCCACATTCTTTGCAGTGTCCGCCGGTGCGCCGCTCATCCAAAGATGGTTTTCGTCCACCGATGCCAAGGACGCGAAAGACCCGTATTTCCTGTACAGCTCCAGCAACATCGGCAGTCTTCTGGCCCTTCTTGCCTATCCGTTCCTCTTGGAGCCTTCCTTCCGGCTTCGGGAGCAGGCGGGTTTTTGGGGATTTGGCTATGGGCTGCTGATCTTGTTGATGGGGGTTTGCGCTCTATCACTTAGGCGCGCGCCCGCCACCATCGAACGAGTGGCTGCTCCAGCCTTGACGTCGATTGCTTGGCGTCAGCGGCTCCTTTGGATAGCCTTGGCAGCCGTGCCCTCTAGTTTGCTTTTGGGCGTGACCTCGTTCTTGACTACGAACATTGCGCCGGTTCCCTTGCTGTGGGTGGTGCCGCTTTCGCTCTACTTGCTCACGTATATCTTGGCGTTCGCCTTAAAGCCCCTGCTTTCTGCGACTACGTTGGGACGGGTGGCACCCCTTCTTGCCACTCCGCTAATTCTCGTGATCCTCTTGGAGTCGGACAAGCCCATTTTTATGATCGGGGGCTTCCACTTGGCTACGTTTTTCCTGCTCGCGTGGATGTGCCACCGCCGATTGGTCGAGTCTCGCCCTGAATCAAGCCATCTGACCGAATTTTATTTATGGATCTCCGTAGGTGGCGTGGTGGGAGGTCTGTTCAATGCGGCCGCAGCACCGGTGCTGTTCAGCAAGCTCTACGAGTATCCGCTCGCGGTCGTGCTTGCCTTGATGCTTCGTCCCCGCATCGCCGAATTAGCGCCGAAACTGTGGCAAAGAGGGTTGGCAGCCGGGATTGTAGGCCTGACGCTGGCAGGTGTCCTATTGACCAAAGCTGGAGGAATGGACCCGGGTGCTGGCCGCACTCTTCTCTCGATTGGCATTCCGCTGATGCTCACGATGATCCTTATGGATTGGCCGATCTTGGCCGCTGCAGCGATGGGAGGGGTTGTTGCCTCGGCGGTGCTCCTGGGAGTCTCCTCTGATGCGCAGGTTGTGCTTACCAGACGCTCCTTCTTCGGCGTCCACCGGGTGAGTCGAAGCGACGATGGACGCTTCCACCGGCTGATTCACGGCAACACGATTCACGGAATGCAGGACAAGCAGAACCCGAGCCGATCGCTCACCTACTACCATCCGACGGGTCCGGTGGGCAATATTTTCAAGGCATATAAAGGGGAGCTTAAACGCAAGGACATCGCGTTAGTTGGCCTTGGAGTGGGATCTATCGCCGCCTTCGGCGAGCCAGGCCAGCGCATGACTTACTTCGAGATCGACCAGACCGTTCTCGATATAGCCCAGGACCCTGCTCTCTTTACGTTCTTGCGCGATTCTCGTGCGGACCTAGACTTCGTTCTGGGCGACGCGAGATTGACCTTGGCGAAGCAGCCCGACCAATCGTACGACCTTCTGTTGCTGGATGCCTTTAGCTCCGATGCGATTCCCATCCACCTCTTGACGGTCGAAGCGTTTCAGACCTATCTGATGAAGCTGAAGCCAGGAGGGGTCATCGCCGTCCACATTAGCAACCGCTATCTCAACCTTCAGCCAGTGTTAAGGGCCGCCGCCAAGCATTTGAAGTTGCAGGCTGTGCTCTTCGAGGACGGAGTGACCCAGGATGAGGCAGACGAAGGCAAGACCCCCTCCATCTGGGTGGCGATGGGACGAACGGAAGCGGATATCGCTCCCCTGCTGCGCGACAGAAACTGGAGTGAGCTTTACGAGAATCCAGTGCGAGTCTGGACTGACGATTACTCGAACGTTCTAGGCTCGTTTCAGATGGACGACTAGTCTTCGATGCCCATCTCGACCGCGAGACGACGCAAGTTGTCTTGGTCAAACGGGTCCATTTTGTTCGCGCGCTCAGTCTCGAGGTTTGCCTCTTCGGTGAGATCCATCTCGTCCAGCAGCATCTCCAAGAGCCCGTGATAGAGGTGCTTGCTCGGGTCGAGGTCGCTTGCAAGCCGCACCGCTTTGATCGCCTCCGGCCGCCTTTGCGCTCCCCAAAATCCTACGGCAGCGCGAATGTATAGGTGATCGTCGCCAGGAGATAGCTCGATGGCGGCCCTGAGCGAATCCAGCGCTTCGTCAAAGCGCTTCATCTGGATCAGGAGGTCGCCGATCCAATAGTGATAAAAGGCTTCGTCGGGCTTTGCTGCGACCGCTCCTTGAGCTGCCGCCAGAGCCCGGCGGGGTTCGCCAGCGTCTCTTAGGGCTTCGGCCAATTTGAAGTGGTAGAAGGAGTTATTGGGTTCTAGCCGCACCGCCTCTTCGAGCTGCTGGATCGAATCGCGAAAACGGCCATAGCGCTTGTAAAGGTCGGAAATGCCGATATGAGGCTCCGCGGCATCTTCTCGCTCCCGCAATGCTTTTTCATATTGTCTGAGCGCCTGAGGATACTGGTCCGTGTATTCGTAGGCACCTGCGAGGTCTATTCTCGAAGCAATGTCTCCCTGCCCTCTCTGCTCGACCGCTCGCTTAAAGTGCTTGATAGCAGCTTCAAAATCTCCATCATTGAGACTCTGCTTCCCAAATGCGTCGCTTTCCTCGGCTGTGTCCCCTTGCGATTTGTACTTGGCGCGCTTGATTTCGAGCTCTTCAGGCGGGGGGATGGCGAACAGGTCTGCGATTGCTTTGAATGATGGATCCATATCTTAGTGCTTAGCGTCGTTTACCGCAGCGACGGTTGTCTGAACGGGACGCACGGTGATTGTGGCAGGGTAGCTGGAGCCAGATAGCGGCACCGTAATAATGCTCATGGTGTGGTTCGCTCCAGATCGAAGGTGAACCTTGGCGATGCGCGCTTCTTGCTTCGGAAGGAGGAAAGGCGTCCGCTGAAGGACGCCATTCACCACGAAGAGCCCACCTGAGTATCCCGCACTGGCTTCGAACACAACCTCAACGTCCTGGGCAAGGGCGGTTGGGTTCTTGAGGGAAGCGTTGATGTTGTAGATGACGCCAAAATTGCCGTCCAGGCGCTGCCCCAGATCGTCTCGCGCGATCGGCTTTTGTCCGATGCGTACGAACCCGTAGCGGCCCCCGACGTTGTAGCTGACTTGCTCTTCCTTATAGGGCTGAGGATAGATGTGGGCGCTGTAGTCGTACGTTCGGGTGTCGAAGGCGTTGATGGGTCCCGCACCGACTTCCCGCCAGGGGGTGGTGCTCAGTTCGGCACCCTTCCAACGGGAGTCGAGGTTGAATGGGGGCCACGAGTCGGTGCGAATGAGGATGTCGCTCGGTCCCTCGATGAGGCGTAATCCGCAGAGGCCGCTGGTGGTTTCTTCCGGTGAGAGCCTTCGAAAGGTGATTGGAAGGCTCGATCTTGGCGGAATGGTGAGAATCTCACCGCTTCCGCTCATCCAAGATCTCAAGTACTGAATGCCTGCGTCCATGCCGGCTCTTACCGGATTTTTATCCGGGCTCGCGTCGCCCATGAGCACCCGAATCTTGGCTGGCTGGTCCGATTCATTGATCGCCTGAATCCGCAGGAAGAGCGGAATCGATGAGCCGTTAACGTGATGATAGAGCAGGCGGGCAGGGGAGTCTTTTCGGAGCCTTGCGGCGAAAATCGACTGAGCGGTGCGCACGATCTCGGGGTCGTTGCAGTACCAGAGCTCCTGATCCTGCTGCTTTGAAAGCGTTCGATTTTGAACTACAACCTGGATCGTGCCGACTCGGTCGAATGCCTCAGGCGCCGTCGCCCGATACTTGACCTCATAGGTGCGGTTATTGCCCAGCCCGAGTGCTCCTGCTGCGGGTGTATCGAACTTGAGATCGGCGGAGTAGTTGGGATTGATTAGGGTGTGAAGCGCGTATGAGATGGCTCCTTGAACGGCGCTTCCGGCGGCGGGAGAGCCCGTCACTTCGGTGTGAATCGTCTTCGGCAGTGTCGCCGCCCAGCGGCGTATGGTCACGTCCATCATTTGTGTGAGATCGTCGGCTTTAACGATGATGGTCGCTTGTCCCAGTCCCTTACCTCTCACCCGGATGCCGTCTGGGGCGCGTTCCACCTGGACGACCTCGCTGTTGGTGCTCTCGAGCGTTGCTCTTCTGGCTAGACTTCCGATCAGGCTTACGATTTTGGCGTCGCCTAGGGGCACCGTAAGGCTTGTTTCTCCAAGCTTCAGAGGGGGCATCGACAACGCCTGGCCCAATCGAGCCGCCCATCGTTTTGCCAGTGCGAGCACCGTAATTTTGTGCTTCGCCGCTTCCGCGGGTGTAACCGTCGCGATGAGGAATCCCTGGGCAAGAATTGCGTAATCCGCCGCTGATTGCTTGATCTCTACGATCTTGGGTTCCTGGATCGCATCCAAAGCGCCGCCAATGATCTCGGCCCGCAAATCCGGACTCAGACCTGCGGCATCGAGCTTGAGGTCGAAGACGAGCTTGCCATTGACGTACACGTTGGCGCCACGAACCGATACCTCAGCGGGATGAGCGAGGGCGCAGCAGCAGGCCAGAAGACCAGCGACAAGGAAACGCTTTATTGAGCGACACATAGTGGGGCTTTCGAGGTTACCAGCAGGCGGAAAACCACACTTCTTTGTGCGCGATCCGGGTTCAGATGTTCGGTCGTTGCCTTAACGAAGGCTCCAAACCTATTGAATCGGTTAGGCATGACCTAAACACGAGCGAGATTCTTCCTTACGCAGGAATTCAGGCGATGTGTCTGTTCCATCCGACCGCTGATGCGGGCCTGACTTGCAGAAAAACGCGAAAACCGCTTTACTTAGAGGTGAAGGCCGCTGAACCAACGAGCCTCGCCAGTCCGTCCAGACAAGGTCGGGGCGCAGTATTGGCGGCGTTGGTCTACAATAGTCGGTCTCCAGCGCGCGACCACTAGGTCCCGGCTGATTGGGTGAGAGAAAACATCTATGGCGTTGCCGCGAAAACCGATGGTGCAGTTTCTGGTCGAAAAGGGTTACCTTAAACCAGAGCAGCTCACAGAAGCACAAAAAGTTCAACAACAGACCGGGCAAAAGGATCTTGCCAACATTCTTATTTCGCTGAATATGGTCGGCGAGAGGGAAGTGTTGCAGGCGAAGGCTCAGGAACTCGGACTCGGATTTGTCGATCTCGACCGTATTCAGATCGACTCGAGCGCACTGAACGTCGTTCCCGAGCGACTCGTGAAATCGCACAGTGCTCTTCCCGTTAAGAAGGAAGGTAGCAATCTGTGGGTGGCCATGCTCAATCCGGGCAACATCATGGCTATCGACGATATCAAGATGGCCTCCGGATTGCGGGTCATCCCCGTGATGGCAGTTCCGGGAGCGATCGAGGATTCGATCAAGAAGTATTACGGCGGTGGAGTCGCCGGGAAGGACGGTCCCAAAGACGCCACTCCGGCGACGACGACGGACGCAGCGCCGGCCCAGAGCTTTAACACCGCCATGCGCGGTGCCATCGCTGAGGCTCAAGTGGGTCGCCGAGCGTCGGACGACGACGAGGATGTTGATGCGGATGCCGAGAAGATGGCCGATCAGGCGCCCATCATTCGACTCGCGAACGCTCTGATCCAGCAAGCGGTTTCTGACCGAGCCTCGGACATTCATGTCGAGCCACAGCAGCGTGCCGTTCGGGTCCGTTACCGAATCGATGGTGTGCTTCAAGAAGCCATGACGGTTCCAAGGAACTTGATGGCGCCGCTGATCTCGCGTCTCAAGATCATGGCGGAGATGAACATCGCCGAGCGCCGAGTTCCTCAGGACGGCCGTATCGAGGTTCGTCACAACCAGAAGGAATATGATCTTCGCGTAAGCTCGATCCCCACGCCATCTGGGGAAAAGATCGTCATGCGTATTCTCGACAAGTCGAGCGTCATGATCGGCCTCCAGAAGATTGGTTTTACCGACGAGAACCAGTTGCGCATTGAAGAATTGGTCAGTCAGCCGAACGGCATGTTCCTCTGCACGGGCCCTACGGGTTCCGGTAAGACCACCACTCAGTATTCGGTTCTTCACAAGCTCAATACGGTCGGCGTCAACATCATCACCGCTGAAGACCCTATCGAGTATCAGCTCAACGGAATTGCCCAGGTGCAGATGAACCGCAAGGCGGGTCTGACGTTCGCAACCGCGCTCCGCTCCTTCCTTCGGCAAGACCCCGACATCATCATGGTTGGAGAGATGCGTGACCTTGAGACGGCTGAAATCGCGATTGAAGCGTCTCTGACGGGTCACCTTGTGCTTTCCACGCTCCACACGAACGATGCTCCTTCGGCCACCCTGCGTATGATCGACATGGGCGTCGAACCGTACCTCATCGCAGCAACGGTTATCGGGGTGCTTGCTCAACGACTGGGACGCCTGATCGACAAGGAGCACAAGGAGCCCTACGAGTTTCCGGCCAGCGACCTCCGGCGCTTCGGATTTATGCCGGAGCATGAAGATCAGATGGTGACGCTCTATCGTGGAATTCCCCACGAGAATAATCGTATGACAGGATATAGAGGCCGCACCGGCTTCCACGAGCTGATGGTCTTGAACGATGAAATCCGCGAGCTCATCGTGAGACGTGCGCCGCTCCACGATCTTCGTGACGCGGCAAAGGCAAACGGCATGAGGGAGCTCCGAGAGGACGGTCTCACGAAGGTTTTGAATGGCAGCACCGATCCGGGTGAGGTCATGCGCGTCGTCTTCACGGCGGGTTACAGTTAAAAGAAAGAGAGTCTGATGAACAATCCCATCCACAACCAAGGCCCGGGTGCAGGCATGCCGCCCGTTCAGCAGAGACCTGGCGTCGGCGGTATGCCGCCCATGCAGAGTCCCTACGGTCAGCAGCAGCAAGCGCCGCCCGAACCTGAAGAGCCCAAAGGTCCGCCAGAAACGCTAGAAGATCTACATATCGACGACTTGCTCTACCAGATGGTGGAGATCAACGCCTCTGACCTGCACATGAGCCAATCCGCCCCGCCGATCCTTAGGGTCGACGGAAAGTTGACGGCACTGAACTATGAGCAGTTCACGCCTCAGATCCTATCGCGGATGATGTACGACATCATTTCGGACGAGAACATCAACAAGTTCGAGACGACACTCGAGCTGGACTTCTCCTACTCGCTCCCTCGGGGAAAGGCGCGCTTCCGCGTGAATATGTATCGCGAGAAGGCATCTGTCGCAGCAGCCTTCCGATTGATTCCTCAAAAAATCCCGACGGTCGAGCAACTTAATCTTCCGCCGCTCCTCAAGACGCTTTGCGAAAAACCTCGAGGACTCATTCTCGTGACGGGACCTACGGGTTCTGGTAAGTCCACATCGCTCGCCGCGATGATCAATCACATCAACGAGAACTTCGCGCACCACATCATTACCATCGAAGACCCAATTGAATACTTGCACGTCCACAAGAAGTGCATTATCAATCAGCGCGAGCTGGGATCGGACACCAAGAGCTTCTTGAACGCTCTGCGTGCGTCCCTTCGAGAAGATCCTGACATCCTACTCGTCGGTGAAATGCGTGACATGGAAACGATTTCATTGGCCATTACGGCTGCTGAAACCGGTCACCTTGTGTTCGCAACCCTTCACACGAATAACGCTGCCGAATCGGTCGACCGTATGATCGACGTTTTCCCCCCAGGACAGCAAGAGCAGATTCGCGTTCAGCTTTCCAACAACCTGGTGGCCATCGTTTCGCAGCAGCTCCTAAAGCGAGCAAACGGCGAGGGCCGGGTGCCTGCGAATGAGATTATGATTGCCTCTCCGGCTATTCGGAACCTCATCCGAGAAGCCAAGACCCACCAGATTCCCTCGATGATTCAGACCAGCGGCAACATGGGAATGACGACCATGGACCAATGCCTGAGAGACCTCTACCTCAAGGGCATGATCACCATCGAAGATGCCTTCTCTCGTTGCCAGAATCAGGAAGAACTGCGAAAGATGATCAATACGCCGCAAATGGGCGGCATCGGTGGTGGCCCTCCGGGCCCCGGACAAGCCGGCGGACCTCCCGGCCAGCCGCCTCGTAGATAGTTGAATGGCGACGGAAGCGAACGATTAAAGAAGCCGCATCCGTCCCATCCTGTACAGTAGATTTCAAAGCCTAGAAGCAGAAGGGAACGATGCCGATTTTCAGCTACACCTATCGAGACATGCATGGCGGTATCCAAAAGGGAACCGCAGACGCCGAGAGCGAGGACGTTCTAAGGAAAAGGTTTGAAGAGCAAGGCTTCACCATCACCGAAGTGGCGATGCTCAAAGCCAAGTCTCCAAAGACTAAAACTTACGGAAAGGTAAAGCTCCAGCATCTCTCCGTTTTTTGCCGTCAGTTTTCGACTATGGTCGACGCCGGTGTGTCGCTGGTTCGCTGCCTCGACGTTCTTGGACATCAGACTCAAGACCCCAAGCTCAAGAAGATCTTGCGCGATATTGGTGAGCGCGTCGAATCGGGAGAAAGTCTCTCACGCGCCATGCAGCGTCACCCGAAGACGTTCAACAACCTCTTTATCGGTTTGATTAAAGCCGGTGAAGTGGGTGGTGTCTTGGAAGAGTCGCTTCAAAGGCTGTCGCACTTCCTTGAAAAGGACGTTGAGCTTCGCCGCAAGGTGAAGTCGGCCATGACCTATCCGGTCTTGGTCTTGATCATGTCCACCGGCATCGTCATCTTCCTTGTGTCGTGGTTCGTTCCCCAATGGGCGGCGATTCTTGCGGACCTTGGACTAAAGGCGGATCAGTTGCCCGCTCCGACCCAGTTCTTGATCGACATTTCAAACGTGATCAAATACTACTGGTGGATGGTCATCATCTCGGTCGTCATTTTGATGTTCGCTTACCGGCTGTTCGTCTCCACACGATTCGGCCGCCGCGTTGCGGACCGTATACGTTTGAAGATTCCCGTTTTCGGCAAGCTACATCACAAGATCTGCATGGCGCGTTTCAGCCGAACGATGGGCACGTTGCTCACTTCGGGTGTTCCTATCCTGCAGGCAATGGAGACGGTCTCCGGAACTGTTGGCAACACGATCATGTCGGACGCGCTTCTTGAGGCTCGTGCGAGAATTCGAGAAGGAGACCGAATCGGTGACCCTCTCGAAGCTTCCAGACTCTTTCCTCCGATGGTCGTTCATATGATCGGCGTCGGTGAGGAGTCCGGTTCTCTGGACTTCATGCTTCAAAAGATCGCCGACTTTTACGAGGATGAAGTGGAGGCCACGCTGGCATCGCTTACGGCGGCCATCGAGCCGATCATGATCGTCGGACTTGGTTTTGTCGTTGGCTTCATCGTCATCTCTATGTTCCTTCCGCTGGTGGACGTTATCGCGAAACTGTCCGGTGGCGAAGGCGAAGAGTAGGATACTGTCAATCGCAAGGTAAGAAATGTGGCCTGCCGGATGATCTCCGGCGGGCCATTTCGCTATCCTTATGCTTCGAGCATGAAGGACGCAACAACGAATGAACCTATGGATAGGAATGCGAAATCCGGTCGGGAGAGCATGAATGTTCCCTGAATGGTCATGGCTGATGGCCCTCCTCATCGGAGCTGCTGTAGGCAGCTTCCTCAACATGGTCATCCATCGGCTGCCGCGGCGGCTATCTTTCTCGAACCCGCCTAAGAGTTTTTGCCCAAAGTGCAAGCATTCCTTGGGCTGGATGGACCTGTTTCCTCTCTTCAGCTGGCTTTCGACGGGAGGCAAGTGCCGTTATTGCAAAGAGCCGATTGCGGTTCGATACTTTCTCGTCGAGGTGCTCTGCGGCGCTCTCTTTGCGGGCTTGTGGTGGCAATATCTAATCGTCTCATACGAACCTTTGCGGATGGCGTTCTATATGGCCGCGTCTGCGTGTTTGGTGGCGATTATCTTCATCGACTGGGAACTCTATATTATCCCGGACGAAATCAACGCGCTTCTTCTCGTGCTCGGCGTTGCCTTGCAAGTCCTGCTTGGCTCCTGGCAAACCGCTCTTTGGGGCGCACTAGCTGGGTGGGGCATCCTGTGGGGAATCGCACTGCTGGGCCGGGTGATGTTTGGCAAAGACGCGATGGGTCACGGGGACATCAAGATGATGCGAGGTGTCGGCGCGCTTATCGGCCCGACGCTATTACTAGCCAACATGGCGATCGCCGTGGTGGCCGGACTGGTAATTGGGTTGATCATGATCGCGATTGCCAAAGGGCAGCCGGTCGTCGAGGAGGAGCCGCTTGAGGGGGAGCAGGATTATCAGCCGGAGTCGATCGGCAGCCTCTTTCGCTTTGGATTCTTCTATCTTGTTGGGCTCGATATCGTAGGCGTGGTCTGGCCCGGAGCTTACAAGCTCATTGGAGAAGAGTACATCGAGGAGAATATCGAGGACGACACGTGGGCGCCGTCGCTCACGACCATTCCGTTTGGGCCCTATCTCGCGGTCGGTGCGCTCGCATGCATGCTGTTTGCGGGTCCGATCCAGCGCGGAATGAAAGCCTACTGGGACAACGCAACGGGCTCCAGCACGGCCCAGGCGTCTTTCCCCGATGGAGTTACACTGCTTGTGGACCTAAAGTGATCGGAAATCTCATCGAATCGAAGGCAAATGCCGCCTAACAAGCGTGCAGGGTGCGTTTGCCTCCCATCATTTAGAGCTTTGGCAAAGCACTGAAGCGACGAACATCGCCGGAAGAACCGGTTTTTGCCTAATGAATTGGAACAACTTAGAAAGAATCCCCGTCCAACCAAGCGGGGAGAGTGGGGCAATTTGCGTATGAACCTTAGAAAGGGCTTCTCCCTAATCGAGCTACTTGTCGTTATCGCGGTGATCGCCATCTTGGCGGGGATCGCCTTTCCCGTGTTCGCACGAGCGAAAGATTCGGCTTATCGAAGCTCGGATATGTCGAAGCTGAACGAGATCAGCACGGCACTCCACCTGTATCGAACCGATCAAGGTGCCTACCCGCCTGCTCTGCTGGGCTACGCCACTGGCTATTACGGTGGCGATACGGACCGTCCGGGCGATCCCCAGCCGGCTGTGAACAACATCGTTCCCGCCGATCAGGCTTTGAGCCCGCTGTATCCGAAGCGTGTCCAGGGTCTCGTCACATTCCAGCCATCCTACAACCGGCCTACCAGCGCGACCTTTAACAGGGAGTTTTCAACCGCGGTGTGGCCGAGCTCCAATTCGCTTTTTAATGGGGGCGCAAGGAATGTGCAGCGTTATGGACCGGAGAGACTCGCGGACCGCTGCGCGGCGGTCAATAACGAGCCCACGGTTGTGCCCCGCTACTTCTACCGCTTGAGCGGGTTCGATGCGGCGCTGGTCCAGGATGGTTTCGGCGACAAGCGCAACGAACTGCGCTACTCTCTCTTCTTCACGGCCTTCACGGTTCCCGCCGACGCCTGCACCCCAGTCAGCGGCGAGACCGGAAGTGCTGCGGATGATCCTCGTCAGCTTGGATATTCCGATCCGCCCGATACGACGGTGGTGACTTGGGACAGCTTCTTCCGCGAATATAGCAGCACGGGTGCGGTTCAAGGCGGCAAGCGAGACCTTGTTCTATTCTTGGGCGGCTCCGCTCGAGCCATGGACTCTGCGGCTGTCGCATCACAGGCCTGGAAGGTGCAGCCGTAAGGCAGGAGCTACCGAGCGTTTTGAGACCAATCATGTCATTGCTTAGCCCGTCTGCGTCGATGAAAGTCCGAATGACCCGAGGCACCACCTTGATGGAGGTGCTGGTCGTGATCGTGATCTTCCTCGTGGGAATTCTTGCGATTGTGCAAATCTTCCCTCGTGGTTTTCAGATCCTGATGACCACTCGCAACAATTCGGTCGCCAGCTCTCTTGCGCGAGATGAAATCGAACGGCTGAAGTCTGTGCCAGACCAGCTTCCCGAGATGATTTTGCCGGTGTATCTCGACAATGGCGTTTATGTTGCCGACCCCACTTACAGTCCGAACAGCACCGACTCGGTCGGTGATCTGCTGCTTCCGAACGGCATTCTCCAGCGAAATGGTGCCGCTCTGGGCCAATGGCAGCTCTTCAGCGGTCCGAACGCGATGAAGCGGGTGGTGGGCGAAGGACGGCGAGTGCCCGCGCCCCGCGCGGTTGGAGTTGGGGGCGCGTTTTATGGTGGGCTGCTTCTTCTGCAGTTTGGACCCATCGATTACCGGCCCACCGATACGAGCGTCAGCGTTTACGGCAATGACCTCGTCCCGCTGTTCCGAGATGTCGACCCAAGCGAAGCGCATTCGGACAGCCAGTTTTACGTTCAGTCGCCCGAATCAAGCTCGATTACGCTGAGGCTTCCGACAGGTCCGACTGCGCGAGTCTATCGCGTGGCATTCTCGGCTTATGTTCAGGATGGCGCTGGCTACGCGAAGCGGGACTACATCGACGTGCAGCGCGTGTTTGTGCCGGTTGGCATTCCCCTCAATGGAAAGTTTCCGCTCTACAACGCGCCGATTCAGAATTTGATCCCCGATACATTGGGCACCGTCGACCTCAATACACTTGCGGTTCAGCGAGCCTATACGCGGCTTGCGAAGACGGCGACCTTTAGCCCCGTCGATCCTTACGAGTACAAGTTGCTCGACACCAACATCGGCGTGCTGCTCTTTAACTCCCTGGCCAATTCGACTTATATTGCTAAGTCCAGCGGCCGCGAGCCGTTGATGGCTCGAGTGAATTACGACGTTTACGACTGGCGAGTCTTGAAGGACGATTTCCGGTTGGGCCGAAGCTCGGGGATTCAGCAATACAAGCTTTCGGTCGGGAGCCTCAAAGTTGCCGGCAACGTCGGCGTGGACGGCCTGAAGGAGACCAATATCGGCGTCCTTGAGAGCGCTCCTTCGAGCCCGGACTATAGCGATACTTCCTCGGCCGACGAGGCCAAGGCCAATAACCTGGTCATCGTCGACAAGGAAACGGGGGGCGTGATTATGGAACGTCTTCCCACCGACGCCACTCCTCCGAATCCTGCGGCCACTCCGCTGGTCGTGGTCAACAAGAGCACGGGTGTCATCACCTTTAACGATGCCGATTCGAACACGGCCGGAACGCAAGGCAAGCTCCTGTTGCCCGACGGAACCGTCATGGATGTCGCCCTCGAGAACCGAGCGTTGCGAGCCATGTATCGTGTCCGAAACGAGTTCTCGGTTCAGGTGCTGAAGGCGGCTTCGCGCTACACCAATTCGCCCACCAACAGCATCGGAAACTTCCCGCCAGGTGTTGGACAGTATTCCTTTGGAACGGGCAGCAATGGCGGTTCCGCGACTCGCATGTATTTCCCTCGAATGGATGCCGGGCGAAAGATCAATTTGGGAGAGATTAACTATCTCGCCAACGGCAACGAGCCGAGGCAGATTTTTGGGCAGGACATGATCATCCGCTTTGAACCGGGCGATTCGCATCCATCGGTTGACGTTCTTGAAGTCGACCCGGGCGCGTCCGGCTTTAATTACGCCAGCGGCGCTGCGGTGCGCAACGTCAAGGGCGCATCGGTGGCGGTGCGAGTGTTATGGAATCCCGATTCCTTCTTCCTCACGAGCGTTGGAGACGAGAATATGAACAGGCTTAACAAGTGGGGGCAAGGTTTTAGACGGAGCACCAACGAGACCTTCCTAGAGCGGGGAGAGGTGGTCCGATGATCTCTGGCGCAAGGGAACTCGCGCGGCGACTGGTCTTTAGAAGGACCGAAGGAACCGTTATCCATTCATCGTGGGCGCGCAAATTGGCGTCACCTGCACGGCCAGCGATTCGGCGAGCGTTCACGCTTATCGAGCTTCTAACGGTGATGGCGATCAGCGCCATCCTCATGGGGCTGATTATTGTGCCGCTGGTTCAAAGTTTTAACATGACGCGAACGGCCCAGGCGTTTGCCGACGCTCAGGACCGGGCGCGCATTCTCACGGAGCGAATTTCTCTGGAGATCGGCAACGCGGTCGGGGTGCGCTCTACGAGCGGTCTGACTCGTGCAATGGTGAACGGAGTCTCCGAAAAGGTTCCTCAGCACTCGATGATTGTGCAGGTGCCTGGCGCTGACGGCGCTCTAGTGGATATCGCTCTGCCTTACAGCAAGGTGGATATCATCAAGCCCGCGGAAGGTGATCCTGCCTCGATACGAGACGGGGCCTATATCGATCCGAACACTGGACTCGCCGACCCGACTTTGACTGCGCCTAAGGGGCAAGTCATGCTTCCGGTCGCGCCCGGCGCGACCATCGTTCGCTATTCCATCGGTCTACGTAATCCATTCGCGAATTATAACAACCCTTACGATGGCCTGCTAATGGTTCGCAATGCGCAGCAGGACAACCTGTACGTGCTCTATCGATCGGAAGTCAACCCGCTCGAGACTGAGACCACGGGTGCCGGCGAAAGGCTCAAGTATTTCCTTGAAGAATTGGACGGCTCAGGTCAGCCGGATCTTTCCAGGCCGATTTACGATGACCCTGGTTTCTTCACCCCGAACCGTGACGGCTCGGGCAACATCATCCGGAATGATGATCGAGCTCGAATTATTGGGAACTGGCTCGGGATCGATCCCGTGACCGGCGCCTCGACCGGTACGAGACGAGCGATTATTCAAACGGAAGTCTCGCGCTACGACATGATCCAGTCGGTCTTCAATCTTGGGACCCGCGAGGTCAGCTATGATGGCAACATTCCGAGGATCGTCTCGCTGGTGCAGTTCGCACCCGAGCAGATGAGCAGCGACCCGGCGGAAGGGCAAGTTGCTGCGCGGCAAGGCGAAGAAACGGAAAATGCTGCGGCCATCGCCCCTGATGTTTATGTCACGAAGTACGGTCTCTGGGATCGGGCGCTTATCCGTAACTGGCCAAAGGGCTGGAACCCTGGCGATGTGAACCGCAACGTGTACAACGTTGCCCGAGGAGACATCACGAGTGGGGACGGAACCGGCTTCCCGACGGGTGTATCCATTTACGCTTACGATCCCGACGATTCGCCTGTGGATTTTGAGGGTGGGCTTGAGGTGTTTGACATCAGCGCCTATGAGGGCATTGTTTCAAGAGCGGCGAGGTATCCCTTCTCGCAAGCGCTGCGGGGCGGTCTGAGCAGCCCGAAGGCGCGAGACGCTTTTGTGCCCTTTACCTACCGAGCTGGCACCGGCAAAATTGTGACCAGCTTCAGCATCGCGGAAGTCGGCGACGCCAGCGTCAATATTGGCGCGGTTCCGAATCTCCCGACGCTGGCTACCAGCGGTCCCGGCGGGCCGATGACTCCTCAAACCGACTCGGATACCGGCGGACAGTTTTGGGAAGCCAGACACAAGCCGATCAACGAGAAGTTTAACAAGGTATGGGCGGATCAGCCGGGCCTGCAGCCGGGCGTACACCGCTTCATCGACCTCCGGGTCGCAGAAGCGGTGGACGGATCGTTCGGACCCCTTCACCCCAACAATGGCTTTCAAAGAGCCATGATCGTTCCGGGCAGCGAGGAAGTCTATGGGCCAGATCAGCTTCCTGGACCCAACCTTGGCCGAACTGTACGCTATACCCGCTCGACGCGAGAACCTGGTCCCAACCAATACAAGATCAACTACGTCGACAAGCAGGAGCCGAACAATGGCGTACGCGATCCTATCACCGACGAGTTTCAAGTCGACTACTCAGTCTACGGGTTCGCCAATCCTCCGGCCACCTACGACGAGCGGAACTTTGTGAGCGCAGTGATTCAGCCTAGGTTTAAGAAGGGCTATCTGCAACTGAACTCCAGCCCGACCGACGCGCTACCGCAGGGCGACATTCTGGTCTCCTATAGATTCCAGTTCAATGGCGCGGCTGGCCGAGCTAGGGTCGGCTCCCAAGAAGACGTTTTCGCAGTGGATTACGACACAAGGCAGCTCATCAATGTGCTGCTCACGATTCGCAACTACCCACAATCGACCCTACCCAACCCGCAAGGCGTGACCCTGAAGTCCACTGCGACGGTTCGGAACTACATTCGCTAAACCTAATGAACTCAGAGCTTGCATTGTTTGTAAAACGGCGGGAAAGAGGCCAGACGATCATCGTTGCGTTGATCATCTTGGGCCTGCTGATGATCATCGGGTTTGTTTACATCGGGATCATCAACCGGAACATCTTGACCGCGGGCCGGATGCAGCGTCGTTCGGTATCGAACGACCTCTCCGAAGCGGGCATCCGGTACGCACACGCTCAGTTGCTGAACAGCACCTTGGGCGCTGACTGGCGTGGCACGCCCACGGGTCCCGTCGATCCTGGCAACACGGGTCTCACGCTTGATCCGGACGCGCTGTACTTGAGGACAGGCTCGGGCTTCGCTTTCCGAGCCGGGGCATCCATGATCGATCAGGGTGGTCCTGACGGTCTCGGACCTTTCTTCCGCGTGAACTTTAACAACGGACGCTCGCTCGTTCGAGTTCGCTATGCGCCGAGCGACATCAACATCTTTAGCCCCTCGCCCACTGGGGCGATGCGAAATCCGGGACAGATTCGAAATTACTTGGTGATCGAGTCGGTCGGACGTTCGGGCCGAGTTGACCCGACCGACCCCACGACGCTCGCGACAACGACCCCCGTCCAGTATCAGGGATTCGCAAACGCGGGTGTTTTTCAAGAAGCGGTGGGCCGCATGCAGGCAAACGAGAGAGGCTTTGCAACTCGTGCAATCAACCGAGCCTTTGCCTCGATCGGGATCATCGAGACCGCTCGCTTCGTGACCAACAAGTATCGAGTGTCGCGGGCAGCTGAAGTTGGGATCGCTGAAACGCTTGGTGCGCTGTACGAGGGTCAGGACGTGGCGACAGGTGGAACGGTGCCGCTGGCGCTGCAGGTGGGGGGATTCCTTCCGCTTTACACGGTTTCCCAGAATCCTACGCTCACGCCGCAGTCATTTCCCGGCTTTGGATCGTTCCACTCGAACGCAGACGTGATCGTCCATGGAAATGTGGTCGCAAATGTCAATCGGTCCCTTGGCGACAAGTGGACGACGAACGGCGCATTTCGACCCGCAAGCGACACGAGCGGCACCATCTCCTTTAACGCCACCGAGTGGACAGGATCGATGTGGACCACCAACTCGTTCAACGTCGGAGGCGGAGCACTCGACAGCCGTCTCAACTTTAACACCCAAGGTGGGCTGCTCAACGACGGCGTTACCAAAACGGATGCGAACGGATTCCCTAGAGGAATCGGCACGAAGGTTCCGCCTTCCATGCTTGCCAAAGACCCGAGCACGGGCGAAAGCAGATATGTCGGCATGACGCGAGACAGCGGCACGCAACTCGGACAGGCGAACTCAGGCGTGTTCGGTCACGGCGAAGGCGTTTACATCAACAACGGTTCCGACCGACAGATGGCGAAGGATGAAGGCGGAAGGCAAGCCTCCGACTCGTCTCTAGTTTACGACTGGCTGAATCCCAACAACAATCAGGACGGAACTGGCTGGCGTGGCCCATTCTACGTTCCGCCGGCGGCCTATGTCGAGCTGCAGAGCGATGGATTTAGTGTCACTCGCACAGGAACGGCACCCGCGGAACGAAACTGGCGCTATCCAGACGGAACCGATACGACGAGAGCGACCATTCGCTACCGCGTGGGTTACGGCACCGACAACCGGCTCCATATCGTCAACAGCTTCACGGCCACCTCGCCCTGGAACATCAACGCGAACCTCGGTCCGCTCGACTATCAGCGTGGGCCGAACTTTAATGGCGTCGTGTATTTTGAGGGCAACGTTCGGGTCCGAGGCATCATTCCAACGGACGTCCAACTGACGCTCGTCTCCGACGCTTCCGTCTATATCGAAGGGAGCATCACGAAGGGAGTGATTGCAAACGGGCTTCAGAGTGGAATACCGGTTGGCCAGCGCATTGCACGCCTCTCGACTTCTATGTTAATGCTCATGGCACGTGACTACGTTGCCCTAAACTCAACGCAGTTCTTTGGGCCCACGGCAGGTGCTCAGCTCGAGCCGGTCAGTGACGTAGAAAATGTCGCAGGCTACACGCCCGTCCGTGTGAGAACGGGGGCTTCGCTGTCGCTGCAAACGGAGTTCGTACTTGATCCCAACGCAGTTGGAGCGAACCCTTTGGATCCACGAACGTGGCCCTCGTTTGCCAGCAACTACACCGAATTTGGCATACCCGCCAATCGGCTCGGCACGAACTTGCTCCTGTCGCACAGCATGGATGAAGGACCCGCCTCGGCAACGATGATCCGCATGGACGTCAACTTGGGGCTGCCTCAGCCGAGATACTATTTCCCCAAGACCGCGACGAACCTCGCGAACAATGCGCTGCCAGCGTTCAACGCGGCGACGACGCCAATCTATGGCCTCGGCGCGGAGCCTTACCAGCGAGCCGGAAGGTTTGAATCCATTCTCTTTCCGCTAGTGGACCCAAATGCGGTGAACACCTCGGATCGAAGGTACATGACCGCCACCTCCGCGAGCGGGGCGTACACGCTCTTTGCGGAAGGCCGAAACGAAATCCAGATCGAACAGACGAACTTCGGAGGCTTGCCGACGAACGACTATCTCGTTGCAAAAACGGCCATCCTTCCGCACGACATCCGAATTGAAGCAACCATCTTTGCCGAAGAAGGCTCCTTCTTCGTGATCCCCGGACAGTGGTTCAATCCGATCCCGAACGACCGTCGAGACATCTACAACAGTTGGCCCGGTTCGGTTGCTGAGAAGCAGCAAAGACGGCTGGAAGAGCACGGATCGGGACCCGGCATGCCCTTCTACGGTGAGCCGCCTGACGTGCGCATCACAATTGTCGGAGCGATCAGCGAGAACATGCCCCCCAGTATCGATCAGCAATCTCAGTGGGTGAAGAAGTGGGGTTGGATTCCTCGAGAAATCGGGGGGACCGGTTGGCGCATTCCCGCTCAGCACGTTCCGAATGGATACGATTTGAACAGTACTCAGTGGGTTCCGAACTTGAGCGTTGTGTACGATCCTGTGCTCGCGACAGCGCGGGTCAACGGCTTCAACAATGACCCCAACGCGAATCCGTTTATTCGCCAGGACGCATTCGGCCGGGCTCTGCCACCCCTGCCTCGACTGCCGGTAGGACCGGCACTGGCCTTCTTTGGAGAGGTGCGATAACAAACATGCTTGCTCGTGTGCTTAGAATTTGTGGACTGGGAGCTCTTGCCATTGCTCCTCTTGCGTTCGGCCAATCGCAGGCGAAAAGAAGCCAGGGAATCCGCGCGGGCGTGGTCATTATCGACAGCGCAAGCACTGGCGGCGGGCAGCCCCTAAGCGCGGGCCCTCATGCTTGGTTCAACCTCAGTTCCGACCGTTGGGTGAAGCCTGCGTCTTGGAACATTTATAACCCAAACGCGCCTTCAACTCTCGCGAATGTGGCCCCGCTTCCTGACGGCCGGCTCCGAGGCTGGCAGCGCTGGAATGCGATCTCAACCGATACCCCCGCCGCAAACACTCCCCTCACGAAGAGGCACGCGGCCTATTGGGAAGTTTTCCTCTCTGATTCGTCTGATGCAGCGCTTTCGCAATACGATGTGTTGCTGCTCAATCCGAAATCTCATGCATCGTTGAACCCATTGGAGCGAGAAAAGCTCCGCAGGTTCGTGGATCGAGGGGGTCTACTGTGGATCGATCCGGCCGGCGTTCAGGGTCCTGGTGCGTCTGGAATCGACACCGCTAACAACTTTCCCTATGCCTTTTGGACGCGGAATCAGCCTTCCAATGCCAGCCGGTCCGACCTCACACAGCCGCTCTTGACAAGTCCAAATCCGCTGAGCGTCGCTGAGATCGATCTGATCAATGTCAGTTACGACACGAATTTCACCATGCGAGCCGTGGCCGTCGGGTTGATGTCCCGATATGTCGGAGGCTTGGAGGCGGAGTACGCGAAGTATCAGCCGGTGTCCACGATCAACGATCAACCTGCGATCGCCATTGCGCACATTGGCGACGGGGCGATCGTTGTGACCTCTCGCGGAGCATCACTGAAGCTCAACAAGCCCTATAATGCGTCGCTAACTTCAAACACAAGATTTAACGCAGCCGACCCCGTGTTCGATCGCGATACCTTCGCAAGCGCAAAGCTGGCCGTCAATATGATCAGCCTGCTCACGGAATTTCGGCAGGGTGGCGGCGGAAGCCGTAAGACTGGCAGTAGCGCCATTGATATCGGAGCCCCGCTCATGAGGCGCTCCGCTGGGCCTGGAGTGGTCACATCTGCGCCCGCCATCTTCAAGGGAATGGTCGTGGCGGTGCTGAACGATCGAGTGGTCGTTTATGATGCTGATCCTTACCGCGACCTCGACGGAGACGGCGACCCCGACGATGGGATGCCCGACCTCTCGCTCGGGGGAGTGGAGGATATTATTTGGCAGAGCGACGTCATTGGCGGCGGGCTTCTGACGCCAGCTTGTGTGGATATTCCCAACTCCATCATTCGGCCTCAGCCGGGAAGAACCGTGCGGGATCAAGCCGTCGTTACCGACCGCCTTGGCAACGTTCACATCTTTGACCTTGGGTGGAAGGTAAATGGGGTGTTCCTCAAGAACACGTCAGCCAACGTGACAAGCCGATCTCCGGATGTCACCATTAATCGCCCCACCGCTGATTCTTTGGTGCGGGCGAATCCTGCGACGATCCATGAAGGCATCGCCTACCTTTCCAATACAGTGAGCCTTGGCGGCACCGAGCGAGGGCAACTTTGGACGGTCGATTTGGCAGCAGGGGCGATCATGAGCTCCGAAAAGGCTTGGTTCATCGGTGGAACCGGCTCGCCCGCGCAACTTCCTGACTTTGCCAACTCCGCTACCGTCGGCTACATCCCGATTCAAGATAACTCCGGCGGATTGGACCGAGTGGCTTATGTGCCTTTCAACGCCAGCAGTGCGGGTGTGCCGAGCGCGGGAATCATCAGTCTTTGGCTCGGCGCAAAGGGAGAAAAGCCCAGCGACTACGAGCCGAAAGCTGGAGGCGCGGGTACCGCGCTCGTCGTGACGACGAGGGCCAGCCAGCAGGGCGGCTTGCCTATCTATCTCCCGTCGTTCCCCAGCCCTATGGGGGTGAAGCTTTCGCTTATTAAGGCCAACGGAGACGTGTTGGGACTCAATAGGATGTCTCAGCTGTTCGACCAGAACGCGATACCAACCGACCTCGGCGGCGGAGTTCTAAGCTTCAAGTTCGCAGCGGGCCAGACGCGACTGCCCAATGACGTGGCCGGTATTAGACTGGACTATTGGATCGACCTTGGAGACAATACGGGCACTTTGGCGATGGTCGAGCGTGGCCGCATCAACCTGCCGGACAAGACTTCTGGGGCAATCGCCAGCACTCGTCGACGGATTCAAGGGCCTGTTGCGCTCTCGCCTTCGGGAACGATCTATGTGGTGAGTCAGCAGCCCTTCGTGGGCAACATCACTGCCGACGGTCCCAACGACTATCGCGACCGAGGTGGCGTATACGGTTTCCGAGAAGAAGGGCGGGGCCTCCTGAAGCTCGTGATGCGCTGGGAAATGTATCGTGCCCACACGATTCAGCGGAACGGCGCCGACCGGGTCGCCTACGCCAGCACCTTCTTCGACACCGATCCATTCCGGCTGATGGTCTTTGAGGCCACGGGGATCCGGTTTAGCGGCGAACTCAAAGAGTCTCGTCTCATCGGCGGACCAGTGATTCGAAATGGCCAGGTCTTCGTGACGGCGAGAGTCTCACAATCCATCGGCTTCATCAACATTCCCTCGACCATCGTCATGGCGTTCAAGGCGGAGTCCGAAGTTGCGCAGGTGAGAGTCGGCGATCTGCCGGAGGGATCTCAAATCTTGCAGATGGACGTGGCGCGGAGTAACAATCCGAACGTTCCAGAAGTGCCCAGCATCTTTGCTGGAGCAAACTATAGCTACGACCAACGGACGGGAATCGTTCGATTCGAAAACCTTGCGACGATCCAGAAAGGCGTTATTCAGAATTCGCTCAGTTTGAGCCAACCCATCATCGTTAGAAGGCCGGGACGGCCGGATGAGTTGATCGAGCCGGAAGCGCCTATCGTTACCCTGCAAGGCACGGCGGGAAGAGGAGCCAGATGGACACCGCTCCTTTGGTACAGCGTCTTCCAAGGCTTCGACGTCGCCAATTCGGGCCCTCCCAATGAGTCAGTGGCAAACAACGGACCCTTCGCGTCCGGCGACACGCTTTATATCTCTGGACGCAGCTACACGGCCAGTGCCTTAAGCGGAACCGGCTTTACTCCGCAGGGTGCCTTGTATGCGATTCGCACCGACGTGAGCCCCACCGATCCCTATCTGGTATCGCTTGATCCTATTGCCGAAGCAGCGAATAGGCCGGGCATGCTCAAGGTTCGCCCCCCAATCGCACCAGAAAGGCCGTGGCTCAACCAATTCTCGCAGATGCGGATCTCGGGCGCGAACGGCCCGAACTCACTGTTTGATGCCAATCCCGGCTACCTTTGGCCACAGTTGAGAGGTGTTCAGTCGATTGACGACTACGTCGTCCGGCTCAACCAGGCGACCCTCTCCGGAAACGGGGCGAGCTCCACATCAGCAAGGGGCGTGGTTGGCGGAGATGGCGCACTCGTAGCTTGGGGAGATCGCGGCATCTACACGTTCTCTCGAACTGACTTCATGGTTGCCGACGAGGGGAGAATCGCTCAGTTTGATCCGTCAGGAAACATGCTGTGGTCAACATCGGCATCCGGGACGGCAGGCGCCACCGGGACCAACTCCGTTGGAACGGTGAAGCCGGTCGTGAAACCCACCCGAGCGTATCGAGTTGAGGGTGGCAATATCCTCATGGTCGACACCGGCGCAAACCGCGTCGCAGTGGTAGATCAGAGCGGAGTAGAAGCCCGCTCGATCTCGAACTTCATCCTTGATCCAAACGTTGTCCCGGCAGGCTTTGAGCTGAATCAGACTCTGGCCCTGAAGGGCCCGCGGGACGTGGTTCGGTACACATCCTACGAGCAGCCTGGGCTAACTAAAGCCGTCACCAGGGGGGACGGACTCGGAAATGCAGCCTGGGAATTCTGGGTCCATTATCTGATCGCGGACTCTGGCAATAACCGGCTCATCGAAGTGATTGATCGCTATCGATGGGATATTAACCGAGCAACGGTCGGTGGTCCTGTGCTTGTCAACCAGCAACCCCAAATTGGAGTTCTCCTTTGGCACAGCCCCTCGATCGTGAGCGGAAAGCAGTTCTCCTACAACAGCATCAGTCGAACCTGGATGAACGGCCGCTACGTTTATGTGGCTGGCACGGGCGGCGGGCTCCCGACGAAGGTGGATACCGGACTGGACCCCGCAGGCGGCGCTACCGGTACTCGCGAGGCTCGCGACGGAAGCGGTGCGGTGGTCATCTTTGATCCTAGCAATCCCGCTGGATCGGTGGTGTTCAATCGAATCACCATTCCTGCTTTCGCGGCAAACGTGTTCTATAACGAAGGCACCTCGTCCTTCAATAGTCCCGCTCTAGCGGCGTACACCCGGCCCCTCGGGAACGTGGCTTCGGTGACGACGCGACTTGTTCCCAATGGAGCCTCGGCGATCATGGCGATCATGATTACGGACAGCTCCGGAGTCTATGAGGCGCTCTATGACGGTTCGGCAAATCCGAGTGAAACACTCGATCTGCGTTGGATGATGCCAAATGAGGCGTATCGAGTGTTGAGAGGACTCAATGGTGACAACACGCCTAAAGCTTCGAATGCTCCGTTACGCGCCACATTTGCTCGGCGTCTGGACAACGGAGACGTGTTGATTGTGAATGGCTACTATGGCCCGACTCGCGGTGGGACAGTGATCGGCGGGGAAGTCATCCAACTGGATGCGCCACCCAACGTATTTGGAACCGTTACCGCCCCCAACATGGGCTTTGGCCCGCGTAGCGTCATGTTTGAGCTGCCACCGATTTCAGGTGCTAGAGGCCTGGTGATACCTGTCTTTGCGGACCGACGATAAATGAATTGTTCTTTGGTAATTTCCATGATGTCGAGAAAGAGTGCTTGGCGAGCGACGCTGGCGGCAATGGTGCTGGCGTCCGCAGCCGCTTCATACGGGCAAGTTATTGGCGACTTTCCCACCCTCGGCGGCAGCAATGCCCGCCCAGGCCATAACGGCAATCCCAACAACACTGGGTCTGGCCTGTCCTTCCTTCATTGGTTCGATCCCCCCATCACGTTTAACACGGATGAAAAGCTATGGGAACCTACGACCATCACGATGGACAACACGGACATCGCGAATACTCGCTCCAACTTTCCTGGGCAGGGACCTTTCGATCCGGTGCCATACGGCGGAATCGTAGTCAGCCAGTGGTACAGACCCCTCGTTCCCGCAGACCCCGCCTCCCGGTGGGCGTGGCCCCAAATTGGCGAGGAAGCGTCTTTCCCCTTACTGTTGCCCATTCGACGGGTAGGTTTGCCGCAGCCTCCCGAGCCTGTTCTCTATCCCGCCAATCTTAACTATCGATTCCCTGCCTACTTGTATACAAGGGCCACGCCCTCTCTTTCTCTGGCAGAACCCACAAAGGCGAAGGACTCCGCAGATCTCCGCTCCTTGCGCTACACGTTTTTCGGTAAGCCCGGCGAAGATCGCAACTATGCGATGTACGTGTGGCTTCCCGTGGGACCGACGACCTTAGCTGGCAATTCGCTATTTCCGCAACGGTTTTTCGTCTATGAGGTCCGCTTCGGCCCCCTGGCCTCGCAGCGCTACGTAGATATCGTCGATTCTTATGCCAGCGGCGGTGGCTGGGTGCGTTTGGGCAATGGCGGCCGGCCCACCAATCAGGTCTTCCCGTGGGACGGCACAAACCCGATCAATGTCTATCTCTACAACACGGTGCCGCGCTACAACAACGGCACCCTAACGATGCCGCACTCGCCCAATAACGAAAACGACGTCAAGCGCTTTGTCGTCTATGCCGATGGCGCAAGGGCGGTGCCTGCGCAAGGTTCCTATCAAGCAACACCGGTTTCGGCTCGGCAAGACCCTAATGTAGCCAACACGCAAATCTTGGTGGACGCTAAGAACGAGCTCTCGGTGTCCCGAGACGCTCGTGGCATCCGCACGATCGAGAAGGGCGTCGTATCGGGGCGGTTCTACGATTCCGTCTCGAGGAATTGGGTCCGACGGTGGCGCTACTCGCCCGCCGAGGAAACGAACGACACCAACCGAGTCATGGATAACACTGTAGCGGCCGTGGCAGGTGCCTTTGTTTCCAACACGATTTCTTCCAAGTATGCCGGAGATGACGTTTATGTCGCCAATCTTCAGGCTGCGGCTACGGGCACCGTCACGTATCAGTCCACTTTAGAAGACGGATCGTACGAAGTCTTTGCCTATCTTCCTGGAGACAACAATGGCCTCCTGTTTGGTCGAGCCGTTGGATATCAGGTCCAAGCAGAAGGCACCTTCTTTGACTTCACCGTCGATCAGAGTCTCGCTAGAGGCTGGGTGCGAATTGGTGACCGCCGGTTCCGCCACACGGCCGCAAATCCCATCAAGCTGGTCGTTACGAACCAGAGCGCATTAGCCGCAGATCTCACTCGGCAAGCCTATGCGGACGCGGTCCGCTTTGTCGGCGACAAGAATCAATCCATCACCTCCACCCCGATTTACGCCACCGCGCGAATCAGGAAAACGGGCGGGATCATTCAGGACACACAAGTAGTCATGATCGCGGACGAGGCCGGGCGTATTCACTGCCTGGATGCGACCGGCAACAGTGACGGCACGACGACCGAGTATTGGGCTTATCCGAGCACGGTCAGTCCCGATCCCAACCAAGCATTCGGTGAGGACGGCGTGGGCGGACTTGCTGAGATGCCGCTCGGTTTCGAACTGAGTACGGGCATCGTACAGCGAGTCGGCACCGAAGACTTCTTCTACATCGGCACCAGAAACGGCCGCGTTTATTGCATCAATATGCTCGGACGGGGTGATTACACTTCAACGAGTGCCGGAACGACCACCCGAAAGTGGACCTACCCTTCGACCTACCCAGATCCCAACGCGATCGCCACGAGCAGCCTCGGTAGCTTCCGTGGGTCACTGACGTTCGGCACGACCGGCAGCGGTCCAATGATTTTCGTTCCGACGACCCAGGGGCGTCTCTACGCTCTTGACGCTCGAGGGGGCGGCAACAATAAAACGACGAACGTCGCCTGGACATTCCCTCGGCTCACCGCCGTAGCGCCCGAAACTATTCCGCCGGCAACTCTTGGTGAGATTTGGACAACCCCCACTTACTTCCGATCTATTGCCAACGATTTGGCAACCGCTAAGGTCTATTTCGGAACGGCAATGAAGAACGAGGAGAACGGTCGCTTCTTCTCGCTCAATGCGGCGAATGGTGCGTTGATCTGGGAACTTGGCAAGCCGAATCCGGCGGTGCCCGCGCTTGACCCTCCTGCGGAAAGCTTCATCGGAAGCCCGAGCGTTGTCACGTACAAGTTGTTGCAGAACAGCGTTTTGGCCCCGAACGGCGGCGTAGTCTACACGATCAACCAGAATCGCTATGTTTACGCGATCGATGCGGACACGGGAACCGTGCTCTGGCAGACGAACGAGTTGGGGACGGGTGCGAGAGGATCGTTGACGTTCGAGCGCATGACGGTTTTCGACATCAACGGCAACCTCACGCCTGCGCCAGTCATCATGGTCCCGACGCTGGATGGCCGCTTCTCGGCACTCTTCGCGGATGGGACGACCAACCGATTCGGATCCAGGCGTGCCTGGGAGTATGTAGCAGCTGGAGATACGGTCACGGCGTCTCTGTCCAATGCCCATGGCTGGATGTTCGGTGCCGACTCGGTCGGCTACCTCTATGCCTGGAACAACGCCCAAGGCAACTATGGCGATGGACAGCAGTTCCCAGGTCAAGAGACGATCACCGAGAACAACCCGCTAGGCGACATCTTCCGCAAGGCGAAGATGAAGTTCATCACCCGCGATGCCTTCCAAAGGCTGCGGCTGCCAACCGGGGACCCGCAACAGTTCGCCTATAGTCAGGCGGTCGCTCCGGCAAGCGAAAACAACCGCAGTGTGTTTGAATGGGGCGAGACGGTGTACGTCATGGTTTACGACTTCCCGTACAAGTTGACGGCAAGTAACAACACAACTCCGATTCCGCCTCCCATCGTCAATATTTCGTTTGGATCTAGAAGCATCCCCGTCGAGGCTCTGAGGTTCAGGAACAATGGTGCCGGCGATCCCCCTCGCCTGAGGGATATTGCGCCTGACATCGGCCAGCCAATTGCCGCCCTTGGTGGCGACATGCTGGTTGACGGCTATGCGATCCTGCCCTTCCCCTTCCAGGGTGGTGGCGCGAACGCTCTGCCACCGGGTCGGATGGATGTGCAATTCTCGATCACCTCACAGGCCCTGAACAACAACGGTGCCCAACAAACAGTTGCCCTTCGCCCGGACCTTAACCGAAGGTCGTTCCAGATGGCGAACCCGCTGGCGATCTCGACAAGAGACAGACTGACCGCTGGGGAGAACTCACCTTCGGACGACGGCATCTCGAACTTCTCGATGGGCTATGCGATCGATCCTTCCAACCCGGAGAGGTTGATGAACGGCACGACAGGTACGAAGGCGCTCCTTGGTAAGAGCACCGGAGTTGCCCAACACGGTCAATCGAAGAGCACAACCATCTACATCTACGATGTGAGCATGATGGGGCTGCTTCGCCCCGACGGCATGGGCTTGGAAAATGTCAGAGTCGGCCGACAAGACCTTGAAAGACAAGGTGGGGCTTTGGCGGTCTACAAGGCCTTCAACTCTGCCCTTTACCCGCGCTTCGAGGATCTGCCGGTCAATTCGCCGAATACGAGCCTCGACTACCCCGACATCGCACGAGAGAACATTCGCGTCACCAAGGACCCGAGCGGGGACTCAGAGAATCCGCTTTTTAATGGCGTGCAACTCAGAGCCGCTAGGATCAGAGTCGGTGCCACTGAGCGACTGATGCAGGAAGGGGACGTACCGTACGATCCTTCGAATGCTACGAGGCGTGTTTTCCAAGCAATTCCGTTGCAGATCGATGTAGATGTGCCGAAGTATCAGCCGCCTGTGGATCTTTCCAGAAACACCTTGGCTGCACTGGCTAACTCCGAAAACCAGACTTGGCAGAGCGGCTTCCAGCAGGGCTACATGGGACGCCTCAGCGTGTTCGTCGATAGTTTCCAAAACGGAAATCTTGACGTGGCGCAACGAGAGCCCTACCGTGCGCTGAATCTGGCGACTGCGGTTGCTCCCGATGAGCGGCTGGCGGTCACAACTCCTTCCGTCGAATTGGGGTCGCTTGCTACAGGCGCGGGTTATTCAGCCTTCGCATTCCCTGGCTTCGGCTTTAACCCAGCCGGCGGCACCGATGGCCGTGTCTTCCAACCTTGGGGCGGCAGGTATTCGCAAAACGATAGCATCCCGAACGGAGTGCGCCTCTTCAAGGAGTTCAATGTCCAGAATCAGGGCAATGTGAACATGACCAATCTTCGAGTCTCGAAGGGGTATGAGGCAAGCGACGGACAGTTCGTCCCCTGGGGATTCACGTCTATCGCGAACGATCGAAGAGCCTGGCTCGAAGCCGGGTGGGCGTCAAATGGGAGTCTCTTCTCCGGAAACCTGTGGAGCGACCTCGACTGGCAGTTCTCACCTTGGAACTCGACAACCAACCCAGATCGAAACGTGATCCTTCAGAAGCCACGCACGACGGACCGGATCGCCACGACGTTGACGGTTAACCCCCAGCGTCGACAGAATCCGAATATTAACGCGAAGGCGTCTGCTCTCTTTAACGAAGCAAGATTCCCCGTTCGCAATCCTCGTGTGGCCGTCACCGTGCCCATCGGATTCCCATCCGGTAGGTATCGCCAGACGATGCGGGTCATCGAGAACTCGGCCGCGCCGAGCGCCGATCTCACCCCTGCGTGGGGGCTGAATCTTGGCGTTCCTGAAACAGCTTCTGAGCCTACGTTCGAGATCCTGTTTACGGTTCGCGAGGCACGCCTCACCAACTCCTTCACCCCCGGCACCGATCAGCAGATCGACAACGTGCTGCCAGGTGGCGCGACCACGACCAGCGCGTACGCTAACCAAATGCCCGCGGGGATCCGCGACGCATTCGGCTCGCTGCTTCTCGCATGGTCAAGCAACCGCCCGAACTGGGCGGCAGGCAATGGTGCAACCGCCAACCCGGACAATCCTAACCGAATCTACATCGCGACGTTGGACAACCAGTGGACATTCAACAACGCGAGCATGAGCGGACCTACCGCGGCCTCGGCTCCCCTCCGCGATCTCAACAACTGGGCCCAGCCCACTGCAGAGCGCTGGTGGAGACGAGAAGTGCAGAACTTCCCCCCTGGGAACCCGAATACGCTCTTCTCAGTAGGAACGGGCGAGTCCATCATTACCTCGACCCTCCGCTACGTCCATCCGAGCTTCCCTGCGCTGGGAATGAAGGATCCATTCGATCCCGCCACGACGTACACCGGCACCTATATGGGCTTCGTCGCCGAAGCTCAAAAGGCCACGCCGACTGGGCGAATCTCTGATTCGAGAATCATGCTGTCGGTCGTGACGACGGGTTCGGATGGTGCCGTTAGTGCGGCGGCGCCTGCCGTTCTGGCTGGCGATCCGCAGATGGCCAAGGGCAAACCGAGCGTTGTGCAAACCGACACAGGAGCCATGGTCTTCTTTTCTGGAGCCGCCGGCGGTCAAAGCAGGATCTATTACTCGAGGCTCGATGGCGGAGGCTTCAATCCAGTCTCACCGTTGCCCTTCGGCACCGGTTTCGACTCCGTGACGGGACCCAGTGCAGTAGGCAGAACCTATCGGCCCAACACTGCACAGCGCAACAGCGTCGTTGAGCTTACGTTCGGTGGCAGGCTTCGCGGAAGACCCTTTACGGAAGTGTTCCTCGGCAGGCTCTGGGCTCTCAACGCGGGCGGAACAAGTGCCGCAAATGCTGATCGGCTCCCTGAAAACGCAGATCGAACGCTACGAGATCAGGAAGCCTTCCTCTGGTTGCCTTGGCAAACTGAGGAGCGCATCATCCCCGAGGGATCGGGCACTTATCGCAGCCGTGGTGTCGCTTGGAACCTCAATATTGGCCGGAACTTTGTCCTTCAGCAACTGAGCAACGGCGTTCGCACGAACCTGTTGCTCGACGGCTACGATGGAGCTGGCAACTACACTCCCGCGAATGACACCCGAACCTATGATCCGCAAACCGGTGTGGTTTCCTATAGCACTCGGCTTGGTGGAAAGGCGTATCTTGATCCAAATCTGGGTACGGTGCGATTCACGGGCGGGCTACCTTCCAACACGGCCGAACTCCTGCTGAGCTATCAGGCCAAGTTCTTCCGGGTCAATCCAGAGGGAGCTGCGGCTTATGCCGGCCCGACGGGCGTCTTCGACTCTCGGCTTGTCAGCGACTTCACTTACTGGAGGACAGGCAACGGGAATCCCGCCGACCTCTCGGCACCGATCAGAAACGACCGAATGTTCTTCACGTACAACCGAGCAGGAACCTCCGGCCAGGGTGCGCGGCCATTCATGTCGAGCTTCCGCTTCGGCATCCGATTGCCCTATCGCATCGCTACCGACGCCAACGGCAATCCCGTGAACGTTCAGGTTTCGGCGAACGCCGGTTACCAGATGGATCCGTCTCAGGGCAAGATTTACTTCATGGCCGAAGACGAAGATTCCGTGGTGACGGTGACGTTTATCGGCGTCGATGCTTCGGGGAATCGGGTGGGCCCGATCACGATTACCTCCCAGGTCTCGTATGTCGGCGAACGCGCAGAGGAGCCGATCCCGATCGAGCAGGCGGTTAATGAATCCGGCTTGAGCACCTTCCTTGAGCCCTACACCTACCAATCGCCCGTCAATAGCCGACGCCCTCCGCTGGTGTGGCTGTTCTGGACGAGCACCCGCTCTGGCAACCCTGACCTGTACTTCCAGACGATTGCTCCGCAATGGGCACCCGTTTCGGTTGTGCCGAACGGAGGCTAAAGAAGAAAGCCCTCCTGCAAGGGAGGGCTTTCATGCGTGTAATCGAACACTATGCGCATTCCTGAACTTACGTGCGCTCAAGCTACGTCCATTGTTCAGCAAGCCGCGTCCAATGGCGCGCACCGCTTCTACCCGCACCTCCCCGCGGGCGGCGGTGCGCGTCAACGGAAGCGGTTATGTGGGGGATTCTTGACAGTTCGAGGGAGCCAATGCTAACATGGACTCCCAGCGAGGGGAAGGGTTAACTCAAATCTATGGCCAAAAAGCTCAATAGCGTCTTAGGCATCGACATTGGCAGCCAGTGTATAAAATTTTGTGAGGTTCGCATGCAAGGCAAGGAGCCGGTCATCACGGCTTTGGGCATGATCGACACGCCAGAAGGCGCAGTGGACCACACAGGCGTGTACAACAGCGATGCTGTGGGCTTGGCCCTCAAGCAACTGCTATCGCAATCCGGCGCGACCGTCGGCCAATGCGTTGTCTCCATTGCCGGTCAGATGTCCGTTTTGGTGCGCACCTTAGAGGTGCCTAAGATGAACCCGACCGAACTCAAAGAGCACATGCAGTGGGAAATAAACAGAAATATTCCCTTTGCCGAAAGCACGATTGTGAGCGACTTTAAGCCTCTCGGTGGAGACGATCCTGCATCGCCGAACATGGACGTCGTCATGGCGATCGCTCCGCAGAGCGCGATCGATACAATGATCGCCTGCATTAAGAAGGCCGGACGTGGAGTGGCAGCGATCGACGTTGAGCCGCTAAGCATGGCGCGGTCGATCCAGACGTCCTATGAGGACACGCTCCAAGACAAAACGATTTGCCTCGTCGACATCGGCCACACAACCTCATCGATCAACATCTACCACGGCCAAAAGCTGCTGATGCCAAGGCAGGTTCCGGTTGGAGGCGAGATGTTTACCCGCGCGGTCGCCGACGCCTTCTCTTGTCCGATCTCCGAAGGCGAGAAGATGAAGCGAGAGCAACTGGAGATTCCGGCGTCTGCGGGATCAGCGCCGGTGATCGCCGATCCGTTTGGGCTCTCTCCATTAAGCGAAGACTTCCAGCCGTACAGCCCATTCGAAGACGCCCCCGCAACCACTCCGATCAGCGACTTCAACACCACCACGGATATCGGCGCCGCCCCTGAGTCTAGCTACGAAGACGATGGCATGCAGGGCCTTACCGAGCCAACCACAGGCTTCCAGCCCGCTGGCGACGTGACTCCGGCGGCCGTCGATCATTCGGAAGACGCGCGGCTTTACAATGCCATCGCGCCCGTGCTCGAAGAGCTCGTCTCAGAAGTTCGGCGCTCGATCGATTACTACCGCAGCCGCGGGGGTGACGTTCAGCAGGTCGAAATTTGTGGCGGGGGAGCCAAAATCCGAGGGCTCGCCCCCTATCTTGAGCGATCTTTAGGGATCGCGTGTGACACGTACGACCCTACTCGCCGTCTCAATATAAACGCACGCAAAGTGCCGCCGACCTTTGTTGAAGATCACCGTGAGGAATTCGCGGTCGCTATCGGCAACGGCCTGCACATCTTCTTCGATTGATTCTGAATGAAGCTCAACCTACTTCCGGCAACCGTATCGAAAGGCAAGCAGTCCAAAACTGCTTGGATCGCTTCGGTCTTCATCATCTTTGTGGGAATCGGCATCTCGCTTGCCCTCACGCTTATGTCGGCCAAAGCCTTGGCTGACGCAAAGCAGGCGTATGAGGAGTCCATCCCGCCTGCTCAAAGGGCGCTCGCAACGGCGCAAAAGGCAGACGACTATATGAGGCTGCCCGACGTTATCGCGCTGATGAAGAACGTCTCGCTGGGCCAGGCGATGATCGCTCACAACGATAAGTATCCGGACCTCTACAACAGTCTCCGGCGCTACGTGCCGCCCTTCTTCCGTATCACGAGCATGGCGGCGACGCCGGTGAGCGATACGCAGAGTTCGGTCACTCTGACTGGCACGTTGGACTCGTATCAGCAATATGCAGACTTGATGCTGTCAATGATGCGAAACCCGGAAGCCGTTTCTGTCTCGCGCAGTGGTTATCAGGCGGATGAATTATTCGTGCCCCAGATTACCGAGGTCGATCAGGCTGGTCGTCCACGGAGGCCGAACGAGGCTCCCATCCCTGACGATCCGCTTCAGCGCCTAGCCTTCTTTGAAGCCCAGGGTGCTCAGCAGCCGGGATTCACCGGGGTTGGAAACTTCGGCACTTCGACTGATGTCACCCGGCTGGCGATGCCCGGCGAGTCGCTGGTCACTGTTCAACTGATCCTCAATCACGCCCTGCAAACCCCTAACCCGACGGCAACCCTTGGTTCGGGCGGCGCCGCTCCTGGTGGAGTCGGCGGCGGTGGTGGATTCCCTGGCGGAAGCTCTCCGCCTCCCGGTGCGAATCGAGGTGCCCCTGGTCCCTCAGCGCCAAGTGCACCTGGCCCGATGTCTAGGGGAGGCGAGCGCTAAGCCAGGCGTACTGATATGAAACTAAGCCCACTTACGATTTACATCATTGGCATCGCACTCGCTTTGCCGGTTATTGCCTTCGGCTTGTTTTTCAACAAGATGCCAAACGATACCGAAGCATCCTTCTATCAAGCGGCTAAGGAAGCGAATGACGCAGAAGCGGCCAAGCAGAGGCAGGCTGACCAGAAGGTCGCAACTGCGATCCAGATGATTAAGACGAAAGCCGCTGAATGGAACGCGATCTCCGCGAACCGGACGCCTCCGGCAAGCATTGCGGCGGGCGGAATCACGCTGGCTCAGAACGCTTTCCAATTGTCGGAAGACACCCGCAAGTATCGAAACAGCATTCAGCGAGCCGTGAATACACAGCTGAGACGGGGAGGAGTAAAGGTCATCAACGGCCCAGCTATTCCAACCCCCGACGCGAACGCTCCGGCGAACTCGCTGCTTCTTTCCTTCTACAACTATCCGTCAGCAGGCTTTCCCGTCGTGATCTTCGACTTGGGTTCCGTGACGGTTCAGGGCAACTACAATTCGATCATGAACCACATGCGGGCCTACAAGAGCATGCCCCGCTATTTGGCGGTTACGGATGCCTTGCGGATCGATGGAACTTCGCCAGTTTTAACCGCGACGTACAACCTAACGATCGTCGGATACATTCGGTCTAACGTTGTCTACGGTCAGGCGCCGGAAGGTGCTTCGGCTGCTGGAGGCGCAGGTGGCGCACCTGGCGGGGGACCTGGCGGACCTCCGATTGGTTTCCAAGGATCTGCTCCCGGAATTGTCGGGGCTAGGGGAGGCTAAATGGGAGTAATTAAAGAAGTGACCACTGTGAAACAAACGACGAGGATTCTTGCGCTCAGCCTTGTGTCGTCATTGGTGCTGCTGGGTTGCGGAGGCGGCGAGGGTGCCCCTGCCCCGGTAGCTCCTGCGCCCGCCGTTGGCGGAACGGCAGCTCTCGGTGGCAGCGGCTCCGCTTCTGCAGCGGATCTGGGATTAGCAACTCTGCCTGGAATTCCAGTGCAGTCAATTGCAGATCCGGCGAAAGTTTTCGCGGTTGAAGGGAGGCTCGTCGCTAGTCGCTACGGCGGACCGCGCTCCGATCCCTTCGCCCTTAAGCCCGGCGAACGGACTTTTGAGACCTCGCAGGATTCAGCTCGACTGCTAGGCGAAATGGGCAGTTGGGTGGTGATGTACACTCCCGAACCGGAAAAGGCGCCGGACGCGGGCTTGATCCAAGACCCTCAGCCATACCGGAGACTCTCGGGCATTATCGTCGGCGACTCGATCTACGCCCTTTTGGAAACTGGGGGGCAGGTCGAAATTATCCGGCCTGGCATGAGAGTGCCAAACACGGAGTGGACCGTTGTTTCAATCGATGAGGAGAAAGCGATTCTTCGTCGGAGCGGCAATAAGATTCCACGTCAGATAACTGTGAGGCTAGAATCGCCTCCTCCCGGCATGGGCGGCGGCGGTGCTCCAGGCGGACCCGGAGGATCTGGACCAGGCCCGGGTAGCCTTGGGCCAAGTGGACCTCCAGGCGGCTTTGGTCCTGGTGGTTCTGGCCCTCCCGGTGGTGGCCCTCCGGGTCGCCCAGGTGGCGGTGGCGGGAGCCCTGGAGAATGAGTCGCGGGCATGATTGGAAAAACGCCTGCGATTCGCAGGTAGTTTCTGCAAAATTTAACAAAACGGACGGCAAAGTGAGCCTTCTGAAGCATTGGAGGTTAAGATGAGAACAACCATGAAAATTGCACTAGCGGCCGCTTGCGGTCTGTTTTTGGTGGGAGCAGCTCCAATAGCGAGCGCTCAAGATCAGAATATCGAGGACAAAATTATTGCCTCGGTGGAATATGAAAGCGCTGACGTGCGCGAGGCTCTACGAGCGCTCTTCCGAAACGTCAACGTGTCCTACGCTATCGACCCTGAAGTTCAGGGCACCGTCACGGTGAGTTTGAAGAGCGTTCCGTTTGGAACGGCGCTTCAGCACATCACCAGGCAGGTTGACTCGACTTACCAGGTCCAGGGTGGCGTCTATCGCATCATGCGGAGACAGCCGGACATTAATACAATTCCCGCAGGGGGCGACACTCCCAGCTTGGGAGGCGGATCAAACCTGGTCTTCCGGCGAATCAAGATTAGTTCGGCAGACCCTATGTACATCGCTGCGATGATCGGTGCCCAGGGCGGTGCTCAGGACTTCTCGGGCCCTCCCGAGCGCAGCACCATCATTAACGGCGGCAGCATGGGCGGCGGCCAAGGTGGCGGCGGTGGTATGGGTGGCGGCGGCATGGGCGGCGGCGGATTCGGTGGCGGCCAAGGTGGCGGCGGCTTCGGCGGCGGTGGCGGCGGCATGGGTGGCGGCGGCATGGGTGGCGGTGGCGGTCGTGGTGGTGGTGGCGGCGGCTTCGGCGGCGGCGGTGGCGGCGGTGGCCGAGGCGGCTTCGGCGGCTAAGACTGCAAATCTTTCCTCTCGCTATTGGGAAACGTAGCGAGAGGAATCAAGCACAACTGTGCAAAAGTTATTGAAAGGAATGAGGGTCAGGAGGAAGATTATTAATATGCGATTTAGCTGGGCAAGAATCGCGCTGATGACGGTGGTAGCCAGCCTTGTGGTTGCTCCTGTAGGCGCACTCGCGCAGCAAAGCTCCGACGTTCGAGTTGATATCAACTTGAAAGACGCGGACATGATGGCGGCCACGAACATACTGTTCCAACGGACCGGCATTCAGTTCGTGGTGGAGCCTAGCTCGAAGCCATACAACAAGATCACACTCAAGCTACAGGGTGCGACTCCAGAGGAAGCGGTTGGCTACATTTGCCAGTCGGCCGGTGCGTACTTCAGGCGAGATGAGAACGGCGTCTACATCATCAGCCCGAACAAGCCCGTCGTAGAGGTCCCTCTTGCCCTTCCAGCAGGGGATGCTGTCAAGATCGTCAAGAAGCTAAAGGTGCTGAAAGGCGACGCTCGCGTGATCTACGAGACTATTGCCTTCAAGCAGGTCTTTGATTCCGCACGAGGCTTTGCCGAGCTTAAGAGATTTGTCGACATTGCAAGTCCGACTTCCACGACTCAGTATCAACCGGCGATCAACGTGCTGGGCAACGGCCCCTCACAAACCTTCGCGCCGGTGTACGCGCCAAACCAGAACACTCCCTTAACAGGCGCAGAGTCTGCACGAGACGTTCGCCTCCCCGGCGAGTCTGCTAACCAGCTTGGCGGCGGCCAACGCGGCGGTGGCGGTGCTGGCGGCATCGGCGGAGGATTCGGAGGCGGTCAAGGTGGCGGCGGCCTGGGTGGCGGTGGCCTGGGTGGCGGCGGCGGTTTAGGCGGCGGACAGGGCGGCCAAGGTGGCCAGGGCACGACACTTGTCGGCGGTCAGGGCCTCGTCGGTGCCAGCATCGACTTCATTACCTACGACCCGGTGGACAATAGCTTCATCGTTCGTGGAACGGAAGAAGACATTAACCAGCTTCAGACCTATATCAGCTTGTTTGATGTAGCTCCCCGGCAGGTTCAGATCAAAGTTGAGTTCATCACGACGACGGAAGCAATCGAGCGATCGCTCGGAACGGAGTTCCTCTACCAGAGGGGCACGATTCTCGCCGGCACCCGGCCTGGAGCCTTCGTTCGCAGCACGGACCCCGTGTTTTTGAACTACGCTACTGGAAATATCACGGCGAGACTCCGGGCTTCCCTCGTGGAGACCGGTGCCAAAGTTGTCAGCGCACCAATTCTGCGCACGCTCAACAACCAGCCTGCGTTTATCCAGAGCTTTGTTCAGACGACGATCTTTATCAACACCTCCGTTATAACCAACGGTGGCAACGTGGTAACGACCAGCAACCCCCTTCCTCTGACCGCTACCACCCAGCTTTCGATTGCCCCTCGTATCAACGAGGACAATACGATCACGGTGTTCCTCGCTCCTCAGATCCAGAGCTTTGTGGGTGTATCGCGTGGACCCGACGGCACGGAAATTCCGAACACCGTCAGCCAATCCATCGCGGTGGTTGCACGAGTTCGAAACGGCGAGACCATCGTGCTCGGCGGTTTGAACAACAAGAACGAGGACAACTCGGTCAATCGCGTGCCGATTCTGAGTGACCTGCCCATCATTGGCCAGTTCTTCAGGCAGACTCGACGCTCGAGGCTCAACCAAGAGCTGCTGATCTTCGTGACCCCGACCATTCTGGACGAGGACACGACGGCTGGCTCTGGCGGACCCTAGTTACCCTCTAATAACGTACAGTAAAGGGTGGCACCCAAAAGGGTTGCCACCCTTTTTCTATCATGGAACGCACGTGGATACTGCTCGGGATGATGGGCTCAGGTAAATCGGCCGTTGGTCGAGGGCTTGCCGAACTCTCTGGCAGACCGTTCAAGGACACGGATATTCTTCTTCAAAACCGATTCGGAAGACCCGTTGGCCAAATATTCCAGGTCTATGGCGAGCAAACCTTCCGCGACCACGAGACGAGCATCTTGAGGGGACTCGAGCCGGGGGAGTACGTTTTAGCGACGGGCGGAGGCGTGGTTGTCCGTCCCGAAAATTGGACGGAGTTGCGTCGGATCGGCACAACGATCTTCCTAAAGGCTACGTTCGAAACAATCCTCGAGCGTCTGGAGCAAAGCAAAAAGCGAAGACCGCTACTCGAAACGGAGAACTGGCAAGAGCGAGCGAGAACCATCCTTGAATCAAGGCTGCCCCTCTATGAGCAGGCGGACATTATCGTGTCGGTAGACGGCCTGGAACTCGGCACCGCTCCCGCCATCGTGATGGAAGCGATCAGGGGGTATCAAGCTTGATCAAGGTCTCCCATAGCCAGGGCGAGTATCCGGTTCTATTTGAGCCGTTTTCTGAGGCAGTCAAGGGTCTGCCAGAAGATAGCTTCGTGGTCACGGACGAAAATGTGGCCCGTCTTTGGGGTCACGTCTTGCCGGCCGACCTGCCCCTCTTAGTTCTGCCCCCGGGCGAGCAAACAAAGTCGCTCATCTGGCTGGAGAGAGTCTCGGCGTGGCTCGCAAACGAGGGTGCTTCGCGGAAGAGCACCGTCGTCGCGCTTGGAGGCGGCGTCATTGGGGATCTCACGGGCTTCGTCGCTGCGACGTACATGCGCGGAGTCCCCTACATCCAGCTCCCGACAACCCTGCTCGCACAAGTTGATTCCTCCGTTGGAGGAAAGGTCGCCGTAGACATCCCGGACGGCAAAAATCTAGTCGGCGCGTTTCACCCGCCCGTTCGAGTCAGCATCGATGCGAAAACGCTTGAAACTCTCAGCCTGAGACAGTTCCGCAATGGCATGGCAGAAGTCTGGAAGTATGCCTTTATAATGGATTCCAGCTTGATGGCGGCGCTCCAAGAGCAGCCATCCGACATTCAACCGATCCTCCGCACGTGCATCGAACACAAAGCTCGGATCGTTAAAGAGGATGAGTTCGAGACGCAGGGGCTCAGAGCGATTTTGAACTACGGGCATACCGTAGGCCATGCGCTCGAGCAAGCCACTGGCTACCGCAAGCTCCTCCATGGAGAGGCGATCAGCATCGGGATGGCGGTAGAAGCCCATCTTGGCGAACGACTCGGAATTACCCCACAGAGAACGGCCGAGACCGTTATGAGGTGCCTTCAGAGGCAAGGACTTCCGGTCACTTTTACAGAACCGTTAGAACCCGAACGACTCCTAGAAGTGATGAAGAAGGATAAGAAGGCAAGTCGTGGCAGATTGGCATTTAGCCTGCTCACGCAAATCGGTGGATGTAAACTGGTAGAAAACGTGCCCGAGCAGGAAGTGCTGGAGTCGTTAAACAAACTATGGGCAGCCTAAGACGGCTCTTGAGCTATATCACGTTAACCCTCCTGACCCTGGGCTATCTCGCCAGTCAATGGGCGGCGCTCAACGGCACGGCACCCGAATACGCCGCGAGGGTGGACGTGACTCAGGTCAAGCTCCTCAGTCTTGCGCTGCTGGTTGTCGCTCTCGTCTTGGCCGTTATCCCAGACCGCGAGGCCGAACAGACTTGATCGGAACCGTCCTTGCCTCTCGCTTCGAGCTCACGGGCCTGCTCACTGACGGCCCTGTTTTTGGTACGTATTCGGCCCGCGATCAGGCATCGAGCCGAGACGTCTGCATTCGGCTGCTCAAGCCGCCATTCGACCGCCAACCGGGCTTTGTCGATGCTCTCCAAGAAGCCGCCGACAAGTACAGCCTCATTAAGAGCCCACAGATCGAACCCGTGCTGGAAGTTGTGTCCGATGCGGGGCATGGCTTCATCGTCAGTGAGCTCACGCGGGGGCCTAGTCTGGCCGACCGAGTCCGAAAGCTCGCCCCATTTTCGATTCCGGTGTCGGTGGGTACCGCTATCAGCATTTGTCAGGCCCTGGAGACTCTGCACAGAAGCAAGATGAGCCATGGAGACCTTACACCTCACAACATCGCAATCCTAGCGAACGGCGATGCGAGGCTCCAACTCACCGGTATTTGGGAAGCCTACAGCATGAGCCCCAGCGCAGGGGCAATGGTTCTGCCAAGCATGGCACCTTACCTTGCGCCCGAAGTCAGCTCCGGCTCGATGCCCTCCGCCGCGTCAGACGTTTACGCCTTGGGGATTACCCTGTACGAACTGCTCTCGGGTCGCCTGCCCTACTACGCGGAAACGCCGGTCGCAATGGCTCTGCAGCACGCGACGAGCCCTACTCCCAATGTAAGGTCGGTCAACCCTTCGGTTCCAGCCGTGCTGGATGAGATCGTTAAGAAGGCCATGGCCAAAGAGCCACGTGAGCGCTATCCGGACGCTGGCGAACTGCTAGCCGACCTCCGTCTCCTTCAGGACGCGCTAAGGTTCGGAAGAACCCTTACGTGGCCGCTGAGGGGTCCGGCCCAAGTTATCGTGCCAACTCCAACCAAGCAATCTCCCAAACAATCCAAGGCGCAGTCGGTGGCTCCTCGAATGTCCGCTCTCCGAAGCGACGAGGAATATGAGAAGGAAACCCGACGTGGCAAGCAGGACCGCGATGTGCCCTTGTGGATGACGCTCAGCATCGTGTTCCTCGGCGCGGTGGTGCTTAGCCTCATCGGAGTGTGGATGCTGCTGAACCTTAACCGGCCCAAGCAGGTGGCCGTGCCGAACATCGTCGGGCTCACGACGCAAGAAGCCAGGGAAGTGCTAAGGGACAGCAAGCTGGAGATGAAAGTCGAGGCGCGGCTACCCAGCGAAAAGGTTGAGATGGACCATGTCATCGACGTGAAGCCCAAACCCGGCGAGAAAATGATCGAGGGCACTCGGGTGAGCGTCATCCTTAGCTCGGGGAGCCAGTTCGTGGCCGTTCCCGATCTTCGGGGCCTTACCGTTGATAAAGCCCGTACAATTCTTGCGAATCTCGGCTTAGAGCTTGATCCGGACATGCAGAAGGAAAGCAATCCGAACGTCGAAAACGGCTCGGTGGTACGTTCCACTCCGGCTGCAAAGAAGAAGATCGAGCGAGCATCAAGAGTGAAACTCGTGGTCAGCACCGGCCCGAAGGGCGGAGGTGAAGCAGCGCCACCCTCACCCGTAGAAAACCAGTTCCTTTACACCATCCGTCTCGGGCTGGATGACCTCACAGAGGCTACAACTGTCAGAATCGACATCGAGGACGCAGATGGCGTTCGGCAGATATTCAAAGAAGAGCGCAACGTCGGCGATCGGATCGAAGCCTCGGCGATCGGAAAGGGCAAGACCGCGACGTTCCGGATTTACTACAATGGAGCGCTTATCAAGAGCGTTCCAGCAACCGCAGGCGACGCTGTCCAATGAGTTGCCTCCTCGCGCCATCGATTCTTTCCTTCGATCTGACCGACATCAGGAGCGCGGTGACCACCATGACCGAGGCGGGAGCCCAGATCATTCACCTCGACGTGATGGACGGGCAATTTGTACCTCCCATCACCTTTGGCGCCGACTACGTGGCAAAGCTGCGTAACTGCTCCACAGCTATGTTTGAGGCGCACCTCATGACGAACACGCCTGAGCGCCACTTCGAGGACTTTAAGGAGGCGGGTTGCGAACGGATCATTTTCCATGCCGAGGCAACCACGCACGCCCATCGCCTTGCTCAAAGCCTACGCGCCATGGGGGTGTCGCCAGGCATTGCGATTAATCCCGGGACGCCTGCCGAGGTCGTCCTGCCGATTCTGGGTCTGGTCGACCTCGTCCTCGTCATGACCGTCAACCCGGGCTGGGGGGGACAGGATTTCATAGAGGGCGCGCTAGAAAAGGTGTCCTTTCTCCGGGCGAAACGTCCCGACCTCCTCATAGAAGTAGACGGCGGGATCAATTCGCAAACCTTGGAGATCGCTAAAATTGCCGGTGCAAACGTGTTTGTCGTTGGGAGCTACCTCGCCAAGGCTGAAGACTTAAGCCAAGCCGTTCGAGGCATGGTGCGCCAGTGCGCCTGACGTCCACCCAGATCAAGATCTTTACGAGCGTGATGATGCTCGTTTGCCTGCTCCTGCTCGTGGGATGGCCAGTGCTTCTTGGTGAGCGGCCCGGCGCGAGAGCCACCTTGGCCGCCAACAAGGAGTATGCCGTGCGGTTTGTCTCCTACCTCAGCTTCATGGTTTTCGCCCTGGTCTTAGCCGGGGTAGGCGCAATCGGCGTTCTGCGAACGACCACGGCCGAATACAAGGCGCAGCAGATGGAGAACATGCGCGAGCTGATTGAAGCCTCGATGGCCGATCATGAGAAGAAGTCGCATGACGTGGACTGAAGACGACGCCAGGTTTATGCGGCGAGCGATCGAGCTCTCCAAGAATGGATTCCCCGCACCGAATCCGCACGTGGGCTGCGTCCTGGTCAGGGACGGCGAAACAGTTGGTGAAGGCTGGCACGAGCATGCTGGAGGTCCTCATGCAGAGGTCGCCGCCTTGGTGGGAGCGAACGCCACGGGTGCCGACGCGTACGTTACGCTTGAGCCCTGCAACCACCGAGGCCGCACTGGCCCCTGCAGCGTTGCTCTCATAGAGGCGGGCGTCAAGCGAGTGGTCTTCGCCTGCCCTGATCCCAATTTGGAGGCGGTCGGCGGGGGCGAACGACTGCGGGGGGCCGGCATAGAAGTCGCTTCGGGGCTCCTTTCGGAAGAGGCCGCTCAAGCCAACGAACAGTTTTTGTTTGCCCTGAACCATCGCCGTCCGCTCATTGTGCTGAAGGCCGCTTGCTCACTCGACGGCCGCATTGCTCTTCCGAATGGAGAAAGCAAGTGGATCACGGGCGAGGCGGCTAGACGTGAGGGCCACCGCCTGAGAGCAGAGCTAGGATCGGTCCTTGTCGGCAGGAAAACAGTCGAGATCGACGATCCGCAGCTCACGGCGAGAATCGAGGGCGTCGTCAACCCTCCCACGCGAATCGTGCTCGACCCGAATTCTAGGCTCAAGGGAACGGAGCGCGTATTCGACGACTCAGCCCCGACGATTCACGTGACGGGACCGATCAACCTTCAAGAGCTCTTGGCGAGTCTCTTTGAAAAGAGCATCACCGGCATCTTGGTCGAGGGAGGAGCGGTCACAATGGGCCACTTTATTCGGGCGGGCCTTCATGATCGGCTGGAGCTGTTTCAGGCCCCAAAAGTGTTAGGCGACGGCCCATCCTGGATCGAAGGGCTCACCTTCGATAGCCTAGAGAAAGCTCCTCAATGGCATCTGGACCAGGTGCGCTTGTTGGGTCGCGATGTCTGGATTTCGGCTCGGCCCCTCCGATAGCTTGTCGCAAAAGGAGCAGACACGGCGTAAATCTGTAACGGGGCCGCTGCATATCCGTTAAATCGCCGTAAGCTATTTACCGGAGACCCCTATGACACGCAACAGACTCCCGCTCGGCACTCTTGGCATGCTCGCTTTGCTGGCGATTCCAGCACTCAGCGCGGCATCCCCCATTAACTTGCGCCGCGACTCGGTCCTACCCGTCATCTTTGAAGATGGCCTGAGTATCCGCAACACCCGGCAGGGTGACCGCTTTTTTGCGCGGGTCGAGGACACGCGCTACCTTCCAAGAGGAACGCGTCTGGAAGGGCGGGTTAAGTCCATACGAGAGGGTCGCGATCGCAATCCGGCCATGATGGACCTCGAATTTACGGAGCTGATCATGCCGGACGGCCACCGCCAACGGATCGATGCTCTGCCTGTGCCCCTTACGGACCGATATGTGAGCAAAGACCGCGAAGGCCGCTTCACGGTCAAGCAGGAAGTCAGGAAGAAAGAGGGGTTCGTTCTGGGCGGCATGCTCGGTGGCTTCATTCTCGGCAGCATCTTCCAAAAGCAGCTCGAAGGCACCGTCATCGGCGCAGTGGCGGGCATCCTTATGGCGGAGGGCGACCGAAAGAACGACGGCAATACCGTTATTAGCAAGGGTCAGCGAATGGGTGCTCTGATCAACCGGGACGTGAGTTTCGATTGGCGAAGCGGAGGTAGAAGGGATGACGACTGGAATCGTCAGAACGAAGATCGACGCGATGATCGATGGGAGAACCGCGACGACCGCCGCCAAGAGGATCGGCGACAAGAGGACAGATGGGGCAGTGGCGGCCAGAGAGATGATCGACGAAATGATCGACGAGATGACCGGCGCAACGACCGAGACGTACAGATCACTTACGGGGTTCGCAGCGTCACATTCCAAGATCGCGAGCGTCCGTTCACAGAGGGTGGCGCAGTGATGGTGCCTCTCGAGAGTGCAAGCCGTCAGATGAACATGCGCGTTTCGCGAGACGACACAAGGTCGGACCGCTATGTCTTCATCGATGGTTCGGAAGGCTATTTGCAGGTAGAGCTAGGGTCACGAGAGGCCCGTCTTAACGGACGCCGGATAACAATGCCCCAGGCAGCCGTAGAGAAGGACCGCACGATCTATATCCCGCTTGAAATGCTCGCGCAAGTATCGAAGGAAACCGTGTATCTGAATGGAACGCGCGTAGCGCGCCGCAATTCTTACTAGAAAGAGCCAATTTCTTTCCACCCCTAAAAACCCCGCCTCTGCCCTCAAGAGCGGGGTTTTGTTCTGGGCCGAAGAAGGAAAAGTTTGCACTTTTGAGCGGACTGAGAACGTCCATCAATGCTGCACCAAAATGGCCCGTACTAAAAAACTCGTCGCGTTGATTCTTGTGGGGGTGCCTGCCCTTTGCTGCCTGGGCGGGATCGGCTACGTACAGTATCAGCTCAATTCGGTGGGTTCGGGCCTGGAGGCGGAGCTTGCAAAAGCAAAATCCTTGGGGATGCCAGTGCTGCCAGACGAGCTGAATCGGCACATTCCGACCCCGCAGAATGGGGCTCCTCTGTACCTGCAGGCCATAGCCTTGGCAGAAGCACCCCAGGCTAGTGCGGGTTTGAAGGTGATGAGAGATGCGCTAGGTTCTAATCCAACCACCGCAGAGGGGCAAGCCGCGGCTATCGCGTTTAAAGAAGCTCAGCCCATTCTCAAGCTTGTAGAGGAAGCAGCGGACAAACCCCATTCCGACTTCAGAAAGGATTGGAAACTAGGCTTTAATGTTATGTTTCCCGAATATGCTCACCTCAAGCAGTTCACGAATGTGTTGCGCTATAAGAGTCAGCAGCAGAGCAAGTCCGGCGAGTGGAGAGGTGCTCTTCAATCGATTAAACGGATGCAGCGCATCAGCCGTCACGCCGGTGAGGAGCCTATTCTCATCGCCATGCTTGTACAACTAGCATGTGAGTCGATTACACACACTGCATTTCGTGAAGTTATCTCCGATCATCGGAAGAACCCTGCATTCCTCAGCGAAGCAAAACGGGTGGCGGAGCGATTTGGACCTCTTCCAAATTTCAGGCACGCCCTTAAAGGCGAGTTAGTCATCGCGAGGTCCGCCATCTATGAGATTCGCAACTTCAGCGACATCTCGGGCCACGGGTCTACAGAAACGGACGCGTTCGGCAAGCTCCTGGGTGGCAGTCGATCGTTACGCGTTGCATTCGACCGCAAGCTCGTCGAATCGCATAACGATTTGGTCCAGAGTATTCCAAGCGATCCCAGCGATTGGAAGGGAAGTAGCCAGGCATCGAAGGACCATGACAGGCGAATTGACGCCGATAAGTCGCTGCTGAATACGATGAACAGAATTTTCTTTCCGGTATTCAGCCAAGCTGCGGCCGCAGTGGGTAAAGCCGAAACGAACCGTCGCTTGACCCAAGCCACCATTGCGCTGATGCACCTGCACAACCGCACAGGCAGCTATCCTTCAAAGCTTCCATCTTCGGCTTTGTTCATCGATCCATTTTCAGATAAGCCGTTCGTCTACAAGCCAGCAAAGGATGGATTTCTGCTTTACAGCCTCGACCAAGACGGGGTAGACAACGGCGGCTCAATTAAATCCGTGAACAGCCAGCGTGACATTGTTGTCGATACCCGCGCGAAACAGGCTTCGAAATCCCGAGCAGGGAAGGCGAGCGAGACGTATGCCGGATCGGGACTGGAACGGTAACTAGGAGGTTACTTTGTGGCTCTTGGCTAACTGCGCCAACTGCCCCGTCTCTACGAAGTAGACACGTTCTGCGATGTTCACCGCGTGATCGGCCATTCGCTCCAGGTAGTGCGCTACGAACAGAAGGTAAGAGGCTTCCACGACGACTTCGGGGTCCTTCCGCATGGCTGCGTGGAGGTCGTCTCGAACGTGATGGAAGAGTTCGTCGACTTCGTCATCGCCGTCTACCGCGATCGTGACCAGCTCCAAATCATGTCTGACAAAGGCTTCCAAGGCGTTCTTGAGCATCTCCCGCACCGCAGAAGCCATACGAGGGAGGTCGGCCAGGTCGTTGTTCGCCTCCATGTTGGCGAGCTTGCGAGCGACTTTGGCGATATCCACGGAGTGATCGCCGATTCGCTCCAAGTCGGTAATAATCTTGAGCGCGGTGCCAACGAGCCGCAAGTCTCTAGCCAAAGGATGCTGCAGCGCCAGAAGGCGCATACACTCGGCCTCTATCCTAAGGTCCATCTCATCGATCTCGTCATCTCGCTTGAGAACCGACTCGGCAAGTCGCACGTCGCGTTCTGCAAGCGCGGCCATGGAGTCCGCAACCGCGCGGTCCACCAGACTACCCATCGTGATAATGTGGTTCCTAAGCTTCTCTAGCTCCTCCTCGAACTGTGAGCGGGTCATTGACATCTATTCTTTTCCTGATGGCAGCGAGACGGTAAAGCAGGATCCGCGATTGAACTCGCTGGCCACTCGAACTTCGCCACCGTGCGCCTCTACTATGTTCTTGACGATTGAAAGCCCCAACCCGGTGCCACCAGACTGGCGGGATCGTGCTTTATCGACACGATAGAACCGTTCAAAGATTCTTGGAAGATCCTCCTGCATGATCCCGATTCCGGTGTCGCTCACCGCCATGGAGACCATGGGGCCGCCGTTGGCCACCTCGATGCTGACATTGCCGCCGCGGGAGGTGTACTTGATCGCATTGGAAACCAGGTTGATAACCACCTGCTCCATTTGGTCTCTCGAAGCGGAAATAAAGGTAGGTCCTGGCAATTCCGTGGCGAGCGAGACCCCGGACTCCGCCGATTCGGACCGGAATCGCGCCGTCACTTCGCGAACCATATCGGTCAGGTCGAAGCGTACGCGCTCGGGCGCCTTGGATTCGGCATCGGCGAGGATCAGCAGGTCCTCCGAAATGCGCGCGAGCCTGTCGGCTTCCTTAACAATGGTAGCGAGAAATCCCATGGCAACTTTCTCGTCATGAAGCGCCCCGTCCTGCAGCGTTTCCGCCATCGCACGAATAGAGGTGAGCGGAGTCCGAAGCTCGTGCGAAACGTTCGCTACGAAGTCGCGCCGCATGGTCTCCAGTTTCTTAAGCTCAGTGATATCGACCATCACGAGCATGCTTTCTGGCTCGTCGGAAAGACCCTGCGCGAAGGGAAAGATGGTGGTCCGAAGGATTCTTCCCGATGCCCCCGGGAGTTTAAAGTCTTCGCTGCGAGGCTGTTGCTGTCCGATTGCTGCGAGCGCGAACTCTTGAAGGTTATTGGAAAGTGTGGCCTGAATAAACGAATGGCCGATGAGTGACTCGGGCTCGAGCCCAAACAACTGCTCGGCTGCCCTATTTATCTGGACAACGAGGCCCTTCGCATTGAGAATGACTATGCCGGCGCCCGAGCTTTCGGAAAGCGCCTTCAGCTTATGCTCAGCATGCAGCGAGCGATTCTGAAGCACTGCCTGCTGCCCTCGCAGGAGCGTCAACTCACGACCATGCGACTCCCGAGCCGCTCGCAGTGCCGTGAAGAGCCAAAGAGCGGCCATCGCTAGGGCCGCGACGAACACCCAGCTCATCTAGGCTCCGCAACGAGCTTGTATCCCAGTCCGCGCACTGTCACGAGTCTGACGGGAGCGGCGGGATCGGCTTCGATCTTCGATCTAAGCCATCGCATGTGAACATCGATTGTTCGCTCGTCTACAAAGGCGTCCGCGCCCCAAACCCGGTCGATCAGCGTCTGGCGGGAAAACACCAGATCGGGATGTCGAACCAGAAAGGCCAAGAGGCCAAACTCCTTTGGGGATAACTCGGTCTTTCTGCCTCGGACCATCACCTCGTGCCGAGCTTCGTCCACCTCGATGTCGCCTGACCGGATGGGTGCGGCAGAGCTGGACGAGTCGGTGCGGCGGCGAAGTACCGCCTTGACGCGAGCGACAAGCTCCTTCATGCTAAACGGCTTGGTAATGTAGTCGTCAGCGCCCAGTTCGAGGCCCATAACCTTGTCCCGCTCTTCCACGCGCGCTGTCAAAAGGATGATTGGCACGTCGCTGCTTGCCCTGATTTTCTTGCAAACCTGAAAGCCACTGGCCGAGGGCAGCATGACGTCGAGCACGATGAGATCGGGTGCCTCTTCTCGGAACTGGCGCATGCAGGCTTCCGCATTCGCGGCCACGTGAACCTTGTAGCCTTCCTTTCGCAAGCTGTAGGAAATGGCTTGCAGTATTGGTTCTTCGTCGTCCACCACAAGGACCGATTTGTCAGTATCCATGCTCATCCAAACCTTCCGCTGATATAGTCTTCAGTTCGCTTGTCCTTAGGGGTTGTAAAGATGGCTTCGGTTTGGCCGAACTCCACCATCTCTCCGTTGAGGAAGAACGCCGTCTTATCGGAAACGCGCGCGGCCTGCTGCATGTTGTGAGTCACGATAATGACGGTGTAAATATTCTTCAGGGAGGACATCAACTCCTCGATGCGAAAGGTCGCACTTGGATCGAGCGCCGAAGTAGGCTCGTCCATAAGTAGGATTTCCGGCTCGACAGCAAGGGATCGCGCGATGCACAAGCGCTGCTGCTGGCCTCCCGAAAGGTCGAAGGCCGAGTTGCTCATCTTGTCCTTGACCTCGTCCCAGAGCGCCGCGCTCCGAAGGCTCTTCTCGGCAATTTCGTCCAAGGCAGCGCGGTTCTTCTCCCCGTGAATCCTGGGCCCATAGACGACGTTCTCGAAGATCGACTTCGGAAAGGGGTTAGCCTTTTGAAAGACCATGCCCACGCGCTTTCGCAGGCCCACGACATCCACGCCGGGCGCATAGATGTCCTCTCCGTGCAGGAGCACCTTGCCTTTTACGCGGGCGCCGACAATGTTGTCGTTCATGCGGTTCAAAACCCGTAAAAAGGTGCTCTTCCCGCACCCGGAGGGCCCGATAAGCGCGGTGATCTCTTTGGGCAGAGCATTGAGCGTAATTTGCTTGAGGGCCTGAAAGTCTCCGTAGAAAAAGTCGAGCTCCTGGGCACTGATAATCGGCTCTTGTTCCATTGATTGGGATTGTTCGTTCGTAACGACAGCCGACAAGGAGTCGACGTCGGAGTGGGCCTCGTTTGAACTTGAATGAGCTAACAAACGCGATCTGGGAGGATAGGACAAGCTTGAGCTATGCATGTTTTGGAAGCCGGGACGCGGCACGGTGTCGAATGATGATCGCGAATGAATTGAGGATGAGCAAAACGGCGAGGAGCACGATGATCCCTGCGGCGGCCGCCTCATGAAAGCCCGCCTTCGCTTGGGAGGACCAAGTAAAAACTTGCATGGGAAGGATCGTAAACTTGTCGTTCAAATCCTGTGGCACAAAGTTGATGTAGGAAACTGCGCCGATCGTAAGCAATGGCGCGGTTTCTCCCATCGCCCTCGATAGCGAGAGAATGATGCCGGTTAAAATTCCCGGGGCCGCTGACGGCAGCACGACCTGTCGAATGCTCTGCCATCGAGTGCTGCCCAGGGCGAGCGATCCGTCGCGGTAAGAGGAAGGAACCGCCCTCAGTGCCTCACGGCTAACCAAAATGATGGTGGGCAAAATGAGCAGGCTCATCGTCAGCGCCCCCGCGATGACGCTCCGCCCAAGATCGGCCCAACGTACAAAGACGGCAAGCCCCAGCAACCCGTAGATGATGGAGGGGACGCCCGCCAGGTTGGAGATATTGACCTCGATCAGATTCGCCCACCGGTTCTTTCGTTCCGCAAATTCTTCGAGGTAAATGGCGGCCGCGACCCCGATCGGGATCGCTATTAAGCCAGTAAGGACGACGATCCAGACCGTGCCCATCAAGGCAGCTTTGATGCCTGCTCGCTCAGGAAGCCGAGAGGTAAAGCTCGTGAAAAAGTCGGGTCGGATTCGAGAAATCCCCTGCGACACGATGGACCAAAGCAGCGCCAGAAGCACCACAGCGGCGATCAAAGTGGCGACCAGGCAGGCAACCGCGAAGATAGAGTCCTTAATTTTTCTACTTCGCTGGATCACGCGTACACCTGCCTGAACTTACGAACGAGGCGGCGAGCAATGATGTTGAGCAGCATTGTTATGACGAAAAGGGTTGCGCCAACCGCGAAGATCGTGCTGTAGGCCATGGTTCCTTCGGGCGTGTCGCCGTGGCTCACCTGAACAATGAACGCCGTCATCGTCTGGATAGACTCGCGGGGGTCGAGTGTGAGGTTTGGAGTTTGTCCCGCCGCCAAAGAAACCGCCATTGTCTCACCGATCGCTCGTGAAACAGCGAGGACGACGGAAGCCATGATGCCCGAAAACGCTCCCGGAACGGTGATCAGGCGCGTGACCTCATATTTGGTGGAACCTAGCGCGTACCCTCCGTCTCGCAGTGCTTTGGGAACGGCGGACAACGCATCTTCGCAGAGAGAAGAGACGAGGGGCAGGATCATGATGCCGACAACGATCGCCCCGGACAGCGCGTTGAACACCTGGACCCCAGGAATGAATGTGCGCAAGAAGGGTGTGATCGTAAAGAGCGCGAAATAGCCGTACACCACAGTCGGGATGCCTGCTAAAACTTCTAGCGTAGGCTTGAGTACCCGTCTCACCTTGGGCTGGGCGTACTCGCTCAGGTAAATCGCGGCCAGCAGTCCCAGCGGCACGGCGAGCAAAGCCGCGCCGACGGTGATCATGAGCGTTCCCGAAATGAGGGGAAGAACGCCGAACTCCGGGTCCGCGTAGGTGGGAGACCATTTGGTGCCGGTAAAAAACTGGACGGGCGAAACTACTTTAAAGAAAAGGAAGGCTTCCCGCGCCAGCACTCCAATAATTCCGGCCGTGGTCAGAATCGAAATCGAGGCGCACAGGAAGGTGAGCGCCAACACAAACAGCTCTTTGCGCCCCGGACCTACATTTTTTGACTGTAGGCTGGGGCGCGAGCCTTCGCCGGCAATTGCCTGATGGGGCGTTACGGGCGTTGGCTTCATGGTCTATTTGTTAACCGATTCTCGATTCAGCAAATCTTTGATTCGGATGCCCGTCTCCGCCCCGTGGAAAACGGTGCCCGTTACCATCTTGTCGAGCCTCTCACGGACCACTGCATAGTCCTCGGCGGGAAGCGGGACATATCCGACGCTAGGGATCATTTCGGAGCCGTTCGTCAATAGAAACTCCACCATCGCTCTGACCGCAGGCTTAGTCTCGAGCGACTTCTTGTTCACATAGATGAGGAGGGGCCTGGAAAGCGGCTGGTAGGTTCCGGAGGCAATCGTCTCCGGGCTCGGAGCCACGCCGTTCACCTTTAGCAGCTTGAGCTTGTTCTTGTTCTCCTCGAAATACGCGTATCCGAAGTAACCGAGTGAGAACTCGTCTCCCGCGACGCCCTGAACCAGCGTGTTGTCGTCTTCGCTCGCCTGATAGGTGGACCGGCTGGCCTTTTCTTTACCGTTAATGGCGAGGGTGAAATAGTCGAATGTTCCGGAGTCGGTGCCTGCGCCGTAGAGCTTAATTTCTTCTCTTGGGAAGCCTGCGCGAACCTGGTCCCAGGTCTTGACGGTGCTGGTGGGTTCCCATATCTTCTTCAACTCTTCAACCGTGATATCGTCCAGGAAGTTGTTCTTGGGATGTACCACGACCGACAGGCCATCAAAGGCGATGGGGAGCTCGATGAACTCGATTCCCTTGTCAGCAAGCAGCTTGATCTCTTTTTCCGAAATGGGTCGAGAAGCGTCCGCGATGTCGATCTCCCCGGCCGCAAGCTTCTTAAATCCGCCACCGGTGCCGGAAATTCCGACGGTGGGTTTTACGCCTTTATTGGCATTTCCAAATTCTTCTGCAACTGCAGCCATGATCGGACCTACGGTGCTGCTGCCATCCACGTTTACCGAGCCGGACAGCGCAGTCCCCGATCCCCCTGAACCGGAGGTTGAACTATCCTTCGGTTCACAACCTGCCAGAGTAAAAGTAGCCGCAACCGCAGCCATCAAAATTGTCCGTTTTAGTGCCATTTTCGTTTTATGTCCAAAGTCTGCAGCTTGAGAATGGGGGCTCATCTTTAACGGAATGTTAAGAAGATTATGTGCATGCAGATGTTAATCCATCCTTAACAATCCATGTTCTGAGTTCCGCCATCGGTAACAATCTCTGCCAGCATGCATTCAAACGACATGGGCATCGGCACGATGCTGGCCCACCTGGGCGAGGAGGAGAAGATTAAGGGTGCGGTCGTTCCGCCGATCTTTCAAAACTCCCTCTTCCTATTCGACACCTGTGACGAGCTCCTGAATTCGATGCTCGACAACCCGGAGGGGCCGCCCCACCATTACAGCCGTCTCGGCAATCCGACCGTGGAGCTTGCCGAAACAAAGATCGCGGCTCTGGAGGGCGCGGAGAGATGCAAGCTCGTCGGGAGCGGCCAGGGCGCCCTTACGCTCGCGATTCTCAGCGCAACCGCGTCCGGCGCGCATGTGATCGCTCCGGACACTACCTACGGTCCAGTGCGATCTCTACTAAAAGAAACGATGGAGCGCTTCGGCGTGAGTCACACCTTGGTGGACGGCCGCAACCCTGAGGACTTCCTCGACGCCATCCGACCCGAAACGACTTTGATCTATTTGGAGTCGCCAAGCAGCATCCTCTTTCGAATCCAAGATGTTGAGGCGATCACGAGAGAAGCCATGCACCGCGGCATCACGACCGTCTCGGACAACACCTACAACACGCCCCTCCACCACAATCCTCTCGCCCACGGCGTGGATATCGTCTGCCACAGCGCTACCAAATATCTAGCGGGCCATAGCGATATCACGGCGGGCGCGATTTGCACAACGAAGGAGCGCATGGATGGAATCGTTCGGCACGAGCTGAACTACCTCGGCTCGATCCTCCACCCGTTCTCCGCGTGGCTGCTTACCCGCGGTCTCAGAACGCTTGAGCTTCGCCTGAAGCGGCATGAACAGACCGCGAACATACTCGCGGAATGGATCGAGCAGCGGCCTGAGGTGGAGCAGGTTCACCACGTCTCTCTCAGCTCCTTTGCCCAGCACGACCTCTACGCCCAATATTTGCGAGGCTCCGGTGGCCTTTTCTCCTTCGTTCCCAAAACCCAGGAGCCAGCTAAGCTCAAGGCATTCTGCGATCGGCTGAAGCTCTTTGGCCGCGGCGTGAGTTGGGGAGGGTTTGAGAGTTTAGCCCTGCCTCTTTCCGTAAATGCCCTAGGGACCCCCAAAGACCACTGGGTCATCCGTCTTTTCTGCGGACTAGAGGAACCGGTCGACTTGATCCTTGATCTGGAACAAGCCTTTGTGGAGTTGTAAGCAATCTGCAATTTTCGGCGTTGCGTGACCGCTCACATCAAGAGCCGGTACGCTCACCTCACATGATCCTCGTATTCGGCACTGTCTGTCTCGACCGAGTCATGCAGGTTGCTCGTCTTCCGGAGCCCGGCGGGTATGTGCCCGTCGAGAGTGAAGCGCTTTACTTGGGAGGGGAGGCGGCGAATACCGCTATTGCCCTCAAGGCGTGGGGAAGGGAGATTAACTTGGTGGGCAACGACCTGGGCACCGGACCTGATGCCGAACTGCTTCAGCACTTCCTGAGGGAAAAGGGTCTTCCAGTGAATGGGAGAGGGAGTTCAAGGGCCCCCGTCTGCGATATCTACGTTACTCCCGACGGAGAGCGAACGATGTTCGGACGGGGCTTCCAAGCCATGGAACCTTCGCTCGATGTCGGCAAAATCAACTTTGAGGAAGGAGAACTCTTCACCGCTGAGCCGAACATGTCAGAGATCTCGCGAGAGGTCGTAAGAGCAGCCAAGAACGCAGGCATGCGGCTCTATCTGATGGACTTCTTCCGAGAAGAAGACCTCCTTGCGGGCACCTATTGGCAATGTAGCACCGATTGGGTCGCAACTCGAGGAGATTTGGAGGCCAACCTCCGCTGGGTCAACGCGTGGGTCGATAGAAAGGGCTGTTTCGCTATCCTTACCGACAGCGCCAGGGGCCTCATCTGCGGTTCTCCGACCGTGAAGGTGCGCCACTACAAGTCGTTCCCTGCGCCGGTTACGTTGGATTCCACGGGAGCGGGGGACACGTTCCGGGCGGGGATGCTTTACGGGCTGGACCAAGGATGGGATGACCAGCAATGCCTTACGTTTGCATCGGCTGCGGGAGCGCTGGAGTGTGGATACCTTGGAGCAACTACGAGAGTGCCCACGGTCGGGGAGATTACGGACCACATTAAAAAAAATCCCGAAGTTGAAGGCCAATTCTTGGATCAGTAGCGGTTTGCATTAGTCATAAATGCATGGTCCGACTCTTCGCCGCCATCTGGATCACCGCGATGCTTGCTGCAAGCTCATTCGCAAGCCTGATCCTCCATATCGATCAGCCGCTCAGGGACGCTGAGCTGGGTGAATATCTGCTTTACACGGGCAGCATCACTTACACCGGCGAGAATGAGGTCGAAATCTATGGAGTTGGCTTCCACGCTCCCGATGGATTCCTGTCGGACTTTCAGGGTCACCTCAATTTCGACTCGATGACGCCTGGGAGCACGTATACGGGTGAGCTCTTCAGCGTCCGCATCGATGATCGGACAACGTACGAGACCCACACCGCGAGCGTCAATCTAGTCGGCCACGACAAGATCAGCAACGAGATCGTTTCGGACTCCAAGCTGATCACCGTCAATTTCGTGCCCGAGCCAGCAACAATGCTCGCCCTCATCCCGGCAATCGGCCTTCTTCTACGACGGCGGCAAAGAGGCAATGGGTGTAACCCTGTGGATAAGATGGGGACAATTTGAAATACAAAACTTTCTCCTGAGAGAGCATGAAGCAGAAAATAGTAGAAAACACGAGCATTCAGTAATCGTTTGAACTCACCTGGTTCCGTACATTGCCGTTGACGGTTGCTAGCTGCCCCTGAGACAATAGAGACAGAAGGACTGGCCGGGCCAGTCAGACCGTATGGGCTTGATACACGTTGCGAACGATGAGGTGAATTCCAGAGCGTTCTTGGACCTGCCGAGCCAACGAAACGTGAACAGCTTCGAGAATTTCGCGCCTTTGCCTTCAAATGGACAAGCGGTCGAAGCTGCCCTGCACTTCGCAACGGGAGTGACAAACCTGGTCGCTATAGTCGGCCCCAGCGGTTGGGGAAAAACCCACCTGCTAGAAGCCATCGCTAACCGATATAACCAAACTCCCGGCGGAACCGCTGGTCGCTTTGACATTCAACGCGCGCTTGCCGCGCCCGGCAGGCTCGACAGTCACCGAGCCTTGCTCCTAGATGATGTGCAAGAAGTCTTTGGCAAGCCGAAACTGCGCCAAATGCTTGGCGTCCTCCTCGAGCGCCGGATCAAGAGCAGGCGTCCGACCGTGCTGGCCTTTACCGCCGAGAAAATGACGCGCCAGATCAAGCAGTTTCTTCCGAGTAACCGTGATTGGACCCTCGGGGTCATTTCGGCACCCGCTCCAGCAGAACGTGTCCTTATTATTAATCAGCTTGGCACCGCGATCGGCCTAAGCCTCACTCCGGAGCTGACCCAGATCGTCGCTCGCCACATGCACGGAAATGGCTGTACGCTCTCAGGGGCGCTCAAGCGGCTTCGCCTCAGCGGAGAAGAGTGGGAGGATACGAAATCGACCCTGCGCGCTTGTGGCGTGCTCAATCCTTTCTTTTCTGACAATCCTCACTGGGAATTGCAACACAAGATCATCCAGACCGCCGCCGAAACGCCGGGCGCGTCTGAGGAAATGGCCCGAGATCTTGCCTTGTACACGATGATGTGTGTTGCTGGACTTCCTGAAACGGAGGTGGCGCGATGGGCGGGCGTGGAGCCGTCCACTGCCTATAGTCGAACCGTACAGTTCCGAAAGCAACTCCCTTCAAGTCCCCATGCAAGTGCCGGAGTCAGGCATGTGATCGAGACCGTTGTCCAGTCGCTGGCGACCGAAGACGTTAAATGACTTAGGGTCGAGAGCCGAGGGGTACACTTCGCCCGACATCATGAAACGGGACGACCTGCTCGACCTTAACGATGTCCTACAGCATCCTGGCCGAAAGCTTGCCGTCGACATTTCGACAGAGCTACCGGAGGAAGAGGACCTCGATTTACTTAAACCCGTCGAGGGATTTCTCGAGGCGGTTAGCACCGGCAATCTTTTGCTCCTATCGGGCACCTTCAGCGCCAAAGCCGTGCTCGAATGCGCTCGCTGCACGGGCCCCGTGGAATCCGAGTTCGAATTTGAAGTCGATGAACAATTCCAGGTGGAGGGGGTTCCCAGCTCGCTGATGCAGCAGGATTTCGCCAAAGTCGTGCCTGACGAGCCTTTCGAGATGTTCGAAGGGAATTCGCTCATGGTCGAGGCCCTGCTTAGGCAAGCATTTCATTTGGCGCTTCCAATGCAGCCCCTCTGTCCTTTTGGGTGGGAAGGTAGCTGTCCCCAGGCGACGGCAAGGGGCATCGACAATAAGGCGCCTCTCACGGATCACCCGTTTGAAAGCTTGGCCAAACTCCTGCACCGCGAGGACGACAAGGATTGAGCATTGCGCTGGACGTGATGGGCGGGGACCTTGGCCCCCATGAGATCATCGCCGGCGCACTTCAAGCCGCTCCGCAACTTAAGTGCCCCCTCCTTCTAGTGGGCCCGATGGACCAAATCAAACCGCATTTACCGGCAAATCTGCCCGGCGATATCCAGATCCGGCCTGCTTCTCA
>JBBQWO010000002.1:0-156398 GCA_038210535.1 Fimbriimonadales bacterium | reverse complement strand
CTCCGGTAGTCACCGTCCCTTCCAAGCACTTCTCCCTTGCGGGAGGGGGGTTCTGCGGACTCCAAAACACTGTCCCCCCTCACCCGGAGCACGAACCATCTCCGACCTCTCCCGCGAGGGGAGAGGTACTTGAAACAACCTTCCGGGAACCCTCTCCCCTTCCGAGGGAGAGGGCAGGGTGAGGGGGCTCCGGTAGGCACCGTCCCTTCCAAGAACTTCCCCCTCGCGGGACGGCTTCTGCGGACTCCAAACATCTGTCCCCCCCTCACCCGGAGCACGAACCATCTCCGACCTCGCCCGCGAGGGGAGAGGTATTTGAAACAACCTTCCGGGAACCCTCTCCCCTCGCGGGAGAGGGCAGGGTGAGGGGGCTTCTGCGAACTAAAAAAGCATCCGTCCCCCCTCACCCGGAGCACGAACATCTCCGACCTCTCCCGCGAGGGGAGAGGTATTTGAAATGCACCTTGGGGAAGAGGCGAATCCATTACGACCTTGCTTGTGTCACCATCTCTAGCGCCCCGCAACACTTCAGGCGTAAGCAAATTAGGCAATGACGGACATTCAGCGCGAGGCTGCTCGCAGGAAAACCTTTGCGATCATTTCGCACCCCGACGCGGGGAAGACGACGCTCACCGAAAAGCTGCTGCTTTATGGTGGCGCGATCCAACTCGCCGGCTCCGTCAAAGCACGCCGCAACCAGAAGAAAGCCACTTCCGACTGGATGGAGCTGGAGAAGCAGCGCGGAATTTCGATTACTTCGACGGTTCTCCAGTTCGAGTTTGCCGACCACGTCCTGAACCTGCTCGACACTCCCGGCCACGAGGACTTCAGCGCCGACACTTACCGCACCCTCACGGCCGCCGATAGCGCCGTCATGCTCATCGACAACGCCAAAGGCGTCGAGGCCCAGACCCGGAAGCTGTACGCGGTTTGCAGCCGACGGGGCATTCCAATCTTTACGTTTGTCAACAAGATGGACCACCCGGGGAAGGGCCCGTTGGCCCTGCTGACGGAGGTCGAAGACGTGCTTCAGATTCGGACGACTCCCGTGAACTGGCCCATCGGCCAAGGCTCAGAGTTTCGCGGCGTCTTCGATCGTGCCACCCAGATGGTGCACATGTACCAAAAGACGGCACACGGCGCCTCCAAAGCAAAGGTCGATGTTCTGCCATTAGCAGAAGCCGAACTCGCCATCGGGACAGAAGCCTACAAGACCCTTCTTGAAGATATCGAGCTGCTGGACATCGCGGGCGACTCCTTCGACCTGGACCGCGTTTTGCGAGGCGAGCTAACCCCCGTATTCTTCGGCTCGGCAATCTCCAACTTCGGTGTCGAGCTGTTTTTGAAGAGCTTTCTCACCATGGCCCCACCTCCGGCGCCACGAATCTCGGGCGAGAAGGTCGTAGAGCCAGGTGATGAGTTCAGCGGATTCGTCTTCAAAATCCAGGCGAACATGGACCCCCAGCACCGAGATCGTATCGCGTTCATGCGGGTGGTCAGCGGTCGCTTCGAAAAAGATATGGACGTGGTGCACACGCGCACGGGCAAGAAGCTGCGGCTGACGCGTCCCCAGCGCCTGTTCGCTCAAGAGCGCGAAACCGTGGAGGAGGCCTATCCGGGGGACATTGTGGGCCTGACGAATCCCGGAGCATTCCGCCTGGGGGACACGCTGAGCCTCGACGCCACCAAGAAGTTCGAGGAAGTCCCCAGCTTCGTCCCCGAAGTGCTCGCCGTGCTGCAAAACCAGGATGTCTCGCGCCTCAAGCAGTTCGAAAAGGGCGTTCAGCAGTTGACCGAAGAGGGCCTTGTCGATGTCTTCATGGACCACCGCTCCCAGCGCCGAGAACCTATTCTCGGAGTTGTCGGACGGCTGCAGTTTGAAGTCGTCCAGTTCAGGATGATCAGTGAGTACGGTGTCAAGACGAGCCTCGAGCCGCTTCCGTACACGCTTGTAAAATGGCTCACGGGCGCACAAATCGATCTCGACAACGCCTTCCTCGGCAACGGTGCCCGCCTCCTTGAGGACGCCCACGGGCGACCGGTTATGGCCGCCACTTCCGAGTGGAACATGGACTTCGTCAAGAAGCAAAACAAGAATCTGACCTTCTACGACACGCCCGAAGAGTACGAGCACCGTGGTGCCTTCATCCCTGAAGGCATCTCTCCGTAACGGCTCTTTCGAGTTCCCCCTCTGTGATCCGTCTCTGTGCCTCTGTGCCTCTGTGCTTATTCCGCCTGTTGGTGACCTTGAATCTTGCGTGGGAGGGGCATCACCCACCCTGCGTCAAGTCTTGGAACTCTTCATCCGCCTCGTTCAGCGCCCGCATCTCGCTAAGCGCTTTGCGCAGCTCATTCGTGGCATCCGTCGGCAAATTGTGATGGCCGGCTAACCGGCTGGCGGTTGCGGCGGCTTCCGCCGCAGTGCGTTGCATGTCCGAGATCAGGCCTTGGACGGTCGCGTCGTTCGCGGGAGCGCCTTGGCCGATCATCGTCACAAGGCGGGACATCGCTACGTCCATCGCGACCCGGGTCCGGTCTCTTGCCTGATACCACGCCGAGTCGCTCCCTACCGCCTGCCAGGCGTGCGAGTTCAGGGCGGTGCGGCACTGGAGGTATTCGTATGCCGCCGAGTTAAGGGACATCGCTCCGTCCTCGCCGATGAGAGACTTCACGTTCCCTTGCCGTCGAGCCGACATCAGCTTCCAGAAGAAGGTGCGCATCTCGGCCGTGGTGCGGGCGATCGCCTTTTCGGCTTCGCTACGACCTCGTAGGTACCACACGAGCACCCCCATGGACGCTACCGCTCCAATGGCGACGGGCACGCCGACGGCGACGCCCGGATGGATTTGCAGAGCCCCGGCCATGATGCCGATCGCGCCGCCCATCAGCCCCCATATGCCACCGGCAATACCGCCAGCGAGGCCGCCGCGTTTGTCACCGATGGTTTGGCCGTGGCTCTGAAGGTCGATCCACTCGTAAAGGCTTCGGAGCTCTGGCTCCGATTTGCCCCACCACGAGTTCGGTTGGTTCGGGTGCATTCAGCTCTCAATAACGCGGAAGCTATACGGTAGGTTGCTTCTTTCGAAGCTCCAGCCCAAGCTCCACCCACTGGCTCTCATCGATCGTACTCGGCGCTTCCATCATCGGGTCCATGCCGGCACCCGTCTTGGGGAAGGCGATGACTTCGCGAATGTTATCCGTATCCGTGAGCGCCATAACCATCCGGTCGATGCCGGGTGCGATTCCGCCATGGGGCGGAGCACCGTACGAGAACGCTTCCAGAATGTGGCCAAATCGCTCCTTTTGGGTCGCCTCATCAATGCCGAGCAACGCAAAGATGCGCGCCTGCACGTCCGGACGGTGGATGCGAATGGAGCCCGATGCGGCCTCCATGCCGTTGACCACTACGTCGTAGCAGTCGGCGCGAATACGACCCGGATCGGTGTCCAGGTACAGCAGATCCTCTTCCTTCGGAGCCGTAAACGGATGGTGTGAAGGCGACCATCGGCCGGAATCTTCATCCCATTCAACGAGGGGGAAGTCGAGCACCCAACAGTATTTCAGCTTTCTCGGGTCCCTCAACGCACAACGGTTTCCGATCTCGAGCCGAAGCCGGTACAGGACGTTGTTGCAGGTCGTGTAGGTGTCCGCGACCATGCAAAGCAGATCGCCGGCTTGGGCCTCAGAGTCGTTGAGAAGCGCGTCCAACTCTACTGGACTGAAGAATTTGGCGATGCCGCCGCGAACGTGCCTGCCGGACGGTGTAAGCACCGAGGTTTCCGTTGCTTCGGCCTCCACTGCCAGGGTCGCAAGACCCTTCGCCCCAAATTCGCGTGAAAACTCCTCAAGGACCCCAATCTCTTTGCGTGAGAGCTTCGAGCCTCCGGGGTAACGAACTCCCCTGATCATGCCCCCGCTTTCGAGCGTAGTCTTAAACACCCCGAACTCCGTGCCCTGCAGGGTGCCCGTGAGGTCGAATAACTGCAAGCCGAACCGTAGGTCCGGCTTGTCGCAGCCATAAAGGTGCATCGACTCGTCGTAGGTGAGCCGGTCGAAAGCCTCGACCAAATCCTTCTCTAAATCGAACTCCTCAATGATGCCGTTGACGACCGTTCGAAGCATCGCCTCCGTGAGAGTGAGAATATCCTCCTGAGTGACAAAGGACATCTCCAGGTCGAGCTGGGCGAACTCGGGTTGCCGGTCGGCGCGAGAAGACTCATCCCGAAAGCAACGAGCGATTTGGTAGTACCGCTCGAATCCGGCCACCATCAGTAACTGTTTATATTGCTGCGGGCTCTGAGGGAGCGCGTACCACAGCCCGGGTTGCAGGCGGTAGGGCACCAGATAGTCACGAGCCCCCTCGGGAGTCGATTTGGTAATGATTGGGGTCTCAAGCTCTACAAATTCCTGCTCATCGAGATAGCGTCGTAGATTCCGAATCACCGCATGCCGTATCGCCAGGCGCCGATACATCGATGGCCTTCTGAGGTCCAGATACCGATGCTTGATCCGCAGTTCTTCGTTGACCGTCTCCATCTGCTCTTCATCGCTGAGCGGGAAAGGAAGCGGTTTCGATGGGCCTAGAACCGTATAGGCCGTGACGGCAACTTCCACGTCACCGGTCGGAAGGCGGTGGTTCTGAGTGGCCTCATTCCGCATGCGGACTTCGCCGGTAATGGACAGGCAAGTCTCCGGTCGAATCTCATTGCGATTGGGAAAAAGCGCGGGATCAAAGACGAGTTGAGAGAGGCCCGTACGATCGCGGAGGTCGACGAATAACAATCCGCCGAGGTCGCGCACTTTGTGTGCCCAACCATTAAGGGTGACCTGCTGGCCAGAATTTTCGGCGCGCAATAGGCCACAAACGACCGTCCGCTGAGGAAAGGACATGGGGACAGCAAGGATACCGCTTCATGCACCCAGCGTCGGCATCGTGAGCTGCCGGTTACTAAGCCACTCAACCCCTCCCGCCGTGACGCGCACCATTTCTTCTAAGCCTAGATAGCCGCATGAGGGAACGATAACTCCAAGTTCCAGGGTGTAAACCTCATCTTCTTGAACTTCGCCATACGGTGAACTGCCATAACGCTCCCAACGTGGACCAAGCAAGGTCCCACCGTCATGAGCAGCCCTGCCGACCTGGTGCCCGACTGCGTGCATATATTCGTCATAACCCTCGCCAGTGAGGCTGCTGCGAGCGGCTTCATCCACCACGTGGCCCGCAACGCCAGGTCTCAACGCCTCAGCGGCCGCCGTGATCGCCCGGTTGACGGCACCTAGAGCCTCCTCGACAGGGCGGGGGACGGCAGAGCCGACGTACCAGCACCGCTGGAGATCGGAGCAATAGCCATGCTTCTCAACTCCGAGATCGACGTGGAAGATATGGCCCTCTTCCACAAAGATGGACTCCGAAGGCACCCTGTGGCCGATCATCGAGTGAGGGCCCGAATTCACGATCGGATCGCCGCTTGCCGCCCAGGAGAACCCCAGGTGCCGATCCTTCATCAGTGAATGGACGTGGTTGTAGACGTCGAGCTCGCTCACCCGACCCCGAACTGCAAACGCGGCGATATCTGCGAACAGTCGATCAGTCTCCCCAATCGCCTGACGCATTCGCTCGATCTCCTCATGGGTCTTGCGCCCGCGAAGGTGGATGGCAAGCTCTTCGGCCGACACGAGAACTACCTTCGCCTCACGAAGGTAGTCCTGAAGCAGCAGGAACATGCCGTGAGTGAGACCGTCCGCCTTATCGTCACTCGAGGAGTAATTCAGCCCGATTTTTGTAAGCGTCGAGTCGGAGGGAATGGATTCGATGACCTGCACGAGGGGCTCCCGAATCGACTGCACATAAGGAATGACCTCGTCCCAGTGACCGGATTGGATCAGGGGATCGGCATCATAGTTACCTACAACCGCGACTTTGCGTCCATCCCGGGTCAGAATAAGCGCACTTTGCCAGGTGAGGCTTCCATCGAGAATGAGGGGCAGAACAGGATCGGAACCCTGCCCGGTCTCTCGCACGAAGATCATCCATGCATCGAGCTCCGATTCCCGCAAGAGCTTACACGCCTGACTCAGCTTTTCGGACGTCAGCTTTCCGTTCAAGCTCCCGCTCCTACTGGCGGAAGCGACTGAGTATAAGCTTCGCCAAGACCCAGCAGTTGCATCTGTGTCGGATCGCCCGACTTTCGCGCCTGTTCCAAGAGCCGATCCGATGGCGCGTACCCGGGCCACATCTTCATCCAAAAGTGTCCGTAATTGAAGATGAGCACCTTTCGGGGCAAATCGCTGCCGTTATTCACTGCGCAATGATAAACCCGGCCGTTGAAAAGGTAGGCCGTGCCAGCCGAGCCAGTCATCTGCACTGAACCAGGCATGTCCCTAGGATTCTCAACATCTGGAAAACTGAAGCCGCTCTCAAACCGGTGCGACCCCGGCACCATGGCCGTTCCCCCGGAGTCCGCCAAGACATCGGTCAAAAGAAAGAAGACCTTGACCATCATCACCGATTTAGGGTGATACACCCCATTCATGCCCACATCGTGGTGCCAGCCCGCATGAGTCCGAGGCGTGTTGGGCGGCGTGATGAAGAAGTCGTTGTCGATCATCATCACGTCGTCTCCAAGAATTTCCCGGACCAGAGGGAAGGTCTTGTCGTGCCAGAGAAGCTCGAGCAGGGAGTCGTCGTACTCAATCGGTGCCTGCACCTGATCCAGAGTCTCCCCTCGCTGGCCCGGTTTTGCCGCATCGCTACGCCAGAGCGCTTCGGCACTTTCCGCAGCCCGTTGAACTCGCTCAAGCTCCGCACCGACAACGGCATTGGGGATCGTGAGAAAGCCATTGGCCTCAAAAAGAATTCGTTGTTCGTCGGTCATAAGCTGGCAAGAGCATATCTCTTCCGCTTCTAGAGAGACTTGAGCATGTCTTTGATCGTGTCCAGCGAATCCGCCTGCTCTGCGGACTTATCGTGCCGCCACCGCGCGATGCGAGGAAAGCGGACGGCGACGCCGGATTTGTGGCGAGTAGAGAGCTGGATGGACTCAAAGGCAAGCTCAAAGACAAGCTGCTGCTCGACGGATCGGACGGGGCCGTACCGTTGAAGGGTGTTGCGTCGAATCCAGGAGTCAACTCTGCCTATCTCCTCGTCGGTTAGCCCGCTATACGCTTTGGCAAAGGGGACAAGCTGTCCTTCGTGCCACACGCCAAACGTGTAATCCGTGTACAACGAGGCTCTTTTGCCACTGCCGCGCTGCGCGTAGATGAGGACGCAGTCGATGGTCATAGGGGCGATCTTCCACTTCCACCAGATGCCTTTCTTGCGACCAACCAAGTAAGCAGAGTCCTTGCGTTTGAGCATCAGGCCCTCAACGTTCATGTCTCTCGATTGCTCGCGCCTTTCGGCCAGTACATGCCAGGATTCGGCTTCAACTTCTTCGGCAAGGAAGATCGGTCTTAGGGGGCTAATAGGGTTGACGATGGTTTCTAAAATTGCCTTTCGCTCGCTCAGGGGCCTCTGGCGGATGTCTTCGCCGTCGTACTCCAGGATGTCAAAGGCCTGAAGCACGACCGGGACCTGCTCGAGGATCTTTTTCGAGAGGACCTTTCTGCCGATTCTCTTTTGAAGCTCGAGGAACTTCATCGGGCGGCTCCCTTCCCAGGCCAATATCTCGCCGTCGAGGACCGTTCCGTCCGGGAGGGCGTCGCACACGGATTTGATTTCCGGGAATCGGTCGGTGATGAGGTCTTCGCCGCGCGACCAGATGAAGGACTGGCCCTGACGTTTAATAAGTTGAGCGCGGATGCCATCCCACTTCCACTCGGCGTGCCAGTCGCGGATGTCTCCGAGAGCGTCTGGCTCTTGCTCAAACGGGTACGCGAGCGCGAACGGGTAGGGCTGGCTAATTTGCGTCTCGCCATCGCCGGCTGCGATCAGCGTCTGGAAGAACTCGGCGGTTGGGAGCCAGGGGCCCATGAGTCGGTGCGCGATGGTTGGGCCAGGAACTTCACTAGCCAGGCTGAGCGCCCTGATGACGAGGTCTTGAGATACGCCTACTCGGAAAGCGCCGGTGATGAGTTTGTTGAAGACAAAGCGGCTCAGCATATTGAGCTCCCGCCAGGCGGCGACGATGGCTTGCTGCTGGGCAGCGTCGTCCATGGCGCCGAGGGGCAGAAGCCGACTTTCCACCCAGTAGGTCAACGTCTTGTCTTCAATCGGAACGGCGTCATTCGGAGCGTAGGCTTCTTCAGGCAAGACCAACGCCATCGCTTCCGCCAAGTCGCCCACGGCTTCATAAGACTCAGCGAAGAGCCAGTCAGGCAATCCGGCTTCTTCTCGAGCCCAGCCCCAAAGATTTGGGCCCTTCACCAGGCGCTTGGGGCGGCGGCCGATGAGGAAGTGGACGGCCCAGGCTGCATCGGCTGGCGGGGCGACTTTGAAGTACTCCACCATTGCCGCGACCTTGCCAGTGGTCTTATTGGTTTCGTCGATAGCCGAGTAGAGGCGGGCGAAGCGGAGCATGGCTTTAGGCTTGCGGTGCCTGGTCCTCCTCGGGCTCTGAAGCGTCCTGTTCGCCTTCCCACCGAGTTGGGAGAACTCGCGAATCCAGACCCCTTTCTTGAAAATAGCGGCTTACGACACTCGAATAGCCGTGGGTAACCCACACGGACTCGGCACCCGTTGCTTCAACCGTTGCGAGAAGCGCGGGCCAGTCCACATGGTCGCTCATCACAAAGCCGCGATCAACGGCTTTGCGACGGCGCGTGCCCCGGATGCGCATCCAACCGGAGAGGAATGCGGTCGATTGGTCACCAAACTTACGCCCCCAGGGAGTCGCGTGAGATCCCGGAGGTGCGACGATGATTGCTTGGCTCCAGTCGAATCCCTTCGGCGCTTCACCCACGATCTTGGTGGGCGGGAACTGGATGCCTTCGCGCCGATAGGCGTCTGTCATCGTTTTGACGGCACCGTGAAGGAAGATTGGCCCTTGATTTGGGTCGAGTCCTGCAAGTGCTCGCTGCGCCTTGCCGAGGGAATAGCCTTCGAGGACGGAAGCCTTCCCGGCTTCCTGGTTACCTCGCCACCAATCGTGGATTTGCTTCTTGATCGTCTCTTCGGGGAGCCAGCGGTAGATGGGGAGACCGAAGGTGGATTCGGTGATGAAGGTGTGGCAGCGGACGAGCTCGAAGGCTTTGCAGGTGGGGTCGGGCTCGGTTTTGTAGTCGCCACTCGTGACCCAGACTTCCCCCGCCCTCTCTATGCGCACTTGAACGGAACCTAGGATATGTCCGGCGGGGTGGAGGCTGACTTTGATGTTATTCAGGTTCAGCGTCTCACCGTAGGGAAGCTTTTCGATGTTGGCTTCGTCACCGACCCTGATCCGTAGCACATCCGCTCCGTCTTCGCTGCACAGGTACTTCTTCATGCCCCAGCGCGCATGGTCGGAGTGGCTGTGGGTTATGACTGCCCGCTCGACCGGCTTCCAAGGGTCGATGTAAAAATCGCCATCCGGGCAGTAGAGCCCGCAATCGGTCAGGCACAGCAGTTCATCGCGCTTCGCCATGTGTCTATATTGAATCAGTGCAGAAAGGAACAGCAAAAACGAAGCTCCAGTCTCGAAAACCGCACATGACGGGTCTTCGGTTTTCGGGGTCTTCGGTGAAGGAGCTTGGCATGCGTGTGCTGACTAACTGGGGCGACGATGCGGTTCCCCGCTTGGCAGCTTCCTTCAGCTTCTACGCGATTCTTTCGCTCGCCCCTTTGCTGGTGTTGGCGATTGCGGCGGCGGGTTTGTTCTTTGGAGAGGCAGATGTTCGGCGGCAGGTGCTAACGGAGGTTGGCAATGCGGTCGGAAAGGACGGCAAGGAGCTTGTCGATACGCTGATTGGGAACACCTACAAGCCTGGGGCTTCTACGATCGCGACTTTGCTGTCGCTGGTCGTGACTTTCTTCAGCGCTTCGAATCTGTTCATGCAGCTCACGGACACGATTAATTCGATCTGGGGGATTCCGGCCGACAAGGAGGTGCCCTTCTGGAAGTCGATGATTCTCACACGGGTGTTTGCTTTTCTCGCGGTGTTGGTGTTCGGCGTGATCACGCTGGGATGGCTAGCGCTGGACTTCTGGCTAAACTGGATGGAGCGGCACACGGACCGGTTCTTGGGTTGGCCCGTGGTGAGCATCGCGGGCTCGATTGTATTTCTTACCCTGGTCTTCGCGGTGGCTTATAAGCTGATTCCGCGTGGACACGCAGCCTGGGGGGATGTCTGGATTGGGGCGATTGTGGCGGCTCTCTTGGTGGCTCTGGCGAAGTATCTGTTGGGGCTGTATTTTGCTTACGCAAATGTGGCGGGGGCATTCGGACCCGCGGGAGCTCTGGTTTTAATCCTAATGTGGATCTACTACACGAGCCAGATTTTCTTCTTTGGAGCGGAGATGGTTTATACGTATTCGCACACCTTTGGAAGCCGCTCTCACATGGAAGACAATAAGCTGCCCACCTATTCGTGAGTTCGTTAGAATCGGAGCGTGAAGATACGAGACTTGGCGGAACGGTTGTGGATTCCTGCGCCACTGCTGGATCCGAGGGTCTCGCTCACCGATGAGCTCTTGGCGACGACAGAGGCGAAGTTGGGGGTCAAGCTACCGGCAGACTATGTCGAGTTCATGCGCTTCAACAATGGTGGCCGCCTGCGTTTAAGTGAGATGGAAATCGATGGTGCCTATATCGATCTTCGGGACCTGGGCGGAATCGGTACCGAGAGCGGGCCGGAAGAGCTCGGTATCTACATGGTCGAGGAATGGGACTATCCCAGCCCTTCCGTGTATCTCGGCGGGGACGGACACACCGCCTTGCTCATCGACTACCGTGACGTGGGTCCAGATGACGAGCCAACAATCACCTGGGTGGATGTCGAGATGGAGGAGGAGCGCCGAGTTTTCGCGACCAGCTTTCGTGAGCTGATGCAGAAACTGCTTACCGAGCAACAGCGCAGGGACGCCGAATAGCAGCCGTAGAGCGACTGAACCAGCCCATAATCAGGCATGCGCGTGATCATGCTGTCGTGGGAATATCCGCCTCGAATTGTGGGCGGAATCAGTCCGCACGTCCACGACCTCTCCGAGATTCTTCAGCAGAAGGGGATCGAGGTGCATGTGGTCACCAAGTTCACGCCCACTGCGCCCGACGAGGAGATTGAGCCCAGCGGTGTTCACGTCCACCGTGTCCATCTCGCAGCGGAACCTCACGACTTCGTTCACGAGATCCAACTGCTGAATCAGGCAACCGATTTGCGCGTAAGGCAACTCCTCGAGGACTGGCGACCCGGCGGCCAGCCCACGATTTTCCATGCCCATGACTGGCTGAGCCTGGATGCAGCGAGAGAATTGAAGTACGAATACAAGCTGCCCATCGTCGCAACCATCCACGCGACGGAATCAGGCAGGCACGGAGGCATCTTCAACGACACCTCGAAGTACATCCACGAGCAAGAGTATTGGCTCACTTACGAGGCATGGCGCATCATTGTCTGCTCCGAGTTCATGAAGCGAGAGACCACGCGCCTTTTCAACGCTCCTGCCGATAAGATCGACGTGATCTACAACGGAGTCAAAGCTGAGCGGTTCGAGTTCGAGTGGAACGAGGAAGATCGACTCAGGCACCGCGCGAAGCTCGCTTTGCCAAAAGAGAAGATCGTGATGTTCGTCGGCCGCTTCGTGCGCGAGAAGGGCATCCAAATTCTTCTCAACGCCGCATCCTCTATCCTCGCCCAGGAGCCGGACACCAAATTCCTGATCGTCGGGGGCGGCCATAAGGAGCGCTACGAGCGATTCATCGAGTGGATGGGCTTACGAGACAAAGTGCTCTTCACCGGGTTCATGGCGAACCGATCTCTGCATCAGCTCTACCGAGTCGCCGATGTCGCCGTGTTTCCCTCCCTCTACGAACCCTTTGGCATTGTCGCATTGGAAGGCATGGCCGCTGGTGCGCCAGTGGTCACGTCCGACGCGGGCGGCCTTCAAGAGGTTGTGCAGCACGACAAAACGGGCACCCTCAGCTTCGTCGGCGATCCAAAGTCGTTAGCTTGGGCGGTTCTCAAAGTGTTGCGAGACCCGGAGCGAGCGTCGAAGCTTGCCAAAGAAGCCAAGGTACGGCTAAAGACCGATTTCGCTTGGTCGCGAATAGCCGACCAAACGATCGAACTCTATGACCGGGTCTGGTCCGAATTCCTCGAAAGTTACTGGGTGGAGGGCACCGTCTGGCCCGTCTCGCCCGGTGCCGAAGAGAGGGCGGCGGAGCTTCAACTAACCGAAAAAGCGCAGGCAGTGGTTCAAGTCGAACTTCCGAGGCCCAAGCTGACCATGGGAGTCGCACCAGGCGAACCCCTGCTGGAAAGACAGAAGGAAGCGGAAGCGGCAACCCCCGAGCTCGAGCTTTGAGCCCGCATCCCGTGCATGCCAGGCGGAAACCTAAAACCTGCCATACTGAAACCGATGCCGCAGGGGCTGTCGCTGTCGAACTTTCGGGCCGTACTCTTTGATGTGGATGGCACCCTAGTCGATAGCGCTGAGATGTTTGTTCGCGGCCTGGGTGACACGTACGAAAAATACGCCGACATCCGCCCGGCCCGAGAACAAATCCTCGCCCTGATGGGCGTCCCCTTAAGCAAGCAGCTCGAGCTCTTCCAGGAGCGAAAGCCAACATCGGAGAAACTCGAAGAAATGATCGCCTACGCGATCGAGCGATACGCAGTCTACGAAGAGCACGAGAGCCACTTCGAAGCGGCCATTGAGACGCTTCGGATGTGTCACGGCCAAGGACTCCGTACCGCGCTGGTCACCAGCAAGAACGCTACCGAACTCGAGGGTTTTCTGAAACGATTTACAGGCAAAGACTTCGTCGACACGACGGTCTGCGCCTCAGATGTTCATCATCCAAAGCCGGCCCCCGATAGTGCCCTGCTTGCATGTCAAAGATTGGGCGTACAGCCCGCCGAAGCCGTTTTTATCGGTGATTCCATCTACGACATGCGATGCGCGCGCTCGGCCGGCACTGCCAGCGTCGCCGTAGCATACGGTGCCGCACATAAGGACACGCTCCAAGCCGAACAACCCGATCTCCTGCTGGAAACGCCGGAAGAGCTGTTGGATTGGGCGAGGTCCGCTTTTCTAGAGAAGACATGCCGCGAAAGAGGAAGTTAGACAACCAAGAATCATCGGTCCAGCCCACACAGCAGACCCCCGACGAACCGAAAACTAAGGCTAAGCCAAAAAAAGCAAAGTCCGAAATCGCCATCCCGGCCCCTGCCAAAAAGAGTAAGACAAAGCCCAAAGATCTTGTCACGCCCGAGGTAGCCGCCGCCGTTTCCGAGCCAGCTCAAACAAAACCCGCCCGATCACGCTCAAAAAAGCAGGCATCAACCCCGCAAACAGAACCCGCCCAAATCGAGCAATCCCCAACACAGGCACCTGAACCCGAGCCAAAACAGCCCAGAAGAAAACTAGGCCAAAAACCGACCCCAACCTCCCCTCCCCCTTCCGAGGGGGAGGGGCCAGGGGAGAGCGTCCAGGAAACCTCCGCCTCCGAAAGGAAGGAAACCCTAGCCCGAAGCGGAAGAGGCCGGGCCAAAGGGACCCAAAATCCCGAAACCCCCTCCCCTCGCGGGAGAGGGCAGGCTAAAGGAGACCAAGATCCGGGAACCCTCTCCCCCCGCGGTAGAGGGCAGGGTGAGGGGGCTTCCGCAGAGTCAAAGCAGCAAGAGCCGCAAACAACGAAACCTACCCGATCCAGAACGATCGGCCGCAAAAAGACGCCAGCCCAACCAGAACTCGTAGAGTCTGCCCCCCAGCGAACCGAAGACGACCTCCCCATCCCGATGTGGCGCCCTCTCTCCAAGGCCGAGAGACCCGGCAAGCCCGAAAGGAAGCCAAGAGAAGCGCCCGCGCCAAAAGAAGCTGAGCCCGAGCAGCCGCTAGAGTTCCTGCCCTACTCCGAAGAGCCGGTAATCCAGTGGCGAAGCAGAACGTCGAAGCCAGAGGGAACCGCAAAGGCGAGACCAGAACGCGAAGAGCGGGCGCCCCGGGAAAGACGGGAACGAAGACCCGCCCCGGTCACCATCGAGGCGGAAGTCGCGGAAGCGATCGCAGTCCCTCCTCCGGTGGTCGAAGCCCCGAAAGCTCCCGTGCGGCCCCCCATCGAAATCCCGTCAGACGCTCCGCAAGTCGTCCTTCGCGACGGTATTCCAACGTTGACGCGCAATCATCGTGTCTATCCGCCGCTCTTTTTCTTCGGCAACCCAAGCGATGAGCGAAGAGCCGCCACCGTTTTGGACGAGATGCGCATGGCAGCGGACGCTGGCGTGCATCTCCATGCCCACCTGATCGATCTCCAAGTGGATGAGCGAAAGGTGAGCGATGCGGTCAGCTTTGCTGCGTTTCTCTTAAACAAATCCGTAGAGGTCGACCCCGAGGCGCAGGTGCTCTTCCGACTGGTGTTCGTCGCTCCTCGCGGATGGGAAGATCGCTATCCGGACGCCCGTTTCCGAACTTCGCCCGAGCCGAGTGTCTGCGATGAGCGGTACTGGGGAGACGCCCGCAAATGCCTCGACCAGTTCGTGCGCCAGATGCGGATGCTCGAACTGAAGGATCACATACTAGGTCTTCACCTCGATCGAGGCGAGTGGTTCTTGCCAGAAGAGGCCGAGTACGACGATTCCCGAGCCGCTAAACATCAGTTCCGAGATTGGGCACGCGGCCGCTACCTAAACGATCAAGTCACCCTGCGGGCGTCGTGGTTCGACGGAGCCGTCGGCTTCGACAACATCACGGTTCCGCCTTACAATTCCCAAGGTTCCGAGGGTGAAAAATTCATCCGGTCCTCTCGAAAGCAACGGAAGTATGTGGACTACCACCTCTTCCTGAGCGACATCACAGTTCAGCGAATCGCAGACCTTGCCTACACGGCGAAAGCGGCCAGCGACGGCTACTTCCTGATCGGGGCCAGCTACGGCTACACCTTCGAGTGGTCGCACCCCTCGAGCGGGCACCTCAGCCTCGGTAAGCTTTTGCGAACCCCTGAGGTCGATTTCATTGCTGGCCCTCCAAGCTACCGAACCAGGGAGCCCGGCGGAGCCGCCGCATTCCCCGGTCCGATCGACAGCTATGCCCTGAATGGCAAGCTCTACATCAGCGAGGAGGACTTCAAAACGTCCCTGGCCATCGGCCATGAGCCGGACGACTTCAATCCGCAGATGCGCACGCCTCAAGCCCTGGAAAATGTCCATTGGCGCGGTGCTGGCGCGGCGCTCGCTCACTCTGCTGGTGCCGCGTGGATGGACCTCTGGGGCAACGGCTGGCTCAAGACTCCTTCGGTCTGGGACCGAGCCGCCACCGTTCAAAAGGCGCTCATCACGAGAATGGAGGCGCAGGCAACCGACCCCGACGTCGCCATCTTCATCGATGAGCGAGCGCTGGCATATTTGGTGGACCCCCACGCGTTTCAGCTCCTCGTGCAGAACGTCCGAGAATCGGTCTTGAGAGCCGGTGTCAGCGCCGCGTTCTACCTTCTGAGCGATCTCGCACATCGCGAGAAATTCCCCGAAAGCAAGCTCTACCTGTTCCTGAACGCCTGGGACATCAGGCCCGATCTACGGGCAGCCATCAAGTCAAGGCTGCAGCGGGACAACAAAGTGCTGTTCTGGCTCTACTCGGCAGGTCTCTTTGACGCGGGTAGGGATTCGCTCGAGCGGGCAAGGGAAGTGACCGGCATCGCCCTCAAGCCACAACCCTTCCACAGCAAGTCGGGCACCACTCTACTCAATAGAAGGCACCCGCTCAGCGAAGCCTTCCCCGATCGTAATCTTCACGCCAGCACGCAACTAGAACCTAGCTACTTCGCGATTCCCGAAGGAGCCACCGTGCTCGGCGAGTACACCCAGACGGGTCTGCCCAGCTTCGTCGTAAAGGACTTTAAAGAGGGCCCCAGCGAGATGCACTGGACCAGCGTGTTCCTTGGGGAACCTTCCGTGAATCCCGCGCTGATCAGAGCGTTGGCCTCCATGGCCGGAGTCCACGTCTGGAACTTCCAAGATGACGTCGTCCACGTTCGCCCTCCCTTCTGCACGGTGCATTGCACCGGAGCTGGAATGAGAACGATCGCGCTTCCCGAGAAATACACGGCCTACAACTTGCAGACCGATGAGTGGACGAAGGACAACCATAACACGCGGTTCACGGCAACGGACGGTTCCACGCACGTATTCCTCGTGGGACCCCGAGAGGAGCTTCAGCACCTGCTCGATATGGACCCCCAAACGAAGCTGCACATCGACGAGCTTCCCAAGCGGGACGCAAACGTCTTCCAAGACGGCTCGACTTTCGAAGTCCCAATCATGCGCCTCGACGAGTGGATGGGCAGCGGCGATACCGACGACGCGGCCGAAGACTGGTTCCTTCGCGCACCTCAGATATCAGAAGAGCCTCAACAGGCCACCGCCGAGAGCGAGCAGCCTGGTCGAAGGCGTAGGAAGAGAAGAGATCCGCGCGATCGTGGCCGAGACGAACCCGCGACGGCAAGACAATACGACGAAGAAATCGGCATGAGCGTGATGTTCAGGAAGCGAACTTAATGAATATGGAGTGCGGTGGCCCGACCCCGCCTTCCCGCGCATGGAGTGCGGTGGCCCGACACCGCCTTTCCGGTGCCCGACCCTGTTGGTCGAATAACCTATCCCGCCCGACCCCTCCCCATTCGCAATGTGGAGGGTCATCGGAGATCCGCGGCCGCACGCCCCAAAGCACTGTGCCTTCGGGCCACTTCCGAGGAGCCAAATGCCTGATCTAGCCCACAGAGCCGGCTACGTTACCCTCCTCGGCAAACCGAACGTCGGCAAATCCACACTGCTCAACTACATGGTCGGGCAAAAGGTCTCGATCGTCAGCGACAAGCCTCAGACCACCCGAAAGCGGGTGATCGGCATCCTTAGCGAGCCTGAGTACCAGATCGCCTTCATCGACACCCCAGGCATCCACGAAGCCCACACGCAGCTTGGCAAGCAGATGGTCGACCAGGCGAGAATGTCGCTGTCGGACGTGGATGTGGTCGTCTACGTTGCCGACGGCTCACACCACCCAGGCGAGATCGATAAGCAAGTCGCCACCCTGATCAAGCGATCGGAGCTGAAGGTTCCGATCATGCTCTGCCTCAACAAGATGGATCTTCTCCGAGCCGAAGATGTGGAACGCAACTCGAATGCCTACTTGGAGCTCCTCGGCATTACCCAAGACGACTTTATGCTCACCACCGCCACTCGAGGGCACAATGTGGACAAGCTCATCGACATGATCGTCGAACGGTTGCCGGAGGAAGAGTCGATGTTCCCCGAGGACGAGTTCACGAACCAGTCCAGCCGATTCATGTCGGCCGAGTTGGTGCGTGAAAAGATCCTGATCGCCACCCGTCAGGAAGTTCCTTATGCCGTCGCGGTGATGATCGACGACTGGAAGGAAGAGGACGGCATGCTGATCATCGGTGCCACGATCCTCGTAGAGAAAGCCAGCCAACGCGGAATTCTCATCGGCAAAGGGGGCCAATTCCTCAAGAAGATCGGTACGGAAGCACGCCAAGAAATTCAGCAACTGCTGGAGCGAAAGCTCTATTTGCAGCTGCACGTGAAGGTGGCCGAGGGGTGGCGACAAGACCCCCGCGTCCTTCAAGAGCTGGAGTATTCCGAGTGAGTTCTGGGTTGCCGGACCTGTTCGGCGTCCCTCTCAAGCCGGATCCAGCCATTGCCCTGCAACCCCTGCAGATTAACTACAGCCCTAAGTCTGGCCCGCTTCACAAGGTCCAGTTCGTGATCGAATTCGTCGGCCCGCGCTCGATGATGGCACCTTCGGTCTCACAACTTATAACCCCCGAATGGCACAATGCCCTCGGCCAGCCAGAATTGTTCGCCATGCGGCCAAGCGACTTAAACTGGCAGCGGCTGACCACTTCTCAGGATGGCTCGTACGATTCATTGGCGCTTGCCTGGGATTTTGTCACGGCTCAAGGCAATATCAGTTCCGCCTCGGCTAAGCATCTCCTCAGCTTTGCCGAGCGGTTTAGCCCGCACATCAACCGGCGGGCGATGCCCCTGCCTCCTCCCGCGGATGTGGATAAGGTCGTCAAGACCCTCGTCATGGCCCAAGACAATCTGGACGTGGGTTTCTCGATCAATATCCTTGCCGACCGCGGCGGGTTTCAGGAGAAGGATCTCTGGATCGAGTGCGCCCGCTTGGGTCTGGACTTTGCCCCTGGCGGCACGTTCGACTACCGCACGACCCAGCACCCCTACCCGCTGCTCAGCGTCTCGCCGATGGGGTTCACGGATGTGTTCTCGCTAGGAAGTGTGCAGAAAGACACCCTCCACCAGGGCGCAACCGTCGGCTTCAGCGTCCCCCTCTGCATCGCCCCCACTCAGGCCCTGGAAGCAAGCTTTTTTGTGGCGGAGCATCTTGGCAATCATCTGTCGGGCCAGGTCCTGGATCAGGACAGCCGCCCCTTAAGTAGCGCCGTCAAGTCAGAACTTCGCCAACATCTGAAATCAGCGGTGGCGATGTATGCCGAGCTTGGCGTCACAACCGGGTCCCAAGAAGCGTTTAAGCTTTTTGGGTCTTAGAGGACATTCTTGGGGAATCAGACCAGGCTTTAGAAGCGTAAGCATAGTGAGCGGGCATTTGACCCGTCCCAACCCGAAACAGCGACATTCCCGCGAAGACCGCACGTCTGACCCTGGGAATGCTTCAAACTCCAGGGATAGGAAAAGAAATGCGGAAGATCGAATTGAAGAAGATATGGTTCGCGGCAGCCCTGCTGCTCGTCAGCGGCGTAGCAGTCGCCCAGGTAGACCCCGCCCGAACGATCGCAATCGTAAACGGCGAAGAAGTAAAAGGCGGCGAATACTATCGCAAGATGGAGTTCCTCGGAGGGGTTGGCAAGCGCGATGGCGACAACTTTTTCGAAGCCCCTCCAGGATTTCTTACCCTCGAGCAACTCATCACCGAGCGTCTGGTGCTTCAACTTGCCAAGCAGAAAGGAGCCTTGCCCACGGATATCGAAGTTGCCGCCGAGCTTAAATCGCGCACCGAGGATAATCCGAAACTACTGTCAGACTGGACCGCTCTGGGAAGGACTCCCGAAGAGCTTAACGGCCAAATCCGATACGAGCTGGCACAGTTCAAAATTTCCAGCTTCGGTATCACGGTCACCGATCAGGAAGTAGAGAAGCATTACAAGGACACGCCGACCATGTACACGGTGCCCAAGCAAGTGAAATTGCGGGTCATCGTTGTCGAGAAGGACGCTGAAAAGGTGGCCGTCGACAAAGAGCTCTCAGCCGGCAAGCCATTTAATGACGTGGCAAAGCTACTAAGCGCCGACATCAGTCGCTCGAACGGCGGTGAATACGGAACGGTCCCTCTCGCCATGCTGAGCACGGTTGCGAGAACCGCGGTGGAAGCGGTCAAAATTGGGCAATCTACGGCTTGGGTAGCCTCGCAAACCGCCGATGGCGGCAACCGGTTTGTTAAGTTTCAGGTGCTCGATATTCTTCCTGAGAAGAAGCTTGACCTCGACCCCAAGCTTCGCCGAAACATTCGGAGGCAGCTCATGCTTGATCGAGGCCGCGTCAAGAACGACATCCGAAAGGAAATGAATGCCATGCGAGCGAAGGCGAACATCGACATTAAAGAGCCTCAGTTCGCTGAAATCTACAAGAAGTTCATCGAGCAGTACCTGAAACAAGGCTGATAACTCGCTTTCTTTGTGCAAAAGCTCTGCCCAGCGCACGCTCGGCAGAGCAAAGGAAGGTAAACATCGGCGCGTGAACGTTGACCTTCTTCAAGAGCTGTGCGAAGCGCACGGCGTTTCCGGCTACGAAGATGCCATCCGAGAGATCGTGCGCCGCGAGCTCTCCCCCCTCTGCGAAGTCTCCACCGACTCCATGGGCAACTTGATCTGCCTCAAAAAGGGCAGCGGCAATAAAAAGGTCATGATCGCCGCCCATATGGATGAGATCGGCTTTGTCGTCAAATTCATCGACAAGGACGGCTTCCTCCGCCTTAACCCCCTCGGAGGCTGGGACCCGCGGCAGATGAATAGTCAGCGAGTCATTGTTCAAACGAAAGCCGGACCCCTAACAGGAACGCTGATGTACGGCACCAAGCCCGCGCACCTCTTGTCAGATGGCGAAAAGAAGGAAGGCCAGAACCTAGACAGCTTCTTTATCGATCTTGGCCTCTCTGGCGATCAGGTGAAGGAAAAGGTGCGAATCGGTGACGCGGTGACCATGCACGGCCGGTTTGCCCAGATTGGCAATCACTTTTCGTGCAAAACCATGGATGACCGCGTGGGCCTCTTCGTGATGATCGAGGCGGTTAAGGCGCTTGGCAAGCATGAGTGCGATGTGTACGCAGTAGCAACCGTGCAAGAGGAGATCGGATTGCGCGGAGCGGCGGCAAGTGGTTGGTCCATTCAGCCGGACGTTGTCGTGGCGCTGGACATCACGCTCGCAAATGATATTCCCGGTGTTCCCGAGCAGGATCAAATCACGCGATTGGGCGATGGAGCCGCAATCAAGATCATGGACAGTTCGCTCATCTGCCACCCAAAACTGGTCGACCACTTCCGCACGATCGCGGAAGACAAGGGGATCAAGCACCAGATGGAGATTCTGTCCCGCGGCGGGACCGATGCGGGTTCCATTCAGCGTCTCCACGGAGGCATCCCCTCATTCACCCTCTCGATCCCTTCCCGATATGTGCACACCGTGAACGAAACGGTGCATCCAGACGATGTGCAAGCCTGCATCGATCTGCTGGCACGCTATTTGGAAGAGGCGCATGTGGGCAACTACGCGTACTAAACGCGTAGCCCAGGGGATGCCATCCGGCCCGGTCCGGAACCCCTACGACACAAGCACTGCCTCGAAAATGCGGATCTCCGGTGCCGCTCTGACTAATCCCGCAATGGCCGCTCCGAATTCCTTGAAAGCCTCTTGCTCGAAATGCTTATCCAGATCAGCCTTCGAAGTCCACTCCTCTACAAACACCACCAACGAAGGGTCGTCTGCGCTCTGGTAGAAGTCGTATCGCTCGCAGCCAGGCTCTTTGACCGAATGGCCGCGCACGACGGTGCAAGCAGCCAAAGCCTCGTCGATGCTGTCAGGTAGGAAGTGTGCATAAGCGGTAAGGACGACCATGCGGCCATCATATCACATGATTCGAGATGTGGCACCCCTGCCCGGTTATCCAGAGCCAACGGGCCTTCTCTGCGCGATTTTGTTAGATGCCACAACCGAATGGCGAGGCGAGCTCGATGGCGACCTCGGACCCGAAGCAACGACTTGGCGCGCGCGACCGGGTGGCCCCAGCATGGGCGCGATTCTCCTGCACATGATCATCGTTGAAGTCTTCTGGCTCGAACAGTTTGTAATGGATCTCGAAACCACCGCCGAAGACAAACAGCTCCTCATGTGGAACGAGATCGACGTCGATGCCCCCCACTGGCCCGATGCACCCGCGCAGCCCCTCTCCTGGTACTTCGCCCTCCACGATCGTTACCGCGCCCGCATATTAGAAGTCATCAAGCAGTGGCCGAAGCTGGATTCGCTAAAGGACCGACCCGGCGAAGACGGCAAGTACAGTTTGCGCTGGGTCTTGGGCCATGTGATCCAGCATGAAGCCTATCACGGCGGCCAGATTGTGATGCTCAACGATCTTTGGAAAAACGCAAAAGGCTCAGCCTCTTCGAAAGCGTGACGTTGCTTTTAACCGCAGCATCTAACTGAAAAATGCTCGTCGCCTTTCTCGCTCTCATTCCCGGCCCCACCGCCGCCCCTCTCAAGGTTGGTATGGTCGGTCATTCGCTGATGAATCACGAAATTCCGCAAATGCTCCGGCTGATCGCCGCGAGCCGGAAAAAGCCCATCACCGTCTACGAGCAGATAACCAACGGCAGCCCGCTAAGCGCTAACTGGAAAAACAGCGTCAACGCCGAGAAGCATCCCGACAACCTCTACGGCGACTTGCGCGCCGAAATCGACAAGGCGAAACCCCCATTCGACGCCGTGATCCTCACGGAGCGAGTCGCCATTGCCGAGTGCATTAAGTGGGAAGACACCCTTGGCAATACCATCCGATGGCGAAACCACACGATGCAAGCCAATCCCAAAGCAAAGGTGTTCCTCTACTCCACCTGGGTCGGCATTCATAACGGCGACTGGTGGAAAGACGTGCCCGACCTCCCCACCTGGCGCAGCCGAACCGAGAAAGACGGCCAACTCTTCGCCCAAGTGGCCAATGACGTCACCCGCGATCCGCGCTCCACAAAAGGATCTCCCGTGAACCTAGTGCCGGGACATACCGCAATGGGCATGCTTTACGACCAGTTGCAAACCGGCAAGCTCCCCTGGCTCGGGAAGAACATCCGCGCAGTGATGGCCGACGACATTCACCTCAACCGAACGGGTAACTACTTCATTGCTTGCGTCATGTTCGCAACCCTGTTCAAGGAGTCACCGGTCGGAGCCACCGGCGTCACCAAGAGCATTTGGGGTCAGCCCATGACCGATCTCACTTCAGCCCAGGCAAGAGAGCTACAGCAGATCGCCTGGAAAGCAGTTTCGTCGAGCCCACATTCTGGTTTGAAATAGTGAGCAGCGAGCCCATGGTCACAAGCTCTTCAGCGATCTTCGCCGTCAGCGACGTTGAAAAAACCCTTGAGTTCTACAAAGAGGTGCTCGGCTTCCCAACAATTTGGCCCTGGGGCTCCCCGCCGACATTTGGCACTGCATCCTGGGGCAGCGTCACCATCATGTTCAAACTGATGCCAGAGCTTGCCGCCCAAATCGAAGGCCACCAGCACTACGTCAGCGTCCTCCAAGTCGACGATCTCTATGCGCTTCATCAGGAGCGAGGAGCCATGATTGTGTCCCCGATCGAGAACCAGCCGTGGGGCCGCCGCGAATATGTGGTGCGAGATCTGAACGGCTATCACCGAAGATTCGGAGGCGATCCCGTAACCGCCACCCCGGCCTCGCAATCCCTACCCTCCGAAATCCGAATCGAACATCGACTCCCAACCCAGGAAGAGTACGAACGGGTGGCCGGAGCAGGCTTTTATCAGAAAGACCCGCCACGCGACATCCTCAGTCGCTCCTGGAACGGTGTAGTGGCCCTCGACGGAAAAGGCAAAGCCATCGGAGTCGTCCGAATCATGCTCGACGCACCCGGCTGGTACAGCATCTGGGACGTAGCCGTCTTGCCCGAATGGCAGGGCCGGCATATCGGCGGAGAAATCATGAAAGAAGCCGTCAGCCTCATAAAAAAAGCATCCCCCGGCGCGTGGGTCTACCTTTTCACTTCCAAGCACGCCTTCTACGAGCGATTCGGCTTCAACAAAGAATCAGTCAGCATGCTCAAGGTCTAACCAAACAACCAAAGCTACCCCCCCCACACGCCTTTCCCCCAACGCCCAACGCCCAACGCCCTTCCCCCCCAAACGCCCAATGCCCAACGCCCTTCCCCCAATACCCAACACCCAATACCCAATACCTCCAGCTCCTCCACGCCGCCCTTCTTCCCCATCCTCCACAGCGTCTTCTCGTCGTGCGGCCTCCGCTAGCTACGTTCGAGGCTCCGCTGGCGGTGGCGCTCAGGTGACAGCCTCAACCGAATCGCGCTAGCGACTCGTGGGTCGGCCAAGGCTCATGAGCGCGAGCTCGATTGAGGCATCGCAAACAAACATAGGTCGGCGTCCGGAGGCTCTCTCCAAGGGATAGAGCCTAGTGGATCTATGCCCCTTTATTGAAACATTCGGTTCGGCTTCGATCTGCTTTCTGATGATGATGCGCGGTGATTGGAGGGAGTGGACTTTTTCGGTTTCTGTCCGGAGTTGACCCCCACCTGACCTCCCCTCCCCGGCACGAACATCCGGGCAAGGGGAGGAAACGGGCGACGGGCTACCTTGGGGACGGATGTTTTTGAGGGTTTGGGGAGAGTGGGCTTTTTCGGTTTCTGACCGGAGCCCCTAACCCCTGCGCCTCTCCCGCGGAGTGGAGAGGGGTTCTCATTCCGGACCGGGGCACGATTGCATCCCCGGGCTACAGGTCTAGGTTGTCTTGGTTGTCGGTGGCTTTGCCGACTCCTTCTTGTTTTCTTTCGAGGAGGGCGAAGGGGTCGAGAACGACGTCGCCTTCGTCAGTCGAGGCGGCGATGATGCGTTCGAGAAGGGCGAGAGGTTTTTGGGTGGGGTAGCCGAGGCTTGTGCACCGGATTCGCAATGATCTACACATCTGGATAAACCCAAAGCTTCATTTGTGTGATCGGCGGAAACTTGGTCGGTAGCAGTAGCAAGTCAAAGGGCATTCCCAACGCAGTCACTGCTGAGAGTTCGGCATCCATATAGCCTTGTCTGTCGCAGAACTGGGCGACCAGCTTCATGTACCTCCGAAGGAGGAGGATTGACGGAAAGGTTTCCTTGGATTCCATCCAAGCGAGCAGGTCTCGGCCCTGCTTCGAACTGTTGCATGGACGACACGCCCACACCAGGTTGTCCGCTTCGTCGGGCCCGCCCCTTATTTTGGGAATGAGGTGGTCCACTGCGAGATTCACCGTGCTACCACAGTAGTAGCAGGCTTGCGGAGCAGTCATTTTGATCCGCTCGTCATCGTAGAGAGAACGCATCGACATCTTCCCGGAAATGAGGCCGTGGTAGAGCTTGTTCCTAATCATGTAATGATTGCGGTCGTACTTTGGGACACCATCTTCTAAGGCCGCGTGAGCACGTGCGAGGTTCGCATACGACCACGCGATCAGTTCACGTACGGTCCTCGGAGTCGGTGTTGCCATCAGTGTTTCAGTCCAACCCGGCTATCGGGATAAGGTCTTGCGGCCTGGAGACTAGGCCGAGGAGTCATTTTGAGATAGTGGCTGGCGACGGGGTCGCAGTGGAGGTAGAGGGAGCCGGTCTTTTTGAGTTTGCGGTGGAGCTCTAGGAGGCGAGGGGCCATCATGAGCAGGTAGGCCATCATCTCGGACGGGCCGAGGATGCGGTGGAGGCTGTCCATGAGCTCGAACAGACCGGAGTTGCGCGGCTCGCTTTTGAACTCTTGGAGGAGGAAGGGGCTGTAGGTCCAGGTGTCCTCGAAGGTCATGATCTGGGCGGGGGAGTCTTGGCCTTTGTGCTGCTTGAAGAGCAGGTTGTTGTTGCGGGCGGCGTTGAAGGGCGGGTCGAGGTAGATGAGGTCGGCGACTTCGTCGGGGATGGCTTTATCCACTCCCTCCCCTCGAAGGCGGACGAGGTTGTCTCCGTAGTGAAGCTGGTTGACGAACTCGGCGGACATTGGTAAGAGTTTAGCGTCTCGCGACAAGGGTTGCAAAGCCCCGTCCATGCCTCACCCACCTGCCGGTGCTTGACAATCTTCACCCCTCCTGGTTGACGAAATCGCTGTTTCAAACCTAATAAATACACGCCCACCGCCGACAAGCGACGGGAGCCAGCAAAATTACCTAGGGTGAACCCCCTTTCACCCCGTCACCCCTTCACCCCGGCCTTGGGGAACGGAGACTCGAAATGAACAAACGGAGGCGAAGCCGCATCAGGACATCCCGTCACAACCCATAGGGGGAAGATGATGATGTCCTCCCAGGCGCTATTGGGCTTGCCGTATTCGGGTTTCGGCAAGCATTGCATTGAGGCGGTCGAGAACGACCGCGAGGATGATAGCGACTCCAATGATGATCCACTCGTAGTTTTGGTCAAGGCCGAGAGTGCGGATGGATTGCCGGATCATAACGATAAGGAGAGCACCCAAAAGGGCTCCCATAGCAGCCCCTTTCCCTCCCGTGAGGGAAGCTCCCCCAACGACTGCGCTGGCGATAACAAAGAGCTCGTAGCCTTGGGCGTCACCAGAGGATGCAGAGCCATAGAAGCTGCTGCCCAGAAAGGCGGCAACTCCTGCGGTGAGCCCGGAGAAGAGGTAGACGCCGATGATCACGCGGCCGATAGGAACGCCCGCATACCGGCTGGCCTCGACATTGCCGCCAATCGCAAAGACTCTTCGGCCCCAAACGGTTTTGGTAAGCAGGACATAACCAGCCGCGGTCATGAGCAGCATGACGAGCATAGGCACCGGGTAGAGGTCTTGGCGGAGGCCCAGATTGGACTTGGTGAATTGGGTGAGCTGCTCGGGAGCGAGGATGCTTTGAGCTTTGGTGGTGACAAAGGCGATGCCTCGGTAAACCCACATCGTGCCCAAGGTGATGATGAACGGATGAACTCCCAGCCGCGCAATGAGAGTTCCGTTGAGGATTCCAGCCAGCGCTCCGGTGGCGATGCAGACGCACGCCGCAAGGAGGGGCGAGGTGTTGCCAGCTGCGCGGAGCACGAGGGCACTAGTAACGCCGCTGAGAGCATAGATCGATCCCACGGAAAGATCGATTCCTCCTGAGATGATCACTACGGTCATGCCAACGGCCATGATGGCAAAGAAGCTCGTGTCCGTAGCTACTTGGATCAGGGTGCCGGCGTTGAGAAAGTTGTTGACGCTTTGACCAGTAAGACGGTTGACGTGGGAGCCGGCGAAGGATGCCATGACAATCGCAAGAGCGACGATCACGATCACGAGACCCGCGCCTTGCTTTCCCAGCACCGTGGCAAGCTTCTGCATAACGAGCGTAAAGCTTAGCTTAGTAAGATGTGGGGGCGGCTATGCGGTATGTGGAGGCTTTTCCGGACGATCTCGATGCGGCTTGGGCCCGAGGGGCTTGTGCCTTCTTGCCGATTGGCGCCCTCGAGTGGCATGGATCGCATTTGCCCCTGGGATTGGACGGGCTGGTTGCTGAGTGGTTTGCGAGCGAATTGGCCGATCGCACGGAGGGCGTTTTGTTGCCAGCGATGTACACGCCGATCACGACGCTGCCTCATCGCCACTCTCTGCAGGTTCGGACAGAGACGTTTAGGCTGCTTCTCGACGATTTTCTGACTGGTCTCTATCGATCGGGGGCGCGAACGGTGGCGCTCGTGACCGGACACTACGCGCAGGGGCACATAGTGGAGCTCTTTGAAGCTGCCCTGCGGGCCATGGATGACCTCGAGGGCCTGCGGGTCTTTGTGGGCACTCCGCTGGAAGTGCTCGCTTCCGACGAGCTGCTCGATCACGCGGGGCGTTATGAGACGTCTCAGTTGCTTGCGATTAGGGCTGACTTGGTTCGGCTCGAGGTGCTTCCAAGCGAATTGCGGGTGGGCGAGCATGCGGTTCTCGGATCGGATCCTCGGTTGGGTTCTTCCGGGGAGGGTGCGCGGTTGCTTGAAGAGGCGCTGGTGGCGTGGGCGCAGTGGCTGGATACGCCCCAGGAGGCTCTAAAGCGGTCGTATTCGGCTCGCTTTGATACTTATCAGGGCTATATCGACGAGTTCTTCCGGGGGTCGTGGGAGGCCGCAATTGTGTCGTGGTGGGAAGCACGCTCGGCGGAAGTTCAGGGAGCGGAATCTTGATCACGGTACACTGCGGACAACTTAACCCGACTGCTTATGATCAGAACCAGCCGCCCGCGACAGCCGCGCCGCAAGACGACCTCCGAGCCGCAGGCTCCCAGAACCAACGGCGCCGTCAAGAAAGAAATTATCGTCAACGTCTCCAACCGTGAGACACGAATCGCACTCCTGGAAAATGGCCAGCTCATGGAGTACCGCGTGGAGCGGGAGGAGCGGGTTGTCGGGTCCATTTTCAAGGGCATCGTTCAAAACGTTCTGCCCGGTATGGACGCTGCGTTTGTGGACATCGGTCTCGAGCGCAACGCCTTCCTCTACGTGGCCGACATCATTCCCGACGACGGCAACAACGACAACTCGCCGGCGAGCGTCAAGCGTAGCGAATTGCGCAGGCGCAAGATCAAGGACCTCCTCAAGCAGGGTCAACAGCTTATGGTGCAGGTCACCAAGGGGCCGCGGGGCACCAAGGGCGCGCGAGTCAGCACCCGGATCGCCTTGCCTGGCCGCTACGTGGTCGTGCTTCCGGAAGCGGGCAGTGTAGGGATCAGCCGCAAGATCGAAGATCGTTCCGAAAGAGAAAGATTGCGCAAGATCGGCGATCATATCGTGCCTGAAGGCTTCGGCCTCATCATGCGAACGGAGTGCGAGGGACGAACCGAATTCGAGCTGAAGCAGGACGTGGCCTTCCTTCAGGTTCTGTGGGGAGATGTGATGAAGGCGGCGAAAAAGATGCGCGCTCCCGCTTGCGTACACAAGGATCAGACGCTCCTTTTCCGAACGGTTCGAGACATGTTCGGCGAGGATATTTCGCGGATGGTCATCGACGATCCTGACGAATTTGAAAAGGTGCACCTGGTGGCGAACATGGTGGCTCCACACCTTCGGGACAAGATCGAGCTTTACGACAAGGAAGCACCGATCTTCGACTTCCACGGTATCGAGAAAGAGCTGGATAGGATCATGCAGCACAAGGTGCCTCTCCGGTCGGGTGGCTCTTTGGTGATCGACGAGATGGAGGCTTTGACGGCCATCGACGTGAATACCGGCAAGCAGGTCGGAAACGTTTCGTTGAACGACACGATCTTGAAGGCCAACATGGAGGCCGCCGATGAAATCCTGCGACAGCTAAGGCTTCGAGACATGGGCGGCATCATCGTTTGCGACTTTATCGATATGGAATCTGAAGCCGACCGGAAGAGGCTGATGGACCACTTCACAAGTGGCTTGGAGCGAGACCGGGCGCGAACTCGGGTGGGGCGGGTGTCAAGTCTTGGCCTTATCGAGTTGACACGGAAGCGCACGGGCGAATCGGTCACGCAAGAAATTACCGAGATTTGTCCGATGTGCACGGGCATTGGCCGCATCGCGAGCAAGGAAACGGTCAGCCTATGGATCGAGCGAGATATGTGGCGGCAGATCATGGAGGAGGGCAACGCGTTTATCGTCGAATGCCATCCTGCGGTGGTCGAAGCGCTCATCGGGCTCGATGGCGAGAATGTGGAAGAGCTTGAACACCAGATGCGGCGGGGAATCTATATTCGCGCTAACTTCGACATGGAGTACGAAGAATACGAGATTCGCTCTGGGACCATCGAAGAGTTTGATCGGCATTACATGGGCTTCCGCAGAGCCCAGGTTTTGGAGGCAAACGTTCGGCGTTCGGCTTTCGAAGGCTCCAGTAAGGTCGTGGGCTGGACGGACACTGGTTTCTACGTCGAGTTGCTGGATGGCTCTAACTTTGTGGGCAACCGCGCCAAGGTCATTCTTCAAGACATCCGCCGCTCGTATGCTGTCGGGGATGTGATTCTTCCCGGTTCTTCGGCTATCAATCGAACCTGAGATACGGGTGCCGGACTGCGGCACCTGAGTCATCCGATTCAACTGGAAAATGGAAGAAAGCTCCCAGGCAATCCTCCTCGAAGCGCTTCTGAAGGAGTTGCAAGAACTGAGGGGGGAAAATCCGGCGCTGGCCTTGCTGATCGAGCGAGCGGTGGCGTTACCTGGCTCCGATCCGCCACCTCCGAAGGAGGATCCGACGATTTGCCCGAATTGCGGCACGACGGTAACGAGCGACGCCAGCCCCTATTGCGGGATATCTTGCCGCGAGCAGGCGGCTTTTGTTCGTCAACTTCGAAGGTGCTTAGCGGACGGCTCAATTCGTGATCGTGAACGGCAGACATCCCTCGGCCAGGTGCTCTGGCACCTGCTGGGAGGCGGCTATCCGCTGCGGCAGCGGCTCGTCACGCCTAGAACTTGGCAGCAGCTTTTGAAACGAGACGGCGGCGTGTGCCAAGTCTGCGGCGTGCCGGCAACGACTTTCGACCACATTACGACGGCGTGCAACCGACCTATTAACTTAAGAGCGGTCTGTGACGAGTGCACGCAGACCAAGCAGTTCGGAGACAGCGCGTTTCTCAAAGCGCAAGATGCGGCCCTGAGTAGATTGGCGGTTCGAATAGCCGCACCTGAGCCACTTCTGCTTTCAGACGACCCGGCACACTGGGATTGGCGGACGTACGTAGCGAAGCGGAAAAAGGCTCGCCTTTAGGTCGCTTCCGGTGCGGGGACCTTGCGCAGCATTGCCAAAACGTCGGCTTCGGTTCTGCCGCTGAGGTGCTGCCAGCCGTTCACGGTCAAGGGAAACGTTCGGACTCGGATCGCCTCCATGACGGAGACACCTAGATGGCTGCCACAGCAGGCTTGAACGGCGTCGCCGATCGAGCATGCGTCCGCCGACCAACGGCCTTCTAGATAATCCGCAATCACAGGGAGCTGATCGAGAGCGGTGGGGCTGTTTCCGGCTTTGCGGAAAGGAGCGCCCGATTTCGGTGCGGGAGAGAACCTGATAGTTCAGTATAGGGCCAAAACCCGCAGAACTCATCGAAATCGATTCATTTAACGTTGAAGTACTTGGCTTCAGGGTGATGAACGATGATCGCGCTGGTGCTTTGCTCGGGCACGAGCATGAACTCTTCGCTTAGCTCGAGGCCTATGTCTTCCGGCTTGAGCAGCTCAAAGAGCTGAGCTTGATCCTCCAGATTTGGGCAAGCCGGATACCCAAAGGAGTAGCGGGCCCCGTGGTATTTGGCGCTAAATAGGAGTCGCATATCCGATGGCTCTTGGTCATCGATGCCCCACTCGCTTCGGATCTGCTTGTGCCAATACTCGGCCAGCGCCTCCGCGGTTTCGACGCCCATTCCGTGAACGTACAAGTAGTCCTTGTAGTCGCCGGAGGCGAAAAGCTCCTTCTCCAGCTTGCTCACATCCTCGCCTACGGTCACCACGTGGAAAGCCACGCTGTCCATCTCGGGCGAATAGAAGTCTGCGAGGCACAGGCGCTTGCCTTCGCGCTGCCGGGGAAATCGAAAGCGGGAGCGTTCTGTAGATCGATCTTCTTCGAAGATGACAAGGTCATTTCCCTCACTCTTGCACGGGAAGTAGCCCCACTTCACTTTAGGCTTTATGACCGAAGCGAGCTCCCGTTTGAGCCTTTCAAACACCGGGCCGGCATGGTCGTCCAGCCACTTTGTAAAGTCTGGATTGGACATTCCTTCGGGGCGCTTGAATTGCCATTGGCCGCGGAAGAGCGCGATTGGGTTGATGTACTTGTAGAGCTCGAAGACGTCGAACCGGGTGTGCTTCCGCTCGCCGTAGAAGGGAAGGGGCGGGGGATCGCCAACGGGTGCCACTTCGGATCGCTCTCCGGTGAAGACATAGAGTTCTTCGCCCAGCTCATGCGTTCGGTGCGAGCGAGGGGCTTCTTCATCGAACTCGACTATCTCGGATTCGCTGGCGGGATCGCCAAGGCGGCCCATGAGATCGAGGCCCTCGAAGGCGTCTTTGGCGTAGTAGACGGTGCCCTTGTAGATGGCGCGAAGGTCATGCTCGACATACGCCCTGGTGAGCGCTGCGCCGCCCAGAATGACGGGAAACGTGTGTAAGCCGCGCTCGTTCATTTCGACAAGGTTGTCTCGCATGACGAGGGTCGATTTCACCAGAAGTCCGCTGAGGCCGATGACTTCGCACTTGTGCTCGAGCGTCTTCTCGATGATGGCGTTGATCGGCTGTTTGATTCCGATGTTGACCACACGATAGCCGTTGTTCGTGAGAATGATGTCAACGAGGTTTTTGCCGATGTCATGCACGTCGCCCTGAACGGTGGCGAGCAAGATGGAGCCCTTTTCGGAGCCTTCGACCCGCTCCATGAGGGGTTCCAGGTGGGCTACTGCGGTCTTCATGACTTCCGCGGATTGGAGCACGAAGGGGAGTTGCATCTTGCCGGAGCCAAAGAGCTCTCCGACGGTTTTCATTCCGTCAAGCAGGATCTCGTTGATGATTTGGAGAGGGGTATAGCTGACGAGGGCGTCCTGGATATCTCGATCGAGGTTCTTTTTTATGCCGTCGACGATGTGCTTTTTCAGGCGGTCTTCGACGCCCAATCCTTCAAACGGATCGGCATTAGACGGCCCCGCCTTCACGTTCTCAAAGCGAGCCATCAACTCGTGGAGGGGATCATAAACGCAGGTCTTCTCAGCCTGCGGCTCGTTGGTCACAGGTTCAAAGGATACCATTTTGACCGTTACTGTGGCTTCATTGAGGTGTTAGAGCGTCAATCTACGTAGTCTGCGTTGAGAAGGTATCGTTTCTTTTTGCCGGACCAGGTTGAAGCAGCAGCATTGGCAACCTACAATGCCGAAGCGGAATCAACTATCGAGAGAACCTACTGGTTCCCCGATTCCGTTGAGTTCCGTTTGGTGCATGTCGATCGCACAACGTTGCCTTCCGAAGGTCGCCTCCGTACCTTTGGCTTTGGCGCGGATCCCCTCGAGGTGCTCTACCCCCAGTCCAATAACTCGTTGAAGGTGTAGAGCTATTTTCCAGGTATTACAACAACATTCAGAACGGGTATGTGCGGGGGATCAACCGCAATGAGGTTGCTCATGATCCCAAATGTGGTTCAGAACCGGTCTCCTTTGGCCCGCGACTACGCTTCTAAAGGCTCTTCCTAGCGGGTTCGCGAATTCAGCAGGTTGTCGTAGAACAAATACTGGTGCGCCCATCCCGCCAACGGCCCAAAGCGCTCGCGAAAGATCGCTCCCGCTTCGAGATACTTCGCATCGGTCAGCGATTTGCCCTGCCACTCCGGCCGGTACAGCCTCACAACCTGCTGCCAAAGATGCGTATCGATCGGAACCGCCTCGGTGTGATCCAGAGCGAACAGCGCGATGCAATCGGCCAGTTTCCGCCCGATGCCTTTGATCTCTATCAGGGCTTCATGCGCTTCCAAATAGGGCACGGACTTCAAGCCATCCAGCCAACCCGGGCCGCGATCCAGCAACTGACGCGCGGCGGAAGTGATGGTGCCCGCCCGATAGCCGAACTTCCGTTCGCGCAGCTCCGACTCAGGAATCGAAGCGATCATTTCGGCACTCGGGAAGAGGTGGACCGGCACGGCCTCGATCTCAGCCACCAAGGGTCCATACGAGGCGAGTTGGCGGACCATTTGGGTGATCCGGGCCACGTTGTTGTTAGGGGTGCAAAGAAAGCTGAAAAAGGTCTCTTCCGACGCGGTGGGCCTCATGACGCGGAGGCCCTGCATGGCACCTAGATAGGGCTCGAGCAAGGGATCACAAGAGCGAATCTTCTCCTCAATCTGCTCGGCGTCCCAGTCGAGGCGGAAGAGGGACCAGAAAGCTTCTCGCGTGGTGTTTGATTGGACCCGCGCTTCGGAATTTGAAAGCAGCTCTACGAGGTAGAAGTCGGGGCCGTCCACGCCCAGCCAGCGCCCGTCCGGAAGTTCTTGCCAGCGAAAAACCTGGCCGCTGGAGACACAAAGTCTTAGGTCGAGGCGGCCGGGGGGAAACTCGACGAGGAACTCGTTCACGGACTCTCTCCTCCGGCCCCTTTCCCTTGGAAGGGGAAGGGGAGTTTGGTGAGGAATTCGTCTTCGGTTAGAACAGGAACTCCGAGCGACTCTGCTTTTGTTAGCTTTGACCCGGCACCGGGGCCGGCAACGACGAAAGACGTCAGCTTTGACACGCTGCCGGATGACTTGCCGCCTAGCTTGGCAACGATCTCTTCGGCGTCTTCGCGAGCCAATTTCTCGAGCTTGCCTGTGAAGACGAAGGTTTGTCCGCTAAATTGATCGCTCACGGGCCCTTCGGCTTCGGTCGGGGCTACTCCCAGCTTCAGCATTTCATCGAGCAGGCGCTGGTTGTCCGGCTCTTCAAACCATTCCTGGAGCTCGGATGCGGTCGCCGGGCCAACATTTGGGATCGCTATGAACGTTGCGTAATCGGCGGCCCGGATCGCTTCTAGCGTTCGCAGCTCTTGAACAATCTCCTGGGCACCCTTGTCTCCGACGCCGCGAATACCCAGTCCGAATAGGAAGTGCGGAAGCGCGCGGTTCTTGCTCTCTTCGATTCCATCCAGGAGGTTGTCTACCGACTGCTCCCCTAAGCGCTCCATTTTTATGAGGACATCCCTGTGTTCGCGCAGGCGGTAAATGCTGGCGACGTCCGCGAAGAGTCCGGTTTCGAGGAAGCGATCGATGAGCTTTTCTCCGAGGCCCTCGATGTCCATTGCCTTGCGCGTCACGAAGTGCCTGATCTTGGCGGCGACCTGAGCAGGACAGGCCTTGTTTGGGCAGCGGGGAACCACTTCTGAGGCTCTGCGGGTCAGCTCGGATCGGCATTCGGGACAGATCGTCGGTTCTGATGGGGCGGGATGATCGCCGATTCTCTTGTCTAGAACGGGACCCACAACTTCGGGAATGACGTCGCCGGCTCGCTGAACGATGACGGTATCCCCTTCCCGGACATCTTTGCGTGCGAGGTCCTCATAATTGTGAAGAGTGGCACGCGTGACCATGACTCCCCCCACCTGCACGGGCTCCAGCTCGGCGACCGGGGTGATGGCTCCCGTGCGTCCGACTTGTGCGAAGATCCGGTTCAGACGCGTAAACACTTGCTCGGCGGGGAATTTGTACGAGATCGCCCATCGGGGGCCTCGGGCGGTAAAGCCAAGAGCATCCTGGAGATCGAAGTCGTTCACCTTGATGACGACTCCGTCGATCTGAAATGGGAGGGCGGTCCGGATTGCTTGCGTGTCCGAAATGAACTCGAGCATTTCGGACAGTCCGCGCACCACGCGAGCACCCTCGTGGACTGCGAAGCCCATTTTGCGCAGGCGCGCGAGCGTTTCGGATTGCGAGGACGCCAGTGGCGGTCCGGCACCTAGGCCATAGGCGAAGAATCTGAGGCGGCGTTTCGCAGTCAGGCGACTATCCAATTGCCGGAGGCCTCCGGCGGCGGCGTTGCGAGGGTTGGCGAATACCTGCTCTCCTCGGGCGAGGCGATCGCGATTAAGCTCTTCGAAGACCGCTTTGAACATAACGACCTCGCCGCGTACTTCTGCTTCGCCGAGCATAGCGGTCTGAGTGCGGAAGGGGATTCCGCCGACTGTTCTGGCGTTGGGCGTCACTTGCTCTCCGGTCGCTCCGTCTCCGCGAGTAGCCGCCATCGAGAGCACGTCGTCGATGTAGGTCAGGGAGAGCGATGCGCCATCAAATTTCAGCTCGAGGAAGTAATCCACCTGATCGACCCCGCCGAGGCCACGCCGGACGCGTTCGTCGAATGCTCTCAGCGCCTCTTCGTCAAAGGCGTTGTCGAGGGAGAGCATCGGCATGCGGTGGCGGTGCGAGGGGAAACGGGAGACGGGAGGGGCTCCTACGCGCTGGGTCGGGCTGTCGGTGGTGCGCAGCGAAGGATCGGCGGTCTCGAGGGCGACAAGCTGTTGGAAGAGGCGGTCATAGGCGCTGTCATCGATTTCCGGTGAATCAAGCACATAGTAGAGGTAGTTGTGCCTCTCCAAGTCGGCCCTAAGCTCAGCAGCGCGGGAAGCAGGATCCATCGCGCTGAAAGGATACCGACACGCTAGTTAGCTAGGCCGCTGCTGACCATCTGGGAGATGGATTTTTCCGCTTGGCTCATCGGCTGTTCCGCTTTGCTCACCGGCTTTTCCGCTTCGCTCACCGGCTTTTGGACAACTCGGCTGCGTTTCCGGTACACGCGCTTTCTTATCATCTGCTTAGGGGCCGGAGTGGGCTTCCGGACCTGGGCAATCTTGTGGGACATCCGCAGCGGAGTGGATGCGACTGAAACCAATGGGCCCTGCGTCACCGGAGCCACGTCGAAGGAGCCGTTAAGAATCTGCGATGCCATGCCTATCCCAACGACGGCCCCGATAGAAAATGAAAAAATGGCAAAGTTCCTCATAAAGTCAGCTCCCAGGAGGAGGATTAGGCCCTATGACTGCCTGGGCCCAAGAAAGGATCGCAGAAAACATTGAAATCCTGTGGAATGACCATACAATGGTTGGGGGGCGCGAGCGGCGTCCCATTGGAGCCCTAAATTTATGATGAGATGGATAGTAGCTGCCATGGCAGCAGTTTCCTCTTTTGGCGCAGCTTATGCCGAATCTGGCAGGCTTTTTCAGCGCCCTGTACCTGGCATTCCGGTTGGTAAAAAGAACGAGACCATCCCTGGATATCTCAAGGTCAAGTTCCGCCCGAGCGTGGCCGCCCAAGTGCAGGCTGATGCTCAGGTGTCCGTCACGCCACAGCGTGTCGCAGACTCTGCTTTGGCCACAGCGGACAATGTGACGTTCGCGGCTCGCATGAGAGATACGGGTTGGACCCTTTGGAAGTACCCCTCCATTCTCACCTATGAAGCGGCGAAGAAGCAGTTTGCAGGCAATCCAGACGTTCTGTACATCGAACCGTTAAACAAGATTTATCCTCTGTGGACTGATCCAAACGATCCGGACTGGAACTACGTTGAAACCGATCCCACTTACATATTGAGCTTTGCCGATGAGCCTCCCACATTTAGAAGGCTCTGGCACCTAGATGACACCCAAGCGATGGGAGGTTGGAGCGCGTGGCCGAACACGTGGTACACGTCAGCGAGCAAGCCCCGATCCGGGCCGATCATTGCGATTATCGACACCGGGTGCGACATGAACCATCCGGACTTCAGGAACGCGGGCGGAACGAGCACGAATACGACCCTGGGTGGCCAACTCATCCATAGCTATTCCAAGCAGTTTATCCTTGGTGAGATCCAGTCTGGAGGTTCGACTAACGATTCGCACGGGCACGGGACGCACGTTGCCGGCCTTGCTCTTGCGGCAGGGAACAACGGTGCTTTTAGCCCAAGCGTGAATCAAGGAACGCTCGGGACGGGATACACCTGCCGAGGAATGATCCTTCGGGTCTTTGGCGATGATGGCAACGGTAGTGACTGGGATGCAGTCGGAGCGATGCTTGAGGCGACCGCGAAGAAAGCTGCCGTCATCAACATGAGCCTGGGCACGGAGAACTTTTCGCTCATCTTCCAGGATGCCGTGACCTCGGCGTTCCAGCAGGGTTCGCTGGTCGTGGCGGCGGGCAATGAAGATGGTGCGGGAGGCGGCGACTTGGGGCCGATCTATCCTGCCGCGTGCAGCGGCGCGCTCGCCGTTTCGGCGAATGGTCCCGGGCAGATTCCCGCGACGACTTATACGGGCACCGGCTCCTACGTGGATATTGCCGCACCGGGCGGAGATGTCCATCAGCCTGACGAGTTTTCTCAGGTGATTCAGTTCGTTTATTCGACCTCGATGCGAACCGGAGGAACCATGGAGGCGCTAAGCAATGCAGGCCGGGTTTATCCGCCCTACACGAGGAATTACAGCTACGTGGCGGGTACCTCTATGGCTTCACCGATCGTTGCCGGCGCAGCGGGCAACTATTTTGCGAGCAAGGGTTGGGGAGCCGGGGCTTGGCGCAATGTGCTCACCCATCAGGCGCTCGAACAATCCGCAGACAGCATCATGGGAGCACCCTATGGCGGGTGGGAATACTACCAAGGCTACGGATCGCTGAATATGGATTCGCTTATGAACGGAACGACAACCCGGGCATCGCAGGGCGGGGGAGTGGAGGGGATCGTTTACGCGGACGGCACGCCTATCGCCAACGTAAGGGTTTCGGCAAAGAAGCGCGGGGGAACCTTCACTTATGTGACCACGACCAATCAGCACGGCATGTATCGGTATGACATCATGCCGCCAGGGACCTACGATGTCACGGCTATCGCCTTCGGAAAGAAGAAGGTCAAAGCCGTGCAGATCATTGCGGGTTGCGACGCGCCAGGCACCGATTTCTGGACCGGCACCTATACCGGTGACGAGACAGGTCCGGTTGCTGCGAATCTTTTGCTAACGAGTTCTGGCGCTACGTCTATACGGATCAAGCATTGGGGTTACGACCCAGAAACGGGGCTAGATTCCGTGCAATACCGAATTGGCACTTCGTTCAATGCCTTCAATGTTAAGGCGGACACGGACATTCCAGAGAAGAACAACTTTGTTGTTCTGAAGGAACTCGCGCTGACAAGCGGGCAGACTTATTATCTACGCGTGACCTATAAGAATGGTGCGGGGATGGCTGTTTCCAAGCACCTGTCCTTCGTTCTACCGTAGGGTTTGCGAGGCTATAGTCTCCAAAGCTCGAACGGGAATCCCTCCACATTTGTGAATGTGGAGGGATCGGATGAAAGGGCCACGCGGAACCCCTTTTTAGCTTCCCCCTGCGCGGTGCGCAAGGGGAGGAACCGGATGATTCCTTCGTTATCGGATTGCGGCTTCGGTTTCGTTATCGAAGAGATGGATGCGCTCAAGGTTGACCGCGAACTGGGCGTCCTTGGTTTCCTTGATTTGAGTCTCGTTGGAAATCGTTGCCGTTATGTTATGCCGTCCGGCCTTTAGGTAGGCCACGTACTCGGGGCCGAGAGGCTCGAGCACGTCTACGGTAGCGGTGATGGTGTTGGCCTCCGTCGGTGACACGTTCGAAGGAACGTGGATATCGAAGATGTCTTCGGGGCGGATGCCGAGGGTCACACCTTTACCTGCCCTTGAAGCTGCGGCATGGCCTGCCGGCAACAAGAAGCGGAAGTCGTCCGCGTCCACGTAGGTGTTGCCACCTTCCGACACGATCTGTGCCGGGATGAAGTTCATGGGGGGCGAGCCGATAAAGCTGGCGACGAATTTGTTCGCTGGCGAGTGATAAACCTTTTCGGGTTCGTCACACTGCTGCAACACGCCGTCTTTCATGATCGCCATTCGCTGGCCCATGGTCATGGCTTCCACTTGGTCGTGGGTGACGTAGATGGTCGTGATTCCCAGAGAGCGGTGCAATCGGATCAGCTCAGCTCGAGTCTGAACGCGAAGCTTGGCGTCCAAGTTCGAGAGAGGCTCGTCCATCAAGAAGACTTTGGGCTTACGCACAATGGCGCGGGCAAGGGCGACACGCTGGCGCTGGCCGCCGGAGAGCTCCTTTGGCTTGCGATGCAGATACTTGTCGATATCCAGCATTTTCGCGACTTCCTGCACTCGCGAGTCGATGTCCTGCTTGATCTTCTTGGCCTCGGCCATGTGGCTCACTTGCCACAGGAAGCCCTTGAGCTCCCGCAGGCGCAGACCGAACGCAATGTTGTCATACACGTTCATGTGCGGATACAACGCGTAGTTCTGAAAGACCATCGCAATGTCACGGTCCTTCGGCGGCACGTCGTTGACGCGCACGTCACCGATCATAATGTCGCCGTCGGTGGATTCCTCCAGCCCGGCGACCATTCTGAGCGCGGTCGTTTTTCCGCAACCCGACGGTCCCACGAGGACCATAAATTCCTTGTCGCGAATGTCGAGATTTAAATTATCGACCGCACGAACATCTTTTCCAAAAATCTTGGTAATTCCCTTAAACGCGACTCCAGCCAACCAGTCCCTCCTTCGGGATGTCCATGCGATTATAACGCCCTCGCGCACGTTCTGCTACCTACAAACGCGGCTTCTTGAGGATTCAGCGCAACTTCAAGACGAAAGTGGGGGCCAAAGGGGCGCGGAAGCAACTTCAGGAGCACAAAAAATGCCGCCCTTTGTGTGGACACATGCGCTATTCGTTTGCGGTCCAGGGCGGCTATTGTCGCTTTAGCCCCGTCGCATCTAGCGTGCGCTTTGGGGCTCATCGAGCTTCTCGCTCAAGGGGATTCTACTCCAGAAGATAGTGTATTGTACGCACCTCTGAGACGTTGAGAACTCTTTGAATTGGTTTGAGGTCCAAACGGCGGGGAGAAGCAAAGATGACAGCAGGAGATATCGCGAAAGGGGCGGCGCAAAAAGCCTCTCCTTGGGTTGAGACGGCCGGAAGAATTGGTTATGCCGCAAAGGGCATCATTTACGGAATCATCGGGATTCTCGCGTTTGTCGCAGCTACGAGCGACGGCGGCAAGACCACGGACAAAAAGGGAGCGATCAATTCTATCGCCGAACAACCGTTTGGAGAGGTGCTCCTGATCGTTCTGGGGGCGGGGCTTTTTTGCTATTCGCTTTTCAAGCTGGTGATGGCTACCCTCAACCCAGAAGGGGACAAGCCTCTCAAGCGAATCGGCAACGGAGTCACCGGGCTGATCTATGGAGGCGTTGGATTTGCCGCAATCAAAGCATCGATGGGCGAGAAGAGCGCCGACAATACGGAACAGCAGGCTTCTGGGCTCATGGCTCTGCCTTTTGGCGTTTGGTTACTTGCGGCTATTGGACTGATCATTCTTGGGACGGGGTTCTTGCAGGTTTACAAGGGGTGGACCGGCAAATTCATGGAAAGTCTTCGGACCGGAGAGATGTCGGAAAAGGAAAGACGGACGGCCGAGATCAGCGGCAAGATCGGCAACATCTCTCGAGGGGTGGTTTTTGTCATCACGGGAGGCTTCCTGCTTTGGGCAGCGAAGGATCACGATGCAGATAAGGCTGGGGGCATCGACCAATCGTTGCAGGCGATTGCGAGCGCTCCGTATGGGCCCATATTGCTTGCTGCGACGGGTTTGGGGCTCGTGGCCTATGCGCTGTTCATGTTCGTCGAAGCAAAATTTCGCAAGTACACGCCGGTTGTCGCGCCCAGATAAACGCTGGGGACTCGCTCGGGCGTCATATAGGTCAGAAGCAAGAAGAACTCATTGCTCGTATCGAGCGCCTCGAGCGGAGGAATCGAACGCTGACGCTCGCCTGTGCCGTTTGTATGGTGGTTCCGTTGCTGGCCCTCGTCGGATGGCAGAACGCTTCTGATACGGTCCGAGTGAAGCGTCTTGAGGTCGTGGATGATCGCGGAGTCCCGCTGATTACCCTTGCGGGAGCGCGGGGCGACAGTGGTGGATCGATCATCCTGCGAGATGGCCTTGGAGAGAAGCGGAGCTGGTGGGAAGTGGGTCCTGAAACGGGTGCTTTTACGCTTAACAGCGCTAAGACAGATGGCAGCAACGACACCACGTTGGGCCTCCAGGTTGGTCCGAAGAACGCCCGCATGTCTATCATCAGCAAGAACGGGGCGATGCTCTCCGCCAACATGAATGAGGACGATCCGCAGCTTGAACTCTACAATTCAAAGGGCGTCACGCTCTTCGCTGCTCCTGCCAAACCAAGAAAGTCTGAATAGGTAGACGCAACTCTACATATCTGTCGTATACTAGCTTTATGCTCAGTAACCAGATGCGAACGATCAGTGTCGACGAGCAGGCTTTGTCGACCCTCAAGTACCTGGCCTCGCAAGTTGCGAGCCGCCCATTGATGTACGGTCTAGTCCAGGGGGATGTGAACCGGTGGGAAGATTATGATCGCGAAGAGCGGCATCGGGCCCTGAAGCGGGCAGTTCGAAGAGTCGGCAGCGTCTGCCCCTGGGTTCATACGAAGCAGCGCGTGATTGATGTGCTGAGGGATTCTGGTGCTGTGTCTCTTAGGTCCTAGGGATCAGTTGAATAGCGAATGAAAGAGGGGTTCCAGAACCCTACAAACCTCTTCTCCGCGCAAGGGGAGGAACAAGCTTTACACTAGGGAATTGTGAAGTAGAAGGTCGCGCCTTCGCCGGGCTTGGATTCGGCCCAAACGCGGCCACGGTGGCGTTCGACGATGCGCTTGACGTTGGCCAGTCCGATACCTGTGCCGGGAAATTCTGTTTCTCGGACGAGCCTCTCAAAGGGCAAGAACACTTTTGGTAGGTACTCCATATCGAAGCCGATGCCGGAGTCTTCGACAAAGAATGTGTTTCCACGTTGCCCAAATTTGACCACGCCTCCGTTTGGCGAAAACTTGCAGGCATTTTCAAGCAGATTGAGCAGAACGAACCGGATCAGCTTTTCGTCGGCGTGGGCACTAAGGTCGGGCTCGATATCGAAGCTGATCGGGCTGCAGTGGTCGCGGGTCGCTAGTTCCTCGACCACTTCCTCTGCCAACGTGCTCAGGTCGACAAGGGAGCGGACGATCTCTTGTCTTGCTAGTCGAGAGAGCTTGAGCAGGTCGTCGATAAGCGTGCCTAATCGTGTAGCGTTTTCTGCTTGGCGTGAGAGCATCTGCATGTGCTCGGTGTTCAACTGCGTTGAACACTCATCCATGAGAATGCGGCTGGTGGCGGTGATGGCTCTTAGGGGGCCGCGAAGGTCGTGCGACACCGAATAGGTGAAGCCTTCCAGTTCATCATTAGCGTTCGTTAGTTCAGTCGTCCTTTCGGCAACGCGTTGCTCCAGCAAAACGTTTGCCCGCTCGATAGCTTGTTGGGCTCGCTTACGGTCGGTGATGTCTTTGCATGATCCTATGTAGCCCACGAACTCACCATCCGGGGCGAACCGAGGGACTCCGTGATCGAGGACCCAGCGGTATTCACCATCCGCTCGCTTGAGGCGGTACTCCATTTCCGTCGGCTCGCGGTTGGCGTAGGCGGTGTGAAAGGACCGGCGAATCGCTTGTAAATCATCCGGATGCAGATTGTCGCACCACCCGTAGCCAAGCTGATCGGCAATGGGTCGGCCCGTGAATGTAAGCCAGGGGCGATTGAACCAGGTGCACATCCCCTCGGTATCGGCAACCCAGAGCAGCACGGGGGCGGTGTCGGCCATGACTCTGAAGCGCTCTTCGCTTTCACGAAGTCTCGCCTCGGCTTGCTTCCGTCCGCTTACATCGCGTTTGATGCCTACATAGCAGGTGGGGGCCTCCCTCGTGTCGCCCACCGCAAAAGCGGAAAGTTCGATGGCGACCTTGTGGCCGTCTTTGGCTTGGCTCACGGCCTCTCCGCGATAGACGCCGTTTTTCTGAAGCTCGCCCACCATTTCGTGGAACCGCTCTATTCCGAAGTGGATGGCGGGAGTTTGACCGGACAGGTCTTCGGATGAGTAACCGAGAAGCTCCTCGTGAGCTTTGTTCTGTTCGAGATAGAGGCCTTTTACGTCGACGATAGCGATTCCATCGATCGAGTTTTGAACGATCTTCTCGTAGAGCCTGAGCCGCTCTTCGGCCAGTTTTCGAGAAATTGCGAACGCGACGTGGTTTGCTACGGTTTGGGCGAGATGAACTTCGTCGGGCGCGAAAGAGTGGGGTCCATCGTAGTAGATCATCAGCTTGCCCAGCAGCTGATCTTCGAAGACCAGAGGGATGAACCCTAGGCCCCGGATTCCATGCGAAACGATCTGATCGCTCAGCGAACCAAGGCTCAGATCGGCTGAAACATCCGGGATGAGGACCGGTTGCGGATCAGGCGCATCTTTGGCCCAGGGGGAGTGTCCTTCGGCAAATGCACGATAGGCTTCGCTGAGGCCCGACCACGCTTTGAAGCGCATAACGTCCTCGCTGTCATAGAGCAACAGCGCTGCTCGGTCTGCTCCAAGAATCTCTTGGAGCCCTTCGATCGAGAGTTGGAAGATGCGTTCGAGATCTTTGGCACGTATGACCGCGTTCGAGATGCGGTACAGCCGTTCGATTTGTTCGGCGCTGCGGCGATATGTGGTTTCGCGATCAATCCCAATATTCGCCGGTTGAAGTGCACTCATTTTGGTCCGCCTTGCGATTCCGCTTATATGATACAAGGGAAATCGGGCAGTCTTCACTAGTTCTGTCGGGTGAAAGTGTAGCGGTACGTCAGGGGCGGCTCCACTCCCCAGACGAGTAAGCCCGTGAGCTGTCCTTGCCCATTGAATTGCATCGGGCCATTTAGCGATGCGGGAGCGGTGCCGTTGTTTGGCGAAGACATGCTGGTGAGTTGACCTTGGTCAGTCACGTGGCCGACGAGGTTGTACGTGATCTGCTGGGTGGGGTCCAAGTCTTGGCCTCGGACTGCGCCTGTTCCGTCGATGTGCCAGCTCGAAGTGCCGGCATCGGTTGCGTCGGCACTGTTTTCCCAGGTGCCGGTGTAGGAGCCGGCGAATCGGTTGGGAGTGACGGACGAGTCTCCCGCACAGCCGATCAAAGCGCAAAGTAGCCCAATCGCTAAAGCAATGTGTTTAAGCATCAAGGGGCATTATAGGGCGGGACAGCCCGCAGGTGCGGGCTTATCACTCCTAATCAGCAAGGATTTGTACGGTGCGCGCCCGAAGGATCAGGCTCGTGTTGCCGAGCTTGCCGGCTTCGAAGCTAGTGACGCCGAGCACTCGCTTTAACTCGTCCAAAGACGCCACTTTCGTGAGCGTTCCGCTTACTGCCACTCTTTGGCCCGCCCTCACGACAAGTGCGCTTTCGGACAACGAACCGGGCTGAGACGGTTCGTCAATTTTGACGAGGATGCTGTTAGCCGGAGTCTCTCCGATGCTGAACACTTGGTCGCCCGGCACCGTTTGAACTTCCGCGCTACGGACGAGAAGGTTGCCTGGGAACGCCGTAGCTTCCCGCGCGTTCACGAGGTCGAGAACCGCGACTTCCGTGCCCACGAGCGTGTCGGCATTGCCAATGATATAGGTGGTCCCGTTGGGCCCAGCAATCACCTGGGCTTGCCCAGGGTCCGTCCTAACCATCGTCGAAGGAACCTGAGCGTTCTGGCTCGTTTCCTTCTGGAGTTGGCCGTCGATGATGTCTGGACTGGCCACCAGGAACGCGCCGGCCGCGATGGCCGCGGCGATGACCGTAAGGCCACCGATCATGTACATGTTCTTCTTGTTTCTTCGTCGAGCGCTCTGAGGGTCGACCTCGATCACTTTTCCGCGTGTTTCACTCATTCTGACTCTCCCTAAAGTTAGCGCCCTTGCCGGACGCGAACCACCACGAGAGTGGGACTCGTGAAACTACCTTGCCGTTCCGAAGTGCCTCCGGCAATGTAACTGCAGGTTGGCTCGTGCCTGCGTAGGGCCGCTGATCCTTAGGCTCATGCCCGGGGACGATCATCCCGGGGCTACATTTCGACCAAGCCGAGCTCATGCCTGGGGACGATCATCCCCGGGGCTACATTTCGACCGAGCCGAGGGTGGATTAGAGGATGCCGGTGCCCCCAGGCTCAAAACGGATAGAGTAGGCGATGGCTTCGGACATGACCCCCGTGCGACTTCGCTGTGAATACCAGGAGCGGCCTCTTGGAATCGACGTGCTCCACCCGCGCCTTTCCTGGCAGTTCGAGACGGAGCGGCAGGGGGCGGCTCAGGCCGCTTACGAGGTTCTTGTCGCGTCGTCGATCATGTCGCTCGATCAAGATGAAGGCGATTTATGGTCGAGTGGAAGGGTCGAGCTCGATCAATCGATTCACATTTGCTACGAGGGCCGGGCCCTTAACTCTGCGGAAAGGGTGTTTTGGAAGGTGCGGATTTGGGATGAGTCGGGCACGGAGAGCCGCTGGAGCTCGCCTGCACAATGGGAAATGGGTCTTCTGGAAAGGTCCGACTGGCAGGCGGAATGGATCGGATCGTCGCTTGCGGGAGGGCAACGCACGGCTGTTCCGGCCCCATTTTTGCGAACCGAAGTCTCTTTGACGCGCCAGCCTGTAGAGGCGAGGCTTTACGCCACGGCTCTCGGCGTCTATGAGTTCTACATCAATGGCCGCAGGGTGGGTGAAGACTTTTTCGCACCGGGCTGGACCGATTATCGGCAACGGGTCCAGTATCAAGTTTATGACGTGTCGCACCTGCTCACGGAGGGGGAGAACGTGCTGGGGGCAGTGCTCAGCGATGGCTGGTATTGCGGGAATGTCGAATGGCGAGGGAGGCAGCTCTATGGGGATCGGCCGTGGCTGTTTGGCCAGGTGGTGGTCCAGTACGATGACGGCTCGAGCGAGACCTTTGCCACTAACGGGGCCTGGAAAACCGCCTTCGGGCCGATCCTTGAATCCGACATGTTGATGGGCGAGAGCTATGACGCACAGCGCGAGCTCACGGGTTGGGACAAGGTCGGGTATGACGACGCCGGCTGGCAAGCGGTTACGGTGAAGGATGATCCCGGCGTACCTCTCGTCGGTATGCGAGGGCCAACGGTGAAGGCTACTCAGGAGATTGCCCCGGTGGGCGATCCGGTGAAGATCGACCGGTGGCCCGCGCCCGACTATATCTATGACCTTGGCCAGAACATGGTCGGATTCGTGCGGCTCAAGGTGAAAGGGGAGGCAGGCAAGACGATTCGTCTGCGCTTTGGGGAAGTGCTGACAGATAAAGGCACCCTCTATACGGAGAATCTCCGCAGTGCCAAACAGACCGACTATTACACCTTGAAGGGCGATCCTGAGGGTGAGATTTGGGAGCCTCGATTCACCTTCCATGGCTTTCGCTACGTTGAAGTCAGAGACTTTCCGGGCGAGCCGACCCGGGAGGCGATCACGGGGATCGTCGTGCACTCGGATACGCCTAAGACGGGCGAATTCGAGTGCAGCGATGAGCTTGTGACGCAACTCCAGCGCAATATCGACTGGGGTCAGCGCGGAAACTTCGTGGACGTTCCAACCGATTGCCCGCAGCGAGACGAGCGGCTCGGTTGGACGGGCGACGCGCAGGTGTTTGTGAGGACCGCGGCCTTCAACCGAGACGTTGCGGGCTTCTTCACCAAGTGGGCCAATGACTGCCGCGATGCCCAGAGCGCCAAGGGTGAGATCCCTCCCACCGTTCCAACGACGGGCGTGGTCAGCGAGGATGGCGGCCCGGCGTGGGCCGATGCGGCGATCATCTGTCCGTGGACGATCTATCTCACGTACGGCGACAAGCGCATCTTGGAAGAGAACTATGACGTTATGGAGCGCTTCATGGGCTATCTGGAGAGTACGGCGAAGGACCACATCCGCTGCTACTCGGACTATGAGGGTTTCAAAGGCTTTGGCGACTGGCTCTCTATCAAGGCCGAGACGCCGCACGATCTGATCGGCACGGCGTTTCTGGCTTACGACGCAGATCTCATGTCGCGCATTGCGGGAGTGCTGGGTAAGGCTGAGGACGAGACCCGCTATCGGGAGCTGTTCGAGACGGTTAAGGCAGCCTTCCAGCGCAGGTACGTCACGCCCGATGGCCTCGTGACTCCGCAAACGCAAACGGCGTATCTGCTGGCGCTGCACTTTAATCTGCTGCCGGAGGGGGCTAGAGAAACGGCGGCTCTGGAACTGGTCGCCGACATGAAAAAGCGGGGCTGGCACTTGTCGGCGGGCTTTGTCGGTTCGTCTTACGTAAACCCGGTGCTGTCGGCGGTCGGCCGCGACGATGTCGCATTCCGGTTACTCCTTCAGCAGACGTGGCCCTCGTGGCTGTACGCGGTTACAAAGGGCGCAACGACGATTTGGGAGCGATGGGACGGCTGGACAGAGGAGAACGGCTTTCAGGATGCCGGCATGAATTCGTTTAACCATTACGCTTATGGAGCCATTGGTTCGTGGCTTTACGAACGCGTGGCGGGGATCGATGTGGGTGCTCCTGGATATAAGCAGATTCGTATGGCTCCTACCCCTGGAGAGGGCATCACATGGGTCAAGGCTTCGTTGGAGTCAGTCCATGGCCGGATTGAAAGCTCTTGGCGCATCGAGGATGGGAGGTTCACTTGGGATGTTCTTGTCCCGGCAAACGCCACCGCCATCGTCTCTCCACCAGAAGGCTTTAACGATCTCAAGCTCGACGCGCCGCACGAGAAGCAGCCTGACGGCTCATTGCTAATCAAGGCTGGCCGGTATAAGCTAACCGCCTGATGTTGTTTTTGGCCGCAGCCGTCTTAGCGTCGCAAGCCATGGTAGAACGAGCCGTCGAGTTCACGGGAGCGGGAGGATTGACCTTGCGCGGCACCTTCACGGCTCCTGCGAACGCCAGCAACGCGAGAGGGCTACTGCTCCTACCGGGCAGTGGTCCAACCGATCGCGACGGGAACCAACCCCCCGCTCTCAAGACAGACCTCCTAAAGCAAGTTGCTGCGTACCTCGCGGGTAAGGGCATCGCCACGCTTAGATTCGATAAGCGAGCTGCCCACGTTCACGCGCCTGACTGGCCGAAAGGTGAAAAAGCCATCAACGACTTTTTCGGCTGGGAGATGTTCGTGGGAGATGCGGCCGCTGCTCTGAAATATCTAAAGGTCCAAAAAGAAGTTAATAGGGTCCAAACGGGCATTCTCGGCCACAGCGAAGGCGGCCTCATCGCCCTGCAACTCGCTCATGACTTGTCTGGCTCCGAAAGGCCGTGGGCTCTGGTGCTCATGGGGACGCCGGCCAGGCCAATGGCGGACGTCATTCGCGAGCAGGTAAGCGAGGCTCTCAAGGCGCAGTCGGTTCCTCAAGCTGTCTATGAGGAGTACATGGCTCATGTCGAACGCTCGATCCGCCAGTTGACAGAGTCCGCCACGGTCCCAGACGACCTCCCGGCGGGCCTGCAGCCGCTCTTCAATAAAGGTGTCGCGAAACTGCTGCAGTCCTATTTTAAACTCGATCCCCTCGCCCTCGCGAAAGGTTTTGGTGGTCCGGTGCTTGTGATGAACGGCGTATTTGATAACCAGGTCTCGGCCGAGAAGGACGCACGAGCTCTCTTTGGAGCAGTCGGAGGTAGGGGCCGACTCATGTTGGTCCCTGGTGCGAGCCACAACTTCAAATCCGTCTCAGCGTTGCGGGATCTCGGCTTTGAAGGGCCCGTTGTGCCGGACACCCTGGAAGGTTTAGCGGCATGGCTGACGGCTATTTGATGCTGCCCAGCATGATGCCCTTTGTAAAGTAGCGTTGGACGAAGAGAAAGACGAGCAGCAGCGGCATCATGACGATCACGGCAGCGGTCATCTGGAGCGGCCAGTTGGAGCCTCCGTAGGAATTCTTGTAAATCGATAGGCCGACTTCGAGGGTCCGCATTTCCGTGCTGTTGGTATAGATCAGCGGTCCGAAGAAGTCGGTCCAGACTCCGAAGAACGTGAACGCGGCGGCAGTTGCGAGAGCGGCTTTGCTGAGCGGCATGATGACACGCCAGTAAATTTTGAAGTCGTTCGCGCCGTCCATCCGAGCGGCCTCATCTAACTCGAACGGAATCTGCAAGAAGAACTGGCGCAGCAGGAAGACCGAGAAAGCTGAACTGACGCCGGGCACGATCAGCGCATAGTAGCTATCGAGCCACCCAAGGTTTCGGATGAGCAGATATACCGGGATCTGGGTTACGGGACCTGCGAACATCATCGAGCCAAGGAACAAGGTGAACGCTACGTCGCGGCCTTTGAACCTCAGCCTCGCAAAACCGTATGCCGCGAGGGAAGTGAGCAAGAGCTGGCCGATCACGACCGCGAAGGTGACGACCAGGGAGTTAAAGAAGAAGCGTGAGACGGGCAGATTCTCGTTTCCCAGCACGAATGCGTAGTTCTTCCACTGAAACTCCTCGGGGATGATTTGGCTGAGAGGGGGGATCGGCGTTTTGCTTGGGTGCAGCGAAATGAGCACCATCCAGACAAACGGCGCCAGAAGAAGCGCCGCCAGTGCGATGAGGAGCACATAGGTGAGAAGTCCCTTCAGCACACGATTATTATGGGGAGTTGGGGAGGCTTCGCAAGATGGAATTGTGGACCCACTTCTTTGTTTAGGGGTGCAGCCTAGGAAGGAGCCCCTATTAGTGACGGCACCCAGCGCGGTAATCTCAACGGCAATGACCGAAGTGATCATGCCGAAAATGGGCGACGGAATGGAGGAGGGCACCCTCATCGAGTGGCTCAAGAAAGAGGGTGACAAGGTCAAGACCGGCGAGGTTATCGGGACGATCCAAACCGACAAAGCCACCCTCGAGCTTGAATCGCCGGGAACGGGGATTCTTCAGGGCTTTCTTCTTAAAGGGGGGGAGACCGTTCCGGTCGGCAAGCCGATCGCAGCCATTTTGAAAGCGGGCGAGGCGTTGCCGGAAGGCTGGGGAACCGGATCAGTGGCTGCAGCGGCACCTGCTGCAGGGGAGCCGGCTGTCGAAGTGCCTGCGACCGCCGAAGCCGTTCAGGAGCCCGCCGAGGTCGTTCAGGAGGAGGTTCAGTCGCAGGATGGCAATGCGAGCGTGGCCCAAGCTAGGATCAAGGCCAGCCCGCTGGCCCGAAAGATTGCAGCGGAGAAGGGGATCGATTTGGGGCTGGTCCGGGGTTCAGGGCCGGGCGGCAGAATTGTAGAAAAAGATGTTCAGTCAGAGGTCGCAAAGCCTGTGACGGCTCCTGCTCCGGCGACCGTGGCCTCCTCGGCCGAGGACAAGCAGGTTGCGTTGAATCGAACTCGGCAAATCACTGCGAAGCGGACGCTTGAATCCAAGCAGCAGGTTCCGCACTTCTACGTGATGGTCGAAGTGGACGTGGAGCGGATTCTTAATTTGCGAGAAGTCTTTGAGAAGGAAGAGAGCGGAAAGGTCTCCATCAATGACTTCGTCGTGAAGGCTTGTGCGGCAGCACTTCGGGACATGCCGGAGGTCAACTCGGTCTACCAGGGGAGCAACTTGCTCCAGTTGGGCGGGGTGCATGTGGGAATTGCGGTGGCTCTCCCGGACGGCCTTACGGTCCCGGTGATCAAACATGCGGACCAGTTGTCCTTGCGGCAAATCTCAGCCAAGGCCCGAGAACTAGCGGGCAGGGCGCGCGAGAGCAAGCTGAGCCTCGATGAGATGACGGGTTCGACCTTCGCGATTTCGAATATGGGAATGCTCGACGTGGACAATTTTGTGGCGATCATTAACCAGCCGAACAGCGCTATCGTTGCGATCGCTTCAGTTCGAAAGAAGCCTGTAGTGAACGAGAACGGCGAAATAGCGGTCGGTCATAGAATGAACATCACTGGCAGCTTTGATCATCGAATCCTCGATGGAGCCGTTGGTGCAAAATTTATGAATGTTGTGCGCTCCTATTTGGAGAACCCGACACGTCTACTAGCATAGGCCCGGTTGCGCGGTATTGCGCAACTAATGGGGCATGTTTGTTGTAGACTCACGCAGTTAAAAAAAGGTGGAGAGGAACGAGTGCGGCCGGACGGCAACGATCACATCGAACTATATTTTGATTGCGGGGCCTCTCCGGGCGCCATTAAGCGAACCGAGGTTGCCGGTACGCAGCATCTTCGTATCGAGAGCCTCTCTGGGAACGTCGCAAAGGTTGCGACGGGCTATGCCACGGTTCCTTCTGGCCTCAACGCGTTGTGTCTGAACCTGAAGGGCACTCTGATCGGACGGGTGGGGTCGCAGGGGCGGCTTGTTCTGGCTCCGCCGAGAAGTCTCACGTTTGTTCGCGGCACCCGTCTTATCTTGCAGGCCGCTCGAGGCGAGCATCACTCGATGCTCATCAGTTGGCCCAGTGTGGTCGCTCCTCTGCTCGAGCACTGGCTGGCGACGAGGGTGAACTCCAACCGCGCCGCCGGCGCAATGCCGACGCGAAATGTGGCTTGCAAGCCTATCGATCCGCATTTTCGCGATGCCCTCGATCGGTTGGATAAGGCTATAGCTGTCGGTGGTGACACGCTGGAACCGCTGGTCATCTCCGTGCTGTACGAAGTCGTGGCGAGAATGATGATCGGGATGGACCAGGTTCAGCTCGCGGCCGTTCCGCTCACTCTCCCGGAAACAATCAAGGAGTTGATCGTCCTCGTTCGCGGCAACCCGGCCGTTCCGTGGCCGCTGAAAGATGCGGCGGACCAAGCGGGCTACTCGCCCTTTCACTTCTCGAGAGTTTTCAAAGGGATGGTTGGGTATGGGTTTCACGAATACGTGGACCGTTGTCGAACCGAGTGCGCGGTGGAAATGCTCTGTACCACCGATCACGCGGTGGACCTCGTAGCATCGACTTGCGGTTTCGGGACCACTCAGGGCCTTCGCGAGTCCGTAAAGGAATACCTGGGGCTAGTGCCCTCAGAGCTGCGAGCTGTTCCGGACAACTTTGAGATTCCTTAGTGGGATTCTAGGGATCTGGCGGACATCCCCAAGCGGGTTACCCCTTAGGTCTTGGTGCTCTCCAATCGGGGCGAAGGACACCAAGAGCACCAAGATTCCACCAAGGTCACCAAGAAATCGGAAAAAGCTGAGTTGCCCTTGGGGTTTCCCAGACCAGCGGCACGGGCATCTGAGCTTTGAGAAAGGGGCTTTAGTTGGTGCCGCCGGTGTTTCCGCCGGTGGCGGTGCCGGCTCCGCCTCCTAGGGTCGAGGGGAGATTTTGGGTGCCGGAGGTTGACATGTCGGGGGCTTTGCCAGTGGTGGCTTCAGTGTTGGGGGGTGCATCTCGCCAAGCGGAGCCGGTGACCTGGGGCGGGGGAGGGGCTTGCTCGGGCGGGGTAGCGGGTGGGGGCGGGGATGCGGAGCATCCTACGATGAACATTAGGAGCGGAACGGGCGCATATTTCCACACCTATAGAGAGGCAATATTTTGCGCTGAGTAGTTCCCGAGGCTACGCGTGTTGCCGCATTTGGCCTGACTCTTCGGACGGCACACGGAGGGCGAGCCCCAAGACTTCGCGGTAGACCCAGTCGGTGCTGCGTTCCATGGCGGTCGCGCTGAAGACCTCGTTTGCGCGTTTCCGAGCGGCTGATGCGATCTGCTGCCGGAGAACCTGATCGCTCAGCACTTTGGCGGTCGCGGCGGCTAATGCTCCGGGTGAGCGAGGCTCTACCATGATTCCGCAATCGGAGCTGAGGACCTCGGGGATTCCTCCAACGTTTGTGGATACGGTGGGCAGGCCAGCGGCCATGGCCTCGGCGAGAGCAATGCCCATCGCTTCCTTGAGAGAAGGGAAGAGGAAGAGATCCATCGCTGAGAGGTAGATGCTGACGTCGGCCTGGTATCCGGCAAAGATGACCTTGTCCGCGATCCCAAGCTCGTGGGCCAATGCCTGGCATTCGGGAAGGGCATCGCCATCGCCCACGACGACGTAGAGCAGATTCGGGAAAGACTGGCAGAGGCTGGAGAATGCGCGCAAGGCGTCGTCGATGCCCTTTAGCGGGGTGACTCGCGCCACTGTGCCGATCACGGTTGCGCTTTGCGGAATTTCGAGCATTCGGCGTGCGGTGTCTCTTGGCGTTTTATGCTTGGGCTCGAAACCGTTGTAAACGACCGAGATCTTTGAGTCAGGAAGGCCCTGGCTCATCAGATGCGTCTTGACTTGTTCGGACACCCCGATCAGGTGTTCGGCGGCCGAGAAGGAAAGTTTGCCGCTCAGTCCGTGCACGGTGGCGATCGAGGGCGTCTTGGCCAATCGGGCGGCGAGGCAACCGTTTACGCTGGAGGTTGAGAGATGGGTGTGTACAAGATCGAATCGCCCATCTTTAATAATTCGCTTGATCTTGATGATGGCCGCGGGATCAATTTTCGTGCGAACCCGCACCTCATGGACTTTGAATCCGTCGCGCCGGACCTGCTCGCCGAACTGTTTTCCCTTGAACGTCACGAACTCGACGTGCTTACCGGCGGCTCGCTGTGCCTTTGCCAATGTCATCAAGCCATGCGCAGCGCCGTAGACCATTTGGCGGGCGCTGCAAATCTGTAGGATGCGCAAGTTATCGGCCAACTCTTGCTCCTCGGATCAGCTTGTAAAGGAAAACGGGCATGAGCGTATCGCTTCGGATGTTTATCCTCCGGAGGGCGGTGAGATCGGTCTCTGCAGTGTTCAGACCTTTTTCAGTCGAGCATGCCAGTTTATAGCCAGCTTTGCAAACCATCTTTTGCACTTCGGGGGTTTTACGTCCGTAAGGGTAGCAGAAGGTAGCTACCTCGATGCCAAGGACCTTCTCTAAAACGGCTTTGGAATCCGCAATCTGACGCCATGCCTCGAGGGTTTCGACTGCCGTGAGGTCTGCGTGGTCGAGAGTATGCGATCCGAAATCGGTGCCCTTGTCGAGGGCACCTCGAATTTCTTCGGCCGTCATCAGTTGTTCCGCCACGTCCCCGTTCTTCCTATCCCATTCGTTGGTCTTGCCGATGAGGTTGGCTACGAGGAACACGGTGGATATAAATCCGCGACGCTGCAGCGCGGGCAGCGCATTGTCGCTGAAATTTTGATAACCATCATCGAAGGTGATGACGATGGACTTGCGGGGTATCGCCCCGCCTTCTTGATAGAGGTCTTTTAGAGCCACGCTTTGATAGCCAAGACGCGCGAGCGTCCGCATCTGCTTCTCGAACATGCTTGGATGAACGTAATGCCCTTTCACCACCGATCGAGGCTCGAGAGGCGCTATCCGGTGATACATCAGGATGGGGACGCGCATGTTCAGGGACGAGGCTTGTTTTCAGATCTAAATGCTTCGGCGGAGTCCCGCTCCTTGTTTAGAAAGCGCCTAAAGATGAGGAACATGCTGCCGGTGAACAGGACGACGACGGCTGACACGCCCAGGATGAGAATTAGCAGTTCCTCGTAAGACATGGGGCGTGCCTGCATGGCCTACGAGTTTACTGCACCCTTCCACTCTCCCTCCCGAGTATGCTTTCGGCTCGGAGAGCCCAGAATAGCCATGCCCATTAACCTTGACGATCGCGCCGTTGTAACCGAATTGGACCCGAAGGGCATGCTTGGCCTTGTGGAGGCATTTGGCGACCAGTGCCGAAATGCCTTGCTCATCGCCCAGCAATCCGAGATGCCAACGACTGAATCCATACCGGGCGTGGTTGCGCTCGCGGGGATGGGCGGCTCGGCGGCGGGAGGCGACTTTGTCCGCGCGCTCATGGATGACCACGGTGGGGCGGCATTTGTGGTGGTTCGAGACTATCACCTGCCGAACTACATCGGGGTGGGCGACGTGGTGTTTTGCGCGAGCTATAGCGGCAATACCGAAGAGACCTTGTCGGTGTACGAGCAGGCTAAGAAGGCGGGGGCAAAGATCATGGCGGTCACAAGCGGCGGCCGTTTGGCTGAGATGGCTCGCGAGGACGGCAATCCGGTGTGCATCGTTCCGGGAGGGCAACCGCCCCGGAGCGCGCTCGGCCTCATGATGGTGCCGGTGCTGTACATCTGCACGAAACTGAAGGTGCTGCATGATCAGCCTTTCGAGGACGCCTTCGCGCTCTTGGATACGATGGCCAAAGAGCTGACGGTGGAGGCTGCGGGCAACCCGGCAAAGAAGCTTGCGCTTGCGCTGCATGGCAATCTTCCGATTCTTTATGGGTTGGGGACCTGGCAAGGTTTGATCGCTAACCGCTGGCGGAGTCAAATTAATGAGAACGCGAAGCAACTGGCGTTCTTTAACTCTTATCCAGAGCTCAATCACAACGAGATTCTGGGCTGGGTGAATGCGGACAAGCTCGGGGTTTCCAAGTACGTGGGCGTCGTGCTTCAGGATGGGACTGAGTCGGACAAGATGAAGAAGCGGGCCGAGGTAACGGAGCGGCTACTGAAGGATGTTTGCGAGTTTCATCACGTTACGGCCCGCGGAGAGTCTCTGCTCGAGCGGCTGCTTTCGCTGGCTTATTTTGGTGACTTCGTGTCGATCTACTTGGCTCGATTGAACAATGTCGATCCTGAGACGATTGAATCGATCAATGTGTTGAAGGACGAGCTGGCGAAGGTTTGATGTTGGGTTGGGGTGGTGTTTGCTGAGCTTTTAAGCAGACGTCCCCTCCCCAGACCATGGGCACGATCAATCCCTTGTGCGGGACCGCGCGTCATGCGCTCAGCAGTTTACGTACTTCTTGAGCTTGTTCGGGGGTGTCTACGGCTAGTTCGGAGCCTTGTCCTAGGGACATTTTGATGCGGATGCCGTGTTCTAGGAAACGGAGCTGTTCGAGGCTTTCGGTTTGCTCGAGTGGGCTGGGGGACCATCGGGCGAAGGCTTGGAGGACGTCGTGGCGGTATGCGTAGATGCCCACGTGCTTTTTCACGGGAATGGTTCGGTCGTTGCGGGGGAAGGGGATGGCGTAGCGGCTGAAATAGAGCGCATAGCCTTCCCAATCGGTGACGACCTTTACCACGGCGGGGTTGTGGTGATCTTCGGCGGGGCACTCGCCGTAGACGCTGCCCATCGGCACGTTGTTGTCGCCCAGTAAGGGCTCGGCGCAGGCTCGGATGCTCTCGGGGCGGATGAGGGGTTCGTCGCCTTGCACGTTGATGTAGACCTCGGCTCTCACCGATTCGCTGACTTCGGCGATGCGATCGGTGCCGGAGGGATGATCGTTTCTGGTTAGGATTGTTTCGGCTCCGAAGCTTTTGCATGCGGTGACGATCTCTTGATCCGGCGTGGCGATCACGACGGCGTCGCCTACCTGGGAGGCCAGGGCGCGTTCGTAGACCCATTGGATCATGGGCTTGCCAAGGAGGTCGCAGAGGGGCTTACCCGGGAAGCGGGTGCTTGACATTCGTGCGGGGATGACGATGAGTGATCGCATGGCGTTGAGGGCTACAGACGGAAGCGCTTGGGGGTTTCTTTGTTTGGGTTGGTTTTTGGTGATCTCCCGGATCCGGAACCCCCACCTAACCTCCCCCTCCGCTTCGCGCAAGGGGAGGAACCGGAAATTCGGGACTCCTTCCTAGCCTCCTCTCCTCTTCGCGCATGGGGAGGAACGATGTCTGGCACTTTAGTCGGCTGCCGCAATGGCCTCCATCTCAGCTTCACGGTGTCCTCCTTCCATTTGGCTGACGCAGGCTGCGATGGTGATGTCGCCGCTGACGTTAAGCACGGTTCGGCTCATGTCGAGAATGCGGTCGATTCCTAGCACGAGGCCTACTGACTCAGGTGGCACGCCGATCTTGATGAGGATCACCATGATCATCGGCCAGGACCCTCCGGGGACTCCCGCGGTTCCGACCCCAGCGAGGATCGCCATGAAGAGCACGGTTATCTGCTGCGTGAGGTCGAGGGGGATGCCGAAGAAATTGGCGAGAAAGATGATGGTGATGCCTTCGAAGAGCGCGGTTCCATTCTGGTTGGCGGTCGCGCCGACGGTGAGGACGAAGGAGCTGATGTCCTTGGGAAGCCCGACGTCTTCTTGGGCAGATTTTAGAGCTACGGGCAGGGTCGCGTTGCTGGAACTGGTGGAGAACGCGGTGAGCATTACGGTGCGGATCTGCCTAAAGAACTCGATCGGGTTTCTCTTGGCGATAAACCTGATCGCGAGACTGTAGACGCCGAACTGATGCAGGGCGAGGGCGCTCAGGACGAGGAGGACGTATTTTCCGACCTCAACGAGATCCGCCCAGTGCACTTGCGCGACAATGCCGAATACAAGGGCCGCGACAGCATAGGGGGCGAGCTTCATCACCCATTCGATGATGCGGAGGCAGACTTCGAATACTGCCTCCAAGAGATTGCTCACCGGCTGACCTTTCTCTGGCTCGATGGTTGCCAGCGCGATGCCGAAGATGAGCGCGAAGATCATGAAGGGGAGCAGGCCGCCGCTTAGGGCATTGGCCGCGTCCGCTACGGGGTTGTTGCTGACGAGATTGATGAAGAGGTCGGCACCGGTATCGGCTTTGTCGGCGTTCTCTTTGGCTTTCAGGACGTCCTTATTGCCGGCGTAGCTCTCTAGAAGGCGCGTTCTCGTTGCGGGATCGACGCCCATTCCGGGCTTGAAGATGTTGACCGCACTAAGGCCGATGGCGACCGCTATGCCTGAGAGGATGAGGGTCATGAGCAGCGTTTTGGCACCGACCCTTCCGATCTTTCTTAGGTCTCCGAGCTGTGCGACGCCGAGCACGAGAGCGGAGAAGAGGAGCGGCACCACGATCATGAAGATCAGGCGCAGGAAGATTTGACCAATCGGACGCGTGTAGTTCTGGATGAAGTCTTTGAGGCGCTCGTTATCGACCCCCAAGTTCTGCTGAGCCAGTGCGCCCAGACTCGCGCCTACGACGAGGCCAATGAATATCTTTGTGTGTAGCGGCAAGCCTTTGCGCTTCTGTTCCATCCGGGCTGATTATAACGCTGTGCGCTCGGTAGCATGGCATTGTGAGATTCGCTCTTTCCAGTCTTCTTCTCTTTTCTGTCTGTTTGAGCCACGGCCAGAGCTGGCCTACGACGCGAGCTGAGCGCACGAACTACGCGGAGACCTCTCATCATGCGGACGTTCTGGACTTCCTGAAGAGGCTCCAACTCGCTGGAGCACCGGTTGCAGTGCAGATGATGGGGAAGAGCACGGAGGGGCGGGAGATGCCGCTGGCAATTGCTTCGTTTCCGCCTGTTTCAAGTCCGGCAGAGGCGCGAAGGCTGGGGAGGCCGATCGTCTTTATTCAGGCGAATATTCACGCGGGGGAAGTTGAGGGCAAGGAGGCTATCTTGGCCGTCTTGCGGCGGCTTTCGCAGGCTGGCCCGTCGGGCGTTTTGGGCAAAATCGTGCTCATCGTCGCACCGATTTACAACGCGGACGGCAATGAGAAGTGGGGGCCGGTGGCGCGGAATCGGCCGGAGCAGGATGGCCCGGCGATGGTCGGAGTGCGGACGAATGGCCAAGGTTTCGATCTCAATCGCGACGCGATCAAGGCTGAATCACCTGAAACGCAGGGATTGCTTCGGTTTGTTTATAACTCCTGGGATCCCGATGTGATGATGGACCTTCACACGACCAATGGGACTCGGCACGGCTATGCGCTGACGTACTCGCCGCCGCTGAATCCGAACACGGATGCGGCGGTGATGCGTCTGGCTCGCGACGTCATTCTGCCGTCAATCCGCAGGGGCTCGCCCAAGGCGCTTTTTGATTACGGCAACGCCGAAAAGCGGGGCGAAGTTCTCTCGTGGTACTCGTTTGGATCGGAGGCTCGGTATTGCACGAATTATGCGGGGCTCCGGAATCGGATTGCGATCCTTAGCGAGGCGACGACGTACCTTCCGTTCAAGGAGCGGGTCGAGGATACGGATCGATTTGTGATGTCTACGCTCGAGTGGGTAGCGGCGCATCCTCGTCAGGTCATCGACGCAACGCGCGGGGCCGATGCGCGCGTGGTGGCTTGGGGACTCAATCCTTCAAAGGCTCCTGCGCTCGGCGTGCGGTTCGACTTCGCATCTCGCGGTGCGGAAGATGTCTTGCTGGAAAAGCCGGGAGAGAAGAAGCCAATTACTCAGCGACCGACGAACCTGCACAAGGTTCGGATGCAGGTGTATGACAGGTTCAAGGTGACGAAGACGGCACGCTTTCCTGCTGCGTACCTGATTCCAGCTTCTGAGGAGAGGGCCGTTGCTTTGCTGCGATCTCACGGGATCGTGGTGGAGAAGCTGCTCGCACCCTGGCAGGGGGCGGCGGATGAGTTTGTAATTTCCGAGTTTAAACAAGGAGCGCGCCCGTTCCAGGGTCACCGTCTGATCGAGCTGAATGGTTCGTTCCGTGCGGCTACGGCGACTGCTTCTCAGGGTGCTTTTATCGTGAGGACGGCACAGCCTTTGGGGGTTTTGGCTTTCACTTTGCTGGAGCCTGAGAGTCTTGATGGGTTGGCGGCTTGGGGCTTGCTTGGCGAGAGTTTTGTGGTGGGTTCTGCGTTTTCAGTTGTGAAGGTTTTTGGGGGTTTCAGAGCGGCTACTGAGCGAGGGTAGGGGCTCCGGGCAGATGTTCTTGGGGATGTGGCTGTTGCTAGTCGCGTGAGAATGGAGGACACCAAGTTCACCAAGGTTAGACAAGGGGCACCAAGGGGAGGTGCATCCCTGGCAGGCGGGACCACCTTCAGTGGCAAAGGATTTCCCGTTAGCCGGTGCCGTCAGGAAACAACGCCACGTCCCCCAAGGCTTTACGAATCAGAAAGGCATTTGAGATGGACCTTGGATGAGGCGCTAGTTGGCGAGCAGGTGTAGGATGGGCTCGGTTTGCTCTAGGGAGAGGCAGGCGTCGGTGATGCTTTGGCCGTGGGTCAATTGACTCGGCTCGTAATCTTGGCGGCCCTCCACGAGGTTGGACTCCAGCATGACGCCGAAAATGGGTGCGCCTTCCTTGAGCTGAGCCGCGATGTCTTTGGCTACGTCGATTTGGCGGAGGTGGTTTTTGGTGCTGTTGCCGTGGCTACAGTCGACCATGATGCGTTTGGGGAGGCCGGCTTTGGCTAGGTCGGCGGCGACGCGATCGACGTGCTGCTTTTCATAGTTCGGCCCGGTGCGCGAACCGCCGCGGAGAATGACGTGGCAGTCTTCGTTGCCGGAGGTTTGGAGGATGGCGGAAATGCCTTGCTTGGTGGAGCCTTGAAACCAGTGCGGGTGCAGGGCGGCTTGGACGGCGTCGACAGCTACTTTCACGTCGCCATTGGTGGCGTTCTTAAAACCGATCGGCATCGAAAGTCCGCTTGCTAGTTCGCGGTGGATTTGGCTCTCCGTGGTCCGTGCCCCGATGGCTCCCCAGGAGACGACGTCGGCAATGTGCTGGGGGACGGTCATGTCAAGGAACTCGGTGCCTGCGGGAATTCCGAGGTCGGCGATGTCGCGCAGGAGGACGCGGGCCATGCGAAGACCCTTGTTGATGTGGAAGGAGCCGTCAATGTCGGGGTCGTTGATGAGGCCTTTCCAGCCGATCGTCGTGCGCGGCTTTTCGAAATAGGCGCGCATGACGATCAGGAGTTTGTCGCGATAGCGGTCGGCAAGGGGCTTCAATCTTTCCGCATATTCCAGAGCCGCAGCAGGGTCGTGGATACTGCAAGGCCCGGTTACGACGACCAGGCGCGTGTCGCGACCATACAGGCAGTCCGCGATGGCGCTACGTGAGGCGGCGACGAGTTGGGAGGCGGCGGCGGAGATTGGGACTTCCTCGAGAAGAATCGCGGGAGGCAGGAGGGGACGAACTGCTCGAATACGAAGATCGTCCGTCTGCGGGTGGGCCACCGCTAAATTATGAAGTGAAGGAGCCTAATGGCGCTCTTTGGACTCTGCCGGGCCGGATATGCTCAGAGAATGCTGATCGGCCTGCACACGCTTGTCTGCGAAGTCCAGGACATGGATCGAGCGGTTGCATTCTATCGTGACCTTTTGGGTTTGCCCGTTCCGTTTACGTCTCAGGCTGGACCAGCGTTTTGCTGGGCAGCGTTCGGATTGGCCTTCACCCTCCCATGGGTGAGGCTCGTGGCCCAGGCGGGTGGGTGGTGAGTATCGAGGTGGAGGATATCGCGGCCCTACGCTTGCGGTTGACTCATGCCGGCCACACTCCCGGGGACTATCACGACACGCCTGCAGGAGTGGTGATGGACTTCACCGACCCGGACGGCAATCGTCTGCAGGCGATGCAAGTCTGGGCAAAGGCGGCGAGTGTTCTCCGGTAGCGAAATCGAGACTCGGGCGATTGCGGCCCGCTTGGCGGCGACTTTGAGGGCGGGCGACGTTGTGCTTCTGGAGGGTCCTCTCGGAGCGGGCAAGACCACATTTGTCCGGGGCTTTCTTGAAGCGTTGGGCCACGACGGCCCGGTGCGCTCACCGACGTTCAACCTCATCCAAACTTTTGACACCCTCCCGCCAGTGATGCATGCGGACCTCTATCGGCTGAAGAGTTGGCAAGGGATTGGGATCGAGGACTATCTAGAGAGCCATGTCTGCCTGATCGAATGGCCGGACCGGGCCGCAGGGCTGCTCGATGCGGCGAGCTGTTGGCGAGTCGAGCTGGCTTTTTGCGGGGAAGGGCGGCAAGTAGAGATTCTTGCTCCTGATACGGGCGACGGACCTCCGGCACCTCTTCAATAGCTGTTTCGGCGTATCCTCTAGGTGAATTATTGGATCATGGCGCTACGCGGCCTACACAAACGCATGTTTGGGAAGGATCTGGGTGTGGGCAGGAACGTACCGTCGCACGCAGAAGTCCATCGGCGTAGAGGTTTTTCGCCTCGCGCTGGAAATTCGTCAGCTTCTTGCTGATGTGGAGTTTTGGCTCCAATTCAGCACCTACCCCCGCCGAGATCGCGGCACGGTTTCACCACCGCCTAGTGTTGGTCCACTCGTTCCACAACGGCAACGGACGCCACGTGCGGCTTGCGACTGACCTTCTATGTGAACGGCAAGGATGGCCTGTCTCGCAGTGGGGAGCAAGGGATCTCGGGGAGGGTGGCGATGCAAGGACGCGCTACATCTATAGCATTGCGGTGCGCAGACAAGCATGACTGCGGCCCTCTGCTCGTGTTTATGTCGATGTAGGCGGGCCGCCAAGACCATCGTGTTCATCTTGTTCCGAAGATTTGATTTCGAAAAGCGCGTATGATGTTCAGTAACGTTCCCTTTACGGGGAGCGAAATCTAGAAATCCCAATGGAGGGCGCAGGTGAAACCTTACACACCTGACAAGATTAGAAACGTGGCCATTGTAGGCCATGGCGGTGCCGGCAAAACGATGCTGGTGGAACATATGCTCTATACCGCCGGAGCGACTGACAGGGTGGGCGGCGTGGAGGCCGGCAACACTCAAAGCGACTACGATCCGCTGGAAATCAGGCGGAAAATCTCCCTGAGCGCGACGGTCCTTCCGCTCGAATGGCACGGCTGCAAGATCAATCTGATCGACGTGCCGGGATATCCCGACTTCATAGGCGACCTGCACGGGGTGGCGCGAGTTGTGGAGTCCATGATTATCGTTTGCGAGGCGAAGCGCGATTTGGACGTCGGCTTCGAGCTGGCGTGGGAAATCGCCGAGCAGCACGGGCTCGCGACCTGTATCTTCGTAAACAAGCTGGAGCGCGACAACGCGGACTATCCCGGCTTAATGGAGACCTTGCACGCGCGGTACGGCCGTAAAGTGGTCGGTACCCAGATTCCGATCGGGCACCAAGCGGCGTTTAGCGGGGTTTTGGACCTGCTGAATATGAAGGTCTATAAGGGCAAGGATCGCGGCGAGGAGATGGAAGATGTGCCGTCGGGCTACGCCGAGGAAGCGGTCGAGCGTCGCGAGAAAATGATGGACGCGGCGGCCGAAGGGGATGACGACCTGGCTCTCAAGTATCTCGAGGGCGAGGAGTTGACGGCGGAGGAGATCGAGCACGGACTTCTCGTTGGCATCGAGACGGGACGGGTTGTGCCGGTCCTGCTTGGGTCGGCTTTGAGCGGGGTCGGCATTTCGACACTGCTGGACCGCATCGTGGGTGAGCTGCCTTCGCCAGCGGAGCTGCCCAAGAAGATGGGGCAGCTTGAGTTAGTGGCTGATCCTAACGGGCCCTTGGCAGCTTTCGTGTTCAAGACGACCGCCGATCCATTCGTAGGAAAGATCAACTTTGTACGGGTGTTTAGCGGCACATTGAAAGGCGATATGCACGTGCTCAACATTTCACGAGAGAAGGATGAGCGGGTGCACAACCTTTTCTATCCGCATGGAAAGGGGCAGGAGCCGGCCACTATCGTTGGGGCGGGGGATATCTGCGCCGTGGCGAAGCTGATCGATACGCACACGGGGGATACGTTTACGACGACGAAGGAACGGATTCTTATCCCGCCAATCGAGTTTCCCGAGCCGATTTATCGCGTGGCGATCGTGCCCATCACGAAGGCGGACGAGGATAAGTTGGGGAATGCTTTGCACCGGTTGCATGAGGAGGACCCGACGTTCCGCTTCCACCGAGATCCTGCGACGAAGCAGGAGATTCTTGAGGGAATGGGAGACATCCATCTGGATGTGGTGATCGAGAAGCTGAAATCCAAGTTTGGCGCTGCGGTGACGACTCAAGAGGCAAAGGTTCCTTATCAGGAGACCGTTCGAGGTTCGGCGAAGGCTCAGGGACGGCACAAGCGGCAGACGGGTGGCAAGGGCCAGTTCGGAGATTGCTGGATAGAGCTGGAGCCGTTGTCTCGGGGAGATGGGTTTGTGTTCGACAACAAGGTCGTCGGCGGCTCGATTCCGAAGAACTTCATCCCGGCCATCGAGAAGGGTATCCGCGATGCGATGGAGCATGGGCTCCTGGCCGGGTATCCGGCGGTGGACCTCAAAGTTACCGTCTATGACGGCAGCTATCACGACGTGGATTCGTCTGAAATGGCGTTCAAGGCGGCGGGTGCCTTAGCGCTTCGGGCGGCGGCTGAGAAGGCTCAGATGGTGATCTTGGAACCGATGCTGGAGGTCGAAGTGGATGTGCCTGACGATGCGGTCGGGGATGTTGTTGGGGACCTGAACGGGCGGCGCGGGCGTTTAGCGGGCATGGAGCCGGCAACTCCTGGCAAGACTCGGGTGAAGGCGACGGTTCCGATGGCGAACATGGGGCGGTACGCGCTGGATCTTCGGTCGATTACGAAGGGCCGGGGGCGCTTTAAGCAGTCGATCGCGACGTTTGAGGAAGTGCCGCATCCCGAGCAACAGGCGTTGGTAGCCGAATACGCGAAAGCGCGCGCAGCGCACGAATCGGATCACTAAGCCAACCGCCTCCTCCCCCGGCACTCGTAGTGCCGGGGGTGTAAGTCTGAAGAGCCGTGACGCAACTGCACCCATTGGATTGCCGGCCTCTGGAGGAATCGGAACCGAGTCGTCCCGAGAGGATATGGGGCCACATTCCGGTACTTGGGTGGATGATCGCTTCCTCGCTGTGGACAAAGCGAAATTTGCCGATTCTACGAGCGTACGATGAACAGCTATTAGCCCGTCCCAATAACACTCTTGAGCACTGGTCGGGCGACCAGGAATTTCGGAAGATCGCTGCAACCGTGTGTGAGATCGCACAGACAGAGATAGGCTGGCCTTGCGACAGCTTCATTCCAGATGACCCATTCAAGGTAGTTTTTTGGTCTTTTGAAGACGGCTGCGACGTTGAGTTTGCGGTGATGGAAATCGAAAAGCGTTTGGGTGTAAATATGTCGAACGAGGACGTTCTGCGATTCTTTGAAGGGAACCTCGGCGCCTTCGTCCAAGAACTCGATCGGCGTGTGCGATCCGGAACAGCCCACTGAGTCGCCTCGACGACCGAGACCCATCCCAGGAACATGCGCATTCAAGAGGACCTGACAATCCCAAAATAGTCTGTTGAAAGGCTGTGCTGTTCTGGAGCCAGGCGTCGTCGGCACCGGAGCACTACTGGCCTGGAACTTTTCGTTGGGACAATAGCGGTGCTGACCATCGCTATCTGGGCGTTTCGCTGCGAGTACTCCTTCATGTTCTACGTGATCGAGCACTACGTGGACCCCTGCGTTTAAGTTCGCTGGGCTCTTTGATTTTCTCCGCTGCCTTCGTGGCAGACGCCTATAATGAGGTGTAAGTGGCCTCCCCGCAATCAACGCCGATCGATCCGAAAAGCTATCTCGAGCAGGAGAGAAAGGCTTCTGTGCGGCACGAGTTGGTGAATGGACAGATTTTTGCCATGGCAGGTGCATCCCGATGGCACGTCCTGCTCACCACGCGGATTGCGGGTGAGCTAGACAGGCTCCTGCGGGCTCAGGGCTGCAACACCGGCTCAAGCGATCTTCGCATCCATATCCCCGAATCCCAAGCCTTTCTCTATCCGGACGTGGTTGTGTACTGCGGAGAAGGAAGGTGGCTGGACGACAAGTTCGATACACTGCAGGATCCGATAGCAGTGATCGAGGTGCTGTCGCCCAGCACGGAGGGATATGACAGGGGCGCGAAATTTCAACACTATAAGCGTGTTGAGAGTTTGAGGTTCTTTGTTTTTGTCTCCCAAGACACGATGAACATCGACTCGTTCGAGCGCCTTGAAGATGGCACATGGGTTTATGACAGCCTGACTCGACCGGAACAGAGCCTGCGGTTGCTGGATGCATCGATACCTCTCGCGACAATCTACGAGCGGGTTCCCGTCTAGACGTGCTTAAACGATTAGGCGCCTCAAGCCTTCTTTCATCGTGTTAACGTTGAAGTTCAACAGCAGCCCTAGCCTCTTGCCGGAAAGCTTTTGGTAGGTAAGCACTTGGGCCGTGTGCACCGGGTTCAAAACGTCGACCGCTTTTACTTCTAACAACTACGGTTTCTTCTACTAGGAGGTCGATTCGGTAGCCACCTTCGAGTTTCAAGCCTTCGTAGACTACTGGCTGAGGCACCTCTGAGCGAACGGCAAGTCCGCGCAGAGACAGTTCCTGAGCAAGGCAGAGTTGATAAGTTTTTTCAAACAGACCGGGTCCGAAAGTTTTGTGAACCTTAATAGCACTGTCCACGATCTCCCACGCGATAGCATCCGTTCGTTGATCGACAGGGACTGGCATTTCAGATACATGTTATGAAGAATCGATTGGGAATTTCAAGTGCTTGTCGGAAGGACGCGAAGGAAACCCGGGCCATCCGAATTTTGGTGAACTTGGTGGAATCTTGGTGTTCTTGGGGTCCTTCGCCCGCTTGGAGTCCTCTGATTGCCTCAAAATTCGGAGGACACCAAGGCCACTAAGGGGAGCACTTAAGGGCACCAAGGGGGAGACCAAGCCTCTCCGGCTCTTGGTGCCGTTCCAGGATGAGCGCAGGATTGGGAGTGCCTTACACGTGTCAGAGACGCAAGTCGCACTCCGTGTGCTCTCCGGGTCCAGCAGGGCCCTGAAAAGGGTACAATGAAGGTTCCAGCAGCAACCTTGGCGCGGCTTTTTGCCGCTCTGAAACGTCCTGGAAAGAAGAGCTGTGGCAGATAATCCCAATTTCTCGATTGTCAACGTCGAGGAGGAGCTCGGTCGCTCGTATGTTAACTACGCGATGTCCGTCATCATCGCACGAGCGCTTCCCGATGCGCGCGACGGACTGAAGCCGGTACAGCGCCGAATCCTCTACGCAATGCGCACGTTAAACGTGACGCCGGACAGCGGACACATTAAGTCCGCCAAAATTACTGGCACCACCAGTGGCGACTACCACCCGCACGGCGACGCGGTCATCTATCCGACGCTCGTCCGAATGGCGCAGCACTGGTCCATGCGATACCCGCTCATCGACGGGCAGGGCAACTTTGGCAGCATCGACGGAGACTCTCCCGCGGCCCAGCGATATACCGAGGCTCGCCTCATGCCCCTGGCAATGGAGATGCTGGAGGACCTCGACCGGGAGACGGTCGACTGGATCCCCAACTACTCCCAGACGACCAATGAGCCAACGGTTCTTCCTTCCCGATTTCCGAACCTCCTCTGCAATGGCAGCCAGGGCATCGCCGTCGGTATGGCCACGAACCTGCCGCCGCACAACCTCACCGAGGTCTGCAATGCGCTCCTCCTGATGCTCGACAACAAAGAAGTGACCCTCGACGAGGTCATGGAAGTCATGCCCGGCCCCGACTTCCCAACCTACGGCATCATCATGGGCACCAAGGGCATCCGCTCAGCCTATGAAACCGGACGCGGCTCCATCGTCATGCAGGCCAAAACGATGATCGAGCCAGGCGATGCGGGCAAGTCGGTGATCGTGGTGACGGAGGTTCCGTATCAGGTCAACAAAGAGACGCTGGTTAAGAACATCGCTCAGATCGCGCGGGATCGCAAGTTTGATGGCATCGTGGGCGTGCAGGACTACTCTGACAAGCGCGGAATGCGGATCGAGATCGAGATTCGGCGCGACGTTAACCCGAACCGCGCGCTGAATTACCTGCTAAAGCACACCAACCTGCGCACCACGTTTGGCGCGATCATGCTTTCGTTGATCGACCTCGCGCCGAGAACTTCGCCATTGCTCGTCTTGCTGGCTCAGCACCTGAAGCATCGCAACATGGTGATCGAGAGGCGCACGCGTTACGAGCTTTATCGAGCGCTGGAAGAGATGCACCTGAACGAGGGGTATCAGATTGCGCGCAAGTTCCTGGACGATATCATCACGGTCATTCGGAACAGCGAGAACCCCGGCACTGCCCGTGCGGAATTGGTGAGGCGATTCGACTTCTCGGTTCTTCAGGCTAATGCGGTCTTGAATATGCCGCTCAGGCAGCTCACCCGACTCAATCAGCGAGAGTTGGAGGACAAGTTTAAGGACTCGCTTTTGAGGGTTCAGAACCTGATGGACATCCTGAACGATCCGAATCGCCTGTTGTCGGTTATTCGGGACGAGATCACGCTACTTCGGGACAAACATGGCGACGAGCGGCGCACCAAGATTCAGGCTCGAGAGGCCGGAGATTTCAGCGCCGAGGACTTGATTCCAGACGAGGAAGCGATCATTTCGATCTCACGCGATGGGTACATCAAGCGTGTGTCGATCGATGCCTATCGGCAGCAAAAGCGCGGCGGCAAGGGCGTGAACAACACTCTGAAGGCGGACGACGAACCGGCGCACCTCTTCCAGGTCAGCACGCACCATACGATCCTCTTCTTTACCGACCGTGGGCGGGTCTATAAGCTCAAGGCTTATGAGATTCCCGAGAGCGGCCGCTATGCCCGGGGCATGCCGGTCATCAACTACATCAATATTGTGGGTGGCGAGCGGGTTACGGCGACGGTTTCGGTGAAGGACATGAGCGTCGAGGGCTATCTCACGATGGTCACGCGGGGCACGGGCCAAAAGCGCTCGGCTGAGATTAAGCGGACGTCGTTGTCGGCGTTTGCCAACATCCGAAACAACGGGCTCATCGCTTTTGACATCGAGGAAGGCGACGAGCTGGGTTGGGCGCTGAAGACGCGCGGGAATGACGACGTCATGCTGATCACGCGTGAGGGCCAGAGCATTCGGTTTAGCGAGAAGGATGCGACTTCGCGGTCAAGAGCGGCTGGGGGCGTCAAGGCGATCACGTTTAAGGATGGCAAGCCGGAGGACCAGGTGGTGAGCGCGGCGATCGTGGATGAGGCTTGCACGCTGTTGGTGGTTAGCGACAATGGCTATGGTAAGCGCACTCCGCTAGACGATTATAGAGTTCAGACTCGCGGTGGCAGCGGCATTTTGACGATGAACTGCACGGACAAGACCGGTCTGATCGTGGGGGCGGAGGTTGTGGAGAATGATGACCGCCTGCTGATCATGACGACCAAAGGCAAAGGCATCCGTTTGAAGATCAAGGAAATTCGGACGACGGGCCGAGTGGCTCAGGGTGTCAAGCTCATCAATCTGTCATCTGGGGATCAGATTCGCTCGATCGCTCGCATCATCAAGGGTGAGGACGACGGTGACTTGGAGATCGAAGAGGGCGAAGAAGAAGCTACGACCGAGCAAGCTGCCGAATAGCCACAAAGGATTGGCTCTTCCCCAAGAGAGACCCTTGGGGAAGAGCCATTGGGAAACTATTTGATGGGGGTTTCGGCCTTCACGAGGATGGAGCGCGCCAAATCCTCGACCAGTGCGCCATCTTGGTTCGGCTCAGTTCTCTTCCAAACCAGCACATCCTTGTGGCGAGTCCCCACGTAATGCAGCATGACTCTCACTAAAGCGTTCCGGTTTCTCGCGGTAAGGAGCCAAGCTCCAGAAGCGGCCCCGGAAACAAATCTCCAATCTTTAGTGATTGGCTTGCCCGAAGTCGGAAGCTGCCGCACTTCGGAGCCGCCGGCCATGTTGGACAAGAAGGTGTTCCATTGTTTGGTTGTCTGCTCCGGACCGGTCACGTTCCAGGAGATGAACAGGGTTGCACCGTCGCTTGCTCGCTTGAAATTGGCCCGACCGTTGACGCGCGAGTCGATTGCGCGGGGCCGAGAGAGACGTTTGGAGTTTGCTCGTGCTCGGGGAGAAGTAAAAGGAGAAGGATCATTTGGCTCCTGCGAAAGTTAGGTTCACTCCCGATGCGATTGAAAAGGTCTGCCAATAGGCAGACCCTCGATCAATTACTTGCCGGGCGCGGTGGTAGCGCCGTCGGCTCCTTTCATGTCTTTTTTGCCCGAAGCGTCAGGCACACCGGTTTGGTTTTTCAACTGACCGGCAACGCTGTCACCTTCGCTGACCGCAGGTTCGCTGCAGCCTGCAAGAGCTGCAGACACGGCAAGGGCGGAGAGAACTAGACCGGCTACTCTAGGTCCCAAATGAATGCACTCCTATCGGTGACTTTGCCCTTGCGATCTGACTGCCCGTAGGCGGTGCAGCCGGTCACGACAGTGTTGAGCGGTTTCGATTTTACGTGGCTGTCGGCGTATCCGATGATCACCTGGCCATCTTGGAGCCCTGGTGCAATGTTGCTCAGGCTCCTCTGGTTGTAGAAGGGCCAGAGACCACCGTACACGAGCCAAGAGTTGGCGCTTTCGGACCAGCCTCCGGGGTAGCTCGCGAGTGTATTGTCAGCGGCATATTGTCGGAGCGGCTCGAGGTAATTGCCGTCTGCGTCTTGCCAGCAGGGCGTCTCGATGACCCAGTTTCCTCCGCCGATGGGGCCGCCGCCTGAAGCTCTATCCCAGATGGACGTTCCAAACATAAGGGTGTTAGCGGTTTGTCCAACTTGACCCTCATTGATGGATGCCGAGCCAACGTAACCGTTGGGAAGAACTCTCCAGGGGCTGAAGAAGGCGTAGTTGTAGCCGATGTTGCTTCGTACAGCGAGTGCGTAGGCTCTCTGCTCGGGGGTCAGGGTTTCCCACGTTGTATTCATGTACTGAATCTGGTCCCGGACTCTCGCATCTTCACTTTGCATAGGATCCAGAGGATCGATGAGGATCGCCGTGTTCTTCATATAGGGCGCCATTTGCTGTCCTGGCACCGTGTCGGGTGGGCCGAAGCCCCAGCCAGGTCCGCCGATGCTTCCGCTATTGGAGAGCATAAATGCACCATCGTAGTCGCTGGTGTACATGGCCGTGGCCGTCCCTGCCTGTTTCATGTTGCTGATGGCTTGTGTTTTCTTGGCAGCCACCTTTGCCTGTGCGAAGACAGGGAACAGAATTGCGGCCAAGATGGCGATGATGGCGATGACAACGAGAAGCTCGATAAGAGTGAAGCCGCGCGCACGCGTAGGCTTAAAGTGAGAAAGTTGCATAATACATAGCTACCTCATGAAGTGACGGAGTGATCCGCTTGGTTCCATTATAGTGGACATTAAATTTGAGGAGGTTCTTTTATGGAGCGAATTGCAATAAGATCAAACCGAAGGGGCGTGCGAGTGATAGGAAAGGCTGCCTGACCTTGCCGGTTACCGGCGGACATTCCAGCACCTATCGCTTTTGACTGACCCCCACGGTGCTTCCGGGCGGGACTTGAGCAAACGCGCAAAGGCCAGTTTGCTACTCAAATATTCTAATTCTCCAAGTGGCTTTGGCTGCCGCTTCTGCAAGTTTTAATCCTGCACACTAATAGGAAAACAACCGTAAAAGACGGTTCTGCCTGATGTAAGATAGCTTCATGGCAGAAGAAACCATGGATCAACATGCCCTGAATACGGGCAACACTTTTGTTTGGCACGAGCTGTATACGGCGAACCTGCAGGCGAGCCTCGACTTCTATACGCAGGCTCTGGGCTTCGGCACGGAATCGATGGATATGGGCGACATGGGCAGCTATAACATGCTGACGATGAATGGAAAAGCGGTCGCCGGCGTGATGGATACGAACCAGTTGCCGATGCCGGGCGTTCCTCCGCACTGGGCGGTGTATCTGGCGGTGGACGACGTGGACGCTCGCGTTGAGAAGTGCGTTTCGTTGGGCGCAAGCGTGCTTGTTCCGGCAATGGACGTTCCAACCGTGGGGCGCATGTGCCTGATCACCGATCCACAAGGGTCCAACATTTGGCTATATAAGGCTGCCTAAGGGTCGTGTCTCGGGGAATTTGGGGCATGCGAAACCCCTCCTAACCTCCCCTTCCGGGTTTTTCCGCAAGGGGAGGAACCACTTTGTAGGCGGGGAGGGAGTTGGAGGTTTTTGTGCCCATCCCGACCCACCCCCGACGAGGGGAGTGCCTTACGGGCAGAACCGTGACCTTGTGTGTCCGCTACAAGTAGACTTGAGTTATGAAGCTCTTTGTGGATACCGGCGATGTTGAGGAAGTGCGGCAGGCGGCCGATTGGGGAATTTTGGATGGGGTCACGACCAATCCGACGCTGATTGCGAAGTCGGGGAAGGGCTTTAAAGAGACGGTTCTCAAAATTTGCGACCTCGTGCCAAATGGGGCGATCAGCGCGGAAGTGGTCGCGACCGATTACGATACGATGTTGAAAGAGGCGCTCGAGATCGCTTCTTGGCACCCTCAAATCGTTGTGAAGGTTCCGTTGATCGAGCCGGGCATCAGCTTGGTGAAGACGCTCTCCGACCGCGACATTCAGACAAACGTGACACTGGTCTTCTCGGTGTCGCAGGCGCTGTTGGCGGCCAAAGCCGGGGCCACGTTTATTAGCAATTTCGTAGGCCGGGTGGATGACATTTCGGACGACGGCATGGTAGCGGTCGCGGCAACGGTCCAGATGGTCGATACATATGGGTTCGATAGCGAAGTGCTGGTCGCGAGCGTTCGCCACCCGCTTCACGTTGTACAGGCGATTCAGGCGGGCGCACATATTTCGACGATGCCTTTCAAGATCATGCAGATGCTATTCAAGCACCCACTTACGGACAGCGGCCTCGAGCGCTTCTTGGGTGATTGGAAGACTGCGGGGCTAGACATTTTCGAGACGGCGGGAGCTCGGTAATTGCGCTACCAGGACCAAGTCGTTCGCCAGACGCAAAAGGCGCTGGATGATATCTGCCGCGCCGCGCTCGCCGTGGCGGACGAGAAGCGCGACTGGAAGCCTGGTGGCGAGGCCCGATCCGCGTTGGGCCAGATGCAGGAGATCGCCATTTCTGCGGGTTGGCTCATGCCCATTCTCAGCGACGGGCGATTTCCTGAAGACGACGATCCTGCCTTTGAGCATATGCGGGAGAACGACACGGTTGATAAGTGCATCGAAGCGGCGCGGTCGTCAACGACTGAGATTTGTCAGGCCATCGCTCAGTTCCCAGATGCCCGGTTAGAGGATGAGATGCGGATGCCGTTCGGGGGCGGGATTACGATGACCTTCGCGGAGATTCTCGGTTTACATCATTGGAATATGGTGTATCACCTCGGGCAGATCAACCAAATCCAACTCATCCTCGGCGACAAGATCATGCACTAGCCTCCCCGTCTGGCTTGCCGGCCAGGGGAAGGAATCGTGGGCTTATATTTGTGGGACACTACACGAGCCAGATGTCAGGATCTATCAGAGTCGCAATCGTGGGAGCTTCGGGATACGCCGGTGCGGAGCTCGTGCGGCTCTTTCAGAACCATCCACGGGCTGAAGTCACGACCGTCACCTCGTCGAGAAGCGCGGGCAAGCAGTTAAGCGAGGAATGCCCTTGGCTGTCCACCGACCTCACTCTCACTTCCTTCGATCCTTCGTCTGTGACGGAGGACTTCGTCTTTCTTTGTCAGGAAGCGGGCTTTGCCATGCAGGCTGCTCCGGAGCTGGTCAAGCGCACGCGCGTCATCGATCTGTCGGCAGACTTTCGCTTGAGAGATGCGCTCGTTTACGAACAGTATTACAGTCGCCCTTTCATCGCGCAAGGCGTCGAGGGGATTTATGGTTTGCCGGAGCTCGTGGATCGGGGCGAGATCGCTTGTACGCGACTGCTTGCTAACCCAGGCTGTTACCCAACGGCATCGCTCCTTGGCCTCATGCCGCTGATCAAGGCTGGGATCGTGACGGGCACCCCGGTGATCGATGCAAAGTCAGGCGTGTCGGGTGCCGGGCGAGCAAAGAAGGACACGGAGTTCATGTTCAGTGAACTGAGCGGCGGCTTCAAAGCCTACGCGGTTACGGGGCACCGTCACACGCCCGAGATCGAACAACTGGCGGGCCGAGCAGTCCGATTTACGCCCCACCTCATTCCGATCCCAAGGGGCCTTGAGGCGACGATCCACGTGCCCGTGTCCTCGGGCGAGCATTTGAGCGCGTTGTTCGAGGAATTCTACGGGGGCCAAGCGTTTGTAAAGATCGTTTCTGCTCAGCCCACCGTCAAGCAAGTCTTAGGCTCGAACCGCTGTGATATCTGTCCCACTTACGACGCACACACGGGGTTCGCAGTCATCACGACGGTGATCGACAACCTGGTTAAGGGAGCGGCGGGCCAGGCCATTCAGAATATGAACCTTATGGCCGGGCTGCCGGAGGAAACGGGACTCCCGGTAAGCGCGATTTGGCCGTAAGCCGCCCTTAGGCTAATCCAAACGTCCCGTGCGGAACGCTTCAACCGGAACGGGTTCGAACTCGAACCTGGGCATGTCGCCGGGGCCGAAGTTCAGCTCGATGAGGGGTCGGATCACTTGTTCGGTCATGACGCGATCTGCCAAGTCTCGGCGCAGTGCTTCGAGTTGCAGGATCAAGACTTGAAGGTGCACTTTTCCCAGGGCCAGCGAACCCACTCGGCGCCCTTCGTCGGTGGTGAGCGTTTGGCCGAGGATGGCGCGGGCGATCTCTCGGTTATGGAATTCGATGGCCTCCATAAAGCCCTTGGATGCTTCGGTGTGCGCGTTGATCGAGTTGATCTCGAAGTCATTCGGATAGACGATGGCGGTCGTGGTGGCCAAATTCTGAAGCGCGTTTAGCACCGCATCTCGATCGGCTGCGGAGACGGTGGAAGCGAAGCTGCCGAGCATCGTTGGTGAAGCGAAGCGTTCGAGGTGGAGCTTCCAGGCGCTAAGCAGCGTGTTCTTGGCGGTGAAGTGGGGGTATGCCGCGTCGAGATCGCTCTTGCCCTTCTCTCTGCCGTACCCGCCGCGGTGGGCGTAGACGATGAATTTGGAGGTGGGGAGGTCGAGCTTGTTTTCGCCGGGGACATCCAGATGAAGGGACTCCATCTTGCCGAAACGATCGACCTTAACCCCGAAGAGGGAAGGGTCCTTCGGTCTCGTGGCGGCGAGCCACCAATGGGCTCCCTCTTGAACGTACACGGCTTCTTGAATAGACCAGCCCTTGCTGAAGGAGTCCATCGCTGCCTGGAGAATGGTGACGGGAGAGCCTTCCATTTTCGTGAACGCTGTCATGGCGAAGTCGGCGTTGCGCTTGGCTTCGGGGGTGTCAGATGCGGGGGCGACCGTCCAATTGCCGGCCATTACGCCGAGGCGCTTGAGGGTCAGGGCGGTTTGGATCATGGAATCTGCTTCCATAGCCGTGTAGGTGGCATAGGGCAGGCCTCCGAGGGTGGGGCCGGGCCGTTCGAGGGCTTGGCGTTGCCAGGTGGTGAGTTGGGGTGCGAGCTCCTTGTCTGGGCTCTTCTTCATGAGTCTGGAGAGTAGTTTTTTCATTGGGTGTGTTGGCGGAGTGGTCACAATTCTCGTGTGGACGAGCTTGTGGATGGGTTTTGCTATGATCTTTGGGCTAACTCGGCTTGGCTGGACTACTTAGCTAGCCGGGCCTTCCCTGAGCCTGAAGCTGCTGTCTTTCAGCATCTGCTTGCGGCGCAAGAGATTTGGCTATTGCGGTTTGGCGGATCTTCTCCAACTGAGATGCCCACGCCGGACGTCAGCCAAGCTACGCTGCAGCGAATCCATGACGGATGGGTCGCGGCCTTGCAAGGTGAGGATCAGGTAGTCGAGTATCGGCGCACTACGGGAGAGCCTGGGAGGCGTCTGTTGAGCGAAATCGCTGGGCATGTGGTGAACCACGGGACTTATCACCGCGGCGAGATGCGGGGTATCTGCCGGGGGCGGGGGGAAGAGGGTTTTCCTGAGACCGACCTGATCGCGTTTTACGCGAGGAGCGGGTCAAATCTCGGGCGTCGAACTAAGCATTAGCAACCGTCCAAAGTGACGAGGCGTGGGGTTAAATCGTGGCGAACTCGAGGTTTCTCGACCGTAGCGGGCGTCGAGATGGCTCGCTGGGCAACATCATCGACTTCCTTCATTAGAACGATCTCGGTTTGCCAACGCCGATTGCCGCTCCGATTGCCCGCGGCAGATTAAATGCGGCCAGGGCGAGCGCGATGACGGTGTCGTCGTGCTCGCCAGCACCTTCCAACTTGCCGTTGTTCCAGCGAAAAGCCCGGAGCTCGCGCAACAGCACGGGGTCTGGCTCGAAGCGAATGCTTCCGCGCTCGATGAGCGAAACGAGGTTGTCGATCAGCTCGGGCTTCGACTTTGCGGTGAATGTGAAGCCCCCGACCGCGGCATTCGGACATGCTTTCCGCAAGTCATCGTTCAACGGATTGCCGACTGCAGTGCCGTCGCAGAGGACTCTTGCCCCCGGGTATTTCGCGACGAGCGCAGAGAGGATTTCGACTTGTTCGGTCCATCCCATATGGTTGATGCGCTTTATCTCGATCAGTTGCGCTCTTTCGCGATTACCGGAGAGCACGACGAGCACGGTGTAGTCCGTGAAGCGAGCCCAATCCACTCCGATGAGATAAGGGCCGCGGTGCTCTTCGATTGTCGGGGTAAGACATTGATCAATGGCGTCTGAGCGGAAGACCGTGCCTTCGGTGTCCAAGAACTCGGCCTCGTATTCCACCGAGAAGGCTCGTTCGGATATGAGGTCCTTCTGGGCTTCCAGAAAGCGGCTTGAGACATACGGACTCTCGCTGGACGGTGCCCGCCGACTCCACCGTTCTTCGTTCTGGTCTTTGCCGCGCTCGTACAGCTTCCAAAAGGCGTTGTGGCCGTTTGGGGTTGAGATGAGGGTCATTTGGCCGTCCGTGGTCGCCAGCATCGGCCATAGCGTTTCCTCGATTAGTCTTGGATCGACGAATGCGGCCTCGTCGACAACGATATGGGTGGCTTCGTTGCCGCGAAGGGCTCGGGTCAGGTGTCCCGATCGGGCTGAGACCTCATGGTCTCCGATCTTCAGTCACGGGAAGGGTGAGAGCTTAAGCTTTGGACGCTCGAGCCAAGGCGCGTTTGGGAGATCGAATAGCTTGTCGACGAGGTCCAGGACGCGGTTGAAGAGAAGCTTGGCCTGATCGAGGGTAGGCGCGATCAGGAAGTGCTTGGTGCCTCCTATTCCGATGAGGGATGAGACGACTTGGGCAGCGCACACGTCCGTCTTGCCCCATCGCCGTCCGCAGGCGAGAACCTTGAGCCGTGCGTTGTTAAGCAGAAACTCTCGCTGGCCCGAGTGCGGTTGCCAAATCGTCTTGATGAACTCTAAAAAGCTGGTCACATCTACATAGGTTTGTAAATGAGAATTTGTCAACCGGCTCATCCAACAAAAACAAAGACTCGCTCAACCGCGGACGGAGAATGAGGCAAGCATTTCTGCTTGCCTCATAGGTTTGCGGCTATCTTTGCAGCGTCAGCTTCGTTGGCTCCGACATAACGTTGTTCTTGCCCACGGCTACCGCGGTAACGGTGTAGACCGTGCCCGCTCCGGTGACATTGCTGTCGAGTTTGATGTCTCCGGTTTCCCAGTTGCCGTCCTCATCGGCAAAGACGGTTCGCTCGGCAATGCTGCCGTTGGTCTTGAACAGGCCCAGGAGTGTCGACGTGTAATCGACGGTGACCTTGACCTTGGCTCGTCGCCCAGCCTTGCCTCTAAAGTTGACGGTTCCGCCTTGAATGCTCCTCGTCGTAGGGTCAGGCGAGGTGAAGGTTGGCTTCATAGGCGGTCCAATCTCGCCGAGAAGCTGGGTAGCGTCGATGTCGTAGACCTCTCCGGTGCGCGTTCTCAAACGCGCGGTGACAGGCGTTCCCGCGAGATCGTCTTCGATGCGCACAGTATAACTGCCTTCATAGACTCCGGGGCTCACCTCAGTGGTGGGCAGATTCATGATCTTGTCGCCGATGTTGTAAGTAACGGAAGAACCTGCTTCTCCTCGGACAGTGAACTTAACCACCTGTCCTGGTCGAAGGCGTTTGGCTCCATTGTGCGTGATGCGCTCGGCTACGTTCCTTGCCCCACCGACGGTGAACTTCCAGTTCTTTTCGCTCTGGTTCCCAGCCTTGTCCCGGGCGATGACTCGCACGGTGTGCTCGCCGGCGGCGAGGGCCTGGTTCGGGCGATAGAAAATCGCGCTACCGGTAATTTGGGCTTCTCGGCTCACGTCCCGATTGTCCACCCACATGCGCACGTTGGTCTGATCAATGCCACTGCCATCAAGGTCTTCAAGCTCGATGGTGATGTTTGGCTGGGCGACGGTCGTGCGGCTGTTTGCCTGCGGGAATGGTTCTCGCAAAACGGGTGCCTGGGTGTCGACCATAAAGTTGCGACCGCCCTGGATCGCCTGCTCCTGGTCTCCGACTCGGAGCCGCGCGACGGCGTTTGCTTTTGTGATGGTCATCGCGTTCTGAGGAACGGTAACGATCGCCTGATAGCGGCCGGGTGCCACTTCGGCCATGTTGATCGAATCAGTAATTCCGGGAATCTGCATGATCGCTTGGCCGCCAGGAGTGCCTTCAAGCGTAAATGTCACGCGATCTCCGGCCCGGGTAAATCCGGTGCTGTCCATGTCGAAGGACGTGACTCGCAGAGGATTCGGTTGGGTGGGCTGAGGCCGCTGGGTGACGGGCGGGTTCTGTGGCGGAGCATCGGTCGTTTGAATGCGCACCGCCATAGTCGGGGCGTCCCAGAGGACCTGCGCCCCAAGGGCTTCGCTCATAAAGCGTAGGGGCACCATCGTGGAGGCACCGTAAATCTGTGCGGGAACGTCGAGCGAAGTTCGACGGCCGTTCACCAGCGCGTAATTCTCGCCGATACGCATTTGCATATCGACGTCGCCCTTTGTGGCAATTACGGTTCGGCTCTCTTTGAGATAGCTGACATATGCGCCCAGCTTCTCCATCACTCCGCGGAGTGGAACCATCACTCGACCATTCATCTGCTGAGGTCGTGCGCCGGTGAACTGCACCGGCTCGCCGTTGACATAGACGGAAATTCCTTGCGCTCCGGCAATTCCGGCGAAGGCCGCCGCAATCGCCATCGTCGTGTAAGTTTTAAGGCCCTTCATTGTAAGTCACTGCTCCTGTCGGGCAACGACATGTGCTACCCGGGATGTTGGACTTCTACAACTCCTGCTATGTTCGCACTCGTGGCGTCGGGATGATGGGGGTGAGGAGAAGAATGGGGTGAGGCGGAGGGAGAATTCCTGTCTCTTGCGCCCCACTTCATCCGCTTCACCCCATTCACCCTCCATTCATCCCCCGCGCCCCTCACTCCCGCAACGCCGCTTGCCTCAGCGAATGATCGGCGAGGACGAGGGCTACCATGGCTTCTACAATGGGCACGGCTCGGGGGAGGACGCATGGATCATGTCTTCCTCGACCCTTCAAAGTCGTGTTCACGTGAGCGATCGTGACGGTGCGCTGTTCCTTCAAAATGGTGGCGGTCGGCTTAAATGCCGCGCGCATGACGATCGGCATGCCGTTGGAGATGCCCCCTTGAATGCCACCGCTGCGATTCGACAACGTCATGACTCGGGGTGGCAGCCATTCGTCGACGGCAGGCTCGGCAAAGAATTCGTCATTGGCCTCAGACCCCTTGGCGTTCGTCAGCTCGAAGCCGCCTCCAATCTCAAAGCCCTTGCAGGCGGGCAAGGAAAGGAGCGCTTTGGCTAGATCCGCTTCTAATTTGTCAAAAACGGGTTCGCCCCATCCGGGCGGGACGTTGCGGGCAACGCAACCGACGACGCCTCCCACCGAGTCGCCGTCCTTTCGGATGGCTTCGATATGTTCGATCATTTGGCGAGCCACGTCCGGATCAGGACAACGCACAATATTCGCCTCCACCTGCTCCTGGGTAATGGTGTTCGGGTCGATGTCTGCGATCAGGCGGTGGACCTTTTCGACCCATGCGATAACTTCTACGCCTTGCTTCGCGAGAAGGGCCTTTGCGACTGCGCCCGCAGCTACCCGCCCGACGGTCTCCCTCGCAGAAGCCCTTCCTCCACCCTCGACAGCCCTAATTCCATACTTCTGATCGTAGGCGAAGTCGGCGTGGGAAGGCCGATATTTCAACCGCAGCTCCTCGTAGTCCCGAGAGCGCTGATCTTCGTTGCGGACCATCATCGCAATCGGAGTGCCGAGCGTGAGCCCGTCTTGGATCCCGCTTAGGATCTCAACCGTGTCCGATTCTTTGCGCTGGGTGACGATCGAGGATTGGCCAGGGCGGCGGCGGTCGAGCTCCTTTTGGATGTCTTCGGCGCTTACCGCGAGTTTGGGGGGGCAGCCGTCGACGATCACGCCGACTGCTGGTCCATGCGACTCTCCAAAGGTCGTAACTCGAAATGCCCGCCCGAACGTATTGCCCACATTCTTATTTTAGAGTGCCTTGACCTGGCGCTGCTGTTGAGCGACAAAGGTCCCGCAAGCGTCGCCAGGTCGCTGCACTCTATAGGTTAGGCCAACACGAGGATTTTGCCGACGGTTGCGCCTTGTACACGCACATCAACGATTCGTTTGACAGTAAGTGCCAGGCTGTTCCACGCTACTGAAGCGGCAACGGTTGAAGGGTCGTCGTGGGGTACGTAGGAGAGCCACATGGGGCGGCTCGCGGCGGCGACCTCGGCGTCGGTTAGGTAAGTCTTTGCCCTTTCTGGCGGCAGTGGGCAGAAGATGCCGGTTGTGGCGGCACCACCCACGGTAAAGGCTTCTCCATAGCGTTTTAGGACGCCCGAGAGTCGGCTGCGAAGGGCGTTCACAGAGGCTCCACTGGGGCAGCGGTTCCGACGTTGGAGGGCCGGACATAGGACTCCGCCTTCAGGAAGGGCCGCAGTCGGTTGAAGCCCTGCTGCAATAGATCGAGCGCCCCGGCGAGCTTGACTGGCTCCAGTCGAAGGTCGCCGATGGCGATGGAGTCCGAAGCCCCAGTTTCTCTAAGGCGCTGGGCCTGGAACTCTCCGCAGACGACCTCGGTGGCCGCCAAGTTGAGGGTAGATCCCGCTCCACTCTCGGCGAGGGCTTCGGAGGAGACCGTGTATTCGATGACAGGGACAATCTCGAGAATGAGGTTGTCGATAGCAGTGTCGTAAGACGTGTCGGCAATGCCGCACTTCTCCTTTACTCGTGCGCGGGTGACGGTGATTGGCATGTGTTTCTTGGGATGAATTGATAGGGGTGATGGGGGATAACTGGGGTGAAGGGATGGAGAGGTCTTTCACTCCTTTCACCCCACCCATCCCCTAAGCTTTCAGCTTCTCCAGAACCCTCCCAAGCAACGCCGAGTTGTCTCGGACGTTCTCATTTAGGTTCTCGATCGCGGTTTGGAAGCTGTGGTTGATCTGTTCCTGCCTGGCTAGAGAGCCTTCAAGGAACGAGGTGAATCGGTCGGTAATCATCCGGTTCTCCTTCATCGAATAGCGCACCAGCGCGAACGCGGAGGCCGCGAAGCTGCCGGCGAGGGCGATAGAGGCGGCTACCGGATCCGTAGCAGCTCCTTGAGCCGGGCAAGGGCGCCGCTGAGAATGCCGAGGTCGCGCCAGAGCTTGTCAACTGCTTTGCGCAGCCGCTGCGTGTCGGTCGAATTGCCAAGAGCCGTCAGCTCCTGGCGAATGTCGTCGAGGGAGCCGCGAACCTGCGACCAAGACAGCAAAGCCGTCCCAACCGCGCCAATCGCGCCTCCGAAAGTTGCGGCGAGAGCCGCTAAATAGAATTCGTTACCACTCAATGTGGCCTCCTTTTGATAAGATATGGGATGCCTACACATCGCAATGTGGAGGCTCGCTGCCGAGTTTGGCGTGCTTTGCTGCTTGTCAGCTTTCCCCTTGGCTACAGAATTGGCAGAATGTGGGTGATCGCGTTGACAAGGGCAGTCCCGCAAGATGTTGCTCGCATCGTAATGCGAAAGTAGGGCGAACCCTTGCTTCCACATAAGCGAATGTGAAGGCATCGGCTCTTGGATGCGTAAGGCGGTAAGGGAGTAAGGCGGTAAGGACGATTCGGAACGGCATGCCCCATCTCGTCTTACCCACCTCACCCTCCTTACCCCCTTACCGCCTTACCACCTACAGGCGAAGCCCTAAAGAATCGACCCATACGACGCCTGCCACAGCCCGTAACCGACGTTGTACCGAGCCCGAACGCCGTAGTAGAACCGGTCGCGCATGAACGCTCCCTCGGCCCCACTGGCATTATCCAGCGCGCTAAACTCCACCGGCACGTCGCTGCGCTGCTGCAGAATGACCGACTTGATCGGCCGTTTCGTGTCGAGCAAGAACCAGTAGTCGTCGGCGGTTCCGGTTAGGAACGGCGACACCACCACGTTCAGGCGGCCCTGGAACGCGTTCTTGTATGGCGTGCTCGCCGCGTTGTCCGTGGCGTTGCCCTTGTAGATCACTACTGGGCTATCGACCAACTCGATGGCGGCCCATTGCAGCTTCGGACCGACTACCAGCGTGTCCGGGGTGACTCCCAGCGGAGTGCCGGTGTCGTCGGGGACGGTCATCATGCTGCTGATGGCGTCGGCGAGGCTGGCGGCGCTTAGGGCCGTCGTCGTTTTGTTCGAGTAGGTACTCGATCCGATGGTTGGATGGGCGGTGCTAAAGAGGGCCTGGCCGTCGTAGCCGGTGCCCGTGAACCCATTGATCAGCGATTCGACGACGATCTGCTGCCGGTGCGCAGAGACTCGGAATGCCAGGTCGCGGATGCGAAGCTTGATCAGGTCGAGCTGGTCGTCTTCTATCGCCTTGCGGTCGACGGCGATGGTCGATTCGAACGTCTTATCCTCGATCGTAACGGTATACGGGCTCATGCCCGCCGGCCGTCGCTCATCGATGAATTCTCGCATCGTCGGAACGGCTCCCAACCAGGAGTATCGCTGTACGGGAAGGGTCGTGTTGATAACGGTCGCGATTTTGTCTGCGATGGACGTGTCGAGCTCACTCTTGTAAGCGTGGGCGAATTCTGCCTTAAGACCTGGCAGAAGAAGGTCGGTGATGTCTGATTTTGTTAAAGCCATAAAATTTAGAGTGCGGCAGCCATGCTGCCGCTTTCGCCGCGCCTCTGATAGAGGCTAGACTGAGTAGTTGTCGACCCGAACGCGGACGCCGGCTGCACCGGTCGAAGTCGTCTCGACCGCCGCAATCGTGCCAACCTTGTACTGGTTGGTTAGACCCGCGGTCGCGATCTGCACCTCGAAATCCGAATTGGCGTAGACCTCCTTGCCAATGTCCGCGATCGCCGGTGTATAGCCGGAAACCGCCTTCATCACAAAAGAGCCGCTCTTAGTCACGTTAATCGACTTATCGCCTGCCGAACCCGCCGAGTTGTCGACGGTTTCGTTGGCGACGCCAATAAACTTAAGGCTCGCAGTTCCGTGAGCCATGGGGATGAGGTAGCCGGAGGCATTAACTCCGACGATAGCGCCTTTATAGACCTTAACGTTTGAGAGCTTATAGCTCACGACGAGGCCAGGCTTTTCGTAGGTTTCGAATGGTGTGGTTAGTGGCATGGTTGGTTGTTGGTTTGGTTTTGTGCTTTGCTTTGCTTTGCGCTCTTCCAGAGCTACTGCAAAGCCATCGCAGAGCTATCGTAGAGCCACGCTAAGCTAAAGCAGCTATCGCAGAGCCACGCTAAGCTCGCAAAGCCCGCAAAGCCCCGCTAAGGACTACCGCCGCTTTGCGATCTCGTCGAGCGGCACTTCGGGAAAGTGCTTCCGGTAGAAAGCAGCTTCTTCGGGCAGGAGGAGGGGGCTGGAGTAGTCGGTTGGGGGAGCTGGGGCGAGTTCGGCGAAGAGGTTCATTCGTGGCTGCCGATCTAAAAAGGCACGCACAAGTTGACGTACCGGCTTCGCTTCGCCATCGAAGGCGATCGTATCCTCCGACTGAAGCAACGCCTTAGCAAACTGGCACTGCGCCGGACAAATCCGCCCCTCCCGCATGAGCTGGTCTACCTCTTGGTCCACTTGTGCAGAGCGGAGGCGGAGCCATTCTTGTTCAAGGGAGGAGGCGGGTTTGGATGATGGAGGTGATGGGGGTGATGCGGAGGGAGTGAATTCCGTTCCCCTCTCACCCCGATCACTCCCATCCCCTTCATTCCCCTCCCCTCCTTCATCCCAAATCGCCCCTTCAAACACCACTTCTCCCCCAAACAGCCGCGCGGACTGGACCCGCGGATTTCGAACGAGGCTTACTTCGCGGATCGAGGAAAGGTCTGGGGCGAGCCCCAGCGAAAGTGACTTGGCGCCCGAGGACTCCACCAGGGCATCCGCTTCTGGGGTCAGGCAGACAGTGCCGAAAAGCTCTATGCCTTCCTGGAGCACCGAGGTCAGATAGCCCATTTGGAGTGGTGTCTGTGCATGCTCGATGAGCAGCGGGACGGGGGTGTCGAAGGAAGTCGCGAGTGCGCAAAGGTGCTCAGCCGTTACGGTAACTCCCTTGTCCGGATATTCCCCGGCTTCAAAGAGCTTGGCCCGACGGTGGATCCAAGATCCAGAACCGGGTTCAAAAGTGTTCGTGATTGTCGTGCTCACAAACTAGTAGAAATCAATCTACTAGTTTGTCAATCAGTTCAGAAAAAGATTCTCAAGAAATAGAGACGCCGAACAGTTCCCCGCACCTTCGCTTAAGGAAGGGTCCGCCAAGGCTATCCGATGACGAGGCTTACGCCGGCGTCGATGTAAACCACCTCTCCGGTGATGTGCTTAGCCATGTCGGAAACGAGAAAGAGCGCGAGGTCGCCCACTTGCTCGGTGGTCGCCTCGCTTTTCAGGGGTCGCGCCCCGCCTGGGTAGTGCGCCTGCTCCCGCACCGGCTTTTCGCTCTTCCGCTTGGTCGTCTGGTGGATGTCGCTGGGGAAGTAGCCGGGACAGATCGCATTGACCCTTATGCCGAATTGTCCGAGTTCGACGGCAAGCATCTTGGCCATCGCGACTTGGCCGGCCTTTGAGCAAGAGTAGGGCGTCGCGCCCGTATTGCTGAAGATGCGAGTTCCGTTGACAGAGGAGGTCAGCAACACGCTGCCCCCTTGGCGCTTGAGAAAGGGGACCGCGTACTTGATCGTCAGGAACGATCCGCGAAGGTTCACGGCTATCGTCTCGTCGAACTCTTCTGGAGTGATGTCCTCGATCCGGGCCCAAACTCCGTTGATCCCAGCGTTGGCGTGAACGATGTCGATGTGTCCGAACCGCTCGGCGAGCTGCTCGGTGGCCGATTCGACTTGGTCTGCCTTCGATACGTCCGCCACAAGCGGCTCCACTTCGATGCCTTCGGCTCTCAGGTTCAGAGTTGCCTCCTCGACCTTCTCGGCGCGGTTGTCCAGAAGGCCGATCTTGGCTCCATTCCGCCCGAAAGCTCCGGCAACGGCCAAGCCGATCCCCGACGCCGCACCTGTAATCATGGCTACGCGGCCGTCAAGTGAGAGTCCGTTCATTTATGAGAGGAGTAAACCCCTGCGAGGAGGTAAGTTGCTGTTCATGAGGCATGCACATCACGTTCGACCCGCTCGGGCGGATGACTGGCGGGCTATCGCTCTATGTTTCCAGCGCGCGGGCACTGCGGCTTGGAGCAGCTTCTTGCCGCCCGAGGCTCTCAGGGCTCTGGACGCTCCCGATCGTTGGCAAACGGCCGTGTATCGGGCTTCCCCATCCAATCCCGTACTTGTGGTCGAGTCTGAGGGTCAGGTCATCGGCTTTTCGATCCTCCATTCAAGCGAAGACGACGACGCACTTCCCTTAACGGGTGAGCTAGATGCCTTCTACACGCATCCCCAGTTTTGGGGCCAAGGGGCGGGCAAAGTCTTGATGGAGCACACCCTGAAGAAGGCGAAGGAGCTCAAATTTACACGGATGACCCTTTGGACCGAAGAACGGAATCAGCGTCCGCGGCGGTTCTATCAACTGGCGGGCTGGCGCTACGAGGGCAAGTCTCGGGAACGTGAGTACAAGGGTGCCGCGCTGCAAGAGGTTCGGTATCTCATCGAGATGTGAAAAACCCCCTTCCGTCGCAAAGACCGGAAGAGGACTCGATGGTTTACCGTGCGCCGTGGCGAATGAGAACGGCTTTGAACGTTCTGAAAAGGATGCTCACGTCGTAGCGGAGGGATGAACGGTGGTAGTAGGATCGGTCGAGGTCTACTCGCTCATCGTAGCTGGTGTTGCTGCGACCACTGCACTGCCATAGGCCGGCGCATCCAGGCTTCATGGCTAGATAGACTTCGGCATTCTCGCCGTACTTGCTCAGCTCAGGCTCTACGATGGGGCGGGGGCCGACGAGGCTCATGTCGCCTGTGAGCACGTTGAAGAGCTGAGGCAGCTCGTCGAGCGTGGACTCTCGCAAAAACTTGCCGAGTTTTGAGATTCGCGGATCATTCTCGATCTTGTAGGTCCGGCGATACTCTTCGAGAAGCTCGGGCCGAGCGCGCAAGACCTCTTCCGCATTCTTGACCATCGTTCGGAACTTGTAGATGTAGAACGTCTTACCGCAGAAGCCAAGCCTCTTCTGGCGGAACACGACCGGAAAGCCGTCTTGCAATCCAATGGCCAGGGCGACGAGAATCAGAACCGGCGAAAGGAGCAGGATCAACGTTGCGGCAACAACGATGTCGAACGCTCGCTTGGCGGACTGATAGAAAGCCTGGTTGTAGCGAATGCTTCGGTCCAGAATGAGCTCTCGAGGCAGTCTGGCCGGCACGTCCAGATCACCTCGATGGCGTCGCTCGATCAGTTGGGTCGTCAGGGCCGGGGCTTCAAAGGAAGCGCCTCCCAAAAGGTCTGTTGCTATTGTTCTCCGTGATACTCGCACACTCATAGTCTTAAGGCACTCTCCCAAATGCCGGTGGAGGGTGCCGTTGCGGGCTTTTAAGGTGGCTGCTGGACTCTCTCTCGAGCACTTACCGGCAACCCTCACACTTACATGCAACTGGCGTTAAATCCACCAGTAATGTTCCTGGTAAATATACGTGCCGGGCCACTAGTAGAACAAAAAGTGGATTTTGTTCGAGAAAGGGCACCTCATTTCCTCATTTGGAAGCGTTGCTGAGACTTGCCGATTCTCACTGAGGTTCCCGCGAATGCGAGAAGGCGCAAAAATGTGCTGGTAGGTGCTGCGACCGGCACCTCCACCTGAAAATTTTCCGATCCTGGTAGTGGCTCCCGGTGGGAGAAATGTTAACCCCTTGAGGAGCACGTGAAAGTAAAGTCAAAGCCGTGAAGCGCGCGATTGTAATCGTCATGGATGGCTGTGGAGCCGGGGAGGCGCCCGACGCCGTGGAGTTTGGCGATTCGGACCATCCGAACACGATCAAGCACATCTGGGATGCCGTCGGCGGGTTTGAAGCGCCCCACCTTCAAGCCTGCGGCTTCTTAGAAGCCTGCGGTGTGCCAAATGCCTCCGCCTCGGAGGGAGGTTCGCAGCGATGGGGCAGGCTGAAGCCGCTCTCAAAGGGTGGCAAGGACTCGGTAAACGGCCATTGGGAAATGATGGGAATCGTTGAAAGTGAACCCTTTCCTACTTTCCCGAACGGCTTCCCCTCCGAGTTAGTACGCGCCCTTGAAGAGCGCATCGGCTCAAGTTTGATCGGCAACCGGGCCGCTAGTGGGACAAAAATCATTGCCGAACTCGGGGAAGAGCATGTTCGCACGGGAAAGCCGATCCTTTACACGAGCGCCGACAGTGTGCTTCAGCTTGCCTGCCATGAAGAGGTCGTTCCGGCCGAGCGGCTTTACCAGTTCTGCAGCATTGCCCGCGAACTGTGCGTCGGGCCCTTCAAAGTCACTCGCGTTATCGCACGACCCTTTTTAGGAGATATGCGGAACGGGTTTGTGCGGACTGAAAAGCGCAAGGACTTTCCGGTAGAGCCTCCTCCCAATCTGCTGGATGAGATAGGCGACGTCCTAGGAATCGGAGTGGTGCCGGAGCTCTTCAACTTTCGCGGCTTTCGAACCACGCCCCGAACCCAAAGCAATGCGCAGCACACCATTGCGCTCCGCGAGGCGCTTTCGTCCGACGCGCGCTTCATCTTTGCAAACTTCGAAGACTTCGACATGCTTTACGGGCATCGGAACGATGTGGCGGGATTTGCTAAGTGCCTGGTGGAGTTCGATCAGGTGCTCGGCAAACTGATGGGTCGCTTGGAAGACGAGGACCTGCTGATTCTCACTGCCGATCATGGCAACGATCCGACCACGCCTTCCACCGATCATTCGCGGGAATATGTCCCGGCGGTCGCCATCGCTCATGGCCTCACAAGCGGCCCAGTGGGGGACATCGAAGGATTTACGGCGATCGGAAAGACCGTTGCCGATCACCTTGGCGTGACTTGGAGCAAAGGCTCGTCCCGGTTTGGGCACCTTCAGTCCTTGTAGGGATCGTAGGTGTCGAGGCCGGCCATCGCCACCCCAACCGGCTTTAGCCGGTGAAGCACCTTGATGGTGTCTCCATGATGGTCGAGGACCTGGTCGAGCTTCTTATAGACTTCAGGAGCCTCGTCGGCACCTCCGCCGCGAAGCTCGATGCCCTGCTCGCGCATCCGTTCTTGGGCCGCATCCCAGTCGACTTTGCCTTGGGTCACCCTCGTAGGCCGGCCCTTCACCCACTTCACCTTCCCCGCGGCCTGAGTGCGACTCATGACCCTTCCCGCCCCATGAACGGTGCTGTATAGACCCGCTTTTGAATCTTCGGAGTCGACTCCCTCTAGAATGACGGAGGTGTCCATCATGGTCGAGCCGACAAAGCCTTTCTGGCCCGGAAAAGCCGGAGTGCAGCCTTTGCGGATCACCCAGACCTTTTCGCCAAAATGCTCCTCCAGCCAGGCGAAGTTGTGGTGGTTGTGGACCGAAAACAGTTCCTTTGCCCCCAGAATTTCCATCACCTTCTTGCAAACCATGTCCCGTCCGGCATACGCATATTCGCCTGCGAGATGCATCGCGGTGATGTAATCCTGCCCTAACTCGCTGTCGGTCTCGAAGAGCACCGGCGGCGAATCCATTTCTCCTTCACCGACCTTCTCGCCGAATGCTCGACCCTTAGCGAGGGCGAGGAACCCCGAGGCGGTTCGGTGCCCGAACCCGCGAGAGCCGAAGTGCGCGCCGATCCAGAGTCGGTCCTGCTCGTCTCGGAACAGATCGACATAGTGGTTGCCAGAGCCGACGGTTCCGAGCTGGTTCGAGGCCATCTGGAACATGTGTCTCTGAGGCCGAAACTCGGCCTTAAAAATACTCTGAAGAACCGGATGGTCTACCGGGTCAGGGTTAGGACGGCCGACTCCAAAGCCGATTAGGCGCACGATGTCGTTCATCACTTTGGGAATGTCGACATCGCTGACCAGCGCATCGGTCAAAACCGCCTTGTTCCCGCAAGCAATGTCGTAGCCGACGCCGCTTGGCGAGATGTGGCTCTTATAGGCGACGGCACCCCCGATCGGCTGGCTATAGCCCGGATGGTGGTCGGCGCACAGCACCGCAAAATCTGCCTTTTCGGCGCACCGCTTGAGCTGCTCAAGTGCGCGTTCATCGACGGGGCCGAATGTTTTGATCCTCATTGCTCATAGACTTTGGTTCGCCGCTCATTGCCTCAGATCGGAAGCGGAAACAGGCTCCCTCAGTGCGTGAAGAAGAGATCTTGCACGTTACCTAGTCCAGTTTCCCCCCGGTCATGGCTAAATAGAGCGCCATCCGTATTCAGTCGAAGCACGACCCCGGAAACCTTCGCCTGAAAACCCCCTGCCGCTGACACTTTCCCCTGCCACTCGTCGGCGAGCAGCCCGACGGTGGGGTCGAACTTCAGCTCATACCAAGGCTTCGCCTGAGTCTTCCCGGCCTCGACGAAGGAGTAGAGGTACGAAAAACTGATCCGAACGGGCGACTCGAGGCGCCACGAAGGAAGCCCCGGCTCCACCGGAAAGGGGCCCGAAGCGCTCACGAAGGGGTCACCCGAAGATAGATACACGGCGTCCTCCGGCATGCGATCCCTCGCCATCAGCAGGTTCGTCGGCATCCATCCGTTCTCCTCACTCTCATATAGAGCGAGCGAGAGGTAGATCTTCCGCATGCTGTCGACGTCGCCCCGCGCGAGCTCTTTGCCCTGCAAGCTGCGGCTCACGAAGAAAATCGCCGCGCCCGCGAGTGCGACGACCATCACCGCGAGCAGTGTCTCTTTGGAAGTGAAGCCTCGCATTGGCACGCCCTATTCTAGCGCCGGGTCAATAGTCGACGGGACGGAGATAGTATTCGTTGATTGCGGTCGAGCTCAGCATCGCAACCGTGGGCAGACGCCGCTTCCAGTGCGTGGTGTCTACGCGCTTCCACACGAGTTGGACATCAGACTCCACGAAACCCATCTCGACGAGTTTGGTGCGGGGATAGCCTTGGATCATGTAGTGGAGGATCAAGTCCGCCTTTGCATAGGTAATCCCAAAATCGCTCTCGTCGGTTTGGCCCTTGATCAGGTCCGCTGAAGCCGGCTTGTCGATGATCACGCTCGGAACACCCACTTCTCGCGCGACCTGCCAAACCTGCGTCTTGAACAAGTCCCCTAAGCTATTGATAGGCGGCGAGTCGTCGGCGTGCCAGGTGAAATATCCAAACAGCCGCTCGCTTTTGTTTCCCGTCCCCATCGGCAATGCGCCGAGCTTTGCGCCTTGATCGAACAACGCGATCATCCGGCTTCGTGCGCAAACATTTCCGACGCGTGCCGGGCTCGCGTCCGAGTCCAAGCGTTCGAGGTAGCCATCGACCATCTGGGTGATCTCGATCGTCTGCACATGGATGCCGAGATCGTCCACAACGAGTTGCGCATGGTCCAGGCTCTCCTGCGAGGAAATCTTGTAAGGCATCCGGTAAGCCCACACGTTTTCCGCTCCGAACGCCTTGGCGCAAAGGTAGGCGACCACCGCCGAATCAACTCCGCCGGAGAGCCCGAGGACCGCCTTAGAAATCCCCCGCCGCCGAATGCACTCGTCTCTCAGGAACTTAACCAGCCAGTCCGCAACAAGCGGCGCATTGATCCGCAACGGCTCATCCGAATGAGGGTCAAACGAAGTAGCGCGAATAACCGGAAGCGGCATAGTCGAAAGCGTACTCACTTATCCGCTGGACTGCGTCACCATCGGCGTTTCCTCAAACGGTTGCACGACCACGAAGCCCTCTCCTTTAAAGAGCATTTGGAATGACTCACCGCCGCCTCGTCCGAAGAGCGATTTCATCGATATATCGGTTCGGATCTCTGGTGAGAGGTTGCCACTCCACGCTACGGTCGCGTTTGGATCGGTAACGACCGGGTCATTGGGCGTGACTTTCAAGGTGAGAGGGCGGCCATGAGTGACAATCGCGACCATGCCGTTGCCCGTCAACTTGGCGGAGAAGAGACCTCCCGCCAGCATCCCTGCCACGCGGCGGTGCATCGTAATGCTGTAGGAAACGGTGTCCTCGAAGGCGAGCAGATCGTTTCCGCTCACGTTGATGGCTTCTCCGGCAAGCCGGAGGATCGTGATCTCCTTGCCCGCATCGGCCAAGTACACGAGGCCATCCCCCTCGATCTTCGCCAGCGGCGACATCTCTCCGCTGACCATCTTCATGAGCGCCTTTCCGATGCCGCCCTCCATCATCCCCTCGCGCACGAACTTCAGGTTTCCTCGATAGGCCACCATCGCCCCGAGTTTGCTCCAGATGCGTCCCTTCACCCGCGCTTCCAACATCTTGAGGCTTTCAAGCTCAAAGATGTCCCCCGGATTATCCCGCTCCGAAGTAGCGGCAAAGAAGTCGGCCAGCGAGTGCGTTTCGACTTGCCCAGGGGCACCCATGTTTGGAGGTTGCGGAGGAACGTTCATGCTCGCAATTTACCGGATGGAACGGGTGGCGTCGTTTGGAGGGCGCGGTGCGAACCGTTGACGCCGCCAAGGCTCCCGGGTAATATGAAGGCTCCAATCGCTCCGGTCGTCTAGCGGTTCAGGACATCGCCCTCTCACGGCGAAGATCGCGGGTTCAAATCCCGTCCGGAGTACCAGCCTTTTAACCTGAAAACTGGTCTAGACCGCACGGGATTCGAAATTTACAAGGAATCTGAGCCCACCAACACCGGTGGTAGACTTCGAGGCGAATGCCCTTGCCATTTCACGGAACTCCATATCTCGCCACTCCGGAGATTGAGGCGGCAGTTGAGTTGCGGCTAGCTGAGCTTGAGAAAAGAGTTGAGACTCTGCGGACGAACGGAGCCCTGGACCCGGCTGCGCTGAAGTCATATTACGGCCAAAAGAGATTTGAGCAGGTCGCTGAGTCGAACGCAATTGAAGGAAGCACTCTGTCGGTTCGGGAAACAGAGTTGGCAATCACTAAGGGCATTACAATTGACGAACATAGCCCTCAGTACGTGGAGGATGCTCGTGCCCTTGACCGAGCCCACTCGCGTCTTTTTGAACTGGCTACCACAAACACACCGGTTGATAACGGCCAGGTGAATGAAATACACAACCTCCTCTTGGCGGGACAAGTCGGCTCCGGAATGTTTCGATCGTCTGCCGTCCGAATAACGGGAGCAAAGCATACACCTCCGAAGACCAGGGAAGCCGTGACGACCCAGATGGCAGATTGGCAAGAATGGTCACGCTCGAATTCTGGGGTCCCGGCACCAGTTCGATCCGCAGTCTTACACGCGTGGCTTACCCACATTCACCCATACACAGACGGTAATGGAAGAACAGCGCGGGCGGTGGGCAATATGGAGCTAATCAGGTCTGGGTATCCGCCGATTATCATCAAGAAAGTTGAGCGAGGTCGGTACTACGATTGTCTGAGCGATTCAGACGAGGGCAACTTGGGACCATTTTTGGAGCTTGTTTTTGATCGCTGCGAATCGTCGCTTATTGGCCTCGAACAGTTCTCAAGAGCCCCGCTCACACCGGCAGTTCAAACGATTCGAGATAGACAGTCGAAACAGCTTGGAATTTGGAATACAGCTGTCCAACTTCTTGGTCAGATGGTTGAACTCGAGCTGTCCCGCGCGATGGAGCAAGTTGGCGGGGTCAGTAGTGTTCGGCTTTTCGAAAGCACACTGGCACTTGAAGACTATCTGGAACTGTGCCAGCGGAGAGCAGTCCCAAGATCTTGGGCATTTCATATTCGGCTCTCGATCTCCGGGCTTGCGCCTTTCGAAGCACTGGCATGGATTGGTCCACGGACACCACCGATGTACAATCGGATGGGACAGGAAGGCGGGCCTTCGCTGTTTTGGTCGGTACTAAACCCAGCAGAGTTTCCGAAGTGGCTCCAGGATTACGAGCACGTCATGTATGGGCACGAGATTACGTCACGAAACAGCAACGGCGATGCGTGGACGGCATTTGTAGGAGGTAAAGGATATGAGGAGGCTTCTACCAGTGATCTCGCAAAGCGAATCTGCGAGTCCCTTTTGCGTGCAGCAAACTCGGTGTAACTTCCCTCAACGTCGGCCCTTCGAAAGATTGGTTCGAAGCACGTACACTTCGGTGTACCACCACGTTTTAGGTTCACGTGGCTATGCTTGGTGGCCCCATCCCCTGAGGAAGATTACACGGCCATCCCTCAAATCATCCGAGATAAACTTGCTGATCGTCCCAGCAAGTCTGGAGATAGTCGATCTGGCCGGCATGAAGTGTCGCGTGAAAGCCGGGTAAGCCCATCAACTGCTTCATCGGCATGGACCATCCCTGACCGGAATCGAGCGATGCTTCTACTTCCTCGGGCGACAAGGTGTCGAGGGCTTCAAGTACCTCAGCAGTGCCCTCTCGGAAAATCCTTTCCATATCCTCGCGGCTTGTTATCGCGGCTTCCTCGGCGTCTCGTTGCGCCAACCACTCCGCCAGGTTCTCGGGGGCAGGTAGCCGACGATCACGAATCATGCAAGCGAAGCGACCGGCATAGAGAGCAGTATGAGCCGCGATTCTGAGAGCCGACTTCGCCGTGGGCGTTGACTTCCACTCCAGCTTGTCGTCGGGTACATGAGCGAAGTTCCCCAAGAATAACTCCATGCAACTCACGGCCGTTTGCTTCGAAGATTCAATCAAATCCAAGTTCGGAAGTATACAGAGTCGTGGCATCCGTCCACGATGCAATTCTGACAGTTGGCTGCATGATGGGTCAACAGGCGGAAGGTCCTAAAGCGCGTACACTTCGGTTTTACCAGCCCTCGTTTCGGAAATTTGCCTCCATCCTCAAGGCACCCAGCCGCCAAGCAACTCGCGTAGGCAGCGATGCGAATCGGGCCAAGGCGAGTGGGGTGGAGGGCATCTTCAATTGGTTCATTAACCGCCTCTTTCTTAGAGAGGGAAGAGAGGAGGAATCATTGATTTGTATGCGGATGAGGGGAACCGTTGACTGGTTGACAATCCTCTGCAGACCACTTACCTAAGGGATGAACCAAGGAAGCAGCAACTCGGCAGTGCCATCATAGAAGCAAGATGTACTCCGCTAGCTTTCCTCCAGAAGCCCGGGACGTGGTGGACCTTAGAAGCGACACCGTTACCCGGCCCACTCCCGAGATGTATGAGGCCATGCAGGCGGCTCCCTTGGGAGACGATGTGTTGGGGGACGAGCCGACGGTGATGAAGCTGGAAGCGCTGGCCGCACAGATGACCGGTAAGGAAGCCGCGCTCTTCGTCCCCAGCGGCACCATGGGCAATCAAATCGCACTCGCCGTGCATTGCCAGCCGGGCGACGCTATTCTGATCGAAGAAGAAGCTCACATCCTCTATTACGAGGTAGGCGGATCGGCGCTGATTGCCGGAGTCGTCAGTTGGACGCTGCCCTCAGACCGCGGCACCATCGATCCTCAGGTCGTGGAAAAGCACGTGCTCAAGCGCGATCTTCACACTCCCGGAACCACCCTGCTCTGCCTGGAGAACACCCACAACCGAGCGGGAGGCGCGATTATCTCGATGGATCACATGGCCGCTTATCGTGAAATCGCTTCCCGGCACGGCATGAAGGTCCACCTGGATGGGGCCAGAGTATTCAATGCTGCCGTCGCCCTGGGACGACCCGTGGCCGACATCGCCGGCCAAGTCGACAGCCTCAATTTCTGCCTCAGCAAGGGCCTTCGAGCCCCCGTGGGATCTCTTCTTTGCGGCCCTACGGAGTTCATCGACAAGGCGCGAATCTGGCGCAAGCGCCTGGGGGGCGGGATGCGGCAGGCGGGGATTCTCGCGGCCTGCGGCATCGTGAGCCTCACGAAGATGGTCGATCGCTTGGCGGAAGATCATGCGCGGGCAACCCGCACCGCTTCGGCCCTGCAAGAGATCGCCGGAGTGAGCGTGGACATGGATTCGGTTCAGACAAACATGGTGCTGGTGAACACTGCAGCCCCCGCGGCCCAGTGGCGCGAATGGTTGGCCGCAGAAGGCGTGTGGTGCTTCCCGGTTGCCGCAAACCGCCTTCGTCTGGTCTTTCATGCCGATATCGAAGATGCGATGACGGAAAGAGCGATAGAAGCCTTCTCCTCCGTAGCAAAGTCGCACGGGACGGAAATTGCAGCCTAGAGGAAAGCAGCCCGGTACAATCCTTTCGCATGGCGCAGCTTGATATGGACCTCATACGTCACGCGTTGATCACAGCGCGCAAGCACGGCTTCGCGGAAGTCGAGCTGGCCGTGGGAGAGAATAGCTTTGCGGCCAGTCTCGCTCCCGCACTGTTGGAGCCGACGGTCGAAAGCGCATCAGAAGACTTCCACAAAGAGGAACCCAAAGAGGGACTAATCGACATTCGGGCTCTGCTTGTAGGCTACTACCGGCCTGCGAAGACTCCGCTCAAAGTCGGTGCGATGGTTCAAGAAGGCGAAGTCGTGGCGATCATCGGTGCGCTTGGAATCGCTAACGATGTTGAAGCCCCCGCGAGCGGGGAAGTGGTGGAAGTGTTGATCGAGCAGAACCAGCCGGTCGAGTACGGCCAAGTCTTGGCCAGGATCTTGCCATGAAATACAGACGCGGACAAACCTTAGTTGCGACACTCATAACCTTCGCCATCATCGCCGTTCTCTCCGTCGCCCTCTGGAAGGGCTCGGGCATGTTCGGTCAAGGAGCCGGTTCTCCTCGCAAGGACGGCAAAGGCGAGACGGTCCTGGGCCAGACGATGTACCGCGCGAAGGACGAAGTGTGCCGCAGCAACATCGGACAGGTGCGCCTGTCGATGCAAGCTACTGCCAGCTTGGACGAGGAGCACCCAGCGACGCTGCAAGACCTTAAACTGCCGGCAGAATTCTATGTGTGCCCCATCGGCAAAGAAGCGTATCTGTACGATCCCCAAACAGGCAAAGTTGGCTGTCCCCACCCCGGACATGAAAAGTTCTAATGCTTAAGAAGGTTCTCATTGCCAATAGGGGAGAAATCGCGTGCCGCGTTATTCGAGGCTGTCGAGAGTTGGGCGTCAAAAGCGTTGCCATTTACTCGGAAGCGGACCGAGAAAGCTTGCACGTCAAAATCGCGGACGAGGCGATCTGCGTCGGTCAGGGCTCCAACTCCGACTCCTACCTAAACCTTGCAAACGTCCTTATGGCCTGCCAGATCTCGGGGGCGGAAGCGGTACATCCAGGCTACGGCTACTTTAGCGAAAGGGCCAACTTCGCCATCGCGCTCGAATCGCTGGGGCTGAAGTTCGTCGGACCTCCCACCGCCGCCATCGAGGCGATGGGCGATAAGGCGAGCGCCAAGAAGGCCGCGATCGCGGTAAGGTGCCCTGTAGTCCCCGGAAGCGACGGCCCGGTAGCCAATGAGACAGAGGCGCTCACGGTTGCCGATCAAGTGGGCTATCCCATCCTGCTCAAAGCAGTCGCTGGCGGCGGCGGTCGCGGCATCCGCCGCGTCAATGAGCCCGAAGAGCTCGCGGGACTTTGGAAAACCGCGCAGGCTGAAGCCCAGGCAAGTTTCGGATCCGGCGAGATTCTGATCGAGAAGTGTGTGGACCGCCCGAGGCACGTGGAGATTCAGGTCATCGGCGACTCCCACGGAAACATGATCCATCTCGGAGAGCGTGAGTGCTCCATCCAGAATCTGCGCCATCAGAAGATTATCGAAGAAGCTCCTTACGCGATGTTGCCCGAGAAGGTCCGCCACGCCATGGGCGAAGCTGCGGTTCGTGTTGCAAAAAGCGTCGGTTACCAGAACGCAGGCACCGTGGAGTTCCTCGTCGACAACGACAATCGGTTCTACTTCCTTGAGATGAACACCCGCCTCCAAGTGGAGCACCCGGTGACCGAAGAGGTCACGCGAATCGATCTCGTTCATCTGATGCTCAAAGTTGCGAGCGGCGAAAAGCTCCCCTACCGCCAGAAGGACGTAGGCATGCGCGGCCACGCCATCGAAGCGAGGGTCACTGCCCAAGACCCCGACAACGACTTCGCGCCCAGCACCGGGCTCATCACCCTCTGGCGAGCGCCCGGCGGGCGCAACGTGCGCATGGAAACTCACTGCTACGCCGGGTTCACCGTTTCCCCCTATTACGACCCCCTTCTCGCAAAGCTGATTGTTTGCGGCGAGACCCGAGAAGATGCCGTGAAGAAGCTTCAGACCGCGTTGCATGAGTTCGAGGTTGAGGGCGTCGCCACCAATATTCCGTTTCTACGAAGGCTGTGCGCGTCCGAAGGGTTTGCGACCGGCCGATTCGACACGGGTTACGTGCCGAGGTTCCTCGCGGGCGAGGAGACTTAGTGAAATCGCGTCGAAAGGCTAGGGAAGGAGCGTTGCGAGTCCTTTACGAAATGGAGGTGGGCGGAGCTTCGCTGGACCAAGCCTTGACCTCGATGATCGAAGAAGCCGACGTCACAGAAGACCTTGCTCCCTATGCCGAACGGCTCGCCCGGGGGGTACGAGAACACCGAATCAAGATCGATCGAGAGCTGGCAGATTACGTCCGCGATTACGACTATTCGCGTCTCGCCGCGATCGATCGCAATATCCTTCGAATCGGGGCGTTCGAGCTGCTGCACGTGCCAGAAATGCCTCCTGCCGTCAGCATTAACGAAGCCATCGAAATCGCTAAAAAATTCTCGACCGCAGAGAGCGGCAAGTTTATCAACGGTGTGCTCGGCAGGATGCTGGAGGGCAGCAGCAAAGCCAATTGGAACCCCGAAACCGCCCCCGCCGAGTTTGCTGAAGAGATCGTGCAGGAGCCACTAAGGATTACTGAAGAGACCGTCGAGGCTGACAGCGAAGAAGGCATCACAGCACTCAAGTTCGGCCAGTGGACGATCAGGAAGGATCAAGAATGATCCTCGATGGGCTCGCCACCAGCAAACTCGTGAGAGCCGAGCTGAAGGAGCGAGTGGACGGTCTCAAAGCGCGAGGCATCACCCCGCGCCTGGACGTTCTCGTTGCCTCGCAAGATCCCGCCAGCCAAGCTTACGTTCGAATGAAACGGAGGTGGGCCGAAGCTGCGGGCATCGACGCCCGCTCCTACGAGGTTGATGAGACGTGGGATCAAGAAAGACTTATCGCAAAGATCAAGGAGCTGAACGACGACCCCTCCGTCCACGGCATTCTCATCCAACACCCGTTGCCGAAGCACCTGGATGAAGATGAAGCGCTGCTGACACTGGGCGCGGAGAAGGACGTGGACGGCATCACGCCGCAATCCCTCGGACGTCTCGTCGCCGACCTTCCCGGGTTCCGTTGCGCCACTCCATTGGGAATCATCAAGCTGCTCGGCCATTACAAGGTTGATATCCAAGGAAAACGCGCCCTTGTGATTGGGAGATCGGTGATTTTGGGCAAGCCGATGGCCTTGATGCTCCTGCAGCGACACGCGACGGTAACCATCGCCCACTCCCGGACAGAAGATCTAGCCGCACGGTGTCGCGAAGCCGATATCCTCGTGGCCGCGGTGGGACGAGCCGAGATGATCAAGGGCGACTGGATCAAGCCGGGAGCGATTGTCGTCGACGCGGGCTACAACAAAGTGGAAGGCAGACAGGGCGACGTCGGAGACGTCGACTTTGAATCCGCAAAGGAAGTCGCAAGCATGATCACGCCAGTCCCGGGCGGAGTGGGCCCGATGACGGTCGCCAGCCTCTTGACGAACGTTGCAAGTGCCGCAGACAAAAGCTCCTAGATCGAGATGAGCAGGGGCCGACTTTTCTCCTTCCAGCCGTTAAATCAGATTTATGTGCGCTAGCCTAAGGGAGTGAAGCGCGCGAGAAGACCCTGGTGGCATCGGCCCCTGCTATACGGATGTTTGCTCCTGGGCTTCTACGCGGCCCTTTGCTTCTCTCTGGCGGGCATGTATCTAAGCCCGCGACGAACAGACCCCTCGCGTCCTGCACACCTCACCGCAGTACTCATCCCGACCGACAAACTCCAAACACCGGCCTGGGCCACGAAGGGGCTGGCAAATGGAAAGCCTTCCGGGACCGTGTTCGTCTTCGCGCATGGATATGGAGGAGATCGCCGACAGTGGACGGAGGTAGTCGGCGACCTTGAGAAGAGAGGCTATGACAGCGTCATTCCGGCCCTGCCGGGGCAAGATCAGAGTCCGTACCCTACCGTTAGCTTTGGCCTCACTGAAGCTCGCATCTTGCAACAAACTTTTGCATGGGTAAGACGCGGAGGCACCAGGCCGAAGATCGTCGTCGTCGGAGTGTCCATGGGAGGGGCGGCCGCTTGGCTTTCCTCCGAACTGGACCCAACCATCAGCGGCGTCGTTTCCGAGAGTGCCTATGCCCGCTTTGATCGAGCTATGTCGCATTGGCTCGATGCCGCAGTTCCGGGCGGCAGCGTCATCCTACGTCCCGTCGTCTGGATCGCCTCGTCGCGCAGCGGTATCGACCCTTCCAGCATCAACCCAGAAGTCGCAGCTCGTCAATGGAAAGGAAGACCCTCCATGGTAATCCAAGCGGCTGACGACGAGCTTATGGAAGGTTGGCACGCTGAACGGCTTGCCGAATCAGCGTCATGCGAGGTCCTCGAAGTGAAAGGAGCGGTTCACGCAAACTGCTACGCAGTGCTCGGCGAGAACTATGCAAAGCGCCTTGCTGCCTTCGCGGAGAGCATTTCTCCGGAAAACGAAACTCGCTGATCCCTCTTCCAAGCTAGCGAAGGACACCAAGCTCACAAAGAAATTGGAAGCTCGGGTTCCCCCTTGGTGCCCTTGGTGTTCCCCTTAGCGATCTTGGTGGTCCTCCAAGTAGAGCGACCTGCGATCCTTCTGGGAGGACACCAAGAGCACCAAGATCCACTAAGGTCACCAAGAAATTGGAAAAGCTGGTGTTCCCTTTAGCGGTCTAGGTGTCCACATTTTGGAATGAGGAGGGATCGATTGACGTGGCCGGGATGAGCAAAGTCGCGCGTTAGGTGTGGTACTCGGCGTTGATCCTCACGTAGCCGTATCCGAAGTCGCACGTGTAGATCGTTGCCTGCTTGCCCTCGCCAATCTGCAAGTCGATGACAACCAGATCGCTTTTGAGAGCGGTTGAGACTCTCTTGGCGTCGAAAGCCGCCGGACCGCCGTTGTCGAACAGCGTAAACTCCTCGTCGCCCGCAATCAGCTTGAGCGTGACGTCGTCGGTCGTAAAGGCAACCCCCGCCCGACCCGCCGCCATCAGAATACGTCCCCAGTTGGGATCACAGCCGAACATGGCCGTCTTCACCAGAGGCGAATCCGCGATGGTTCGAGCGATTTTCTTCGGATCTTCGGTTCCCGTGACCCTCACCTCAACCAGTTTCGTCGCTCCCTCGCCGTCACGAGCAACCTGCTTGGCGAGTGACACGCACACGTCGGTAAGCGCTCGCTCAAACTCAACCGGATCGGCCACAGCCCCGCTGGCACCGTTTGCCATCAGCAGCAGCATATCGTTGGTCGAAGTGTCCCCATCGACCGTCATGCAGTTAAAGCTCTTATCCGCCACACGCCGAAGACAGTCCTGGAGATCGATCGAGCTGACGTCCCAGTCGGTGATGAGAAAGCCCAGCATGGTGGCCATGTTGGGTGAGATCATGCCAGAACCCTTTGCAACGCCATAGATGCACGGCTTGCCAGTGCCAGCATGACCCGCCGCCGGTGCGCCATTCCTCTCCAGGCAGGTCGCGCCGTCCGACCATGCCCACTTTTCGACCAAATCAGTAGTCAGAATCGAATCCATAAACGGCATTGGATCCTGCCCCAGAACCGTCGCTGCCTCAGCGACCCCGCGCTCCAGCTTCGACATGTCCAGCAGTTGCCCGATCACGCCCGTAGAAGCGACGGCGACGTCTGCAACGCTGATATCCAGGCGCTCCGCCGCCAGTTCAGCCATTCGTTTGGTATCCCGCTCGCCTTGGTTCCCCGTACAGCAATTTGCGTTTCCGCTGTTTACGACCAGCGCTCTGAGCACACCGCGGTGGACTGCGGCGCGAGAATAGTCGACGCTGGACGCTCGTACGCTGTTGGTCGTGAACACTCCGGCCGCAACCGCGGGACTGTCCGATAGGATGAGTCCGACGTCGTTGCGCTTGTTCTTCAGTCCACATCGAACGCCGGCGAAGGAAAAGCCTTTAGGAATCATCTTGGAGGGATGAGGATAGCACTTTAGCCTTCAGTGCCACGGCTCAGCCATGCATCTCCCGCCCGCTGCTCGGGGATACTCAAGCAACCAGTGGCTAACACACGCAAATTCGGATTCGATACACGCATGCTGCACGCGGGGCAGATTCCCGATCCCTACGTGGGAGCGCGCGCAGTGCCCATCTATCAGACGACCTCTTACGTGTTCGACAGCGCTGACGAGGCTGCCCACTTGTTCGAGCTGAAGCAGTACGGCAACATCTATTCGCGTATCAGCAATCCAACCACCGCAGTTTTGGAAGAGCGGATCGCTTCCCTCGAAAACGGCACTGGCGCAGTAGCGGTCGCGAGCGGGATGGCCGCTCAATTCGGCACCATCATGACCCTGTGCTCTCCCGGCGATCACCTCGTCGCCTCCGCGCAGCTCTATGGCGGCAGCATGACCCAGTTGACGCACACGCTCAAGAAGCTCAGTATCGGAGTCACGTTCGTCGAGCCTTCGGAAGTGTCGAGCTGGGAAGCGGCGATCACTCCCACGACGAGGGCCCTCTTTGTGGAGATCATCGGCAATCCTGGTGGGTCTATCTGCGATCTGGAGAGCCTCGCGGCGTTAGCAAAGGCCAACGAGATTCCGCTGATCGTGGACAGCACCTTTGCAACGCCCTATCTCTGCCGCCCTATCGATTGGGGTGCCACGATTGTGATTCACTCCGCCACCAAATTCATTGGGGGACACGGCACGAGCATTGGAGGAGTGGTCATCGACTCGGGCGATTTTGATTTCGGCACGAATGCGAACATAGCCGAATCTTCGCCTTCCTACCATGGCTTGAAGTTCTACGACACCTTTGGACATTACGGATTTTTGATGAAGCTCCGCACGGAGACCGTGCGCGATACGGGCGCTTGCATTTCGCCTATGAACTCGTTCCTCCTCCTTCAAGGCTTGGAGACCCTCTCCCTGCGCATGGATCGCCACGTGCAGAATGCTCAGTCCGTAGCCGAGTTCTTGGAAGCGCACCCGGCCGTGAGTCGCGTGCTCTACGCGGGCTTGCCGTCGCACCCACACTTTGAGCGCGCAAAGAAGTATCTGCCTAAGGGACCTGGCGCGGTCATGGCGTTCGAACTAAAGGAGGACACCCGCCAAGCAGGGAAGCGCTTCATTGAGTCGCTGCAGCTCTTCTCTCATCTGGCAAACATTGGCGACGCAAAGAGCCTGGTCATTCACCCCGGCTCGACCACCCACCAGCAGCTCTCAGACGATGAACTGCTGGCCGGCGGAATCTCTGCGTCGATGATTCGCCTATCGGTTGGATTAGAAACGCTCGACGATCTGCTCTGGGACATTGATCAGGCTCTCAGCTCCGCTTAGAGAGTCGAGGAGATAGACTTAAATCTGATGGAGTTTGGACCGAATACGGCAGCAGACATAACGATGAATACCTCGCTCTCACCCGAAGAGCGCGAGAGCTTTCAAAATTCAAAACGCATTCGAGAACTGCTGGGGAATGCCCGCACCATCGCAGTCGTCGGCCTCTCGACGGAAAAAACGAAGGCAAGCAACATGGTGGCCTCGTACCTGCAGGATGAGGGATACCGGGTCATACCGGTCAACCCGAGAGCCGCCGAGATCCTCGGGGAGAAGTCCTATCCAGACCTCGCGAGCATCCCCGAAAAGGTGGACATCGTCAACGTCTTCCGTCCCGAATCGGAAGTTTCCGGGATTGTCGATCAGGCCGTCCAAGCCGGTGCCGGGGCGATATGGCTGCAACTGCGCATCATCGATCTCCCTTCGGCCCAAAGAGCGATAGAGGCGGGCTTATCCGTGGTCGTGGACCGCTGCATCAAGATGGAGCATGGACGCTATTGCGGCGCACTCCACTGGGCGGGCATGAACACCGAGGTCATTACCGCCCAGCGGCGAAAAGCCTAAGCTTCGCCGCGCACGTAGCCAAAAGTCGGTTCGAACGGAATGAGGCCCAAGCGAGTTGCGGCACGAAATGCCTGTACCCGGTTGTTCACCTGAAGTTTGTCGTAGATGTTCGCGAGGTGAAAATCGACGGTGCGCTTCGATACAAAAAGCGCTTCAGACGTTTCTCTGCTGCTATTCCCTTGGGCGATCAGGCTAAGCACCTCGATCTCCCTCTTCGTCAACCGCACCGCTCTGTGCGGACTCTCCAACCTCGTTAATACTTGCATTCGTAATTCAACCTCTCCACGCAAACGACCAATACTCTTTTGAGCATCCAGGGGCTTTTTCGTTAGCCCTGGAAACAGAAAGATGGTTTTATTTGCGCCCACAGGCGCACTTTCCGCATCTTCGGCTCATTGGCACTGGAATTCACCTGTCTTTTTGGTTCTCGCACCTAAAACCCAGCAATTCCACTTGGAAGTATTATCCGCTATTTTACTAGGATTCATTAGGGCCACAGCAAATTTGCTGTGTAAATCGCATTTGACGAATAAGGGAGCAAAGAAATTGAATCTGAGCCCGTGGCGAAGGGACCGCCTCATGCGCCAAACTAAGGGGGGTCAATGACCCATCAGTCTGTTTTCGTGGTCGACTTCGGCGGCCAATACACCCAGCTCATCGTTAGGCGCGTCCGGGAATTCGGCGTCTACAGCGAGATGATTCCTTGGAATTCGGCTGCGGAACGCATTCGTGCCGAGAAGCCATCGGCAGTCATCCTCAGTGGCGGCCCGCGCTCGACCCTCGAGGAAGGTGCTCCTCACCTGGATCTCTCAGTTCTAGAAGATATCCCCACCCTGGGCATTTGCTATGGACACCAGCTCATCGCCAAGGGTCTCGGGGCAACTGTTGAGAAGGCCACCCATCGAGAATATGGCCACCGGCATCTGCTGCCGATCGAGTCTGAAGGCGGGCTGCTCTCGGGCCTCTCGAGCAACCAGGTGTGGATGAGCCACGGCGATCAAGTCCTCACCGCCCCACAAGGCTTTACGGTGACAGCTTCAACCGATAGTTGCGCGATCGCGGCCTTCGAGAATCCGGCGAAGAAGATCTGGGGCGTACAGTTTCATCCTGAAGTGACTCACACCCCGGACGGCAAAACCGTCCTCCGGCGCTTCCTTTTCGACCTTGCGAAGATGAAAGGCGACTGGTCTAGCGCCAGCTTCATCGACGAGCAGGTGGACTTGATCCGAGCGACCGTGGGAGAAGGGAAGGTCCTTTGTGCCGTCTCTGGCGGAGTGGACTCAAGCGTAATGGCCGCCCTCCTTATCAAGGCGATCGGGGACCGCGCGGTCTGCGTGTTCGTCGACCACGGCCTCTTGCGCAAAGGTGAAGCCGAGCAAGTGAAAGAGACTTTTGTGGACCACTTCCGAGCGAACATCAAAGTTTTCGATGAGACGAACCGCTTCTTCGGCGCCCTCGCCGGGGTCAAGGACCCCGAGCGAAAGCGCAAAATCATCGGAGAACAATTCGTGCGCGTCTTCGAAGCCCATGCAGGCGACGTTCAAGACTGCGACTTTTTGGCCCAGGGCACGCTTTATCCAGACGTCATCGAGTCGGGTTCATCCACCGCCGCCAAGATCAAGACTCATCACAATGTCGGCGGTCTTCCGGCTTGGATGAAGATGAAGCTCATCGAGCCGCTTAGGTGGCTGTTCAAAGACGAGGTGCGTAATGTCGGACGCGCACTGGGCTTACCTGAGGACATGGTCGACCGGGAGCCGTTCCCAGGCCCAGGACTCGCCGTACGGATCGTCGGCGAAGTCACCCAAGAACGAGTTAAGGCCGTTCAAGAAGCGGACTGGATCTTTCGCTCGGAGCTCCGAGCGCGGGGCCTCCACAAGGGCATTTGGCAGAGCTATGCGGCCCTGCTCGACATCCAAAGCGTAGGCGTCATGGGTGACGAGAGAACCTATGAGCACCCGATCGTGTTGCGCGCGGTGGAGAGCGAAGACGCGATGACGGCCCGAGCGGTGTCCATTCCGTTCGAGGTGCTCGAGCACGTCGCAAGCAGGATCGTCAATGAGGTGTCCGGCGTCAACCGGGTGTTCTACGATCTCACGAGTAAGCCGCCTGCCACCATCGAATTAGAGTAGCTGCGCTCAGGGGAAAACGAGCGGGTTGAGCGGTCCGGCTGCGGGTTGTCCAGGAACAATCGAGTTCAGCCAAACCTTGTGGTCCGCCGCTTGAAAATCGTTCTTCGGTTCATAGACGGGCGTGCCATCTGGATAGTAGATGACGGTCATCACTTCACGCACCGTCTCCGTGACATTTCCAGGGGCACGGTGAAGCGTCCACCCCGAATGAAAGGTCGCGTCTCCTGCCTTCATCGCGCCTCCTCCAGTGATCGGAAATCCGTTCGCCCGGCAGTATTCCTCGAAGAACGACTCGGAAGCATCTGAGATTTGGCTGTCAATCTCGATGTAGCCGTCGCGATGAGAGCCGTCGGCGAAGGACATCGAACCCATTTCGCCGCTGATGTCCACCAGAGGCATCCACATGGTGACCGTTCGCTGAGTGTCCAGGGGCCAATAGAATTGGTCCTGATGCCAAGGCGTGTGTCCCCCGCCCGGCTCCTTGAATAGCGCCTGATCGTGATACAGGCGCACCCCATCGGCCTCCATAAGCTGGGCCGCGATGCCCGCGAAGCGACGCGAAAGCGTGTAGGGCTTCACCGCTTCGTCGGCGGTCCACAGATTCATGATCTGCAAGAACGCTTTCCCATAGGTGTCCCGCTCTTCCAAGGGCCGTGTCTCTCGGTTGTTGCGCATGGCGGCATCCAAGATGACGCCGCGATAGGCGTTCGCCTCCTCGGGCGTACATACGCCTCGGAGAAGGATGTGGCCGTCGTCTCGATACCTCGCGATTTGATCGGCAGTGAGGGCGTATTCGGATGACAGCTCTGAGGGTCCGGCGACGATGGACATGCGCTCATTATGGCGAGACTTGCCGCTAAGGAGGCGCGGTGAGGCGATAAATCTCGAACGCTCTTGCATCGATGCCGGCAGTATGGACTTTTTCAAGCCGCCTCCCCTCCTGAAGGGCCCTAGCGAAGTGGTCCGGCTGAATTCGGCCCTGGCGTGTGAATACCCAAACCTGATCCTTTGCCGAAAGAATCCTCTCGAAGTCGTCCGTGTCGATCGTGACTCGGTCCAAGTACAGCATCATCGATGGCAGGCTGGTCTCCTGCAAGTTGAGGGTTCCCGTTGCCCGGCCGCTCGCTCTTCGTCCGAGTTGGAAGAGCGCAACCTCGTCCCCTCCCGCATGGGAGCGTATGTAGCGGGCCAATGAATGAGCTTCTGCTTGCCTGCTTTCAAGGTAGTACCAGCTATGAGCCGCGTTCGCCGCAACGGCGATGACGACGCACCAGGCAAGTCCAAAGCGCCACGTCCAAGTTTGACGATGGAGCAGAGAGGCAAGCAGGATAGCCAGCGGCGGGACGCAGGGCAGGATGTAGTGCGGAAGCTTTGCTCCGCCAATCGTGAAGAAGAGAAATACCGCGCCAAAACAGGTGGCGAGGAAACTTCCCAGCATCCCTTCGCGCACGAGCAGTGCTTTCGGTATCCACAGCGACCAGGGAAGCATGAGCAAAAACAGAACCGGCACGTACAGGGCCAAACTGGCAAAGCCACCCAACGTATGAGCCGCGTCTCCGCCAACGAACCTGCCGATGTTCTGGTCGATGAGGAATTCCTGCACAAAGGTCTGTCCGTTCGCCACGTAAGCAGGCACGTACCAAGTGCAGATGCTCGCAATGCAAAGGAGCCAAAATCCTGCCCAGCCACCCTTGAACCCAGCTCGCAGGCCGCGATGCCTGGCGAAGGTCCAAAAAATAACGATCGCGAAGAGAATCAGCGCCACCGGGCCTTTAGCAAGCACCCCCACTCCAACGGCCAGACCGCTGAGCCAGCGCCAGCGCTTGTCACCCTCCAACGATTCCCAAAGGCTGACCCAGGCTCCTAGCAAACAGAGCGCCAGTAGGCTGTCCGTCATCATCAGGCGGCCCAGAACAACCACTAGCAGAGAGGACGCGAGAATCAGCACCGCAAGCTGACCGACCTCGTCCGAGAATCGCCGCCGACAAAACCAGGCCGTCAAGGCGTAAATTCCCAGGTTGGCAAGCACGCTTGGAAGTCGGGGCCCAAAACTCTCGCCGAACAATGCGACAGAAGGCTTCCCCAACCAGTACAGCAGGATCGGCTTCTCGAACCACGGGCGGCCATTGTAATAGGGCGTGATCCACTCGCCCCGGCGATTCATCTCCGAGACGACCGCCGCGTAGAATCCTTCGTCCAGATCAAACAGCCCGGTGGCCCACCAGCCAAGCAGTGGGAGGAGAGCGGCGACCCAGACCAGAATCCAGCGGTTGCGGTTAGACACCGGCTCGGAAGGTACCCGGAAGCGTTTGGGCCGCTAAAGCAATTCGACTACAAAACTTTGGCATACCGGCCGCAGATGTCATGCACGGTGTCTTTGTATGTGTCCGGATCGGTCGGTTTCTCCACATATTCACGAACGCCCATCATGAGACAGCGCGCGACATCGGTCGGACCCACAGAGGAAGAAAACAGCACCAGCGGAATGCCGGTCCACATTTCCGGCCCGGTGCGCTGCATCATCTCATAGCACCCCAACCGGGGCATCTTGTAATCAAAGAGCACCAGCGTCGGGGGCTGGTCGTGCTCAGAGGAGATTCGCTGCAATTCGGCAAGGGCGGATTCCCCGTCCTCGAAGGACAAAATTTCGGCGTCCGGCAGAGCCTTTGAAATGGCTCCCCGCGTCAAACGCATGTCGAGTTCGTCGTCGTCCGCGACGATCACTTTCATGTTGTCAGTCATTCTTACCCTTTCAGACGTGCGACCAACCTAGCAATAACACGAGTGTCATTCCCTATGCAGAGATCATACCGCGAGGAAATACAATACACCGTGCTCCGCGCTGTCCTATTTGATTTCGACGGTTTAATTCTCGACACGGAGACCCCGGAGGTCGAAATACTCAAGGCGGTATTCGCCGACCACGGCCAAGAGTTCCCCGACGAATACTGGATTCAGGCTCTTGGACGGGGCGCAGATCAACTGCTGGACCCGCCTATGGTGGTCCTCCAGAGGCTCTGCGGGCGCGAAATCGACTGCCAAGCTCTCGAAGTTGAGCGACGCCGCCAAACTGAGGCGATCATCGAACTCGAGCCCGTTAGGCCCGGCATAAAAGATTTGCTTCTGGAAATGCGAGAAAGAGGAATTCTCGCCGGAGTCGCCAGCAGTTCCAAGCACGCCTGGGTCGACACTCACCTCAAACGGCTCGGCCTCTTTGATCAGTTCGACAAGATCGTCTGTGCCGGCGATGTACCAAGGGCAAAGCCTTTCCCCGATCTCTATGCGAGGCTCGTAGAGGTGCTGGAAGTGAATCTCGACGAGTGCTTCGCCCTCGAAGACTCTCCGAACGGCATCAAGGGAGCAAAGGCTGCTGGCCTGAAGGTCGTGGCGATCGAGACCCCGCTCTCCCGCAAGCTCGACCTGAGCGAGGCGGACGCCAAATTGCCGACACTGGCCGGAGTGGATCTGGACCACCTCTGGAACCTTGTGCAGGGCGGCTAGCGAGAAGGCGCTTCCTGCGCCATAATCCACCTGTGCCGGTTTGGGGCGTCGTTAATCAAAAGGGGGGCGTAGGGAAGACCACAACCGCTGTCAATGTCGCTGCCGCCCTTGCAATGAGCGGCCAGCGAACGCTCCTTGTCGATTGCGACCCCCAAGGAAACGCAACCACCGGCCTCGGCATCGACAAGGGCTCCGTCGAAGTCACTCTTTATGAAGTCCTATTGGACGCTGTAGAAACCTCCGGCGAAAAGACGGGCATCGAGACCGCTACTCATAAAGTCAGCGAAAACCTGGACATCATCCCGGCCACCCTAGACCTCGCCGGAGCCGAGCCCGTCCTCCTTAGTGCGGTCGGCAAAGAGATGATCCTGAGAGACGCACTCCAGCCAGTCAGGGACGCTTACGACTGGATCATCCTGGACGCCCCGCCGAGTCTCGGCCTCCTAACCATCAACGTGCTGAGCGCCGCCGACGGCGTCCTCGTCCCTATGCAGTGCGAGTTCTACGCCTTGGAGGGTCTAAGCCAGCTCCTTCGTACGATCGACGTCGTGAGGCGACGCATCAACCCAGGCCTTTCTGTCGCCAAAGTGCTGCTCACGATGGTGGACAACCGCAGTCGCCTTACTCACCAGGTCACGCAGGAAGTTCGAGATTTCTTTGGTGACAAAGTGAGCGCCACCGTCATCCCCCGAAACGTAAAATTGAGTGAGTCCCCCAGCTTTGGAGAAGCCGCCGTCCATCGATACCCCACCTCAAAAGGCGCAGCCGCCTACCAAGAATTCGTCAAGGAGATCCTGCAAGAATGCGCCGCACGCTAGGCAAAGGGCTCTCGCAGCTCATCGGAGAACAGTTCGAATCCGGCTCCACCGAGATTGCAGTCGAAGCAATCGAGCCCAATCAGCGGCAGCCAAGGACGCACTTTGACGAAGCAGCGCTTAATGAGCTCGCCGAATCGATCAAGCAGTACGGCATCCTTCAGCCCCTCATCGTAAGACCCTTAACCGAGGGACGCTACGAGCTGATCGCAGGCGAAAGACGTCTCCGGGCCTCGAAAATCGCCGGCCTCAAAACCGTTCCCGTCCTACTGAAACCCGCGGGGAGCCAAACTTCGCTCGAGATCGCGCTCATTGAAAACGTCCAGCGAGAAGATATCAACGCCCTGGAATGTGCCAAGGCTTACCGCCGCCTCATCGATGAGTTCGGGCTGACCCAAGAAGACGTTGCCGAAAAAGTCGGTAAGTCACGGGTGGCGGTCGCCAACACGGTCCGCCTGCTGCGCCTCCCTAAGACGATACAAGAGGGTCTCGAAGCGGGCCGCATCTCCGAAGGCCATGCCCGCGCACTTTTGGCGTTCGAAACCGAACCGCAGCAACTTGCCATCTACCAACAAGTAATCGAGCGGGGTCTGACCGTTCGGGAAGTCGAAAAGGCGGCGAAGCCCAAAACACTCAAGCCGCCAAAGCCGTCGCCCGAGCCGCGAGACACCAATGATCAGGCCGTAGAAGAGGCGCTCAGCATCTTCTTGGGAGCCCAAACGCGCATCCAGAGGTCGGAAGTAGGAGGAAAGCTGACCATTGAGTTCTATTCCGACGAAGATCTCCAGCGCATCATGGAGGGGCTCGGATTCTCCATGACCTAGTCCCAATGTCGAACGCCGCAACTCTACGACGCATGACTCTCGACGACATCCCGGAAGTCGTCGGCCTTCAGGCGCTGGCATTTCCGCCGCCCTTCTCCCAAAACCTCCACTGGGATCCTGAGCACCTGGAACGGCACATCCAGCTTTTCCAGGAAGCCCAGTACGTAGCGGAAAGCTCAAGCGAGATCGTGGGCTCCTGCAGCAACACCCTCATTTCCGAAGAGCGCTGGCAAGCCCACGAAAGCTGGGGGGCAACCGTTGGAGGTCCGAATCTCCGAGGGTTCGATGAAAAGGGCACGACGCTATACGGCCTCGACATCACCGTGCACCCTAGCCATCGCCGCCACGGCATCGGGCGAGCCTTTTACAATGAGAGATTCAGAGTCGTGCGTCAGCGAAAGCTTGCTCGGTATGGAACCGGTTGCCGGCTCCCAGACTACGCCCAGCACACCGATAAGACGGTCGAAGAGTACGCTAGAAGGGTGGCAAACGGAGAGCTCACCGACAAAACACTGACCCCTCTCCTGAGATACGGACTGACCTTCTTGGGTGTTCTACGGGATTACATGGACGACGAGGAATCCGCGAATGCGGCTGCCCTCCTGGAGTGGCAACCATGAAATTGAGAGTCGCAGTTGCCGCTTGGAAGCTCCGTCCCTCGAAAGGTGACAGCGACTATTTCGGCCACTTTCACGACCTCGTCAGCGAGGCTCATGACGAAGGAGCTGAGGTCGTCGTCTTCCCGGAATTGCACCAGCTCGAACTCCTGCCCTTGGTGCCCGACCTCGAAGAGCATGACGCGGCCAAGTTTCTCGTCCAATACGACGAAGCGATCGAAGGCTGGATCAAGCGTATTAGCGACTCGAGCGGCCTCATCATCGTCGGAGGTTCACACTTCAAGAACACTCCCCAAGGCATCAAGAACGTCTGCGCGATCGGCATCCCCGGTTATGAAGTCGTCATTGCGGAAAAGAACAATTTAACAACTTACGAGCGAGACTTCTGGCAAATCGAACGAGGCCAAGGACTTGCCCGCCTGCCTAAAAAGCTTGGCGTCACGATCTGCTACGACGCGGAGTTTCCCGAGGCCGCGCGTATTCTGGCCGAATCGGGCGTGATGGTCCACTGTGTGCCCGCCTGGACGGAGACGCAGCAAGGCTTCCAAAGAGTCCGCTGGAGTTGCCTCGCTCGGGCCATCGAAAATCAGTATTACGTGATCCACAGCTCGCTCGTAGGCTCAATCGGCTACGAGCCGGCTCCCTACAGCTTCGGCACTAGCGCCATCATCGCCCCCAGTGTCGAGCCTTTTCCCGCCGCTGCCATTCTGCGCGAAACCCTCTTCAACGAAGAGGGCCTGATCGTCGCAGACCTAGATTTTCAGCTGCTCGCCCAAGCCAGAACTGCCGGAGCCGTGTCAAATTGGTCGGACCGCCACGCCGGACAATGGGACCTTGCCCAAGAAAAGGTTTTCGATGTGCCGAGTCCGTCGGAGCCCGACGAGCCACACCAAGGCATCCTAAATTGAGCCTGGTTAGCCATCTCCGGACTACCACAGAACCAAAAAGTTAGAGGGCCCCAACGCTTGCGCGCGGGGGCCCAACTAGGACCTCGGGGGAAGGACCAGATCTAGAATTAGGTGTAACTCATTAGAGCCCTTTACGCTAACAATGTTCAACTATCGCCGCAGAACGTGGCCTTAAGGCGAAATGAGCTTCAGTAGCGACCGAAGATCATTGATCACGGCGTCTGGCTGAGGCATGTCCTGCGGCCTCTCCTCAGGCTTCGGGTCCAGCTGATCCGAGCTCGGAGGCACATCGGAGGGCCGCCGGATCCAGATGGCCTTCCAGCCCGCCTCAAGTGCCGGCAGCACGTCATGGTGATAGCTATTGCCGACCATCAGCAGCTCAGACGGCTTCAGACTCATCAGTTCAGCAGCCCGCCGAAACACTGACGGCTTTGGCTTGCCCTCCCCCATCTCACCTTCGATTAGGATGGGGTCAAAAAACTGCTCTAGCCCAAGCGTCGCTACCTCCATTCGCTGGAGATCGGCCGGACCATTAGTGATCAGACCCATCGGAAAACGTTTTCCAAGCTCGGTAATCACTTCGAGAGCATCTACGAACAGAGACAGCGCCGAGTCTCGCTCCCGCATGTAACGCTCCGACAACCGCACGGCGCGAGCCTCGTCGACAATCTGCAATCTGGCCAAAGTTCGCCGCATCTGCTCGGTCCGGCTAGGCTCGGCCACTTTCAAATAGCCTTCATACCAACCCGTTTTCTTTAGCGTCGGCGCGAAATCCCGAAAGGCAGTTGCCCATGCTTTCACGCACTCTTCCACCGTGAAACCAGGAGGCCCTTCGAGTTCAAAGGTCCGTCTCAAACCCGCTTTCGAAGCGTCCCAATACCCGCAAAGGGTGTCATCCAGGTCGAAGTAAATGCCTCGCACCATCCCAAAGTCAGAAACGCCTTGAAGGTTCGCAGGGCCCACATCGGCACGATCGCTGAGGAGCGGAGCTTTGTTCGCGTCTCGGACGGTGTCGTTTACATCCATTTAAGGGCCTCGCGAACCTCGGTCATGGTCTGCTCCGCAAACTCACTGGCCTCGTTCGCACCGCGCTTCAAAATCTCCGCCATGTCCCCATCCGAGCTATGCTTTCGCCGCTCTCGGATCGGCTTTAGGGCTTCATTGACGGCTTCGATGCACTCCTGCTTGTTCTGCATACAGCCGCGCTCTCCATGCCGGTCCTCATCCCACAGCCGCTGCCAGTCGGGATGGTAGATGCGTAGGTATTGACACACCGCGCAGCCTTCGGGGATGCCCGGGTCGGTCTTCTTGATCTTGCTTGGCGTCGTGTAAGCGCTCTTGATCTTCTTCGCCGTCTCGTCCTCGGAATCGCTGAGATAGATGCAGTTGTCGTACGACTTGCTCATCTTTCGCATGTCTAGGCCCGGCAGCGTCGCGATCTTCTCATCTTCCGGAATCAGATACTTGTACGGAGTGAAAACGTCGACGCCGGTGATTCGGTTGAACCGAAGCGCGATATCGTTGCCGATCTCCAAGTGCGGTGCCTGGTCCTTCCCGACCGGAACGCCCACTGGCTTGTAGAGCAGGATGTCCGCAGTCTGAAGCACCGGATATCCAAGCAGTCCATACGGCTCGCGCTCGGAGGCGCCCAAATCGCTCTGTTTCTCCTTGTAGGTGGGGACCCGCTCTAGCCACCCAAGGGGGGTGAGCATCGACAAAATGAGGTGAAGCTCCGCGTGCTGATGAACGTGAGACTGCACGAACACACTGGAGCGAGTCGGATCAATCCCCGCTGCCACAAAATCCTTCGCCACTTCGATGGCATTCGTCGCGACCTCGCCAGGTGTTTCAAAAAGCGTCGTCATCGCGTGGTAGTCCGCGACCATGCAATAGAGCTTGTAGCCCTCGTCCTGAAGCCGAACCCAGTTCCGCAGTGCGCCTTCATAGTTGCCGATATGCAACCGTGGGTTTGAGGATCGCATACCGCTAAGAATTCGACGATTCTCGCTCAACCGAAATCTCCGCCAAGCAGTAGTCGCATAAAGAACCGGATAGGCACGCCGATAACGGTGCCGATAAATCTGGTGCCGGTGACTTGCCCAAGGATAACGATTCCCAAAAATACGAACGATCCAATGGTGAGATTCCACTTCGTCCAGGCGTGCCGCATCGGGTCAGACATGAACGTGCCAACAAGCCACATTCCATCTAGCGGACCCATTGGGAAGAGGTTAAAGAAGCAGAGCCCAAGATTGACGGTAATTCCGAAAGTCAGTAAGGCAAAAATGAAGCTGTTCTCCAACGCAGAGGGAGTAATGCTGAGGACCATTCGGAAGAGCAAGGCAAAAAAGATCGCCTGAAGGAGATTCGACAGTGGACCCGCGAGAACGGCGATGAAGTGGTCCCACTTCGGGTTACGCATCTTGCTGGGATCCATCGGGACCGGCTTGCCCCATCCGATGCCGTATCCTGACGCGACCGTCATGATGATCATCAGCGTGCCGAGCGGATCGAAGTGGTTGAACAGATTGAGGGTTACACGTCCGTAATAGCCTGGCGTGGGGTCTCCCGCCATGTCGGCAAACTTTGCGTGACAGAATTCGTGGAGGCCGATAGCGAGCAAAATCACGATCGCAAGCGCGATCAGTGCCGGTGGATCTTGAAAGAGCCCTGCACCCATTTAGACCGCGAGCCCCTGTGGAATCATCTCTCTGGCAAACATCTCATCCCAAGTGTCGCGGCGCTGAATCAACACGTGGCTCCCATCTACTCTCATAAGTGCGGTTGCGGGGCGGGGATAGCGGTTATAGTTGCTTGCCATGGAAGAGTTGTAGGCGCCGGTCGTTAGAACTTGGAGCAAATCGCCTGCTTTTGTGTCTGATGGCAATTCTACGTCTTCGAACAGCTTATCCGTCTCGCAATGCTTGCCCGAAACCGTGAAGGTGCTCCTCGCCGCATGCTCAGAGTCGGCTGATACGCTCTCGACTGCGTATTTGCTACCGTATAAGGCCGGTCTCGGATTGTCGCTCAGGCCGCCATCGACTGCTATATAGGTTCGGGAGCCTCGCTCCTTCGCGGGCACCGTCTTCACGACGCCCACCCGGTAAAGAGTCACCCCGCTCTCGGCAACCAACGCCCGTCCCGGTTCCTGGCCAAGGATGGGATCGAGGCCGCTGCCCTCCAGTGCTCCCCTAAATGCTTCGACGATCAGCCGGTTGTAATCCTCGACGTTCATCGGCTCATCGCTCTCGGTGTACTTGACGCCCAAACCGCCTCCCACGTTGAGGTAACGAGTTTCGAACCCAAGCTTTTGCTTCATCTCCACCGCAAGCCTGGCAATGAGATCGCCTCCCGAGCGCTGCGCGTCGGGATCGAGTAGTTGCGAACCTACGTGGCAGTGATAGCCGTATAGGTTTAAGCCCAGGCCGAGCGCCTTTCTGGTTGCTTCTTCTGCGGATCCGTCGGCGATGTTAAACCCAAACTTCGTGTCTGCCTGCCCCGTGGAGATCTTTGCGTGGGTAAGCGGATCGACCCCTGGGGCAAGCCGGATGACGATCTTGGTGGCATCTGGCGGCTGCTCGTTCCCGCGCTCCAGCAACTCGGTGACCAGGTCGATCTCGTCGAAATGGTCCACGACAACATAGCCCACGCCTTGAGCGAAAGCAAACTCCAGTTCGCTCCGCTGCTTGTTATTTCCGTGAAAGTGACAACGCGCCGCCGGAACGCCCGCCGCAAGCGCCGCTCGAAATTCCCCTTCGCTGGCTACGTCAATGTGGCAGCCTTCTTGACTGGCCATCGCGATGACCGCCAGCGTCGAGTTGGCTTTGGTTGCAAATGAAAGCTCGCTGCGCGGCCAAGCTGCCTTAAACGCGTTTCGATAGGCACGAATCTTGGCCCGAAAATGGGCTTCGTCCAGCACGTACAACGGGGTGCCATACGCGGCAGCAAGTTCGTCGGCCTGCGACTCGGACAGGCGAAATCGCATATCGCGGCTCGGGGCAGAGATCATTGGGTGATTATGGCAGAGGGAACCTGGCGCTGGCCAGATCAGGTATCCCAAGCCATGCTTCCTCTTCTCTCATTGGCCCTGGTGCTGGTCCCGCAGCGCACCCCATTGCCGGTTCTCCCGCAAGACAATGTTCGGCTGGCTGAGATGGAGCAGCAGTCGGCCACCTGGATCAAGGAGGGAAAGTATGCGGATCTGATGAAAGCGGCTCCCGTGCATCGTGCCGAGATTGCAAAGATGATTGAAGCAGACCAGATCGGCACAGCGAAAGACTTCCTCCGGGCCTCCATGTACTACGATGATCCCTCGGGGTGGTATGAGGTTCGGCGTGTGCAGCATGAATATGCGCTGATGGGCCTCGTGCTCGGCGAGAAGGACGCCGCTCTGAACCTGCGCCGGACTTGGGACTTCCTGATGGTATCGATGGGAGAGCGCCCAAGGTTCGGCTTTATGAAGGCTTCGCCCCAATTCCCGCTCCCCGAGCGGCTCCAGTCCATTTATCCCCAGCCGGCGCTGAGAAGGGTCTTCGACGAACCGGACGCGGCCAAAGCCGATGCTCAAGCAGCCGGAAACAACGCTCAGATTAAGCAACTCCGTGAAGATGACCAGGCAATCCGAAGCGGACCAGTGGACATGGAGAAGCTTCGAGCCGGGGTAGCCAAGGACGCTGAGCGCCGGAAGACGGTGATTGCGCTATTAGAGAAAGGCGTACCGAAAACAGGGGCTGACTATGAGTCTCTGAGCCTGGTCATGCAGCATGGGGATGCCTTTACAGATTATCGCTTGGCATGTGAACTCGCGACCGCCGCCGTTCTCCTGGGTCATCCTGATCCGTGGCTGATTGTCGCGACGTACGACCGGATGCTGCTCTCGGTCGGCCACCGACAGCGGTTCGGCACGCAGTTCGGCGAGTCAGGCCTCCGACCCCTGGATCCCATTGGAATAAATGACCGGATGCGGCTTCAATTCAGACTGCCCAAGCTCACAGAATTGAGGGCGCGCGATCACGAGAAGTAGGCGGAGCCTGAGTTTTCAAATTGCGCGGTGTCATGGAACCACTCGTAGCCACCCTCACGCCACGCACGCGTCGCTCTATTCGGAGGACACCAAGATCAAAGGGGAACACCAAGGGCACCAAGGGTGGACCCTCAGCTTTTCCGAGTTTTTAGTGCCCTTGGTGGAATCTTGGTGCTCTTGGTGTCCTCCCAGAAGGATCGCGAGTCGCTCTATTCGGAGGCCACCAAGATCGCTAAGGGGAACACCAAGGGGAACCCTCAGCTTTTCCAATTTCTCGGTGATCTTGGTGAATCTGGTGCTCCTTGGCGTCTTCCCAGAAGATCGCAGGTCGCCGGTGGAACCAAAATGACCACACACGACCTGTTCACCAAGAAGCCACAGTTAGGTACACCTACGGGGTGACGGACATTGAAGAGCTGTTTCGCCGGCGCTTCGGTCGAGAACCCGAAGTCATCGGAGTAGCCCCAGGACGGGTCAATCTGATTGGGGAGCATACGGACTACAACGATGGCTTCGTCTTTCCTGCCGCAATCGACAAAGGTCTGCGCATCGCTGCCGCCCGCACCGACGGTCACTCCCAAGTCTCCTCCGCGCAGCTAGGCGATGGCGAAACCTTCGACGTGAGCCTGGTCGCGCCGGGGCAGTTGGACAGCTGGGCAAAATATCCTGCAGGCATGGGCTGGGCGCTCGGGGGAAAGGTCCCGAATTTGCTTGCCTACGTCGATAGCGACATCCCGATTGGAAGCGGGGTAAGCAGCAGCGCAGCCATGGAAATGGCCTTTGGCATCGTTTGGAACAGACTCGAAAACCTCGGCATCGAGCCTGCCGCAATGGCCAAGTTAGGCCAAATTTGTGAAAACAAGTTTGTCGGCGTCAACAGTGGCATCATGGACCAAATGGCAAGCGCCTTCGGCCGAGCCGATCAGGCGATGTTCCTCGACACGCGCAGCCTCGAAATCGAATATGCCCCCGTTCCTAAAGACCTTTCCGTGGTCCTGCTAGACACTGAAAAACCGCGAGCCCTTGAAGACTCGGCCTACAACGAGCGGCGAGCGCAGTGCGAAGAAGCGAGCCGCATTCTCGGTGTCCCAACATTGCGCGACGCCACGATGGAGCAGTTAGTCAATGGCTCAGGCTCGATGCCCGCGCTCGTGTTCCGCCGAGCACGGCACGTCATCAGCGAAAATGACCGCTGCATCAGATTTAAATCGGCGCTTGAGGCGAAGGACTACCCCCAACTCGGCTCCCTGATGCGGGCGAGCCATGAAAGTTTGCGCGACGACTATGAAGTCACCGGCCCGGAACTCGACGCAATGGCCGAAGCAGCCTGGGAAGCACCCGGCTGCGTGGGTGCGCGCATGACGGGTGCAGGCTTCGGCGGCGCATGTGTCGCTCTCGTTCGATCTCAAGAGACCGATGCCTTCATCGAGTCCACGTTAAAAGACTACGATCGCGTGACCGGGAGGGGCGGTGCCGCAATGGTGTGCGCGGTAGCCGAAGGCGCGCGCATACTCAAGCCATGACTTCGCGACCAGACGCGTTTGGGCGGTTCGGCGACTACGGAGGACGCTTCGTCCCCGAGACGCTCGTTCCTGCGCTTGAAGAGTTAGAAAGAGGCTTCGATGAAGCCTGGGCGGACCCAAGCTTTCGCGCCGAGTTCGAAAGCTACCTCAGCGAATATGTGGGCAGGCCCTCTCCAATCACGGAGTGCCGACGCCTGAGCGAAGAGACGGGACTGCATATCGTCGCCAAAAGGGAAGATCTCAATCACACCGGCTCCCACAAAATCAATAACGCGCTGGGGCAGGTGCTGCTGGCCATCCGGATGGGCAAGAAGCGGATCATCGCCGAAACCGGAGCCGGTCAGCACGGAGTCGCTACCGCCACCGTCTGCGCCCTTTTCGGCTTGCAATGCGAGGTCTACATGGGCGAAGAAGACACGGTGCGGCAGCAGCTCAACGTGTTCAGGATGAAGCTCCTAGGAGCCAAAGTCCACCCGGTCAGCAGCGGAACCAGAACGCTGAAGGATGCGCTGAATGAGGCGATGCGAGATTGGGTCACCAACGTTCAAGACACGCATTACATCATCGGAACCGCCGCCGGACCCCATCCTTATCCCTACATGGTCCGAGAATTCCAGAAGGTGATCGGAGTCGAGGCGCGAGAGCAATATCTGGCGAAATTTGGCTGTTTGCCAGATGCTTGCATGGCTTGTGTCGGAGGCGGCAGCAATGCCATCGGCTTCTTCCACGCGTTCGTTCCAGACGCTTCCGTCCGCCTCATCGGCGTAGAAGCCGGAGGCCGCGGGTTGCACACCGGGGCCCACGCGGCTCCGCTGTCCGCCGGAACGCCGGGAGTGCTTCACGGAAGCTACAGCTACATGATGCAGGACGATCATGGCCAAGTGATTGGAACGCACAGCATCAGCGCCGGACTGGACTATCCGGGAGTCGGAGCCGAGCACTCGCACCTGAAAGACATTGGACGCGCAGAGTACATCTCGATTTCCGACGACCTGGCGCTGGACACCATGAAGTGGGTGTCTCTGAGCGAAGGGCTCATTCCTGCTTTGGAGAGCGCGCACGCCTTCGGCCCATTGATGCAAAAGGGACTCTTCGACGCCGGCACCCGAGTGCTGGTCAACATGTCCGGGCGAGGCGACAAAGACATGGAGACCGCCGCACGTGTGCTGTCCCTCTGAGCGTCGGCAAGAAAGTGACCTATGCGCGCTGGTAGACAGCTTCCACGGCCCACGTGGGATCGCCAGCCGGTGTAATGTTCTCCATCTTTAGAGTCAGCGATTCGCCGGAGGGCAGAAACTCGATGGTCCACCCCCAAACTTCCTCGCCGGCGTTCCATTCGCCTCTTGCCTTGACGGGTCCCGTGCCCAAATCCTCTCCTTTCAAGTGCAGCACGGCTTCGCTCTGATGCCACGAATCGACCCATGCAAATTGAACCGCATTCGACTCATTGCTTCCGGAAATGAGGGTTGTGCTTTCCTGCCGCTTGCCCTCGTATTGCCAGTCGTAGGTGATGGTCGCGAATGTCTCTTGCGAGTCGGTCTCGATTTGCATCGATGAATCCGATTCAGAAATTTGATTTTCGGGTGGGAGCCAGGGGAGGTTCAGCTTCATCCTGCCCTTCCACGAGCCCTTTGCTGTCTGGATCGACTTTGGCACTGCCATGACGATGATTCTAACACCAAGGGCACCAAGGGGAATGCCCAACTTTTCAAATTCCTTCATGACCTTGGTGAAATCTTGGTGCTCTTGGTGTCCTCCCAGAATGATCGCGGGCGCTCGATATTGGGAGGACTCCAAGATCGCAAAGGGGAACCGAGTGAAGAGACCAAGAGTCTCCAGTCACAGCATCACGGAGTATGAAACCCGTGTCATCCCATCTCTGGCGCATTTCCGAAATCTCCACTACAATAACCGTAACGGATAGACACGTGGCGCGTCGGCGTCATTAAGGCTAGTTATCGATGAAAAACGGACTATTCAAAATTGTTTGTGTCACCACCGCGCTTGCGCTTGTGGTGGCATTTGGGTCGCCTCAACTCGGCAAGCGTAAAGGCACGAGTGGCGGCGGCAGTACGACGACCACGGGTGGCACTACCAGTGGGTCCTCAGGCGGTCGCACGACCGGTGGCGGAGGAACGACCGGGGAGCGTAGAGATCCCCCAAGACGAAATGAAACCAGCGGCGGTGGCTCCGGCGGTTCGGTGACCACCGGCGGCAGCTCGGGCGGAACTCAGACCACCGGCGGTGGAGGCGGCTTGGGTAGGCGCAATGACACGGGTGGCGGCCAAAGTGGAGGCGGCGAAACTATCGACCGCGGTAGCGGCACCGGTGGGAATGGACGCATTATCATCAGCGGAGGCGGACAAGTCGGACGCCGCCAGACGAATGATTCCCGCAGCGGCCAAGTTCGCTACGGGACCGTCAACAACGGCTCGGGCCGAATTCAGTCCAGCGGCATCCGAATCGACCGGCCCACGCGGATCGTGAATCCGGGCATGCAGCGCCGAGTTCTCGACCGAGGCACAGTTTCACTCGTGAATAACGGCTGGCGAAACGGCTATTACCACTACGACCGGCGCTACCAAGACGACTGGTTCTCGTATCCGCACTACGTGTTTAACCCCTGGCAGCAGGATCGGTATGTGTGCTCCCCCTGGTACTACTATCCCTCCCTCCCGCCATATCTGAACAGCACGCGGATCATTATCATCAACGCGGGATTTCCGAGCTACAACTGGAGCGGCAGCTCTTATCAGTGGGCTCGTCGCAACGACAACTGGAATGATCGAGGCGACCGACGTGAAATTGATCGTGACCGTGATCGAGGAGAGTTAGACTACGCGCTGGACGACCTTCAGGACGCATGGGAGCGAACAGATTTCCGAGCCATCGGCAGGCTGGTCCCGCGTCGCGGCAACGTGAACATGTACTTCGACGGCCAGTACAGCTATTCGCTGGAGTCGAACGACTTTTACGATCTCTTCGCCGATGGAATCGAGAATGTACGGACAACTCGTTATGAGATCACCGAGGTGCAGCGGGGCCGCAACGGCAGCGCGCGCATCGAGGCTCGCCACGAGTTCACAGACCCTTGGAACCGCCGCAACGTGACCTACCACCAATACTTCCTTGAGGAAGATGGCCGGAATTACGTGATTCGAGAGTTTGGCACCAGCAACCAGCGCTAAAGGCAGGCAATGCAGCAGAAGAGGCGTTCAATCTACGGATTGAACGCCTCTCTTCTTTCGCTATGAGCCAGCGGCTTCATCGACCGCGACGGAGAGCGAACGCACGAGCACGCCCTTCTCCTCCAGCGTGCGCTCATCAAAAGGCAATTGCCGCTCCGACCGCACGTCGGAGCGAAGACCCAATCCGACAGATTCGCCCGGGGCGAGCAGCGAGACGCGACTCTTGAGCTTGATGCTGTCTTCGAGGAGAGGCGTCAAAAGCCCCCGATCCAGCTCCCGCGCAAGCCATTCAAGCTCTTCCATGTGGCCCAGCTCGCGCAGTTCGAAGGCTCCCTCGATCACGACGAAAGAAAGGCTGCGGCCGAGACAGCGCTTGGCCAGGTCCGCGAAGCGAGTCTTCATGCCTCTTCCAACTGAGGCCCGGTCGCCGTGCGAATATCCCGCCAATCGAGTCAGCCCCTGAAGCCGAAGGGACCCGCTCTCGACAACCGCCGGCTCTCCGCGTCGCAGGGCTAGATTCGGAACGGACACGCGCCTTCCGTGCCCCCAGGGCCAAAGAATGTTAAAGGGAGGCAGCCCTTCATCGAGTCGCTTCTCATTGATCTCCAATCCCCCGAGGAGGTTCACTGAATCGTCGATTAGGCGGCGCAAGGCATTCTCCGCATCTCCTTGAGGCAGGTGTTCGCTCAGCAAAAGCCCCTGCCTTTCGGGCGACCAGGTGAGGAAGTCGCCCAGACCTTCCCAAACCAACGCGTGATCGAGTCTTTCGCCCTGAAGGAGGGTCAAGGAACGCGTGTCGAGCCGCTTGGCCACGGTCCAAAGGCTTTGCTCCTCGTCAGGGCTGGGGACATAAGCCGGCTTCGAGACTGTCTCGCCGTCCAGGGACAGCAACGAGAGATGAAAGTGCGTGCTGCGATCCGGAGGATCTGCACCCAAAGCTGAAACGGTTAGCGGCCCCTGCGCCATCTGAGCCTCCTGCGGGCGCATTCCGAGATAGAGAGACTCGGGAGTTTCAAGCTCGGGCATGGCGTCCAGCTTGAAAACGCTTCCGAACTCAGATAGAGCCTGCAGTGAGGGCAAGCTCTGCCGCAGCACCGAATCTCCGCCTACTTCCCCAACGAGTCCAGGGGCTATGACCACTGTCCGACGCATGAACCTAGACCCTACCCCCCGGTAAACTCGAAAACATGAGTCTCGGCACTTTTTCGTATCCGACGCCCGTCAATGAGCCCGTTTTAACCTACGCCCCAGGCACCCCGGAGCGAGCGCGCCTGCAGGCAACCCTTGTCGAGCTGAAGGGCCAAGAGATCGACATTCCCATGATCATCGGGGGCAAAGAAGTGCGGACGAGCAAGCAGGTTTCCGTGCATCCTCCTCACGAGATTGCTCACACTTTGGGCCACTACCATTTAGGAGATCGACAGCACGTCCAGCAAGCAGTGGATGCGGCCCTGAAGGCAAGGGCAGGCTGGCAAGCGACGAGTTGGGAGAACCGAGCAGCGATCTTCCTGAAGGCCGCCGATCTTATCGCGACGAAGTACCGCCCATACATGAACGGCACCACGATGCTGGGGCAAAGCAAGAACGCGTATCAGGCCGAGATCGATGCCGCTTGTGAACTGATCGACTTCCTCCGGTTCAACGTCCATTTCTTGAGCGAGATTTACAGACAGCAGCCCCTCAGCGGCCCGGGGATGCACAATCGCCTCGAATATCGACCTCTGGAAGGTTTCGTGCTGGCGGTTACACCTTTCAACTTCACCGCCATTGGGGGCAATCTCCCAACGGCCCCCGCCTTGTGCGGCAACGTGGTGGTCTGGAAGTGCGCGCAAACACAGGCTTACAGTGCGCAGATGTTCATGAAGATTCTCATGGAGGCGGGCCTCCCTGACGGCGTGATCAACTTGGTTCTCGCCGGCGGTGCAGCCACGGGTGACGTCTGCTTTGGCCACCCGGACTTTGCCGGAGTTCACTTCACGGGCTCGACGGGGGTCTTTAATGGCATGTGGAAGACCGTAGGCGAGAACATGAACCGCTACAAGGGATATCCGCGGCTGGTGGGTGAGACCGGCGGCAAAGACTTCGTGGTGGCTCATCGGAGCGCCGACGTCGCTGCGGTCGTAACTGGACTGCTGCGCGGTGCCTTTGAGTATCAGGGCCAAAAGTGCTCCGCCGCCTCCCGATGCTACATCCCGAGCAACATGGCCGACGAAGTGCGTGAGGGCCTCGTCGAGGGAGTGAAGACGTTCAAAATGGGCTCCGTGGAGGATTTTTCGAACTTCGTGAACGCCGTCATCGACGAGAAGAGCTTCGACTCGCTTGCGGGCTATATCGACCGCGCCAAGGCGGACAAGCAGCAAATTCTAATCGGCGGATCGTACGACAAATCCGTCGGCTACTTTATCGAGCCGACGGTGATCGAGGCAGCCGACGCTCAGTATGTGACGATGTGCGAGGAGCTGTTTGGTCCGGTGCTGACGATGCACGTTTACGATGAGAACCGCTTCGAAGAGACCTTGGACATCGTCGACCAAACGTCCCCCTACGCTCTAACCGGAGCCATCTTCTCGCAGGATCGGGCGATGGTCGAATTGGCAACGAATAAGCTGCGGAATGCGGCGGGCAACTTCTACATAAACGATAAGCCGACGGGGGCCGTGGTGGGGCAGCAGCCGTTTGGCGGTGCGCGAGCCAGTGGTACGAACGATAAGGCGGGTTCTGCGCTGAACCTTTATCGATGGCTGAGCGCCCGGACGATCAAGGAGACTTACAACCCACCGGTGGATTACCGCTACCCATTTATGGCCGAAGCCAAGGAAGCTGTTGACGAACTCGCCTTATCTTCTTAGTCTGTAACGTCTTTTCCTTGTGCAAGGACACGAGAAGGATCAGAAGGCTTTGTTTGGAACGACTCCGCTTGAGGAGTTGCTTCCTTCGGATCATCCGCTTCGCAAGATCCGCTCAGATTTCGATGCGGCGTACGCTCGGCTGGCGTCGGCGTTCGAGACGAGTTATGGCACGACGGGCAATGTGAGCGTTCCTTCGCCGGTGCTGCTTCGCGCCTGGCTGCTCATGGCTCTTTACAGCCTAAAGAGCGAGCGCGCGCTTTGCGAGCAGATCACGATGAACGCCGGCTTTCGCTGGTTCGTCGGCCTTGACTGGGACGACAAAGTGTTCGACCACTCGACACTTTCCAAGAACCGCGAACGGTTCTTTGGCTCAGGCGCGGCAGAGGCTCTGCTGGGGGAAGTGGTTCGCATCGCGCAGTCCAGAAGGCTCCTCTCAAGCGACCGGCTGGTAGTGGACGGCACGCTCATCAAGGCTTGGGCCTCTCATAAAAGCTTCAAGGCCAAAGATGGCGCAGATGACGATCGGCCGAACTTCAAAGGCACATGGACTCCAAACTCGATTCCCGAGCTCGCTCCAACCAAACGTAAGCCGTTTGGCGAGAAACCCCCAACTCGCGGGCAGCCGAAGCAATGCTCCAACCACTTCCAACAACCAAACTTACCAACCGGCGGCGACTATCCATCCTCGATTGCTCAACAAAAGGCACATGTCAACCATGTCCTGTCATTACTGTCAAGGATGTCATGTCACCGCACATCGCGGGAGAGGGCAGGGTGAGGGGGGGGGTGAGGGGGCTTCCGTGAACTCAAAAGCATCCGTCCCCCCTCACCCGGAGCACGGACATCTCCGACCTCTCCCGCGAGGGGAGAGGTCGTTGAAAGGCTCTTGGTCATTGATTCCGCGCAGGATGAATGGGCAGTCTTGGGAGCCCCCGATAGCGGGAACCCGAGCGATGGCGCGGGCGTCCATAACCGACTCGTTCTGCCGTAAGCCAAGGGCAACACGAACCCGGCTCATTGCGGAGCCACTAGGATAAAACTGAACATGATCATCGATGACGCGCTGCGCCTTGCCTCACTTGAGCTGATGTCTGCTCAGGAGATCGTCGAGATAGCTAGCTCCGCCCCCGGATTGTGCGTCTCGATCTACGTCCCAACCTTCCGAAAGGGGCAGGAGGTGAGACAATCAGCTATTCATCTCACGAATTTGCTCACCGAGGTCGAGAGCCAACTCGCTGATCAGGGGCTTCGATGGAACGAGATCGAAAGCGTCACCTCAAGTGCTCGGGCACTGATTGCCCAGGACGAGTTTTGGCAGCATCAGGGCGATGGACTGGTCATCTTCCTGAGTGCCGACTCTTCGAAGATGTACCAGTTACCTCTGGCTGTAGAACCACGACAAACCGTGTCGCAGGCCTTCGACATCACTCCGCTGCTTCCCATTCTTTCCGGCGACGGACGCTTTTACATTTTAGCTCTCAGTGCGAACGAGGTTCGGCTGTTTGATGCGACCCGCGATAGCTTTACCGAGGTCAGCATTGAGGGCGTTCCCAACGGAATGGCCGAGGCATTGTGGGCCGACGACCACGAAAGGCAACTGCAGTTTCATTCTGGCGCTGGTGCGTCTCCGAAGGGGGGAGGTCGCTCCGCCATGTTCTTCGGGACGGGAGACGAGGGCAGTATGGAGCAGCACAAAGTGGACTACAAGCGATACTTCGACAAGGTTGATGCGGCGCTGGCCCCCACGTTGAAACAGCATCCTGCGCCGATCGTTCTCGCGGGCGTTGGATACTTGCTGCCGATCTATCGCAAGGCAAACACGTGCGCGAAACTATTGGACAACGAGGTGCATGGCAATCAGGACAGAACGACCGCCGAAGAGATTCATCACGCTTCCTGGGAGATCGCAGGTCCATTTTTCGACGAATCCCGAGAGGCATCGGTAGCCCGTTTTCATGAACTATGGGGATCTGGACTCGCGTCGACAGATCAGAACGAAATCTTCGAAGCCGCTGACGCTGGCCGAGTTCAAACTCTCTTCGTTTCCACCGACATACCTAGCGAGAACGGGGAGCGTATCAATGCCGCCGCTGTTCAGGCGCTACTCAAAAAGGGTGAGATCGTCTCCTTGGCACCGAACGCGATGCCGGCCGAACAACCCATGGCGGCAACGTTCCGATACTAGAAAAATCATCATGCTCAAAATTATCGTCAACTCCGACAGCAACCTAAATATCGACGCCGCCGCGATCAGCGGAATGGAAGGCGACCTTGAAAAGCGACTGGGACGTTTTGAAAATCGGTTGACACGAGTAGTCGTCCACCTGAATGACGAGAACGCGCACAAATCTGCGGGACAAAACGACAAGCGTTGCATGATAGAGGCCCGGCCCGAGGGCATGGACTCTATCAACGTGAGCCACAGTGCGCCGAGCGTCGGCGAAGCGGTCAATCACGCAACCCGAAAACTCGAAAGGCTCCTCGACGATACGTTCCAACGCCTGAATGATCCCAAGGGCCGAGACCGATTCGGAAGTGTGCAGTAATTCTCTGCTCCGCAGGCCCCAAGGTCAGAAGGGCGTCAATCCGGCTTCATCTGAACGCCCTGCTTCGAACGTTATGCACCCAGCAATGGGCAAACGAGGCTATTGAGACCCAGAGCCTGGGTCTCAAGCATCCACGTCCCTCTCATGAGAAAGCTGTTAGCTAGTGTAGTGTTCGATGCCTCAGCAGTGCCTACCAGTCGCATCGTTTTGTCGCACTCTGAGCCGCGTGGCATCACAAAGAGTCTGAAGAATTTGCCGGGGTATGATGCCGTTTTGTTTCGCAGGCTTTCAGGGGGGGAATACAATTGACTCAAGCTGTTTCAACACTCTCATTGAATCAGGACGCGCGGGCCTGTTCGAGCGAGATCGCCACGGAAATTTCCAAGCGCTTAAACGGTGCTCATCCCGACGCACTCGTCGTCTTCGCTTCTCCATCGATTGACCTTCAGATACTCCTAGACAGCTTAAACGCGGAATGCCGGCCGAAATATCTGATCGGTTGCTCCTCAGCGGGTGAATTTGCTGATAAGCAATTCGCGGAGCACGCCGTTTCCGCACTTGCCATTCGTTCCGACGAGCTTCATTTTCGGCTGTGCAAAGGAACGGGTATCGGGAGCGACGTAAGCGCAGCAGCGACGGCGTTCTGCGAATGCATTGGGCACGCCGAGTACCGCTACCCTCACCGTTACATCTTGCTCCTAACCGATGCACTGGCGGGCTTTACCGAGCAGTTCCTGAGCAAGGTCAACGAACTCACAGCTGGCCAGTACCAGATGTTCGGAGGTGGGGCGGGCGACGATGCGAATTTTTCGCAGACCTTCGTCTTTCACGGAACCGAACAACTGCAGGATGCAGCGGTTGGGCTCGTGATTCACTCTGAAAAACCGTTCGGCATCGGAGTGAGACATGGTTGGTCGCCTGCATCGAGTGCCATGCGAGCCACCGAGGCCGAAGGGTTTGAATTGATGAGCTTGAATGCTCAACCCGTTACTGACGTCCTGATTCGGCACGCAGAGACGACCGGGCAAACACTTGACCCGTCCAATCCTATGCCCTTCTTTCTGCACAATGTGCTCGGGGTGGTGGCACCAGGGGGATTCAAGATCCGAGTGCCGCTTGGTTTCACGGCAAGAGGCGGCCTCATCCTCGCCACAGAAATCCCAGAAGGAGCCACCGTGCACGTTATGCAAACCGCGGGGTATTCGGCTGCCCAGGCCGCGGGTGAAGCCACCGATACTGCTTTGTCTCAAATCGGAAGCGCTACGCCGGCCGGAGTTATTTTCTTCGACTGTGTAGCGACCCGTCTTCGCCTCGGCGCTGAGTTTGGAGCTGAGTTACAAACCGTGCGGGACCTCATCGCACCCGCTTCTTTCGTCGGCTGCAACAGCTATGGACAGGTGGCTCGAGTCGATGGACAGTTCAGCGGATTTCACAACTGCACTGCAGTCGTGTGCGTGATTCCGACCTAATACCCTTGAGCACCAACGTCACCGCCCTCTTCGTGGATGTCGCCCGCATAGGCGGCAGGCGCACCGCTGCAAGAGCGCTTGCTGCTGCTTTTGGTGCCGAGGATTTAATCTTTTTTGTTCGTGACGCGGAGTTGGATGCCTGGCTGCCTGCTCAAGGTTTTCCTCAGACGCTCCCAGCAGTCAGGGATTTGTGGAGTCTCATTCAAAGCTCAAATGGAATTGTTGTTCGAGGCAAAATCCAGGTCACTTCGGGAGAGGGAGTCGACGCCCAAGCAGTCGCGTTTGAGAACATCGCCGTCATCGTATGGCCCGCAGTTGAGCTGCACTTGCCGCCAGATTTCAAGTCGCACATGGAACTCTTGGAGATGGTTTTCCAACCTGAGGTGGTTCGGAAAGTAATGGAGGCGCAGTTGGCCAACGCGAGCGCTGCCGCCACAGACGTGCAGTCCCTGGCTCTCCAACTCGACAACGCCCGCAAATTACTTGAACAGCGAATCCATGAGCGGACCGCTGAACTTCGAGCTTCCATTCGAGAACTCGAGGGGTTTACCTATTCCATTGCACACGATTTACGTGCGCCGCTCCGCGCGATAATTGCTTCATGCAAAGTAATGGAGGAGGACTTCGGATGCCAACTTCCTGCGAAAGCTGTCCCGCTTCTTCGTCGCCAGGCAGACCGCGCACTCAAGCTAGGCAACCTTATCGACGATCTTTTGCGACTATCGCGGTTGTCTCGCGGTGAATTAGAGCGTAGTGATATCAATGTTTCCGAACTAGCCCAAGAAGTGGGTGCCGAGGTATTGAGCCGGTACAGCGGCACTTCCTTTAACCTGGTCATCACACCAGGGCTGACCGCTTACGCCGACTCGCGTCTAACCCACTTGCTTCTGCAAAACCTTATTGAAAACGCAGTGAAGTTCTCGCCCGACGGGGGAGTGATCCAGATCGGTAAGGAGAGCGATGCGATGTATGTGAGTGATCAAGGAATAGGATTCGACCCCACGTACTCCGAAAAGATATTCCGCCCCTTCGAGCGCCTCGTAAAAGACCATGAAATTGAGGGGACGGGCATCGGCCTGGCAAACGTGCAACGAATAGTCGATCGCCACGGCGGCCGTGTCTGGGCGAAATCACGTCCGGGCGACGGTGCCACCTTCTTTTTCACGCTCACCCCACCGCCCTCAACAACTTGAAGCCAGGAGGGAGACTGCTGGTCCCCCCCAGAGAGAGCGGCTTGCTAGACGTGCTACTTGGTGATGATGCGCTGGATCTTTCGGATCGTATGGTCCGAGGTCGACCAGAGGCTTCCTTGAGAGTCGAAGCACATCGTTGTGCCGATAAGCCCGAACTTGGCCGTACTGCCTGGTCCGTCCAGATAGCCTTCCGTATAAGTCCCCGCGACGGTTGTGACAAGTCCCTCGGGCGAGATGCGCCGCACGCGGTAGTCTCCGCCCCTGACATAGACGTATCCGGCCGAATCTGTCGCCACCGGACCTAGGTTGGTGAACTTGGCCGTAGTCGCCGAACCGTCCGAAGAGCCTAGGATGCCGGAACCGGAGAAGGTGGTGACCTTGCCCCCGGGTGTCACTTTACGAACGCGGTTCATGTCGGTGACATACAGGTTGCCGGACGCATCCAGCGCGAGTCCACCGGGCCACTCAAACCTGGCCGCAGAGCCCTGGCCATTGACAAAGCCGGAAGATCCGGACGTGCTTCCCGCCACTAGGCTCACTTGCCAACTGGATGGGTTCATCAAGTCGCTACCGATCGGATCGAGTCGGCGGATGCGAAGCCCGTTGACCTCCGAGACGTAAAGGATGTCGTTCGATCCCAACGCGAGCGCCCATGCTCCGCTGAACTGAGCGGCCGTCCCGACTCCATCGGCAAACCCGCCAGTGCCCGTCCCAGCGATCGTTGCGACCGTCCAACTACCCGGCTGGGATGGTTCGGATCCGGTCAAGGCTAGACGACGTATTCGGTTCATGTTGTCCGCCACGTAGATGACCGTGCCCGCCGAATTGACGGCGATGCCGTTCGGCTGCGTGAATCGAGCAACCGTGCCGAGGCCGTCCGTCGGCACTCCGAAGTTTCCGAGAACTCCAGCCACCGTCGTGACCTGGCCATCCGTTCCGATTCGGCGGATCGCATTGTTGTTGCGGTCGAGCACATACCCGTTGCCTTGCGCGTCCACTGCAATTCCGCGTGGCATATTGAACCTGGCAGCCGCAGCAGGTCCATTTACGTAGCCAGAACCTTCCGTCCCGGAGCCGGCAACCGTCGTCACCAGGTTGTCGGCTGATCCAGGTCCTCCCGTTAGTCGTTTGATGCCGGCAAGTCCAGCCGGGGTCGCGGTGCTTCCTTCAACGGTTACCGTGAACTGAAACGCGGTGACGCCCTCGGGCACGGTAAATGCCCAATCCATATCTTCACTCGCCTCTCCCGCCTCTAAGTTGGACGGGTAATCCAAGTATGGATTCAGGCTGCCGGCAACATTGCCATCCGAATTGGCCATCGCCACCTTCTCACTGGTCGAAGTGCCTCCGTTGATGGGAATGGGGAAGCCGGTGGAAGCCGACATCGTGAAAATCTTTTGGTTTATAGTTGCGAAGAATACGCTTGAGCCGTCGAAGGCCAATAGTGAGGGTTGAACGAAGCGTGCGATCGTGCCGGGTCCCTGCACATCTCCAGCTTCCGTTGGGGAACCGGCAATCCGAGTTACTTTCCAGTTTGTCGCTACCGTCGGGGAGGTACCCGGTGACAGGACGACTTGACGCATGGAGTAATAATCGCTGACGACGAGCGCGTCCGGACCGGTGGAAACGATGCTGAGCGGAGCAAGAAATTTGGCTTCGTTGCCATTGCCATCCAAGTTGCCGTAAGTCCCGGTGCCAGCCACCGTAGAAACTTCGCCGCTGAACGCAATTCTCCGAATTGCATAATTGAAAACGTCGATCACGTACAGCGCATTTGCGTCTAGCGCTATCCCGTACGGAGCATTCAGCCGCGCGGCGGTTCCGATGCCATCCACAAACCCGCTATAATTGCTTCCGGCGAGGGTGCTAACGTAATAGCTTGAGGATTGGCGCGGATCTCCAATTGGTGGCGATATCTTGCGCACTTTGTTCGCGCCGGATTCGCAAACGTAGATCGTGCCATCGGGGCCAACGGCAATACCAGCCACTTGCGTGAAGGTAGCTGTGTTTCCGGGACCGTCTACGCTGCCATTGCTGCTGCCGGCAACGGTCGTAACCACTCCCTCGGGGGTGATCCGACGAATCGTCGACCCATCTCCCACGAACAAGTTGCCCGCAGAGTCGAGCGCAAGTGAATTGGGAGTTGAGAAGGCTGCCGCCTGTCCCGCACCATCTTGATGGTCATCCATTCCACTGCCGGCAAATGTGCTGACCTGACCGTTTCGAATAAGCCTGATTACGTTGGAGTTGTAGTCGGCCACATAAACATTTCCGTTTGGATGAATCGCGATGCCGCGCGGATTGTCGAAGCGAGCCGAACTTGCGGGTCCGTTCAACAGGCCGATCGTGCCACTTCCCGCAAACGTAGAAAGGGTCGTCTTGGCTCGAAGATCCTCGCCGGCGACCATGTTCGTGAAGTCCCCAAAAGTGAGCCGCAAGCCTGAATCGCTACCGATGGTTTCGTTCAGGTTATTCTTCATGGCCACCCGCATGACGCGGCGGCCCGTGTTTCCTGGCGTATCGATCAGCGTCGAGTTGGCGAAGCTCACGGCACCGCCCGCAAACGCCGAGCGATCGAGGGGGGTCAAGTTTGTGACATTGACCTTCCCGCTGCTGACATCGACGTTGAAGAGGGCCGTGCCGGCCCGAGTTTCTCCGCCGGTGGAACCGCCGGAGGTGGGATTCTGGTCGATCCCCGGACCGGCACCGCTGCCGCCCCCGCCGCAACCCATGGCAAGCAGGAGCAACAGCGCTCCGTAAATCGTGAGCCTTTGCGGCAGGGAATGGTTGTTCTTAGTATTCATAATTCGCCTCGCATCTGCGGAAATCACACCATTCTCACGCGAGGGTCTCTCACAATTCTCTCAAGCCCTGTAGACTCGGTAGGTAGTGCCATTAAAGGGGATTGTCTGATAGCTAGGAGCGATGACCCGATAAAGCGTGTTACGGATGCCTTCGATGGTGCCCATCCGCCCCCCGAGGAAGGTGTGTTGCGTCGATCCAAGTCCGATCGATGGGAAGCGCTCGGACGCGCGATGGCGTAACAGTGCTAGGCGGCCGTAGGGGTCATCGGGGGCTCGACGGGGATCGGGTGCTTTGAGTAGATCCATTTGAAGAGCGGTGAGCACATCAAGGTGGTAACGATGGCCATTAGGACCATGATCGTGTACATCCTCTCCGTGATGATCTTCTGTTGAAGGCCGATGTTGAGGATGATGAGCTCCATGAGGCCGCGGGCATTCATCAGTACTCCGATCGCCCACGCTTCGCGCCACTTCTCACCTGCGGCTTTAGCGGCCAGGGCACAGCCCAACCCTTTACCGACAATCGCGGCAACGATCACGGCAATGGTTACGCCCCAAAGGGCCGGTGAATCGATAAGCCGGATGCTCGTGTTAAGACCGGAGAAGACGAAGAAGAACGGCAGTAAGAGACCAACCGTCAATGACTCCGTTTTCCGCCTCATTTCCTTGGCCAATAGCCCCTTCGGCATGGCCGAACCCATGATGAACGCCCCGAATACCGCGTAGATACCGAGGGCGTCAGTGACGTAGGCCGCTCCGAAGAGCAGCAGCAGAACGCTGACGAACACCGCCTCGCTCATCTTGCCTTCCCGCTCCACGCGCCCACCCAGAGGAGCCATGAGCGGTCTTGCGACCACGAGCATCAGGACGCCAAACAAGGCGCCACCGCCGATGGCGAAGACGGCAAAGCTGATGCTGTTCTTAGCAAATGCGAGAACGATGGCGAGCATGCACCATGCAGCAGCGTCGCCGCTTGCGCCAGCGCCCAGGGCGAGAGTGCCCATCGTGGTCCGCGCAATACCTCGTTCAAAAATCATTCGGGCGAGCATCGGAAAAGCCGTGATGCACATCGCGGCACCGGTGTAAAGGCAAGCGTTGGCAAGGGTGATTGAACCTTGGAAGAGGCCATACCCGGCGAAAGTCCACACCGCGATCATTGCCCCAAGTGCAAACGGAAGCATGATGCCCGCCAGGCAAACTGCGATCGCCGCCTTCGCGTGCTTTCGGATGAGCTCGATCTCGAATTCTTGCCCCACCAGGAACATGTAGAGGATCAAACCGATCTGCGCAATCACGTAGAGGATGGCCATCGAAGGGTGCCGGCCCGAAACCTCCGCTCCGTTGATCAGGTAGCTAATCTTCTGCGGGAAAACCGCCTTCTGAATTTCGGGAGCCAGCAAACCAAAGAGGGAAGGCCCCAACAGCATGCCCGCAACCATCTCCATGACTACCTGCGTCTGCCCTAAGAACTTCTTTCCTAGCCAGCCCAAAACCTTGCATGCCATCAGCACTACAACGAGCTGGATGAGGAAGAGGAGCATTAGGTCGAGTTCGTGCACCTGAGGAATATAACCACTTCATGGCCCGGCGTCAATGTTGAACAGAGGGTCCTAGGAACTGAGCCCGAAGGCGTGAGCTGTTCGATGCAATATTGCCGACCGGGGGAACGATTGCGGCCCCTCGTCGGCACAAAGAAGATGTCGGGCGTTGAGGAACTCACTTCGCCTGTTGCTCCACGCCCCTTCCGGACCGCGATCAAACCACTGCAGGATCCTTTACGTGAGTAGCCCGGTTGGAGACATCAACCTAGCGGTGTCGCACCCAACTACGTGATCCAGAGCGTGTCGCCTGACGCGAGCGTCTTCATTCCGCAGCAGGCACAGGCGCCGGTGGGCTCGTTCCAGACGGTGCGCTCTTTCTCGATGTGTCGCGAGCGTCAAGGCGCAGCGCTAATCGTGGTGACCCGCATGAACCAAAGCGGCTGTTATGGTCGTTCGGTTTAGGTCGCCGACCACGCGCACGTTCTGTCCGTTCCGCAGGTGATCGAGCGCAACGCCCACGAATCTTGTTTGGTCATTCGTCACGACCTGGACGACGTCGCCCACATGCAATTGCGCTCCCTCCCATCCTCGTAGGGTCAAGTTGAACGTACCTGCGGCTGGGTCTACGCCTGAGACGGTCCCGTGGACGCCTACGTGATGTCGGTTCTCGTGGCGCTCGATGAGATTGATGTGGGCGGCGGCAATTGTGTTGGTGGCCCGGTCGTAGGCACCGTGAACCATCACTCGCGAACCGTGGGAAATGGCAGCAAAGAACTCGGCTCCGGTCATCGAGACGCCGTTCTTAAAGAAGAGGGAATCGGCCGAAGTGCTGACATGGACGTCATGCGCCCGAGGATGGAAGCGATCCACGTGTCGGGGAGTCATCGTGAAGGAATCCGTTCCTGACCTTCGGACGATGCCTTCGGCAAAAGCTTTTCGCTGATGTGGGGCCTTATGAATCTCGATCTCGCTTGCCGTGATTGTAAAGGAGCCGCGATCTCCGAACGTGCCCGCAACGCGGACATTTGCCCCGTTTGCCAAGACGGGATTCTGCGACCCATCCGAGTTGGAGAGGATCGTTTGATCGTTGGCTGTCACATGAAGGGTGTGATTGCCGTGAGTGAGATCGAACGTAACCGTGGGTGCTGAGCCCGAGAGATGCGATACGGTGCCTCGGAAGTTCTGGTGCGCGTGATCTCCAGGTCCCACGTGTGAAATGTCACCGCCCTTCACGACGCCGACGATCTGACCGTCCGCAATTTGCCAGTTAGCGACGTCGAAATCCGCTACGACTCCGCGAGGGTCGTGGCCTACGGAGATGGTGAAAGTCTTGCTGCCCGATGCACTTCCGGCAAAGGTATAGGTGGTGCCCTCGGATGCTCCCGTTGGCACGAGGGTGACGCTTTGATCGACCGTGACGCGCACTTGGAACGAGGGCTCCGCCGCTACTCGGGCAATCCCTAGCAGGGCAAACTGCTGCTTGACGGTTCCGGCTAAGGGGACAAGGTCGATCATCTTGCCGACCGGGTCGTCATAGACGGTCACTGCCTCTTTGCGTCCCACGACGTCGACTTTCTTGACGGTAATCCAAGCGTGATCGTATGCTCCCGCAGCGTCGGTGATGTACACGGGCATATCCCCTCTACCTTCGGGGATAGGGTTGGAACCCGAGTCCCCGCCTCCTCCTCCGCAGCCGAAGGCAAGTGCCGTAACACACGCGAGAATGAGGGAGCGCGAGAGCATCTTGATCATACCAACCCCATCTTAGCTCAATCTCGCCCAAATGTCAAGGCGACTTTTGGGCGACGGCTGGTCCCAACTGCGAGTCTCGGCTTCGTTTCCATGTGTATTGACACGGCGTCGTTTGTGTCGGACGATGGGGCAAGACCGCCCATTTGATCCGGCGCTGGGTCTATACGAAGGGCGAAACCGGCCCCCCATGAGCGGAACAATCACCGCGACGGTTCCGGGTTTTGCGCGACCTTTTGGGCTTCCGGACCCTCACCCTGCCCTCTCCCACGAGGGGAGGGCAGGGTGAGGGATTATCGTGAGGTGTCCAGGCTCTTTAGGAACGCGATCATGTCGGTGCGGGCGGACCACTCGGGTACGTAGAACGGGTGCGGGGCCGTGGCTCCGCGCTTGGGATCGAGGAGGGAGCTTAGGCTGGGTACCGAGTCGTCGTGTAGGAACACGGGTTTGCGGGCCAGATCAAGCAGTAAGGGGAGGGCGTTGCCTCGGATTCCGCCTCTTGGGCTGGCGTCCACGACGACCATCCTGTCGTCGAACGTGCCGGGTGAGTTCTGAATGGGGCTCAGTGGCGGCTTTCGATTCGCGATGATCTGGGCCATGTACCCGGGCCAGATGCGTTTCATTGGCACGAGCACGGGTGGCACGGGCTTGCTCTGATCGACGTTGTGGCAACTGGTGCAGGCAGTTCGGAACAGCTCTCGCCCCCTCGCAACCGTAGCCCCATCGGTGACGACCCCCTTGGGTGCCGGCAGCCGGGCCAGGTACGCGTTCATGTCCACCAGCTTCTGATCGTTGACGCGAACGCCGACGGGAGTCATCGCGGCCCCGGGTTTGCCCTTGGTGGATGTCCGCACGAATGGATGGCCACGCACGCCCGTCATCTGCAGTACGCTGGCGTAGTCCTTCGCCAGCTTCTCGCCGCCCGCTCCGCCGAGCGCCTTCAGGAACTTCTTGCCTCCGGGGGTGACGAGCATCGTTTGATCGAACAGCACGGTATAGACCGTATTGCTAAAGTTGTCGAGCATGGCATTTTGGCCCGACGTGCCGTAGAGCGCCGCCAAGTCCTGGCGGAACAAAGGTGTGATGTGGACGGGGTTGCCGATACCATCGGGCGTGTCGTCGAAGGTGCCTACCGGATAGAACTTCGGATTCCGCAGGTAGGCATCGACCTGCGCCTCAGTGGAGTTCTTGGTGAGTCCCTTCGGAGCGCGGCCAATCGTCTTTCCGCCGCCCATGTCGAGCTGAAGCGTGGGGAAGAGCGCCTTTGAATTCGCGCCAAGGGACAAGATCATGCCCACATTCAGGCCGTGAGGCGTTGGTCCATCTACGCGGCGGCCGATGCTGCCTTTGCCCGGCATCGAGAACATCGAACCATCGGTGATCGTGTGGCAGAGGGCGCACGAGACGCCGACTTTGCCGTTCTTCACCACGATTCCGATGACGGCATTCGATCCGATAAGCCGTTCCAACGTCTTCGGGTCGTTTAGCCGGGGGGCTCTTCTTGGCGAGAGATCGGTCTTGAGTTCGGTAGCCAACACCTGCCGAAGGGATGGCGCGATCATTTCCGAGTCGATCTGATGGCCGATCTTGAGGGCGGCCAAGGGCGTTGCGCGAGCCTGCTTGAGCCCCTGCGGCATGCGGACGGCGTCCGTCCAGAATCCTTCGTTGCCGAAGGTTTCGAACCGGAAGACATCCCGTCCCTTCGAAGCGTCACCCAGCCGAAGCGGCGGGGGACTCTTTTCGGGTGGACCGTCGGAAGGCATCTGAGGCTCGTCCTGAAGCGAAAAGCTGGCACCGGAAACGGCAAAACAAAAAACGAGGGCGCAAGAGGCATGAAAACCCCAGCGCAAGTACCCGCGAGTATTAGACATAACGAAAGCTCTACCGGGGGTAGGGCTAGCGTCGGATCGAAGAATGTTCCGTCATTTGCCAGAAATCGCTGTCGCAAAAAATATACGCGATGCCGCAACCAGGATCACCCTGAATAGCTCGCCTTGCTTTCGGCCGCCAGCCGCGTGTGAGTCTTCGCGGCCCGAGCAAACATCTCGGCAAGGTACGTCCCCGTGTGCGATCCCGGTGCCTTCGCCACGTCCTCAGGGGTCCCCGTCGCCACCACCGCCCCGCCACCAGAGCCTCCTTCCGGCCCCATGTCGATGAGCCAGTCGGCGGTTTTGATCACGTCCAGGTTGTGCTCGATCACGAGTACGGTGTTCCCTTGGTCCACAAGGCGGTGCAGCACGGCGAGCAGCTTCTTTACGTCTCCAAAGTGAAGTCCGGTGGTGGGCTCATCCAGGATATAAATCGTGCTTCCCGTCGACCGCTTCGAAAGCTCCGCGGCCAACTTGATGCGCTGGGCCTCGCCGCCTGAAAGGGTCGTCGCGGGCTGCCCCAGCCGCACGTAGCCCAAACCTACTTGCTGCAGCGTCTCCAACTTCCGATAGATCTTTGGGATCGGCTGGAAGAAGGCGCAGGCTTCGTCGATGGTCATGCCCAGCACGTCGGAGATGTTTTTGCCCTTGTACTTGACCTCCAGCGTCTCCCGGTTATAGCGCCGCCCCTTGCAAATCTCGCATGGTACGTACACGTCCGGCAAGAACACCATCTCGATCTTGTTCATACCGTCGCCTTTGCACGCCTCGCAGCGCCCACCCTTCACGTTAAAGCTAAATCGCCCCGTCTTGTAGCCGCGAATCTTCGCGTCTTGGGTGAGCGTGAAGAGGTCGCGGATCATGTCGAACGTGCCGGTGTAGGTGGCGGGATTCGAGCGAGGTGTTCGCCCAATCGGGGACTGGTCGATGTCGATGACCTTGTCCAGGTCTTCGATCCCTTCGATGCTGTCGTGAGGCTCCCAAGTTGAGCGGGTGCCGTACACCTCATACATCAAGCGAGGGAAGAGGGTGTCTTGAATGAGCGTCGATTTGCCGGAACCGGAAACGCCCGTGACGCACACAAAAAGCCCCAGCGGAAACGCGACATCAACCCCTTGCAGGTTGTTGCCACGCGCGTTCCGTATGACGATCCAGCCTTCCGAAGACACTAGAGATTAGTCTACGTCATTGGCCCCTGTTTCTTGTGCGCCTGGCCCCATTAATTTTGGACTTTCATCGCAGCAGCCATAATCAGTTCCGCATTATCGTGACTGAACAGACTCTCGAACAACTCTCACTGGGGACCAAGGCAAGCCTCTGGGACGATCTGATCGACCATTGGTTTCCACGCTGTATCGACCCGCGGGGTGGCTTTCACCAGGACTTCAACCGCGACTGGAGTCCTGGACCCCCTGCTCCACATTTCGTGGTTTTCCAGGCGCGCATGACCTGGGTCGCGGCAACCCTTGCCGAAGAGCGGCCCGAATTTCACGAAGTAGCTGCCCATGGCGTTGAAGAGCTAAAGCGGTTTGTTGAGCCCAATGGTGCCGTCAAGTGGACCAGTGAAGCGGAGCAAAGACACGTCTACGGAGCGAGCTTTGTGATCTATGCGCTCGCTGCTGCCTGTCGGGCATCCGGCTCTGCGTCGGCGCTTGAACTTGCGAAACGTGTGTTCGCGCGGATGGAGTCGCATCTCCATGACAAGGAGCACGGCGGCTATTTTGAGTTCACGGACTCCGCAGGGAGGCGAGAGGAGTGGCGCGGCCATTCGCCTTCGTCGCAAACGGTTCAAGCCGATGCCATAGGAACTCCCTATGCCATGAAATCGCAAAACTCTCACCTCCACATCCTCGAGGCATTCACCGAATTGGCGCTCGTCTGGCCCGATCCTCTTCTCCGTCAACGGCTCGCCGAGGTCATCGACATCCTCCAATCCAACCTGCTCTCACCAGAAGGGAGTCTCTACGGTATCGCTTTGCCAGACTGGACCCCTCAGCCCTGGCCGGTCTCCTACGGCCACAACATCGAAGCTGCGCACCTTCTTCTGTCGGCCAGCGAAGCCCTCTATGGAAAGGCAACGCTTGAAACGGAGGACGCTGCGGCAAGGCTCTGCAACCACACCCTCAAGCACGGCATGGACTGGGAACAAGGGGGCATCTTCAACAGCGGCACCAACGAAGGTCCATCCGACCGGTCAAAGGTTTGGTGGGTTCAAGGTGAAGCACTCCTGGGCTTCGCACGTACCCGCACACTGGCTGAAGTCGATCAATCGGAGTGCGAGAGAGCTTTGCTAACCACGTGGAACTGGATTCAACAACATCAAATCGACGCAGAGTTTGGCGGCTGGCACGACACCATTCCGCCTGACGGCTCCGCCGCAGGCGATGGCCGGAAGGGCCACCCATGGAAAGCCGCCTACCACGACGGTCGCGCCCTCCTATTCACGAGTCGCATGCTAGCCAAGCTGTGATGTGAAGTCTGGGTCGACGCGCTGGTTGAACCGGCCCTTTGGACCTCTAAGGCAGAAGTCGGAACGCTTTAACGATCTGTACTCCGTGGGCCTTCTGCCGGCTCAGGGAATCGAATCCTCTCGTGCATAACTGGCGTAATATCTGTGTTAGCACGTTGATGAAAGAAACTAAGAAATCCAGAGTCGTTTCCGTCTCGCTGCTCGCAGCGATGGCCGCGACGATGTTGGCCGGCTGTGGAAGCAATCCGCGCCAGGTACGCCGCTGTGCCGACGAGCAGGGCAACGTTTTGCCCGACACCAACTGCGAGCGCGGCTATGTCGGCGGTGGCTATTATGGCGGCGGAATGATGGGACGTGGAGGCTATCCGGGCTGGGTTTATGGCGGTTCTGGCGGAACGACGCCGGGCAGTCGCGTAATGGGTTTCACCAAGACCCCCACTGCCGGTGCCGACGTCGTCACTTCGGGCGGGCGAGTTATTTCGCGAGGGGGTCTGGGTGGCCGGTCCTCCGGCGGCGGATTCTTTGGCGGGTTCGGCTAGCGTGCGGCGGCGCGCGATTGCGCCCCGACAGGGATGGGAGCAAAAGGTCGAATCGCTTGGGCTGCTGTTTCATACCGCTCCCGATCAGCCCTACTGGAACGAGAACGCCTACTACGAATTTAGTGCATCCGAAGTGGACGTTCTGGAGCGGGCGAGCAACCAGCTTCATGCGATGTGCCTTGAAGCGGTCCAGCATGTGATCGATAAGGATCGCTTCGCCGAGCTACACATACCGCCGACCGCAATTCCCTGGATCAAACGAACGTGGGAGGAAGAGCCCCCCTCGCTGTATGGTCGGTTCGACCTTGCGTATGGCGGCCAAGCGGAGCCCAAGTTGCTCGAATACAACGCGGACACCCCGACCTCCTTGCTGGAAGCCGCCGTGATTCAGTGGCACTGGCTCCAAGATTGCTTTCCCCAGGCGGATCAGTTCAACTCCATTTGGGAAGGACTCGTGGAGCTTTGGACAGAACTCAAAACTGAGCGGCACTTGAAGGGCACGGCGGTGCACTTTGGACACGTGCGAACCATCGAGGATCTGATGACCGTGACGGCGCTACGGGACTCGGCTGAGCAGGCGGGAATCGCTACCCTCGGCATTCACATGGACGAAATCGGCTGGGACGAACAGAACCGATGGTTCTTGGATAACGACGACATTCGAATCAGAACGCTCTTCAAGCTGTACCCGTGGGAGTGGATGCTGGAGGAGAAGTTTGGCGGGAACGTTCTGGAGTCGCTGGAGCACACCCAATGGATTGAGCCAGTGTGGAAAATGGTCCTTGCCAACAAGGGAATACTGGCGATCCTGTGGGAAATGTTTCCGACTTCCCCCTATCTCGTGCCGGCGCACATCGGTTCTCCAGCCTCGATGAGTCACTACGTGAAGAAGCCTCTCTGCGGGCGAGAAGGCGAAGAAGTTTCGATCATTCGAAATGGTGCGGTCGAATTCTCAGCCGCAACCACCGAAGGTGAGAGCCAGCCCTTTGTATTTCAGGAGCTGTGCAACATTCCCGACTTTGAAGGCAACCGGCCGGTTATCGGCAGTTGGATCATCGACGGCGTTTCTCGAGGGATCGGAGTAAGAGAGTCGGATGGTCCCGTGACCGACGATCTAGCCCGCTTCGTTCCCCACCTTTTCCGGTAAGGGCCCCACCGGTTTGCCCGTCACCAGAATGATCGGAATCTTGCGGACGGTTTTGTTAAGTTTCGCGCCAGGCTTTGATTCGACTTTAGGCTTGACGTCATCAGGAGGAGTTTGGCCTCTCTTCATGCCATCGCCGGCACCCTTGGTGTCGGCAGCCCGCGAGCTCGCGGTGGTCCGCTTGCTCGTTTCTTCGAGTGTCTTCTGCAGTTGTTTCAGCTTCACCATCATGGCTTCGGCTTGATCTTCTGGCACTTCCAAGACGAGGGCCTTTTGGTTGGCTTCCGTGGACTTCACCGGCTCCAACTTCAAATCGTGCTCAGCTGCTAGGGTTGCCAGGGCTAATTCAGCTTCTTCCAATGAATCCACTCGTATCTCCAGCGGTTGCTCCTTTGGAGGAGCCAGCAGCGCAATGGCGTTAGGTGGCTCGGCCCTGAGGGGAGGAGCCAAATCCTTTTGAGTGGGCTTTGTCGATCCTGCACCAGGTGAAACCACATTCGCCTGACTTCTTGGAGGCGTAAATTCGTTTCTCCGGCGTGTGGTTGGCGGCTGCGGGTCTTTCGCGGCGGAGGGCGGAGCGGCCCTGACGTCTTCTGACGAGCGCAAGTTGGCGGCTGGACGTTCTGCCTTCGCGACGTACTGATCTGGGGCCCGCTCTATGGTGCTTGCCGCAACTGACTCTTGAGCCGAGGTGCTGCTTGCCGCCATGTCGGACACTTCCGACGCGAAGCCGCTCGGCCCGCTGAGGGTGTTGATCATAAGCAAGAACGCACCCGCTCCTGCGAGCCCCAGCCCGAGCCGCCAACCCAGCCGCCAATCCGGCGACCGGGAAACATCCCTAGGCTCAGCCAGCCTCAGGGCCCTAAGAGTCTCATCGAGGCCGTAGGGCTCGACCTGAGGGACCGCTTGAAAGGAAGAGGTTAGATGTCGCAGCTCGCTCACTTCTGTAGCAAGCGCGGGATCGCGCTCTATTGCAACGCGAATCTCCTCGGTGCGCGCCTGGTTTAGCTCGCCATCGACGAACGCTTTAAGGTCGTCGCGATAGCTCATAACTCTGCACCCGCGGGAAAAAGGCTTTTGCGTAGATTCATAAATGCGTGGTGGAGGCGTGACTTGACAGTGCCGACCGGTACGCCGAGGATCTCTGCCGACTCTTCATACGTTAGACCATCGAGTTCGTGCAAGATCACCACGTCCCGGTGCTCAGTCGAGAGCTTGAGCATCGCATCCTGCAGCGCCTGCCGGTTGACAATTGCCGACTCGGAGTGTTCGGAGGCTGGACGGGAGGGATCTATTTCGAGCGTGACGGGCGCGAGCCGCTCTTTCCGAGCGAGTCGCCGGCACTCGTTATTCGCAATCCCAAATAGCCAGGTACTCACGCTTGATTCCCCTCGAAACTTCTTCAACGCTTTTTGAGCCGTCAGAAATGTTTCCTGGGCGGCGTCTGCGGCATGATCGGGCCCGATGCGCCGAGCACAGAAGCGGAATACCGCATCGTAATGCTCTCGCGCAATCGCATCGATCTCGAGCCGCGCCTGAATGGGCGTCGTTTGGGGGTGAGTGTCTTCGCGCACGTGAATCGTTCAAAGAATCATAACGTGCAAACCGACCCGCGTGTTATGGGAGGTTCGTCTGCGCCCAATCAAGGGCGTTCCCGAGTAGGCTCTTCACCGGTGATTCCTCTCCCGTCAGCCGGTGAGAGGACTGGATTGTAAAGTGTTGAAGATGTCGTGGATCCTCCTCTTTCTTGCGGGATTATTCGAAATTGGTTGGGCGATTTGCCTGAAGCGATCAGATGGGTTTAGCATCCTGTGGCCCTCCGTGCTGGCCGTTGTCTTGATGATTGCCAGCATTTGGCTGCTTACCATGTCGCTAAAGGAGCTACCGGTCGGCACCGCCTACGCGGTTTGGACGGGTATCGGAGCGATCGGCACCGCCCTCATCGGAATGATTTATCTAGGAGAGTCACGCGACACCCTCCGCCTCATCTGCCTCACGATGATCGCTGCCGGTATCGTGGGCCTCAAATTGTTTAGCAAGGAGGCTTAGCATTCCATGCATCCCCTAATGGTCCGGACTATAATGCCGCCCAAGGGCCGTCGGTTGAAATAAACTGGCTGCAAATGTCTGCAATGCTGCGCCTTCGAGAAATTTATGCTGAATACGACGCGATCGATAAGGCGGTGTCGCTGCTGCATTGGGATCGGCAGGTGCTGATGCCGCCGGGTGGCGGTGCTGCGCGGACCGCGCATGTGGGTCGGCTTACTCGCATGGCACATCAACTGCTGACCAGCGACGAAATGCAGCGGTGCGTCGAGGAAGCAGCAAAAGAAGCAGAAGAGGGCTCGTTGGACGCGGCAATGGTCAGAGCCTTAAAGCGGGACCTCGCTTCGGAAACGAAGCTGCCGACGGAACTGGTGGAGCGTAAGTCGCGCATTTCGTCCGACGCTTACGATACGTGGAGACGCGCCAAACCCGCCAACGACTTCCCGTCCTTGGCTCCCTATCTGGAACAGCTATTCGAGATTGCGGGTGAGACGGCTGAGTTGCTGGGCTACACCGACCACATCTACGATCCGCTCATCGATCTCTATGAAGAGGGCGCGTGCTACGAAGACGCCGCCAGCATGTTCCGCGACATCAAGCAGCCCATTATCGAGATGGTGAGGCAAGCCGACAAGAACGTCGACGATAAGTTTCTGGCGGGAGATTGGGACAAGGAGAAGCTTCGCTCCTTTGCCCAGCGGACCGCATCGAAGATCGGTTTTGACTTTAATCGCGGGCACTTGAGTGTCGCAGCGAACGCATTTTGCACCACGATCTCCACGAACGACATCCGCATGACGACCCGCCCGAGCGAGATGCTGAAGGGAATCGTGTCGTCGACTCTCCATGAGATGGGACACGGTCTCTATGAGCAGGGATCGCCAACGGAGTGGGACCGTACGCCGCTGGCAAGTGGAGTTTCCCTGGCGGTGCATGAAAGCCAGTCTCGACTTTGGGAAAACATCGTCGGCCGTGCTCGGCCGTTTTGGGAGTTCTTCTTGCCGGACCTCCAGCGAGAGTTTCCATCGTTGTCGGCCGTGAGTTTGGATGCCTTTGTGCGAGCGGTGAATAAAGTGCAGCCCGAGTTCGTGCGCGTGGGAGCGGACGAGCTAACCTACAATCTGCACATCCTCGTGCGGTTCGAGTTGGAAGTCGAGATTTTGACGGGGCAGGTGAAGGTCAAAGATTTGCCCGATGCCTGGAACGCGAAGTACACGGATTACTTGGGAATCACGCCTTCCAGTGATACCGAGGGTTGCCTACAGGACGTGCATTGGACCCGCGGATCGGTGGGCTACTTCCCAACCTATTCGATGGGCAATCTCATCGGCGCTCAGGTTTGGAAGGTCCTTCAGTCAGATCTGGGAGACACCGATGAGACGATGCGCCGAGGCGACTTCGAGCCTATTCTTTCATGGCTCACCGAGAAAATTTACCGTAAGGGACGCTCGGTGCCCCCGAGCCAGTTGGTGGCGCAAGTGACGGGTCGGGCGATGGAGGCCCGAGACTGGTTAGATTACGCTCACGCAAAATACGTGAGCATCTAGAGCCGTTATTGTTTGGCGACGGTCACCTCGATGGAAGAGGTATTTCCGCCGGAGAGGTAGAGCCGATGGGTGGCTTTCTGGAAGTCCTCAGGCTTCGCCATCATGATGTTTACGAACTTCTGTGGATTGCGGTCGATCACTGGGAACCAGGAGCTTTGAACCTGAACCATGATGCGGTGTCCCTTTTTGAAGGTGTGGCACACGTCGGGAAGGCTGAACTCGACCTTTGTGATCGTGTTGGACTTCATTGCCTCGGGCTTGGACCAAGAGTTCCGGTAGCGGGCCCGGATGGGCTCACCTCGGACGAGCATTTGGTAGCCGCCCATATTCACATCGGTTCCTCTCGGGGAGTTGTTGGCGGCTGAGCCGGGGAATACGTCTATGAGCTTGACGACGAAGTCTGCGTCGGTTCCCGTCGTTGAAACCTGGAGGGTGGCCTTAACCGGGCCAGCGAGGGAAATGGCTTCCGTAAGCACGGGCGTCTCGAAAGAGATCACGTCAGGGCGGCTCCAGGCGAAGCGCTGATCTTCGATGAGATACGATCTCGGCATTCCAGGTGAGACGAAGGCTGAGGCGGGTACCGGCTTCGCGGGGTCGCTGAACCATTGAACTGCTTCGGCATACAAAGTCGGACCGCCGCCCACCCTAAGCCGGGGAGCTGTGGCAGGCTCCTGGATTTTCAGAACGGACCGAAGCGGATCGTGCTCATTCCCTCCGCCATCGAAGCGTATCCCATCCACTTCCATCCCAGGCACCAAGAGCCTTTTTGAGCTTGAGGCGGGCGGCCATTGAGCATAGCTCTTAAACGTATCCGCTCCGGCATCGAAGACGAGCGCCTCGGGAATAGCCGGCTCAGCGATGTCGCCCCAGAGGTGATGGCGGAAGAAGGGGCGTTGGACGGTATCCCGGAAGATGTCTCCGGTGGCCGTTTTCCAAACGATGTCGTGAAGCGAGGTGCCGGGGCCGCGGTTCCAGGAGCCGTGATACCAGGGGCCCATGACGAGCTTGGTGCGGTTGACGGGATTCGCCTTTTCGATCGCGCTGTAGATGGCGAGCGGGCCGTACAAATCTTCGGCATCCCACCATCCGCCCACAAGCAGAACCGGCAGATTGCCTACCTTCTTCAGATGCTGAGGCACGTTTTGTGCTTGCCAATAGGCATCGTAATCGGGGTGTGCCAGCCACTCTTTCCACAACTCGATCTGATTCATGTTGTAACGCGAAAGCGATCTCGCCAGGGGGCCCATTTCCAAGTAGAACCGATAGCCATCGGGAGTGCCCATGTCAAACACGCGCGATCCATAGTTCTGTGTGGGCCCCTCCCGCTTCTTGCCAAAACCCGCGATAAACCCCATCGCGTGCGGCAAAAAGAATGCTCCGTTATGGTGCATGTCGTCGCCCAGCCAGTTGTCAGCCATAGGTGCCTGAGGGGAGACGGCCGCGAGAGCCGGATGCGGCTCGATCATGGCTTGCGCCGCGTAATGGCCAGGGAACGATGTGCCGTAGACTCCAACCTTGCCGTTGTTGTTGGCGACACCTTTGAGGAGCCAATCGATCGTGTCCGCAGTGTCGGTTGCTTCATCCACCTGCCCGGGCTTCTTGTTCGGGATGTAAGGGGTCATCCACTTAAAGTCTCCGCCCGACATATAGCGGCCTCGCACGTCTTGGTAGACGAAGATGTAGCCTTCCTTGAAAATTCGGCTTCGGGGCCAAGACTTTCCCGGTACGCATCCGGCCCGTAGGGTCGACAGCTATACGGCGTCCGCATCATGAGAAATGGGGCCTTCTTGGCCAGGTCCTTTGGCGCGTAGATGGAGGTGAAGAGCTTCGTGCCATCGCGCATCGGAATCTCGACCTCGCGCTTGGTGTAAAGGTCGCGAACGACGTCAGCCTGCGCAGAGGCGACCGCGCAAAGGGACAACAAGCAAAGAACAACAAAGCAGCGCGGCATGCCCGCAGTATAAATGGAAAGACGCGGCCCTTGTTGGCCGCGTCTCACGAAGTAGTTGTGCCCCACCAGCTGGAGGCGCTGCGTCTACTGCTTTTCCCGAATCGGGAGGCCGAGTTCCTTCAGGAATGCTCGCGACTCCTCGTCAGTGTTGGCGGTGGTGCAGATGATGATGTCCATGCCGCGAATCCGGTCGAAGGTGTCGTAGGGGATTTCCGGGAACACGAGCTGCTCCTTTAGGCCGAGGGCATAGTTGCCGCGTCCGTCGAAGCTGTTAGGCGAGAGGCCCTGGAAGTCTCGAATTCGGGGGAGGACGACGCTGACCAGCTTGTCAAAGAAGTGATACATCCGGTCGCCGCGCAGGGTCACCTTCGTGCCGACTTCCATGCCTTCTCGGACTTTAAAGTTCGAAATAGCTTTCTTCGCCTTGGTCACGACGGGCTTCTGGCCCGAGATAAGAGTGAGGTCGCGAATCGAGTTCTCCAGGTGCTTTTCTCCGGCTTTATCCTTGCTGCCGGTGCCCATGTTGATGACGATCTTGTCCAGCTTGGGGACCTGCATCACCGAGGTGTACTTAAACTGCTCGCGCAACTTCGGAGCGACCACTTCGGCCTGCTTCACTCGCATTCGAGGCTTCGGTAGCGAGACCGGACCAACCTGCATTTCCTGCGTCGATGACGCTTTGTCTTTTCTTGCCATTTCTTGTTTTCCTGTTGCCTGATTACTGACCAGGCACCTCTTAGCTTAGCTTAGCGTAGCTAGCCATGCAAAGCAATGCAGAGCTACCGCTCTGCTATCGCCCTTCCATTGTCGGCGCATCAACGAGATCTTTGCCGCTCTTTTTGGCGTAGCGCACGATCTTGCCGTCGTCGTTCTTTCTTCGTCCAACTCGTGTCGGCTGGTTGGTGTCGGGGTCGAGGACCATGACGTTGCTGACATGGATGGGGGCGGGGATGCGGATGCGGACAGATTTCTCGCCCTGCATTCTTGCCTTGCGGTGCTTGATAGCAGCGTTCAAAGGCAATGGCTGATCCGGGTTCTCATCGTTCTCTTTGAGGACGATAACCTTCTGCTCTTTCGGGGCCACGGCGGCGATGAAACCGACTTCGCCCTTGTCCTTACCGGCGATGATCATGACCTTGTCGCCTTTTCGGACCTTGAGCTTGACGTGCGTTTTCAGCGCCTTGAGCTGTGCTTTGGTCGGCATTTACAGAACCTCCGGTGCGAGCGAAACGATCTTCATGAAGTTGCGGTCTCGCAATTCGCGAGCGACCGGTCCGAAGATGCGGGTGCCGCGTGGCTCCATGTTCGCAGGGTTGATGACGACGCAAGCGTTCTCATCGAATCGCACGGTCGAGCCATCAACACGGCGCATAGCTCGCTTGGTTCGCACGACTACGGCCCGGACCACGTCACCCTTCTTGACCGGCATATTCGGCGTCGCCGATTTGACCGCGCCGACGAAAACGTCTCCGACTTTGCCATATCGAGGCATCGAACCCTTTAGCACGCGGATACACATAATCTCGCGCGCCCCGGAGTTGTCGGCCACTCTTAATCTACTGAACTGTTGAATCATTGCTTCAATGAGGTATTGGGTATTGAGTGTTGGGTATTGGGCCGGAGACCCTAACACCTAACGCCCAATACCTAACACCTTCCCTCTACTTAACTTTCTCGATGATGCGGGTCACGCGCCAGCGCTTGTCTTTGCTGAGCGGACGGGTTTCCATGATTTCGACCAAATCGCCGATGTCGCAACCGACCTCGTCGTGAGCCTTAAACTTGTTGGACCGGAGAACGACCTTCCCGTAGATCGGGTGCTGCGTGCGGCGCTCGATTTTGACCACGACAGTCTTGTCCATTTTGTTGGATGAAACGATGCCCTCTCGGAGCTTGCGCGTTCCTCTCTCGGTTGCTGCTACTGCTGTTGTTGCTTCCTGCTCTGCCATTACTTCGCTGCCCTTGTCTTTTCGCCCATCACCGTGAGCATGCGGGCGATGTTGTGCCGGCGCTGCTTGAGGCTCGCGGTGTCGGTCATTTGACGGAACACGAGGTCGCGGCGCGATTTGAATAGCTGCGCTCGCTCTTGATCCACCAACTTTTGGAGGTCTTCAACCGTCTTGTCCCTTAAATCTTTCGCCTTAATCGCTTTCATGTTCTTGTCGGGTATTGGGTGTTGGGTGTTAGGTTTTGGGCCGGAGATCCGAATAACCAATACCTAACACCAAATACCTGCCCGTCGCGCAGCACTGGATCAAACCAGACGCCCTTCGCGCCGTAGCCCGAAGATAATACCTGATCGTGCGAACGATTTCATTCCTAGTCAAGCAAGTCATGCCCCGGTCGGCCGAAACACGGGCGGTTCAGGATTGTGTCAGCACTTCGCGGGCATCGATGGGCGCGGAGACCCGGTCATCGCTCTGAATTCGGCCATCCTTGAACCGGATGACGCGGTGCGAATGATTCGCGATTTCTTGCTCGTGAGTGACGATGACGACCGTCTTGCCCGCGCGGTTCAGGTCCTGAAATAGCGCGAGGATCTCTTCGCTAGTGCGGCTATCGAGGTTGCCAGTTGGCTCATCGCCCAAAATCAACACCGGGTCGTTCACGATCGCGCGAGCGATTGCGACCCGCTGCTGCTGGCCACCCGAGAGTTCGGAGGGGGTGTGTTGGGCCCGCTCAGACAATCCGACGGTGTCTAACGCCCGCCTTGCATGGGCGGCGCGATCTTTGGTGCCGGCATAAATGAGCGGCAGCTCCACGTTTCTAAGCGCGGTTGAGCGGGGAAGGAGGTTGAAATTCTGAAAAACAAAGCCGATGAACTGGTTGCGGATCGACGCAAGCTGGTTGTCGCTCATGCCGGCAACGGGTTCTCCGTTCAGCAGGTAGTCACCTGATGTGGGTCTGTCGAGACAGCCAATCAGGTTCATAAACGTCGACTTGCCCGAGCCCGAGGGTCCCATGATCGCCACAAACTCACCTTCGTGGATGGTTACATCGACGTCGCGCAGGGCGTGCACGACCTCGGCACCCATGACATAGTCTTTGCTGAGGCTCCGGGCTTCTATGATCTTTTTGGACATCTGGGTGTCTCGTCTGGCAAGCGCGCGCCTACCCGGGCAGAGCTAGCAGCCTATTCTTCCATGGCCGCTTCGAGGATTCCTTCCGCCACAAAGATGGGTGCATCAAACCGGACCGCCAGCGCGATCGCGTCGGAAGGGCGGGCATCAATTTCGATCTCCTCCTCGCCGTGCTGAATGTAAATCTTCGCGTAGTAAATCGTATTCCAGAAGTCGTCGATCACGGCTCGATCGATGGTTCCATTGAGTCGCTCGATCACGTTCCGGATGAGGTCGTGAGTCATCGGGCGGTCGGGCCGAGTGCCTTCGACTACGAGTTGGATAGCTTGGGCTTCAAAAGGGCCTATGAGGATGGGAAGTCGCCGATCCTGCTCGTCGGAGAGGAGGACGAACCGGGAAATCGCGCCGTTGTTCTCGTGAGCAAAGACCCCTTCGATCCTGACTTCGACCGGCTCGCCCATCGCGCCAGGCTCTCGGGCCGGGAGGGTGCCGTCGTAAGGAAAGAATGGAGGCGGTTCCTCTAGGTTCTCCGGCTCATCTCCCTCAAATTCCTCAGGCATGGATAAGAAGATACCGCGAGCAGGTGTTTAGGGTTAGGGTGTTCGGTGTCGAGAGCTTCGGGCCAACACCTAGCACCCAACACCCTCACGCCAGCACCAGCACCGCCAGCTTCAACACTCGCCTTTGAGGAGCGGGCATGGGCAGCTCTGCCAAATCCGCCGCCGAGAGCCAGCGCAAGCCCTCGGCGGCAGATTCGCAATGGTGCAAAGTGGCATCCATTGTTATTCGGTGATGGGTAACTGAGAAGCGAATCTGCCCAAGTGGCTGAATCGAGCCGCCATGCATTTCGGAAGATCCACAGGGGAATTCCCACATGCCTTCCCACCATTTTCCCGCTGGAATCTGACGAACGCCCAGTAACCCTTCGTAAACGGGCACCCGCACCGACTGCTTCATCTGAATCGCTTTGCGACGGATCCCCTTCGCCGGAAACTCGGACACTCGGCCGCTTTGATGGGCCCCGCACCATGCCTGGACCGGGCACTTGGGACACTCGGGATTGACGGGCTTACAAACGGTTGCGCCGAGCTCCATCAGCGACTGATTCCAGTCGCCCGGACGGTCAGCGTGCATGTGGGACGTAGCCCAGTTCCACGCGTTGGCGTGCAACTGGCGATCCGCAGCACCATCCTCGTTCATCCGGGCGTACACTCGCTCGACATTTCCGTCGACGACCGGTTCGGCAAGCCCGAGCGTAATGGAGCAGAGAGCGCCAGCAGTGTAGCGGCCAACCCCCGCAATCGACAGCCACGCGTCCCGGGTTGCGGGAACTCCTTGGGCCGTGATCTGACGCGCCCCCGCATGAAGGTTGCGCGCTCTCCGGTAGTAGCCAAGACCTTGCCAGAGTGCAAGAACCTCCTGTTCATCCGCATCCGCTAAAGCCGCAAACGTGGGAAAGCGAGCCATCCAGCGTTCGTAGTAAGGCGTCATCGTGACCACCTGAGTTTGCTGAAGCATCACTTCGCTCACCCAAACGCTGTAGGGATCACGCGTCTCTCGCCACGGCATGGTCCGGCCATGGATGTCGTACCACTGGAGCAGGTTCTGGTGCCAGGTGTCCCTTGGCTCAGGCAGCAACGGCTCGGAACTGCTCCAAGGTCTGCTCGACATCGTTGCTGTGGCTCAGCGCCCTGCCAACGACCAGATAATCCGCACCATCTTTCAGCGCCTCGCCAGCATCGCCCGTTCTCTTTTGATCGTGGGTCTCGCTTTGATTGAGACGGATGCCGGGTGTGACGATGATTCCGTTATGCCCCAGCGCAGTTCGAATCGACTTCACTTCCTGTGGAGAGCATACGACCCCGTCGAGGTCATGGGCCAGCGCGAGCTTGGACAGATGAACCATGTGCTCTTCAATCGTCCGGCTTACGCCAAGGCAATCGGTCAAGATGTGTTGGTCCAGCGAAGTGAGCACGGACACTCCGACGATGAGGGGTCGCTCCGATTCGTCGTAATTTCGTGTCTCTTCTACGGCAGCCTGCAGCATGGCCGGTCCACCGGAAATGTGAACGGTCATCATCCAGACCCCGTGCTTTGCCGCCTCGCGCACCGCGAGGGCCACTGAATTCGGAATGTCGTGGAACTTGAGGTCGAGGAAGATTCTGCTTGCCCCGGCTTCTCGAAGCGTCTCGATAACGGATAGGCCGTGCGGGAGAGTCAATGCATGACCCACCTTGAAGGCTCCCACGTGCCCCTTCAGCTTCTTCACGGTCGCAACCGCGTCCTGTAAATTCGAAGTGTCCAGCGCACAAATGATCTGCCTTATCATCAAGAATCTCCTACCCTCTCAGTGTAGCGGAAGGCGCACTTGCTTGCTAGGTCCCTTTGCGAATGATCACGGTGGGCTCTTTTCCTCGTTCGATCTTCACGTCCATTCGGCCTCTAGGGTGAGGGATGTCTGTGCACTCGATCCAGTCGACATCAACCGGGAGCGGGTCGATCTCATCTTTGCCGGGAAGAACACCGACCGCGTATCTCAAAATGAGATCGACGATCCATGAATGCATGTAGTCGTCGTAACCTCGGTAAAGGGCGGGGACCCCGGTTACGGGGTCGTAGTGCTCATAGCTGTTGGGGCGAGTTGGGTCGCCGGCATGGAACATCAGCTTGACGGCCTTCATCACGGCTTCTCCGGCCGTCACGTAGAGTTTCGGGTCCTTAGTCACCCGAGCAACGTTCGAGATCGCATCGACAAGATGACTGTTCGTCATCGGCCAGCTACGGCCGTTCCAGGGGCAGTTCAGGCGTTTATCTTTCCACTCTCCTTCGGAGTTGAAAGTAGGGTCCTCGAGAGCGGTGGCTGGAAAGCCGCTTTCGCACCAGAAGTGTGGGAGCCAGCGGTCGATCATCTCGCGCCAGCGGTCAGGCTCGTTCATGTCCGAAAGGAGCAGCGCATAGAAGCCTGTGGCGGGCCTTGCAGGCGATCGGTCGTCATTGAGTAGCACGTCGCAAAAGAAGGCGCTCTCCGAATCCCAGCAATAATCGCGGATCGAGTAGAGCACGTCTTCTGCTTCGCTTCCAAAGGACAAAGTGGTCGTTGGAATCGTATCGAGCTTGGTATCCAAATAGTTTGCCAGCAAGACGAAGTAGGTGGATGCGTCGACTCCGCCCACTCTGAACGCTTCCCATTGCTCGGCTTGTTCGCTAGCGACCTGGTAGCGGCTCATATACTCCTGGCCGGTCTCGTTCTGGTCGAAGATGGCATAGAGGTAATAGGTGCTGCCAAAGCCTCGATTTCGATAAAAGTAAGCGACGTAAGAGGCAAGTGCGTTGAGAACGGACGGTGCCGGTTCGATGCCGTGCAGCTTCTCCAACTGAGACGTCCCGGTCGCAAAGTCGGCATGATAGAAGTCTCGCGGGGGGCGGGCCGAGTAGTTGTGGCCGGGAAAACTACCGTCGGCGCGTTGACACTTCGGCAGGTTCTGGAGGATTCCCTGGGCAAGGGAAGGGTCGTGCATCCAAGAAACCTCGCGAAGATGCGCCTGAGCCGAGTAGGTGATGAAGTTTCTGAAGAACCCAATCCCTTCGGTGACAAAGGGGGAGAATGTCGTTCCACTTGCTGAGACACTTTCCTGACAGATCGGCAAACCTTCGAGATCGACCGTGTTTAGCCGCAGCCCATACCAGCGGTACCAGTAGGCGGCGGTGAGCCATGGATCGCTCGAGGAAAACTGCGGAACCGAGGCGAAGTACGCTCTCCACGCTTGCTCGGACTCGGACACCACATCACCTTCTAAAGCATCCCGCAGCGAAGCTCGTGCTGACTCCACCGACATGCCTGAGCCGCACGCTAGAACAAGCCTTTCGTTGGGCTCTACTACGTAGTGTTGGAGCAGGTGGGCCATGCCTTCGAGCGGCTGGGGCCCTACGAACAGCTTGAAATCGCCGGGAAGCTTTCCGTCGCGAAACTTGGTTGGCAGCATGCTCAGTTCGTACAGGGGAGCCTCATCGTGCCGCTGGGCGAGGTTGATCGTCCAGGACCGCCTTGGCGCTGATCCGCCGAACTCCAGGAACACGGGAACGCTCGGCATCATGGATGCTTTCGCCTGGCCGATGTGTTCTGCTTCGACGGCGGTCCGGTCGGGCTCCAACTCTCCTGGCCAAGCTGTCTCGATGCGAGCGGAGATCGACTCGTCATGGGCTTCGGCCGCCGTGAGTGAAGTCCAAGGGGTTCCGAATCCGGCAGGCTTCACGTCCAGAAGGGACCACTGGAAGAAGTGCAGCGGTCCGGTTGTTTCCATCACATCGAAGGAAGAAGCCCAGGCGTTCGATTCCGTAACGCAGCGAGTTTCTCTAACCTGAATTCCTTGCGCGAAATGCCTGAGGATGAGGCGGTCAGGACGCCAACTTTCGACGCTGCTCTGAAACTTGATCGGGTTGGACCCTGAGTCCAGAATCAGCACGGAAAACATTCTCGGAATGCGAATGTCCGCCAAATAGCACTCCTCCGCAAATCCTGGGGTCGTGAGAAAGCGCGGGAAAGGTGGGGCATAGATGGCGCCCTTGCCGCCTCCAAGAAACCATTTGTCCGTCCTCCGAAGCAACTCAAGCGGATCCACCTGAGGATGTTAGCAAAAGCCCTTGCGATCAGATGGCACGTCTCACACCGCTACGCACCTAACTCCAGTCCCGAATCAAGCCTTCGCCGGAAGCAGAACTATGCGTTGCCGCGTGATCGAACGTTGGCCGCGAACAGCGAACGAATGCTTAACATTGCTGATGCCGTCTTAAAGTATGGGAATCTAAAATGGAACTCAACCTAGCGAATCTACAGGCGATCTTTGAGTATGACCAGATGACCGGACGATACTCGGGCTATCTCATAAGAGCGGAATTCCGGGGCCAGGCCATCTCTGCCCGGCAGGGGATGATCTGGGCAAACCTTCGTGATCGCTTTGCTGAAGAAGCAACCGCCTTCACCCCCGAAGAGTGGGAAGAGATGCAAACGGATTTAGTCGCTGCGACTTAGTGCTGCCCGGACGCGGCAAGTCTAGCTCTTCACCGGCACCAGCAACAAATCCTGGAAGTCGTAGCTGAAGTCAACGCTTCCGTCGTAAGGTGCCATTTTCGCAGAATCGATCGAACCGTCCGGCTTGAGGGCGAATGTCACGAAGGCATCGGCCCGGAGGGATCGGTCGTGCCAGCGCACGACGAAGGTGTCGTAGTGCCAATGCTCCAGAGTTCCGAGTAGCGAAGGCGTCCGCGAGAACTGCATAACGAGCTTGTCGCCCTCTTTCTTGATGGTGATATCGCCGTACCACTTGTCCCGGTAGGTTTTCGCATACTCGTTGAGAGGCAGGCTGGGCTTCGAAGCTTTGTTCCGTTTCAGTTCCGGCGAGCTACTTGCCCCGGTGGCTTTACGGGCATTGCTGAGCGTCTCAAACTCCGAAATCCAATCGACTGCCTTCGAGCCCAGGAAGTGATCCTGAATGCGAAAAGCAAGCGAGCAGAATGCATCTCCCGACTCCTGGTTCGTGAGAATTGCGATGCCGAGCTTTTCTTCGGGCAACATCGAAACCCAAGAAAGGTAGCCGGGCAGCCCTCCGGTGTGGCTGAGCATTCTCTTGCCCCGATAGTCTTCCGCAACAAGGCCCAAGGCGTAGCCTGCGAACATGGGCTGAATCTCGCCCAGGGCTCCCGGTGCCTTCAGTCCCCGAGGGAGCAACGTCACGGGAGTCCAAAGATCTTGGCTTCGCGCTTGGCTAAAGAGAACCGATCCGTCTGCCAGCTTCCCGTTAGAAAGCTGAACTCCCAGCCACTTCGCCATATCTGTCGCGGTGGACATGATTCCCCCTGCAGGACCGGTCACGCTGTTTTTAAAGGGGGGTATTACCTGGAGCTTGCCATCGACGAGGGCGTGGGTTGAGGAAGCTTTTCCGCCCTTCTCAGCCGCCAAATAGCTCGGCGTGCTGCCGGACATCCCCACCTTCTTGAGAATTCTTTCCGCGATAAAGTCTTCCCAAGCGACTCCACTCACCTTTTGAATGACCTTGCCCGCGACGAGATAAAGCACGTTGTCATAGGCGTAGGAGTTACGAAAACTCGTGGCAAGAGGGATGTAGCGAAGTCTTTGCACGACCTCGTCCGCGGTATAAGTCGACTCCGGCCACCAAAGGAGATCGCCTGCGCCTAGCCCCAGGCCACTTCGGTGCACCAGGAGGTCGCGGATCGTGAGCTCGTGCGAGACAAATGGGTCCGACAGGGCGAATCCAGGCAAGTGAGCTTGCACCCGGTCGTCCCACTTGATCTTGCCTTCGTCGACCAGAATCGCAAGAGCAGTCGCGGTAAAAATCTTCGGGTTGGAA
>JBBQWO010000001.1:0-177298 GCA_038210535.1 Fimbriimonadales bacterium | reverse complement strand
GCCCTCGTCCAAGGACAGGTGCTCGTTCTCGCCCCGGACGTGCCGCACGCCGTATCCGCCGAGGAAGCCTCACAAATGCTGCTTACCGTGTCGCTGGTGCCGCGCAGCGCTTAAGCTGACTCAGCCAAGCGTATCCTGCGCTGATGACTGCACAAGAGTCCGTTCGTGTACCATTCTTGACCTGATTAGCCTCCTAAGATTCCGCAGGGTGTGATTACCTTCAGTTCCTAGATGAATCATGTGATCGAACCGCTGCTGTCCCATGGGGTGTCAGGGCCGTGGCGGGGTTGAGGTCCATACGGCTTACTCCCGTCGACCATTTGTCAAACTTATCTTCCAGCGCGACAGGTGCGAATCCAGCGCACTTCAGACCGAGGGCGACCCCGGTTCGCATCATGGCAGATTGGTGGTGTTGTACTTGCCTTCGTAGCGCCAGGGGTTACCCCCGAAGACGCGGTCGAGGACAGCGAACAGGCGGGGGTCGTACGTCTCGAGCCGGGCACGGTTGGCGACCTCGTTGTGGATGCCGTTGGGCGGGTGGGCGACGCGGTTGCAGTCGAAGTAACTCTGGACGCCCTCGGCGAAGTACTCCGAGCTGTTCGTCCGCGCGTACGTGTCCTTCCAGAGCCCCTCGGCCATCGCCTTTCGGTAGGCGTTGGTGAGGTCGCGCTTAAAGTCTTTATCGACCTTCGAAAAGCCGAACTCGTCAAGGGTGTGGGCGAACTCATGGATGTAGATGCTCTCGCCGTTGTAGCGGTCGGTCCTATACTCCAGGATGTTCTCCTCGCCCCCGCTCGTATATTTGCCGCCGAGTCCGCGGGCGCGCTTATTCCAGTCGGTCTTCGGATCGTTTCTCATATGAGCGTACTCGGGAAGGTCGGTCTGGCCCTCCTCCTCGGCGATGATCGAGTAATGACACCCAGCGTCAACGAGAGCCTTCATCGTGCCCTTGGGGACCCGCGCGAGCATCTTGCCGAAGGTATCGGCGATCTTCACAAGGGCGCTGTCCTCAACTTTGGGCGAGCCGAGGATCGGGAGACCCTGGAACGAGACGCACTTCGTGTAAAAGCCGCCGTAGGAAAGTGCGTCGGGGGGCTTGACGATCGCCTGTGGCACCGGCGTTCCAGCGATGCCAGAGGTTAAGAGTAAGGCGAGGAGGGCAGTGGGCATTGTTATCTTTCGTCACGTTCGAACGTCGATAGACGTTGACTCTCTTAGTACTATACGATCATTGCCTCCCTGCGTGGGGGAGGGCAAGAGCGCACCGTGTTCTCGAAATGGCGAGGCACACTCCAAGGATCCCCTCCCACGGAGGGAGGATTTTGAAGAGGCTACTTGGCCGAGGGGCCGCCTGGCGGCGGCGGCGGTGGCGGCTCCTTGATGTTCAAGTTGTCCTTCGGGGCCCCGTCATTGCCACAGCCGGCGACGACTCCCCCGACGAGGAGCAGAAGAGCCGCTAACAGTAGGTTTCTCATTCCGTCGCGCTCTGGACCGCTCCCCAATAGGTGTAGTCGAACTCGTACCACTGCTTCGCCGGGTCCTTCTTTACCTTGTCCCAAGGGATCTTCTTCGCGCTGGTGTCGCCCCGAACGGTGGGGATCATCTTCGTGTGAGACTTGGTGGACTCCCACACGATGTTCTTGTAGAAGTTGGGAGCCGCGTAGTTCGGGTCGCACGCAAGATAGTGGTCCCAGTAGAATACGCCCCAGCCGCCGCCTCGCGAGTCGCGGCCGGTGGTAAGCATAGCGCGGGTCGACAGGTTCTCCTGGGAACTGATGCTGCGGCCCTTGTTCACAAAGTAGGTGGAGCCGCTGTAGCCGTCGGACTCGAAGAATCCCAGGCGGTTGGCGGAGAGAGTCGTGTAGCGGCCCCAGTTGAAGGAGCCGGGGGAAGGCGGGAGAGTCGCCACGGGGGCGCGCTGGGTTGCGTCCATCGTGATGTCGCCGTTCTTCGTATAGGGGTATACAAGGGTGCTCCACGTCACGAAGACACTCGAATCAGCGCTCCACCAGCCCGCGCCGCAGTACGGGTCGGTCGAGCCGTTACCGCACATGAAGGCGCCCGGTGTCATGTCGTCCACGTCGTTCGCGTACATGTGAACCGACGTGCCCAATTGCTTGATATTTGAGAGTGTGGAAGTCGTTTTCGCGGCGGCCTTAGCCTGGGCGAAGACGGGAAAGAGGATGGCGGCCAGGATCGCGATGATAGCGATCACGACGAGGAGCTCGATGAGGGTAAAGGCGCGGCGAGGAAAGGGTGTATTTGTCATTGGCTTGGGGGTGGCGACGTTGCGGGTCCTCAAGATTCGAACGGCTAGCTCGGGTAGAAATAGTATAGCGCGAAATCGTCAAGTGTTGAATGATTTCTGTTTTTAATGAATCCTTGGGTTTTTTGCGGCCTGCCTAGACACCTTCTTCAGTGCACGACGCTAAGCCGTGCGGCGGGGGGGCAGGCGACTTCGATGCCTCGGCGCGTGATCTTCTGCAACAGCGCCGTCAGCTGTAGGCACTCCTCGTCGGTCAAAGGTGCCATGGCTTCGCGGATGCATTCGATGTGGCCGGGGTAAATGCCGTCGAAGGCCTCCTCGCCTGCTGAGGTCAGGCTGACGTAGACGATCCGGCGGTCCTTGGTGTCACGGGCGCGTGTGACGAGGCCCTCCTGCTCGAGATGGTCGACGAGGAGGGTAATATTTCCGCAGGACTTCAGAATGTACTTGGCGATATCGCGCTGGGCGAGTTTGCCGTGGATGCGGAGCACCTTCATTGCGCTGAATTGGCTCGCGGTGAAGCCGTTGATCGCCAGACCGCGGCTAATCTCGGAGTGCAAAGCCTCGGATGACCGAACAACTTGGACGTAGGCTTGGACGCTGGGTTCTTGGCTAGGCTTCACGGATTTATCCCATTTTGAGTCCGCGCCTTTGCGTCCTTCCATTATAGGATAGACGATTTAGGGCTAGACCACACCCTGCGGAGAGGGTTATCTCTTGAATCTTCTTATTTATGCTCAACAAAATGCCCCCCTTTGATCCCGGCGTGCAAGAAGTCGTCGCTGACCGCGGCGCCGTCGAGCGTCGCCTCGACTCTCGCACTCGAAGTCCCGTCGCGAGCGGATGCATCAGTTTATTCACGATTGGAGCGCATGCTTGGAGGCGGTGACGTGCGGAGAACTTGGACCTACCGGTCAGGTTCACGACGCGATGCACGGAAAACGAAAGGCCTCCGGCCCTGATGAGGCTAGCGCTCCTCGCCGAGCCGATAGCTAAAGGACGTAGCCGGTTGGCGATTCATTAAGACGGTAGAAAGGATCCGGTTGCCCTGTCCAGTAGCAAGTCCGGGGTCAAAAAGGACATCTAATGACAGGCGACGAATGGAGCCTTCTGACAGGTGGCACTCGGATGCCCGATGGGCTCTGGATCAGAGTAGGATTCGGCAAGGATGGATTTGTTTATGATAGAATCATTTAGCGTTCAACAATAGGAGGCGCTTGGAGACATCATGAGCCTTACCCGCACCGCCATCTTCACCGTCGCTGCCCAGGGTGCTACCCTCCTCTTAGAATGCGTTAAGCCCTCAGAAGCATCCGAGGCCGGGAGGCAAGCTCAATGCCATCGCGGCGGTCGTGATCGACGGCAGTCTGGTCAGCTTCGGCTACGATTCGGTCGTCGGGACTTTGCTCGGAATTCTCATCTTCGTCGTTCAGACCGCGATCACCTTCCATCGAACCCTCAGCTCCCGGTGGACCCGCATCGTGATCGGGACGCTTCTCCTCGCCTTCATTCTCGTCCAGCGGGCCATCGAGTCTCTCGCTGACGCGCCAACGCCTCCCTAAAAAACCATGAAAGTAGACTGGAAAGGGGTTTTCCCCGCCGCCACCACCCACTTCCGCGAGGATCTCTCGCTTAACTTGGACGCTACGTGCGCTCATCTGGAGACCATGATCAATTCGGGCGTCAAGGGACTCGTCATGCTCGGGTCCCTCGGCGAGAACGTTTCCCTTACTCAAGAGGAGAAGCGAGAGATCGTCCGCGCCGCCCTCTCGACCGCCGATGGGCGCGTGCCCGTGTTGGGAAGCGTTGCCGAGTTGAATTCCGTCACTGCCGCCGAGTGGGCACGCGAACTCGAGGGTTTGGGCGCACAGGGCGCGATGGTCATGCCCGCAATGGCGTTCCGCCCGGACCGAGACGAGACGAAGGCCCACTACCTCACCGTCGCACGGGCTACGTCCTTGCCCCTCATCGTCTACAACAATCCGCTCAGCTACCACGCCGACGTCGATGCGGCGATGTTCTCTGAGCTAGCCTCGCAGGAGAACCTCGTAGCGATCAAGGAGTCGTCCGGCGACGTTCGTAGGATCACCGACATCATTAACGCGACCGGAGATCGCTACGTTCTCTTCGCCGGCGTTGACGACCTCGCCTTAGAGGCAGCGATGCTGGGCGCTACCGGCTGGATCGCGGGCATCGGGCTGGCTTTCCCCAAGGAGAATCAACGGCTGTGGGACCTTATGGCGGCGAAGGAGTGGGATAAGGCGCGAGAGCTTTACCGCTGGTACACGCCGCTACTGCACCTCGATGTGGGCTTAAAGTTCGTGCAAAACATCAAGTTAGCCATCCAGGAAGTCGGGCTGGGCAAGGAAAATGTCCGACTGCCGCGACTTCCCTTGAGCGGCACGCAGAGAGAGTTCGCGATGAAGGTGATCCACGAAAGCCTGGAGAAGCGGCCTAGCCTCGACTAACATGCGCCGCATCCGCGTCATCGACTCGCACACCGGCGGCGAACCCACTCGCGTCGTTCTCCAAGGGGAGATCCCCTTAGAAGGCGCGACGATGTGCGCGCGGCGCCACGATCTGTCTCGCCGTTTCGACGGGCTCAGAGCAGGGCTGGTGCGCGAGCCGCGCGGCGCGGATGTCTGGGTGGGAGCCGTCCTCACGCCGCCTGTCTCTACAGGCTCGACCTGCGGCGTCGTCTTCTTCACGACCGTGGGAACTTTGGGGATGTGCGGACACGGCGCCATTGGCGTGGTCGAAACCCTACGCCACCTTGGGCGTGTCGGGCCGGGGCCCGTGAGGCTTGACACTCCCGTCGGCCCGATCGGCGCGACGCTAAACGCGGATGGGAGCATCGCGATCGTCAACGTACGAAGCTATCGCCACCAGAAGGACGTTTCCGTGGACGTCGCGGGGCTGGGACGAGTGACCGGGGACGTCTCATGGGGCGGCAACTGGTTTTTCATCGTGCAGGAGCCGCGTTTCGATATTCGACTCGAGCGCGCAGTCGAACTGACGGACGCATCGACCCGCATCCGCCGCGCCCTCGCCGCGTCGGGCGTAACGGGCGGGGGCGAGGAGATCGATCATGTCGAGCTTTTCTCGCCCGAGGGCGAGGAGTCGACCAATTTTGTGTTGTGCCCAGGAGGCACTTACGATCGTTCCCCTTGCGGCACCGGCACAAGCGCTAAGCTCGCCGGACTCTACGCCGATGGAAAAATCGCGGCGGGAGAGCCTTACCGTCAGCGGAGCGTCACGGGAAGCGTGTTTGTCGGATCGGCCCAGCCAACCGAAGGTGGGGTCGTCCCAACCCTCGTCGGGAAGGCCTGGGTCACCGCCGAGTCGACCCTCTTCTTCTCGGGCGACGATCCGTTTCGGGAGGGTTTCTGAAGCACGTTGTGGTCGTCGGAGCGGGCGTCGTCGGCCTCTGCGCGGCCGACGCGTTGCTGCGGCGCGGCTTCCGGGTTACGGTCCTGGAGCGGGACGCCCGCCCGGGTGAGGGCTGCTCGTATGGCAACGGCGGCCTCATCGTCCCCAGCCACTTCGAGCCTCTCGCCGCCCCCGGAATGGCGATTAGCGGACTCCGTATGCTCCGCTCCAAGGAAAGCCCCTTCGGGTTCCAGGGCCTGCCGGGGCTGGAGATGGCGTCTTGGATAGCCCGCTTTATGAAGGCCGGGACCAAGGCCCACGTCGCGCGTTGCGCGCCAGTCCTACGCGACATGAACCTCGCCAGCCGTTCCCTCTTTGAAGAGCGCTACGGCGATTTAGAGGCCTGGTACGCCCGGCGCGGGGAACTGATGGTCTGCCGCACCGCGGCCGGGCTCGAGGCCGAGGCGAGACTAGCGCGGAAGGCCGTGAAACTCGGCCTGAGAACGGAGGTCCTAGATCGAGCGGCGCTAGCCGAGTTCGAGAAGGGCATCGAGTACGAAGCCGCCGGCGCTGTCTACTTCGAGGACGACGCCCATCTCACGCCGCCACTATTCATGTCCGCGTTACGCCGTCGGGTCGAGGCCGAAGGCGCCGAAATCCGCGACGGTGCCGAGGTCCGGGGCTTCCAGAAGAAGGACGGCCGCGTCGAATCGGTTCGACTGAGAGACGAAGAGATCGAGGCCGACGAGTACGTACTGGCGGCCGGAGTCTGGTCCGGCGTCCTGGCCCGAGAGCTCGGTCTGCGTCTCCCCCTGCTCGCGGGCAAGGGCTACGGGTTCACCGTCAAGGAGCCGCCTGCAACTCCGGATTACCCAGCGATCCTCGTGGATGGCCGCGTGGCGGTGACACCGATGCAAGATGGCTTGCGCTTCGTGGGCACAATGGAACTTGGCCTTCCCGGCGATCCGGTTAGGAACGAGGCCCGCCTGCGCGGCCTGCGCCGATCGATCGCAGAGGCCTATCCAGCCTTTCGAGACTTCGATCTGACCCAGAGCGCAGTCTGGTCGGGCCTGCGCCCGTGCCCCCCGGACGGGATGCCCTACCTCGGACGTCCCAAAGGGCTCGCCAACGTCGTCGTAGCGACCGGCCATGCCATGATGGGCATGAGCCTGGGTCCAGTCAGCGGCGAGCTTGTCGCCCAGGTCGCCGCCGACGAAAGGCCCTTGATCCCCCTCGAACTCCTGTCCCCTAATCGCTATGCCTGAACTCGTGTCCCATCCCATCGTGTCGACCTCTCAAGAGATCGCTTCCGTATGCCAAGCTGCCTCCCAGGCCGCACAGCCCTATGCGGCCTTACCCGCCAGGGACCGCGCCCGGTTCCTCGACCGCATCGCCCAGCAACTGGAATGTCTGGGGGAGGCGCTCCTCCAGACTGCGAACCGCGAAACGTCTCTCCCGCTCGCCCGTTTAACGGGCGAGCGGAGCCGCGCCTGTGCCCAGCTTCGGATGTTCGGCGCGCTTATCCGCCACGATGCGTGGCTCGACGTCCGCATCGAGCCAGGCGACCCTGCGCGCCACCCCGTGGCGAAACTCGACCTTCGCCGCACCCAAATCCCGCTCGGGCCCGTCGCCGTGTTCGCCGCCTCCAACTTCCCCTTCGCCTTCTCCGTGCCTGGCGGCGACACTGCCAGCGCCTTGGCCGCAGGTTGCCCAGTCGTCGTCAAAGCCCATCCTGGCCATCCGGAAACGTCGCGGCTCGCCGCTGAGGCGATCCTCCGGGCGGCAAGAGACTGCGGGGTACCGGAGGGTACGTTCGGCATCGTCTGGGGAGGCCCGGAGACGGGTCGCGCTCTGGCGCTCGACAACAACGTGTATGCGGTGGGTTTCACCGGCTCCCTTCGTGCGGGCCGAACCCTTTTCGATCTCGCCGCCGGGCGCAGGCGCCCGATCCCTGTTTACGCGGAGATGGGAAGCGTCAACCCACTGTTCGTCCTCCCCGGAGCCTTGGTCGCGCGGGGCGAAGCTCTTGCGCAAGGGTACAGCGACTCGCTCTCACTCGGCGCCGGCCAATTCTGTACCAACCCCGGCGTCCTCGTCGGCTTGGAGGGTCTGGCGTTCGAAACCCTGATCGACAACGTGGCCGAGCGCCTCAAGAGGATCGATCCGAGCCCAATGCTGTACGACGGCATCTGCGACGCCTACGTCGCGGGGATCGGACGGCTCTATGAGGATCGACGGTTGGTGTGCCACTTCGCGTCCGACGGCACGGCCGCTGCCCTATTCTCGGTCGATGCGGCAACCTTCCTCAGTGATCCGATTTTGAGAGAAGAGCTCTTTGGCCCGGCGGCGATCGCCGTGCGCTGTGTAAACCTGGATCAGATGCGCCAGGTTGCAGAGGTTCTGGAGGGCCAGCTCACGGCGACGGTCCACTTCGAGGACTCCGACGTCGAAGCCGTACGAATGCTTCTTCCCAACCTCGTTCGCATGGCCGGCCGGATCGTTGCCAACGGTTTCCCGACGGGGGTCGAGGTATCCCCGGCTATGCAGCACGGCGGCCCTTTTCCAGCGACGACCGACTCCCGGTCGACAAGCGTCGGCACCGCCGCGATTTTAAGATTCGTCCGTCCGGTCGCGTTCCAAGATTTCCCGTCGTCAATGCTTCCCACCGAATTGCGCTATGGAGAATTAGCAGAGTTCCCCGCATAGGATGGGGCAAGTGAAGCGGGTCGCGGAACTGTACTTAGCGGGCCACAGCGAGCAGAGAGTTGCATCGCGGCTCAACTCCGAAGGCGTTCCCTTCTTCATCAAGAAGACCGTGAATGGAAGCAGGCAGACGAGTTGGGACTTCCATAAAGTGCGAATTCTGCTTAGGAATTCGGCGCACGCGGGGATGATTCAGCTCGAGAGCGGCGATCTGATACGGGGCTACCACTATGAGCAGCGTGCCTACGATCTGGAGACGTGTCAGGCAATTCAAGCCGCAGGGCGAAACAGGTGCCGACGTTTTAGAGGCGTGAAGTCTGATCGTCCGGAGATGTTGTTAAATGGCATCGCGACGTGCGCATCGTGCGGCGGCAAGCTGATGGTGCGTTATACAGACAATCAACGGTCATACACTTGCCGGGGCCCCAGGAACGAGGCTTTAAGCAGACATGTGAGGGTCGATGCCGACATTCGACGGGCAGAATCTGCTCATCGAGCCACGCCCTGAGTTCTAATTGGTGCTGAAAGCACTAGAGGAAGGAGGCGGTAAAGGCCGTGACTCGGGCGAAAATAAGAATTGGTCGGGGCGACACGATTCGAACGTGCGACCTCATGCTCCCAAAGCACGCGCGCTACCAACTGCGCCACGCCCCGATTGAGCTTATAAGGTACCTGCTTCGTCGCTGAAAAAGTTCGAAGGCTGAGTCCTGGGATCGGGAACTTCAGAGCTGCTGATTTCGCCTTGCCCTTATGAGCGATTCATTGGACGCATCCACCCGGCTTGGCAGCCCCGACAACGACCGCAGCAACTTACAGGGCGGACCCGATCTCGACACAGTGCGATCGCGAGAGATAAGCGAGGATGGGCAGGCTGTTCCCAGGCAGGCCGACGAGCAATCGGGTGCGCCAGTGCCCAGTCAGGACCCAGCTCCTTCCGCCAATGATCCCTTCATCTTGGGCGCACCGGTAGATTCGGACGGAAATGACGATCAAGAGACCGTGCCGGAACTCGATCCGAGCGGCGAAGACGGCCCGACTTATGAGCGAAATCAGAGCCCTGAGGACGTCAGCACCGGCGGTAGCACGGATCCGAACAACACATTAAGCCACAGCGACAGCGGCCGACCCGTGGAATAGCAGGCTTCCGGGGCGAACGCATCTTCGCCCTGGAAATTATCTACTGTTTGTGAAATGCCTGGGTGTCCGCCTTGGTCTGCTGGATCAACTTCAATTTCCAGGTCGAGCCGATTTTGACCCACGTGTCGAGCGACTCGCTTCGATCGGTCAGCGTCAGTTCGCGCTTGTCGAAGAAGACGGTGCCCTTGAAGTCGTTTGTCAGCTTCACCGCCAGTTTGTTGCCAGTTACCGAGGGCTTGCCCACGTCGAACTTTGAGAACTCGATGCTGCGCGTGAGCTTCATCTGGTCTTTGAGCCCCTGTAGAAAGCCCTTTGAGTCGTACATGAGCTTGGTCTTCGATGTGTAAAGAAATCCTGGAGCCAAGTTTGCTTTGACCCATCTCTCGGCGGCCATGGCGTCTCGCTTGAGGATCGCACTGTTCAACTCCGCATACCGTTTCACGAGCGTTGCCCGAACATCCTGGGCCTGTGCGCTAGCCGACGACGCGAGAAGTCCGAGAAAAATGAGTTTGCGAAACATAGCCAAGTCTTCCATACTCTGCGAGTGGGGCCGAGGTTCGAAACCTTGATAATGAGCGAGATGCCCGTAGGCGAGGCCTACGATCTTCTCACCGCGTGCGTCTCCCCACGACCCATAGGCTTTATCAGCAGCATCAGCTCGTTGGGTCAGCCGAACCTTGCTCCCTTCTCGTTTTTCACCTTAGGAGGCGCGAATCCGCCCTCGGTCGTATTTTCGGCCGTTCTGAACCCGGACGGATCGATGAAGGAAACGTTTAGGAACGTCGCCGATACCGGTGAGTTCGTGGTGAACACAGTGCATCGGGAAATGATGGACGGCGTGGGACGGGCGGCTATCCGGGCGAGCGCAGACACTCCTAAGTGGGAGCGGTCGGGATTTGGCCAGCTCCCGAGCCTTCAGATTCGTCCGCCAAGAGTAGCGGAGAGCCTAGTGCAGCTCGAGTGCAAGGTGTTTCAGATCGTCGAGCACGGCATCGGACCGGGATCGGCTCGCTATGTGATCGGCGAGGTTCTCGTGGCTCACGTGTCGCCCGAATTGCTCCTTCAAGGGAAGGTGTCGGGCGACCTCGTTCATTCGATCGCACGGATGGGAGGCAAGGCGTACGTGGACACCGCGGCGCTCGAGCTTTTTGAGCCGGAGGGCCCGTGAGCCTACTGCTTCAGGCAAGAGAAATCAGCAAGCGGTTTCCCGGCGTCCAGGCTTTGGACGACGTCTCCATCGACTTCCACTCGGGTTCGATCCATGCTCTCCTGGGAGAAAACGGCGCGGGTAAATCGACCTTGGGGAAGATTTTAGCCGGGCTCTACCAGCCAGACTCCGGGGAGATCATCTACGAAGGAAGGCCCGTTCATCTCCGGTCCCCGAACGACGCCGCCCAGATCGGTATCGCCATGGTTCACCAGGAGCTTTTGTTCGCTGAGAATCTGACCGTGGCGGAGAACCTCTGCCTGGCAGACATGCCTGCGCACGGCTTTCTAGTGGACACAGCGGAAATGCGGCGTCGAGCAACGGCGTGGATGAGCGCAATCGGGGCGGAGATTAGTCCGGACACTGTTTTGGGCACCCTGCCCATTTCGAAGCAGCAGCTTGTTCAGGTAGCGGGTGGCATTGGGCGGGGTGCGAAAGTTTTGATCTTCGACGAGCCAACAAGCAGCCTTTCTCAAGCAGAATCGAACAAGCTCCTTGCCCTGATCCGGGACCTGAAGGAGCAAGGCATGACCTGCATCTACGTTTCTCACCGGCTCGATGAAATCTTTGCGATCTGCGACACGGTGACCGTCCTTCGAGACGGAAAACTGGTGGAGACTTGCCCGATCGAGGGGCTAACGCGCGACGATCTGGTGCGCAAGATGATTGGGCGGGAGCTTGCGGCAAGTCTGGCGGAACATGATCAATTCAGCCTGGGAAGCGAGGTCTTGTCTGTGCAGGGTCTTACGAGTCCGGGCAAGTTTAAAGATGTGTCCTTCACCTTGCGGGCAGGCGAGATACTGGCGGTTGCGGGGCTGGTGGGGGCTGGGCGAACGGAAGTGGCGGAGGCTCTGTTTGGGCTGGATTCCCACTCGAAAGGTCAGGTCAAGATTCATGGCAAGGTGATCTCTCCCCGTAGCCCGAAGCAAGCGATGTCGCTCAAGATGGGGTTGGTTCCCGAGGATCGAAAGCGCCATGGGCTCGTGTTGTCGATGACGGGCAAGGAGAACGTCTCGCTACCGACTCTTCCAAGCCTCTCGACCGCCGGCTGGGTGAACGCCCGCGCGGAACGCTTTTTGGCGCAGCGTTTCTTTGAGAAGATGCGCGTGAAGGCGCCGAGTATTCATTCCGCAACGAGAGGGTTATCGGGCGGTAATCAGCAGAAGCTGGTATTGGCCAAATGGATGGCGGCGGATACGGATTTGCTCATCATCGACGAGCCTACGCGCGGGGTGGATGTCGGGGCCAAAGCGGAACTTCACAATCTAATTCGGCTATTGGCTGCCGAAGGGAAAGCCGTTCTCCTCATTTCCAGCGACCTGCCCGAATTGCTCGCGCTCGCTACTCGCATCTTGGTGATGCGCGAGGGGACCGTGGTGGGCGAAGTGCCCGCGGCCTCTTCTGAGGAACAGGTGATGCGCATGATGGCCGGGGTGACAGCAACCAGCGCTTCCCTCGCATAAGATTTGGCTCCATGTTGGTGCACTTGCGCGACTATGGACAGGGCAGACTCCGGGGACTAGTTGCAAAGATCCCCAAAAAACAACTATATTTTCTCAAACATAGTTGACAAAACCCAATCTCCATCCCTACAAGGATGTGAACACCTTCGAACGCGTCCTCCACGACATCCAACAAGACGACCTCCAGCGCGAAGCGGAACAGACCCAGCTCGCCTACCAAGCCAAGCTCGAACGCTGGCAAGAGCTATTCGGCCGCCACGACCCCGCCAACAAGGAATACCAACGCAACCTCAAGTTCGTCGTCGAGGGCCTCCTCCCAAAAACCTACACCGTCCTCCTTGCCAGCGACACCAAAGAAGGCAAAACCGCCCTCCTGGACGCCCTAAGCCTCGCCATCGCTAAAGGCGAAGACTTCGCTGGCCGCAAAACCGAAAAAGGAGCCGTGCTATGGTGCGCCTTCGAAGAAAACCCCAAGCAAAGAGAAATCAACCTAACCCTCGACGCAACCTACAACAGCCAAGACCTAGACATCTACACCGCGTTCAACATGCCGCCGCTCCACCACGAAGACACACTCGAGATGATCCAATTTCTTTGCATGAAGTGGAAGGTCAAGCTAGTCGTCATCGACCCGCTCGCCGGAGCCACCGGCTTCCACTCGCTCAGCGAAGGCCACTACATCCGCCGCATCATGCACACGCTCAACGAGATCGCCTTCTTGTGCGACTGCACCATCGTCGTCGCCCACCAAGCATCCAGCATCGGCAACTTCCGAATCGCCGACTCGATCCAGATCCAGGCCAGCGCGGGCATGATCATGTACTACGATCGCCAAAAACTAGCCGACGAATCCCACATCGTCACGATCACCAGCAAAGGCCGCGGCCCCTTCGCCAACCAAACACACCACTTCCGATCAACTAACCCGATCAGCTACGAACCCTATATCAGCGAATCCGAAGGCGCCCCCAAGCTGAGAAACGCCAAAGAAGAAGCCGTTCTAAGCGCAATCAGACACGGCCACGAAACCTCTGCCGCAATCATCGCTGCCACCAAACTCAACAAGAGCACGGGCCGTCAAACCATCGCCCGCCTCGTGAAAGAAGGCGCAATCCTGAGGCAAGGATCACAAGGCGAAACGTGCCTCTACCGCCTGCGTGAAACCGACTAAAACCCCAGAAAGGTAAGTAGCAGGTTAGGTAGGCAAATGAGTTCAACCCTTCGGCTGTACCTGGCTATAAGTGATCTTCCACCCACTTGGCGTCTTCTTCAAAGTCTCGACAAACTTGTCCGTTATCGCCATCTTCTTCCAAACCCCGCCCTGTTTCATCGAGAAGCTATGCGCCATCGTAAGCCAAGCAAATGCCTCCTGCGAATTCCCCTGAACCTGTTGGACGGTAATCCGCGACTCCGCAGCGCTCTCGCCAAAAGTAGAGCCGCAAACATATGCTATAATGAATCCGCGCCTATGGCGTGACACTTTTGGAGGTCAGTTTTATATGGATCAAGTCACCACCGTATTCCGCGCTGCCTCCGTCGTTAGTGCCTAGAACGCTCGTTCTACGCCGCACCGAAGACGGGCGGCAGCTTCATTCCTTCTCATCACGCACGTCAACGCTTATCCGCGTTTGCGTACCTAACCAGACGGTAATAAGCAATTGAACAGAGAACTGCATACAGAATTGAAAGAACGGCTGGCCACCCTTAACGGCCGAGAACGGAAGGAACTACACCAGCGCGCAGCAGATTTGCGGGCACTGGCGCAGAAGCGGAACAGCGGTGCGGAAGCGCGCTGGAGCATCGAACAATTCGTGCTTCAGGAGCTTCGCCGAAAGGATCCTGTCCCCTGCTCCGGGCTCGTCATCGCGGCGCACGGCACGCGTTGCCGAGTGCTGGTAGACGACGAAGAACGAGACGTACGGTTGCACCATACGGTGAAGTCGGTGGTTCCTGGGGACGAACTGCGGCTGGACGCCGATCCGATTCGGGAAGTGTTGCCCCGGCGCACGATGCTCTCGCGGCCCGACCCTCACACGCCTTCTAAACAGCTCGCGATTGTGGCGAACATCGACGTGGTGGTCGTGGTCGTTTCAGCAGTGAACCCGCCCCTGCACCCACGGCTGATTGACCGCTATCTGGCAGCAATTTGGAAAGGTGGAGCGGTCCCGATGATCGTGCTGAATAAGGTCGATCTGCACGAGACTTTGGAGGCGCTGGAAGTGGACCGCGGCCTACTGGCGGCTTATCGGGACATGGGCATTCCTGTGTTCGAAGTTTCGGCTTCAACGCTTAGCGGTGTGGAAGCATTGCGCGAAGCGATCGGGGGGCGGTTGGCGGTGTTTGTCGGACACAGCGGCGTCGGGAAGTCATCTCTCGTCAATGCGGTGGCACCGGAATTCGGGGCCGCCACAGGCAGCGTTTCGGAAGGCAACCGTCGTGGGACCCATACGACGCGAGCCTCGAAGATGCATCGTTTGGGCGAGCTTCGGATCATCGACACGCCAGGCATTCGCTCCTTTGGGATCGAGTTCACTCGTCCGGCAGAGGTCGCGGAATGCTTTCGCGAGTTTCCGGTCGGGTGCCGCTACTCGGATTGCCTTCATCTGCACGATGAGGGTTGCTCCGTGCTCGAGGCGCTCGCAAACGGGCAGCTATCCAAGCAGCGCTATGACAGCTATCGACGCCTCATGTTGGATGCCTTTCCAGAGTCCTGCCATCCTCCAGACGCTGCCTTTTCCTGCCGGAATTGTGGCAGCGAGGTGGTGACTGCGGGCGCGGGAAGCAAACATCGGAACCACTGCCCTTACTGCCTGCACAGCGTTCATTTGGACGACGTGCCGGGCGACCGTTTATCGGGCTGCTCGGGAGTCATGGAGCCGGTCTCGGTGTGGGTGAGACACGATGGCGAGTGGGCGATGATTCATCGGTGCCGCAAGTGCGGACACTTTGGGTCTAACCGGATCGCTGCGGACGACAATGAGATGCTGCTTATGTCGCTCGCCGTCCAGCCCTTGGCAAAGCCTCCGTTTCCTCTTGCAAAACTTTCGGTGAGCTGATTAGGGAGCAGCTTCAAGGACGCCGTTCATTTCGGTGACGGCGTCCTTCAGAGCCTGCTCGGCTTCGTTGATGCCGGCCCTAATTTCTGTCAGAGCTTTTTTCGCATCCTCGGGCGGTTCGCTGGCGAGAAGCTCATCGGCGAGGGTTGCAGCGTCCATGACGCTCTTGTGGGCTGAGTTGCACGCTTCGATCGCTTTAAGTCGGGCTTCGTCCTGCTCGGCAAAAGTGGCTTTGAATGCCTCTAGAGCAGGCGGCTCTTCGTCGTACTCCGCGACTAGCGATCCTGCGGATGCCAGGCTTGCGGCCACAAGGTTCAAGGCTTCGCGAACCTCCGCCTCCTCTCCCTGCGCCATGCCTTGCGCAAGATGGACGGTGGCTTCAAGACGATCGGTAGCGATGCCGATTTGGTAGCGGGCGGCTTTGATCTTCTCGTAAAGAGCGGTTTCCGGGTCTGCGGAAATCGGTTCCCCGGCGGCATTCACCTTAGGGGGCGATCCACACGCGGCAAGGAGCAAGAGAGGTAAGCAAAGCAGCAGGGCTCGGAGCATTCACATTGAAGACGACTCAGGAGGGCATTCAGTCTTAGCGGGCTTTCGGTACTCTTCACAAAGATGGTTGACCCACGCATCACGCGCCTCGCCGAACTGCTTTGCTCGCACTCTTGTGAGCTTAATGCCGCCGACACGCTTCTCGTCCACGCCTTCGATATTCCCGAAGAAGCCGTGGCGGAAATCGTTCGCGTCGCACAGCAATCCGGGGCCGATGTGGCGGTCCGACTTGAGAGCACGTTAGTTCGCCGCCAGCTCATGCTTGGGATGACGGAGCGGAACGCGCGTCTGATTGCGGAAGGAGAGCGCCATGAGATGGAGCAGATGACCGCTTACATCGCGCTTCGGGGCAGCTTCAATTACGCCGAACTGAGCGACGTTCCAGGCGAGACGCAAAGCATTTGGAACAAGGAGTACACCCAGCCCGTGGTTTTCGGGGTTCGCGTGCCAAAGACGAAGTGGGTAGCGCTACGTTGGCCGACTTCAGCCATGGCGCAGCAGGCCAATATGAGCACTCCGGCTTTCGAGGCGTTCTACTTCAATGTTTGCACCGTCGATTACGCGAAGATGGGCGAGGCGTGCAAGCCCTTGGCAGACCTGATGAATCGTACCGATCGAGTGCGCATCGTAGGTCCCTCCGATACCAACTTCGAATTCAGCATCAAGGGGATCGGGGCAGTGCCTTGCACCGGCGAGCGCAACATTCCCGATGGCGAGTGTTTCTCGGCGCCCGTGCGAGAGAGCGTCAACGGGATCGTGCAATTCAACACCGTCAGCCTCTATCAAGGCACGGAGTTCAAGGACATTCGCTACGTCATTAAGAACGGACGTATCGAGGAGGCGAGTGCAGGATCTCAGACCGACAAGCTCAACGAAATTCTGGACACCGACGAGGGTGCGCGCTATTTTGGAGAATGGAGTTTAGGCTTCAACCCTTACGTGTTGCACCCGATGAAGGACACGCTGTTCGACGAGAAGATTGCGGGCTCCTTCCACTTTACGCCCGGCAACGCATACGACCCGCCTGGCGGCAACGGCAACAAATCTAGCATCCACTGGGACACCGTCTTGATCCAGAGGCCGGAATACGGGGGCGGCGAAATCTACTTCGACGACGTGCTGATCCGCAAGGACGGCCTGTTCGTTCTGCCGGAGCTAGAAGCCCTCAACCCTGAGAATTTGAAGTAGCGCTTCCTCCTACTCAGTTCAGGCGCTCTTTTCGATGAATTCCGATGGGAATTCATCGAACTCGGGCAAGAAAAGCTTCCAATCGCCCTTATCGCGAGCCTTTAAATAGAGGGGCAACGAGATGTAGGGCACGAATTGCGGGCGGCGAGGCTTTCGGGCGAGTTTCATGTTCGCCTGTTGCGGGGTCTTGTCCGCCTTCTTGAGATTGCAGCGCCTGCAACAAGCCACCAAGTTGTCCCAAGTGTGCGGTCCGCCGGCCCATTTGGGGAGCACGTGGTCGATCGTCAGCTCACGCGCGCGCAGCCCACAGTATTGACACGTGTAGTTGTCGCGAGCCAACACCGAGTGCCTTGAAAGCCGCAGTTGAGGCATCGGTCGACGAACGTGGTAACGCATCTTGACTACGGATGGAGCTTTGAGGTCGCCCGATGCGGTTGTGATGGGGTCTTCCCGATGTTCCAGAACTTCGACCTTGCCAAGTAATAACAGGCTAATCGCCCGCCGGATATGGCAAACGTTCAGCGGCTCATAGTTCGCATTCAACACCAAGACTTCTTGCATCGTTTTTAGGCTCCCATCTCCGGTTCACTTCGAGAAGATGCAAGGCTTAAAACCGAACCGGGGCTCGCATGCAGACGCACGCGAGCCCCGGAACATACGCCGTTGGCGTCGCGTATTATCGTGTCCACCCAGCCGGGCAGCCACCGGATCATCTGTATACGAGATATCCCGCGTTCCATCATCTCTACAATGTTGTAGACGCTCGTTCCAGCGCGACAGCATCCGAAATCTGTCGTAATTCGACGTGAAAGCGTGGCCAACGGCCTTAAGTGTATGCCAGATTTGCCAAATATCCAACTGTCTTGAACTTCGAAGCGCTCGAGCCGTCTCTGCAAGAGTATGTTAGCGGGGCTGGCGTTGGTATGTCTTGTCGCACAGACGACGGGCGAACATGTTAAGGCCGAGCTTGTCTCTGCCGTTCAGATGGCACAACCAGGCAAGTCCTTCTTGGTGTCTGTAATTCTGCGCACCGATCCAGGCTGGCACATTTATTGGGTGAACCCTGGCGATTCGGGAGTTCCGACGACGGTTCAGTGGACGCTTCCGGCCGGATGGACGGCTAGCGAGCCGATGTTTCCGGTGCCAAGCAGATTCACTGAAAAAGAGCTTGTGACCTATGGTTTCGAGGGCTCTACGATGATTCTCACGCGAATCACCGCCCCCGAAGGCACAAGAGTCGGGCCCGTAACGATCCGCGCCAAAGTGGACTGGCTCGCATGCAAAGACGCGTGCATCCCGGGAAGCGTAAGTCTGAAGAGAAGCATTACGCTTGCAGGGAAAGACATGGATAGCAGCATGTGGGGCAATCGGCTCTACGCTGCCGAAGCGAGCGTGCCAAAGGTCTTGGAGAGTTGGAAGGCCAACGCGGAGACGATTGACGGCGGCTTTGTGCTGAAGATCACTCCTCCCAAACCCCTAGAGAAGTCCACCTTCCTGCCGACTTTCTACCCGCTGGATCTGGGCACGATCGAACATGCCTGGCCTCAAAGAATCGAGGAACGAGACGGCCAGATCTGGATCGCCCTCAAGCGTTCGCAGTTCTTACAGAAGGACCCCGCCAAGATCAGGGGCGTCTTACAGGCTCCGAAAGGCACCAAGTGGGACGAAACCACGGAGGCCGTTCTGATCGAGGCACCCCTAAAGCCAAAGTAGAGCCTTTAACAAACAAGTCAAACCGGAGAAACAAAAAAATGACAGCCCTCATTGCATCTATCGCAATTCTCGCCCAGCCGCAGGCACCCGTTGATCAGCCCACCGCCGTGATCGGTCAGCCCGCGCCGACTTTCTCTGTCCCAGCTGCGGACGGCAAAACCTACGATCTTAAGAGCTACGAAGGCAAATTCGTGGTTCTCGAATGGACCAACAAGGGATGCCACTTCGTTCAGGACCACTACGGCTCAGGTCACATGCAGTCGCTGCAAAGGCTGGCCAAGGAGAAAGGCGTGGTTTGGCTCACCATCTGCACGTCCGGTGTCGGCAAGCAGGGGTACCTGACTGCGGGAGAGCACGTCGAGCATGTAAAGGCAGTGAAGGCGGAACCCGTTGCGGTGCTTCTGGATACCGATGGCAAAGTGGGTAGAGCGTATGGCGCAAAGACCACCCCGCAGATGGTGTTGATCGACCCCAAAGGAACGCTCCTTTACAATGGAGCAATCGACGACGCCCCCAAAGGCGATCCCTCAAAGGCCAAGAACTACCTTAAGCTGGCGATGGAAGAAGCGCTCGCCGGTAAGCCAGTGACCACCACCACCACTCGGCCCTATGGCTGCAGTGTGAAGTACTAGTCTGAGCGAAGTTCCTCCTCTTTGCGGGGTGCTTTGCGTTGCGTTACTTGGCTTCGGGTGGCTCTGCGTTGTTTCGAAGCTATGCAGAGAGCCACTGCAACGCCACCGCTAAGCGCCTCCTTAAGCTCTCCTCTCATGCGGCACTAAATAGAATACGAGACGCTATGGGTGTATGGGCGATGGGGAAGGATGGCAAACTACGGCAAGTGAAACTTCTTCCTGCCGAAATTCGCCCTGTCGCCGACTATGCCTGCCACACCGGCGAGGGCCCTACTTGGCACCCCCACGAGAGGGCTGTCTACTGGACTGACATCCCGCAGGGCAAGCTCTTTCGCTACGATCCTGCCACCGGCCATCACGAGCAGGTTTACAGCGGACGCGTGGTTGGAGGCATGACCGTGCAACAGGACGGCAAGCTCCTCCTGTTCCTAGACAACGGCGGCGTCGCGCTGTGGGACCAAGGCAAGATCGAAACCCTGATCGATGAACTTCCTGGCGAGCGAGGAAATCGCTTCAACGATGTGATCGCAGACCCCGAGGGTCGCGTCTATTGCGGCACGATGTCGACCAAGGAGATCCCCGGACGGCTCTACAGGCTCGACAAGGACCTCTCAATGACGATCATGGTCGAAGGCACCGGCACCAGCAACGGCATGGGCTATACCAAAGATCTCAAGAAGATGTACTTCACGGACACCCGCCCAGGCGAGATTTACGAATTTGATTACGAGCGATCAACCGGCGACCTACGCAATCAAAAGATCCTGATCAAGGTTGACGATGGTGCGGGTCGCCCCGACGGCATGACTGTGGACAACGAAGGAACGTTCTGGTCGACTCGGTGGGATGGATCGTGCATGGTCCGCTACTCACCCGAAGGCGAGGAGCTTGGCCGAGTCCTCTTTCCCACCAAGAAAGTATCGAGCATCACGTTCGGTGGCGACGACTACACCGACGCCTACGTCACCACCGCCGGAGGTCAGGACAAACAGCAGAACGGGGAGCTAGCCGGCGCACTCTTTCATGTGAAGCTGGGCGTCCAAGGTCGGCAAGAGTTCTTCTCGAGCATTACGCTCTAGGCCCACTCAACCCCTACGCCCTCCCTCGAGCCTTCGCCTGAATGAAACTCATGCCGAGGAAAGGAGGTCAGTGAAAGCGACATGGGGGAATCGTTCACGCTTGCTCAGGGACTGCCGTCACCGGCGCATTGCCGCAGAATTCTCGTCACCGGCGCCGCCGGGAATATCGGCTCGTACTTTGCCGAACACGCTCAGGGCCGATATGAGTTACGACTGATGGTTCGGCCCGGAGATGACGCCTCAAAGGTCGACGGAATGGGCGAGATCGTTAGAGGCGAACTCAGCGATCTTGACTTACTAAAAGAAGCGTGCGAAGGCATGTGCACCGTGCTTCACCTCGCGGCCGATCCGAGTCCAGAAGCGCTTTGGGACAGCGTTCTGGAGAACAACATCAAGGGAACCTACAACATGTGCGTGGCCGCCAAAGCCGCTCGCTGTCGTCGGCTGGTTTATGCCTCCTCCATCCACGCCGTCTCGGGCTATCCCGCCGACGTTCAGGTCAAGGCGGGCGATCCGGTTAATCCCGGTGATCTTTACGGGGTCTCAAAATGTTTTGGAGAAGCCCTCGGTCGGTATATGGCGGAGCAAGAAGGGCTAAGTTTTATCGCGGTTCGCATCGGCGGTTTCCAACCGCGAGAATATGCCCTTAGGGCCAATGGCCTGGAAATGATGGACGCCTGGGTCTCGCGGCGCGACCTCTTCCAACTCTTGTGCCGCTGCATAGATGCCGACAACATCAAATGGGCCGTGGTGCATGGCCTGAGCAACAACCGTTTTAAGAGACTCGACATCACCTCCGCTCGCGAATTACTCGGCTATGAGCCCCTAGACGATCTGACGGAGCTGAATCCTGACCTAAAAGATTTGGACATTTCCGACACTGTGCAGACCCACAGCCTTGCTGATGGGAACAAGTCGGGCCTTCGAGCGGAACTTACATAGACCCCATGAACAACCAGAAAACCACCAAACAAGGCAAGAGCCCCTCGGGAACCCCCATCGAGACATCAACCCCTGCCGGACACGAAGAGCTGGAGGCAAACTGGATCGCTGAGAAGGAGAACACGGACACCCCGCCAGAACAGCACACAACGAAGCGGAAAACCCAGGACCGCAAGCCTTTAGAACCCGAGCAGCCGCTCAATCCCAAGCGAAGTTAAACGTCCGAGAACCCCTCGCCCTTCCGAGGGAGTGGGTTTCCCATACACTTCGAGCGGCATTGTGTTTAGCACGTCCGAAAAGGCGAAACACTAGCGGCTACAATGGTCGGTGCTACCTCGTTTACAGCGCCTACTCGCGGCAGATGGAAAGTGCTTCGATGTGGCAATCGATCATGGCTTTTTCAACGAAGGATCGTTCCTGAACGGGATCGAAGACATGCGCAAAGCGCTCGACGTCATCGTCGCGGCCGCTCCCGACGCAATCCAGCTTCCACCGGGCACGGCACCGCTGCTTCAGCACAGGAAGGGCTCCAAACCCGCCCTCGTGCTCCGGACTGACGTAGCCAACGTCTATGGCAAGGAGCTACCCAGGAAGCTTTTTAGCCGACTCATCGATGACGCGGTCATTCAGGCAGTGAGGTTGGATGCGGCCTGCGTGGTCGTCAACCTGCTGCTCCTGCCCGATCAGCCTGAGCTTCATGAGGCATGTATCCGCAACATCTGCCGGTTGAAGCCCGAGTGTGAGAAGTTCGGAATGCCCCTGATGATCGAGCCGCTTGTGATGCAGGCAAACTCTGTGGCCGGAGGGTACATGGTCGATGGGGACCTTGCCAAGATTCTTCCCCTTGTCCGGCAGGCGGTCGAGCTGGGCGCAGCCATCATCAAAGCAGATCCGACGGACGATCTCGAACAGTATCACCGCGTGATCGAGATTGCTTCAGGGGTGCCTGTTTTGGTTCGTGGTGGCGGCCGAGCACCGGACGAGGAGATTCTCAAGCGAACCAGGACGCTCATGCTTCAGGGCGCGAGCGGCATCGTGTACGGCCGCAACGTCATCCAGCATGAAGACCCAGCCGGGATGACCCAGGCTCTCATGGGAATTGTCCATGGTTAGCCGTCGAGTCCGAAGCGAACGTAACAGACCGCCACGAGGAACAGCTCGTCGATCGGCTGGCGGGCCAATACTTGTAGCCTCTGGTCGTCGTACACGCGGTTAAGGCCCGCCAGCGATGCCGCCTCCTGACCCTGCGCATAGCTGTCGAGGGCCGAGCGGAGCGCCGGCTTTCGCCGCACAAGGGGTGCCAGCATTTCCGCGATGGCGGTGTCCCGCTCCATCCCGTCCTTGAGCAGCAGCTTGTAAGCGTGCTGCTCGATTCCCAGCAGACATGCTACGCCCAGAAGGCAACGTCGCCGCGTAATAATCGACTGGCAGTTCGCTGCTTCAGCGAGGATGAGCGGGATGTCTTGTTCGTTGCCGGTTACTCCCAGAGCATAAGCCGCTTCGCTCGACGCCTCGTCTGCAAACGCTGCGATCGAGTCTCGCAAGTCCGGAGCAGCCTCATTGATACCAAGTTCGGAAATGCCTTCGGCCGCGGCAATTCTTATGCTGGGCAAAGGATCCTTCAGCGCCTCACGGAACACTTCGGACGCCTCCGTGGCACCCATCACGCGAAGCGCCTGAAGCGAGGCCCGGCGGAGGTCCGGGTCGTTGCGGTCTCCAGCCGCATGACGCAATGCCCCCTCGGCATCTTGATTGCCGGTTGCCGCCACCTTGCCAAGGGCTCTGGCGGCCGCGCGTCTCAGAAGCGGGCTCGGATTACTGAGTGTCCTGCAAAGTGCCGGGACCGCCTCGTCATTCCCGAGCGCCCCCAACGCCTCGATCGTCTCCTCTTCCAACAGGTCGGGGTGCTCCTCGATCTGGTGGATCAGCTCGCCGGCGGCTCGCGGATCGTGGAGCCGAGCCACCGCCATCGCCGCCTGCCTTCTCACTGACGGCAGCGGGTCGTGAAGCGCCTTGATAATCTCGTTTGAGGCGATCGAAACCCCGCGCGAGCCCACCTGATGGATCGCTTCGGCCCGCTCTTCGCCGCTGCCAGTCCGCTGAAGGCTGCGCATCGCCCGCATATTTCTCGGCGTCATACCGCGGAGGCTCAAGAGCGTCTCTTTGAAGGTAGCCGCGCCTTCCTCACGAACGCGAAGCAAGAAGAACATCGCGAACACCCTGAGGACGATCGCTGCAACAAAAACGAGCTTGTAAGCCGCCGGAACCTCCAGGTTCCCCCGGAGCGCATTCATCATGGCCGCCCCGGCAAGCGGCCCGAACCCGCCGACAAGAGCGGTAACCGTCAGACCCGCCCCGATGTAGTTCGCACGGTCCTCCGGCCTGGCAGTTGCGAGCATCAGGTTGAACTGGCACAACGCCACGCAACCCCAAATCGCTCCCATCAACACATGAGCGCCGATCAGCAGCACCGCATTGTAGAGGTCCTGTCCGGGAACCGAAAGGATCCACGGCAAGGGGTTCGTCGCGAGCAGAGTGCCGACCAGCATCAGCATCGGCTTGTTCCCGTACTTGTCCGAAAGGAATCCCCAATAGCGCGCACTCAGCACATTGCCCGCCGCAAAAGCGACGACCATTCCCTGAATAACTTTGAAGTCGAGCTTCAGCGTTTCCAAGGCGTAGGCGACGAAGAGATTGCCCGCAAACACCTGCCCGAGCGTGAAGAGCGCCAGAAATAGGAGGACCTTCCGAAATTCTTTGTCTCGAAAGGGGTAGCTGATCGCCTTGATCCCCTGCAACAGACTCTCGCGTACGGGATCGGTGCGGGGCACATCCCGCATGCGCATGAACATCGCTAGGCTCGCGCCCGCGCATAAGAAGGCAATGCCAAAAACGAACGCAAACCCCGTCCCTTCCTCGTTCGCGCCACGGAAGTAGTCGAGCACAAACGCGCCGATGAGACCGACGGCCGCACCGACCGCGGCGGCAATCGCATTTCGCTTGGCGAAAAAGAATCCGCGAGAGTCTGCTGGCACCATCTCGGCAAGCCAATCGTTGTAGATCGAATTGACCATCATGCCCGAGATGGAAGCCGCAAGAATGCACACCGCAAGCAGGGTCAGCCGCAGCTCGTTGTTAAAGGGAAGAAAGATCAGCAGGATCAGCGGCAAATAGAACGCGCGAGAGAGAATCGCTCCCGGCAGGATAAACCGCTTGTAGCTTCGAAATCGACGCCCCCAAATGGCGCCGGGAATCTGGAAGAGCCCCACCAGACTCGGGATTGCGGAAACGAGGCCGATCCAGAGGTCCTTGCCACCCAGATGCTGAATGAACCCGACGATGAATGCGCCGGTTACCAGCGTGGCAAATGCAGTCGCGAATGCGACATCGACGTTAGCGATGCGGAGGCTTTGAAGAACCTCCAGCCGGTTGGGCGGAGTGAGGTGCTCTTCCGTCTCGCGTCCGTCCATACCCCTCATTTTGAATGGAAGCGCGTGCCGGATACTTGGGCTGCGTAAAACCGTACAATATTCAGAAGATGGGCAAGGTGAACCGCACCGACGTCGGCCTGCTGATTCTTAGGATCGGCCTCGGGCTACTGTTTCTCTTTTACGGTTCGCAAAAGATGTTCGGTCTCTTTGGCGGCCGGGGTTATTCTGCGCAGGTCGAATCCTTTATCGGTGACGGCTTCCACCCCTTGCTCGCCCACCTCGCGATCTTCGTCGAATTCATGGGCGGATTGGCGCTTCTGCTAGGCTTCTTCACGCCTTTCGCGGCCTTCGCGCTCGCCTGCGTCATGGCCGTCGCGACGTTCCGGCACATGAGCCAGCCGGAAGCTTGGACGCTCCTTTTCAGTAGCGGTAAGGGCGGGGATGCCTCGCGGTTCTTCTACACCTTCTCTCTGTTCATGGCATGCGCCGCGGCCATGGTGATGGGCGGTGGCAAGATTTCGCTGGATGGCAAGCTCTTTCGAGGCAAAAAGCCTTGATTCGCGAAGCGACCGTAGCGGACATGCCGCAAGTCTGGGGCCTGATCCAGGAGCTTGCCGACTTCGAAAGGCTCTCCGACGCCGTGACGGGGACTTTGGAATCACTGACAGAGCACCTGGGCGGACATTTCTACTGCTTCGTTTGCGTCGACGGCGAGTCCGTGATCGGCTATTGCCTGGGGTTCAAAACCTATTCAACCTTCCGAACCCAACCCGGCCTATGGCTGGAGGACCTCTACGTCACCCCCTCCAAACGGGGCCTGGGCCATGGCAAGGCTTTGTTGCAGCATCTGTTGGACTGGTGCGCGCGAGAGGGCCACGGCCGCCTCGAATGGTCCGTGCTCGACTGGAACGTCGACGCCATCGGCTTTTACAGGCAAATGGGTGCCACCCCCCTGCCCGACTGGCGAATTTGCCGCGTCAGCTTCTAAGACTCGTCCAGAGACTCACTTTGAATCATTGACAAACTCGCGTTTTGAAATCTATTCAGTTCAGCAAACACCAAAAGCAAAACTCAACCCAATCACCTCCCCAATACCCCCCCCCCCTGGGAAAAACGTTAGGTTAAGTTATCGCTTAAGTGCCTGATCAGCACCGCGGGCCGAACGAATGCTCGGGCTTGCAAACGCTCCGGGAAAGCCATACTGATGGCATGGATCCCTCCACTCCTCGCACCCCGGTGGCGGGGAAGGTGGGCGGGTGGGTTCGGGGGTCTCGGCTGGTGCGGGTGCTGAGCTACCGCGACTTCCGGCTCCTCTGGATCGGCGCGTTCGTCAGCTTTACCGGTAGCTGGGTCCAAAATGTTGCCCAGGGTTATTTTGTCTACCGCCTGACGGGCAGCGAGGCCGCTTTGGCGCTTGTTTCCTTCTGCTCCAGCGTCCCCGTGTTCCTCTTCGCGTTCTTGGCGGGGACTATGAGCGATGCGTTCGATAAGCGCAAGGTGCTCGTCATCGCGATGCTGTGCCTCTCCGCAGCCTCCCTGTTCATGTCCGCAGCCACCTATTTCGGCTTCATCCAGTACTGGCAGATCGTGTGCGTCGCGCTGTTCGTAGGCTTGGTGGGGTGCGTAGAAATGCCGACCCGGCAGTCGATCGTCAGCCGCGTCGTCCCCGCCGAAGATCTTCCGGCAGCGGTGCCCGTGAACGCCATGACATTCAATGTCGCCCGCATCTTCGGTCCGGCGATCGGCGGCGTGATCCTGGCCACCCTGGGAGTGCCGTTTTGCTACCTGGTCAACGGCTTCACCTTCCTCGCGCTCATCTGGGCAGTCAAGGCGATCAAGGCGGATTTGACGCCTCACCCTAGAGAAGCGCAGCCGATCCGGGACCTTCTCTTCGAGGGCATGCTTTACACCATGCGCGATGGGCGGCTCAAGACGCTGTTCTTCCTTGAGACGCTTACCGCCGCAGCAGGCTTGGCCTACATCACGCTGCTGCCAGCCTTTGTCGAGCAGGTCATGGGCCTGGAATTGGAGCCTGCCAAAAAGGCGCTTGGGATGGCTTACACCTGCGTCGGGATCGGCGCATTGATAGGGCTGCTGGTCATCACCCAGATCGCGCACAGCGAAAAGAAAGGGACGATCATCCGCGCGGCGATGTGGCTGATTGGCTTGGGGCTGATCACGCTGTCGTTCGCTCGCTCGCCCTGGATCGCGTACCCGGTATTCGGGCTCGTCGGGATGGCTACGATCGCTCAGTTCAATACGACGAACGCGCTGTTCCAGATCTTGTCGCCCGAGAGGCTGCGGGGCCGCGTGCTGGCAATGCACATCTGGGCGCTGAACGGGCTTTCGCCGTTTGGCATCCTTTTCTTTGGTTGGCTAGCCAATTCTACGCGCCAAACCGGCTACTTCAACCTGCTCAGCGTGCACCTGAAGGTGCCGAGCACGGGGGTCGCGCTGACGCTCCAAGTCGGAGGAGTGATCATGCTGCTGGGAGCGCTTGCCGCCACCTTTTCCAGAAAGGGGCTGTCAAATCTACGACCAACTCAAGATCCTCTCGCTGGGTAGAAGGTGTAGCCGCACGCGCCCCAATGACTTGGCAAAGAAACCAGGAAGCCCTTGCCTCTAGGTGCCGCACGCGCCACCTCAACTGTTGGTGGTAGACGTCACTTGCTGGGCACGAACCATCGGGAAAGCAAAATACGTAAGTCTTTTGTTGCGATATGGCGCACATCGAGGCCCATTGTGTTCTCAGGCTTTACAAAGAGCATTGCAATCACGGGAAGGTCGGGATGGTCGGCTCCAACTGGCCATGCTGCTGGCAACCGCATGAATGCTTGCGGGTTCTGCATGCCGGACATTTCGCCAGGAGCTTCGATTGAAATGAAGAACAAATCGTCACCTGGCTTCCAGTCGTATACCACCTCGAAGCGAGCGGCACCGCCGAGGCTCCCAGAGTTGGGCCGAGCGTCGACCATTACTGGCCCCTTGGCGGCCAATCCTGCGAGAAGGTCCAGAATCGCCTCTTCATTCAGCTTATAGCGAAATTCGTTCCACACTTGTGCGATTTCGCGCAACTTTGGATGCGGGTTTTGCGACGGTTGGTAGTTGGTGGGCACACCCTGGAGGTCTTCGTCTAGAAAAAACGGTTGCCTCAACTCCACGGAGGTAGTGAGACCGGGACCCACAATATCGAGAGGGTCAATTCCATGCTTTCGCAGGAAAGCGAGACGCATTGAAGTTGGGAAGCCAAAAGAGCGGGTACCGCTGATCACTCGCGAGTAGCCACCCCTCCTCGGGCTGATCAGGGGTTCATAACCCGGCGGCCCCGATTCGCTGAGCACGACTCCTGCCAGTCCCTCCGCTTTGCTAAGTTCGATAAGAGCCTTCCATGTGGTCTCCCGACTAGGCTCGAGCGGGCCGAACCTGTCTTGGCCAGGCAACTGTGCGAACTGTGGGCGTTTATCGAATTGTGCCCAATCGATTATTAGGGCCAGGCGGGCGTCGACGCTACTGCCAGTGTCGCCCAGGATCGTGCGATCTATCTCCTGGCCTTTCGCGCGAGATATCCAGGGGCGTATTAGCAAGCGTATGCTAATTGCGGCCTCCTGGGAATCTTCAATGGCTGCCTTTAGGGCGGCCGGGTTGCGGGTTTCCAGCCACAACTCGCGAAAGCCATACAGCAGGGCAACGGAGACCAGCGACTTTGCTGCTGCAACCTCCTCTGCTGCAGCAACCAGTGGAACGGGTTTTCCTTCTTTCGAAATCGCGACCGGAAGCTTTGGCTCCTGGATGGCAGGACGGTTGGGCAAATGCCTCGGGAGAAACTGCCATCCTTGACCCAAAGCTGGGTGCTCACTTCGCAACCGCCGCCCGTCAGGGAGGACAAAGCCGAATCGAACAGCTGATATGGGCCGCAACTTGCTGGGGTCGAGAGGCTGGTGGGAATGGGCCCGACTGAGTTGCCCTAGATAGGCGCGTACTTGCGGCGTTGCGTCTTGGGCTGACATCCACTCTCGTGGAGGCCACCCGTCCTGCTTGGCGAGAAAGCTCTTCATGCCTTCGCTTGGCTTGAAGGGGTTGTCTGCGTCCAGTTGCACCTGATCGATACGGTTTCCGATGGCGCGCCGCCATTTGTCAGTTTGAGTAAAGGTTCGGCGCATCAGATCATCCCACCACATGGCGAACAGCAGCTTGCGAGCGCCGAGGCCGGTATTGTCTGAAGTCAACACGTACGCGGAGCCAACTTGGCGATAAGTGCCGGTCACGGCTAGCGCGAGAGCTTGCAAGAGGTCGCCTGCCTTGGCCGATCCTCCAAAGAAGCTCACCTCACGATCTGCAACGCGCAGATCTGCATGAATCTCTCTGCCGGTAGAGCGAGAGATAACAGCGAGGAGATCTCGCACCTTGCCAGGCGGCACGCGAATGAGCTGGGTGTCCGTGTAGGGGAGCTGTGACAATTTTGCCCTGTTTGGAACGGTCTGCCTGGGTGAGGTGCCAAAGTTGCTGGCTTCCTCATCGTGGTCACGCTCCATCGTGATGGTGCCCGCGCTGCCGCGATACATGCTGGTGTCGTGAGAGGTGAATGCGCGCTCGTTCGCGAGCTCTACCTCGAAAGCGAAATCTTGATAGACCCTGAGCTTCACCTTAAGGAGTTCTTTGCCCGAAACTAAGCCGCTATCGACCGGCTTGTAATCGGATTCATTGATGGTCCGGTAGGAGGTCCACTTGATTGGATCGGGCAAGAGCGACTGGAAAACGACCCGCTGCTCCCCCTCGAGGTCGGCGTGGCTGATGCCTTGGCCGACAATTTTCTTCCATTGCTGCGGCGTCAGGCTCTGCATGAGGTACAGCACTTTGGCATCACGAGGGAGGCCATCGCTGAGGTTGGCCGGTTGACGGAAGCTGTCGTCGATGACCACCATCTCGCTAGGCGCGACAACGTTGAGGTCGCCTACCTTCAAGACCTTTCGCCCGAAATCCGCGAGCTGCTTGCCATCCTTTGCTCGAGTCGTCGAAGCATCTATCGCGAGCAGCGGCCCTCTTTCCGCCGCGCTCCACTTAAGCACATCCGCTACTGTGGTTCTGCTCTGCGCAGACGCGAAGGAGGTGGCTGCAAGGAAGGCGAGCGGCGAGAAACGCATAATTTTCCGCATGGTATCAGATCAGCGGAATTTGTGCCACGGATTAAACGGAGCGTCAGCCCCGTTTCCGCGCTGAAATCAACTTCTCCTAACGGCCACCACCGGGTGCCGCCGGGGCCGAGATTCGGAAGGTGCTTGTAGCCGTCTTACCGGCGACTTCCACTTCCATCGTGTACTCCCCGCGGTCCAGGAACTTGGCCCGATACTCCTCGAAAGGATCCTTGAGCGCATCGGCTCCAGTCTTCGGAAGCGGTGGCTTGCCGGCTGGAATCGGCTTTGCCGGAGAGAGCATTAGATCGATGGTCGAGGTGTTGAAGCCTCTTAGGGCATCGACTTGAGCTTCCTTGACGACTTTGCCGTCCTTCTTGATCCGGATCGTCGCTTTGCCGGCAGTGTCGGTGAAATACGTCACCCTCGCCACAGGAGAGGGTGGCATTTCGGCGCTCCAGCGCTCGCCCTGCTCGTATCCCCAATCGGAGGCTCGAAAGCCCCCCGATCCGCGCGTGACGTTTGGAACTTCAAGGATCGTGACACCCTTGGCTCGCAGCTCGGGGGTGAGCTCGTGGACGTACTTCAGCGGCAGAATGTAGACACTCCGGGCATGGGTTGCCGCGACAAGCTCGTTCTCGCGTGCCTGGATCGCAAGATCGTGAACCGGAAGGTTGGGCATTCCTCCGTGCAGCGTCTCCCAGTTCTTACCGCCGTCCAACGAGACATAGACGCCCATATCGGTGCCGACATACAGCACATCCTTCTTCGTGGGATCTTCACGAATCACGTTCACCGATTCTGCGGGCAAACCGCTCGTGATGCTCAGCCAAGTCTTTCCGTGATCGGTGGATTTGTAGAGATAAGCGGCAAAATCGTCTTCTCGCAAACCCGTCTGCGAGACGTACACGGTGCCTTCGTCGTACTTCGATGCCACAATTCTCGAGACCCACTTGTCGGGCTGGGGGGTCGGGATGTCCCTCCAAGTAAAGCCTCCGTCCGAAGTCATCGTGACGCGCCCGTCGTCCGCGCCCACGTAGATCACCCCCCACTTAAGCGGGCTTTCGCTGACGTCTTTGATCGTCGAGAACGGCACGTCGCCATTCGGCTTGTTCCGCGTGAGATCGGGCGAGATTGGTAGGTAGGTCCTTCCTTGGTTGAACGACCGGTAGAGCCTCTGCGACGCGCAATAGACAATGTCCGGATGGTGCGACGAGATGATGAGCGGTGAGACCCAGTTGAAACGGGATGGAGGATCGTTGCGCGGAGCAACCGGTCGAGCGCTCCAGCGCTCGTTTGTGAGCTGGTTGATGCCGCTGTGAGCCCCGAACTGAGAGGCGGTGTAGACAATATCTCCGTCGTTGCGAAGATCGACTGCAATGTGGCTTCCGTCGCCCCCACCGATCGTGGTCCAGGTCCCGGGATTGCGTCCGCGGGTGCTCGGGCCCTTCATCGTGCCGTTGTCCTGAAGACCAATATAGACGTTATACGGCCGCTTGTTGTCCACCGCGATCGCAGTCGGCTGGCCGACCGGTAGGTTGTTGATATGGCGGACGCTTTCACCGTAGTTGCCGCTTACATAGAGGCCGCCATCGTTGCCTATCCAAAGCTTCGCGGGATTGCGGGGATCGAACCAGGCTGCGTGGTAATCGACATGCGACTGCTGCGCAATCCTCTTCCAGGTCTTGCCGCCATCGACCGATCGAAGCATCGGAAATCCCCATGACAGCACATCGTCCTCGTTTTTGGGATTGACGGTCACACCGGCAAAGTAATACTGATACTCGGCATCATCCGTGCGGCTGACGCGGGCGAAAGTCTTCCCTCCGTCATTACTTCGATAAACTTCCTGGTTAACAATAGGCGGTCGGAAGAAATCAGGGCTCTTCGCCTCGACCATCCCTTTGAGCTGGTCGTAAGTGACTTCCTTGTTTCTTAGCTGCTTGGCGACTTCGGCAGGCTTTTCGATTTGCGCCGAACGAATGAAGGCGGTAAGCGGCGCCTCCTCGATTTGAGGCAGGGTTTCGTTGGTGAGCCTCAGAAACCTGCGAGGGGTGAGCCGTCCGCTCGGGGTCCGTTCATCTTCTTCGAGCCAATCGGGATCGTCCGCTTGCACGTCGGTGACCGCATAGACCACTTTGGGATTGCTGTTAGACCAAGCGATCTCCGACCTTCCTGCGGCGACTCCTTGAGGGAGGGTGGCAACCTTGGTCCATGTTCTTCCACCATTTTCACTTCGGAACGCTCCTGACCCTTTTCCACTTTCGAGCAAGTTCCAGGCGCGCCGATCTCTCTCCCAAAAACTGGTGAGCAAGATATCTGGATTGCGGGGATCCATCGCGATGTCGAATGCGCCGGTCCAATCGTCTACCTTCAGAACCTGGGTCCAAGTCTTTCCGCCGTCGGTGGTCTTGTACACGCCACGCTCCGGATTTTGCGAGTAGAGGTGACCGAGGGCTGCTACGTACACCACATTGGAATTTCGAGGATCGATCAGCACCTCGCCGATGTGGTGGCTCTCGGCAAGTCCCATGTGTTGCCACGTCTTGCCCTCATCGGTGCTCTTAAACACGCCGGTTCCTGAATAGCTGGTTCGCTGGCTATTGGCTTCGCCCGTTCCGACCCAGATCGTTTTGCCGTCGTTGGAGATTGCGAAGTCGCCGATTCCGAACGCGCTTTGGTTCTCAAACAAGGAAGTCCAGGTAACGCCGTCATCCTCTGTTCGCCAGAGTCCTCCGGTAGCGAAGGCCACGTAAAGCTTGTCCAAATGATCGAGGGGCGCATGGATGTCGATGATGCGTCCACCCTGGCTTTCGGGACCGATGTTGCGCCACTCGATTCCGCCGAAGTAGCTTTGCGCCTTCATTCGGTCGCGCAGTGCGTTAGCCTCCAGGCGTCTGGCCGCATCCATTCCTCGAACAGGAGAGTGATACTTCACCTTCTCCTCTTCCTTGGTGAGCCGTCTGCCGTCCTGGGCGGCGACGGAGACGCTGAGGCAGGCAAACAGAGCGAGCGCAGAGAACCGGGTGTGCATCAAGAGTTAGTTAAGCACACGGAACGGCATCGTGCAATGTTAAGGCCGAGAAAGGCGCGAATCGTGCTCTCGGGTGGTAAAAATGAAACGAGTAAAACGCCATGACCTCGAAAGCAAACACAATCGACGAGTATCTGAATGAGCTGCCGGCAGACCGCCTAGAGGCGATAGCGGCTGTTCGCAAGGTGATCCTAGCTAATCTTCCCAAAGGGTTCGAGGAGCGGATGCAGTATGGGATGATCAGCTATGTCGTGCCGCACAGCCTTTTTCCGGCCGGCTATCACACCGACCCCAAGCAGCCCTTGCCTTACGCTTCGCTCGCGTCTCAAAAAAATTACATGGCACTGTATGTGCTGGCTCCCAACGGCGATCCTGAGTTAGACGCATGGTTCCGAGAGGAGTATGCGAATTCCGGTAAGAAGTTGGACATGGGCAAGTCTTGCGTGCGGTTCAAGCATCTTTCCGATCTTCCTCTCGAACTGGTTGGACAACTGATTGCTCGCGTCCCGGTGGAGAGCTACATCGCGCGGTACCAGCAAGAACTCGCTTCGAGGACCCTCTCAGCCAAGAAGTAGGTGCATCCGCGCAGAAGGCTGCTAAAATTCCGCTTATGCGGCGCAGCAACATCCTCTTCCTGCTTTCGGCTTCTGTCTTCGGCTCAGCTCTTGCGATGCCTCAGCAGCAGGGGCCGGTCCTTGCCGAGCAGCAGTTCAAGAACATCAAATCACTCAAGGGACTCAAAGCCAGCGAGGTGATTCCCGCGATGGAGTTCATGTCGGCTTCGATGAAAGTGGACTGTAAGTTCTGCCACGTGCCGGACGACTGGGCCTCAGACGCCAACGAGCACAAGCGGACCACGCGATCGATGATCGAGATGCAGAACGACATCAATGAAAAGAACTTCGGCGGCCAGCCCGAAGTGACGTGCGCGACCTGCCACGGAGGCCGGGCCCATCCGATCAACTTCTCCCATGCCGAAGGGGCCGAATTGCGCGCTCGACAAAGTGCCGCGGTCGTTCCTGCGGACGTGCTTGCCGCCTACGCTAAGGCAGTCGGACCCAATCCGACGCCGGTTGTCGCAGGTCTGCGGCTGCAAGGGACAAGCTCGAATCGGGGAGCTACCGGAAAGGTGGAGGCGCTGTATGCGGGTGAGAGGTTTAGGATGACCACCCACCTGGCGAAGGGCCAGGACCGTATGGGCTTCAATGGCAAAGAGCCTTGGGTCACCATGGACAACGCGGTTGTCGCCTTCCCGCTGGAGCATGCGCACCAGTTCCTAAACGAGCGAAAGATCTTCTTCGGCCCTCAGACGCTGCCCAAGATGGACCGGACCTCGGGGGGAACCGCGAAGATTGGCGGGCGTGATCAAAACGTGCTTTCGGGCTATGTGCAGGGCGACGACAAAACCAGAGTCTCGCTGTTCTTCGATAAAGAGACGGGTCTGCTTTCGCGAGCAACGTATACCTACATCACCGTTCTCGGCAACATCGCGCAAGTAAACGACTACTCGAACTATCAGAAGGTGAACGGCATTTCGGTGCCGATGACGGTCGGTATTCACGCCGCCGACAAGGACCAGGTGTTGCAATTCGCCACGGCTCGTATTGAGACGAACCCGGATTCGAAGGTGTTTGATCCGCCCAAGTAGGGCGGGTTTGCATGTCTGCTAAAGCGCTCAAACGGTAGAATCATGCCGTAACCCGGCAGGAATTCTGGATGAGCGACGCCTTCAACTCCCCTTCACCACACGCAAACGGGTCAACCGTAGCGGCCGCCCCGGTGGAGACGCTTATCAAATCGATCTCAGAGATTCGCACGCCCGAGGAGCAGCCACAACCTATGCCTAATGATAATTTCGATACCGACATCATCGTGATTGGTGCCGGACCTGGCGGCTATGTAGCCGCGATCCGAGCCGCGCAACTTGGCGCAAAAGTGACGGTTGTCGAAAAGGAATTTCTAGGCGGAACCTGCCTCAACTGGGGCTGCATCCCTTCAAAGGCGCTGATCGCGAGTGTCGAACGACTGCATGCGATCAAGACCGCAGACAAGCTCGGCATCAAAGTTGACGGAACCGCCGTGCCCGACTTCGACGCGATCATGAAGCGAAAGGACAAGATCGTGACCTCCCAGCGCGGTGGTGTCGGAATGCTGTTCAAAAAGAACGGCATCACCCACGTGGAGGGATTTGCCTCGTTCAAGGATGCGAACACGCTTGAGGTCAAAAAGGACGACAAAGTTACCACGCTGCGCGCGAAGAACTTCATTTTGGCGATGGGTTCGTCCGTCATCAAACTCAACATTCCCGGCCTCGAAGGTGGGCGGGAGGAAGGTGTGTGGACGTCCGATGACGCGGTATCCGCACCCTTCGTGCCCAAGCGAATGGCGATTCTCGGCGGCGGCGCAGTGGGATGCGAATTCGGCTACATCTTTAATGGTCTTGGTGCGGAAGTGCACATCGTGGAAATGATGCCCACCCTCTTGCCGATGATGGACCCTGATCTCGGCACCGAACTCGGAAAGCAGCTTTCGCGCTCAGGCATCAAGATTCGTACCGGTGCGACCATCGAGAAGTGCGAGCGAGTCGGCAACGTTTGGAAGGTTCACGTCAAGAAGGGCGCGGATACTGAAATTGTCGAAGTCGACGTGGTGCTGCTTGGAGTCGGCCGGAAAGCCAATACGGGCGGCATGAATCTCGAGCAGATCGGCGTGCAGCTTCACCGTCGTGGCGTTCAAGTAGCCGATGATTCGCTGAAGACGCATGTGCCCAATATCTGGGCCATCGGTGATATCACAGGTCGAATCCAGCTCGCGCACATGGCGTCCCATGAAGGCACCATCGTGGCGGCCAACATCGTTCGTGGCGAGAGCCGTTTAGTTGACTACAAGTGTGTTCCCAATTGTGTCTACACCTCACCCGAAGTCTCTTCGGTTGGCCTCACGGAAGGTGAGGCGAAGGAGAAGGGATACGATGTCACGATTGGCAAATTCGCCTTTCGCCCTCTCGGCAAGGCGATGGCTACCGGCGAGCAGGAAGGCTTTGTCAAAGTTGTCGCGGATAGAAAATACGGCGAGGTTCTCGGCGTTCATATGATCGGAGCCCATGTGACCGATATGATTCACGAGGCCGTGGTCGCGCTCAAGCTGGAGGCGACGCTCGAGTACATGGTAGACACGATCCACGCTCACCCGACGATGTCCGAAGCCGTCCTCGAAGCTTTCGAGGATGCCCTCGGCCACGCGATTCACAAGATCACCTAAGCGCAGACGGTAAGCATTCGCTGAAGCGCCAGCAAGGCGAAGTGCTTCACCTTTGGCGCAACGATGATTTCGTTGACTACGTTGCCCTCGACGATATTCTCCAGCGCCCAGCAAAGGAAGCTCGGATGAATGCGGTACATCGTGCTGCACGGACAAATCTGCGGATCCAGGCAGAAGACCGTCTTGTCGGGATGCTCCTTGGCCAGACGGCTCACCAAGTTGATTTCCGTCCCGATGGCCCAGACTGAACCCGGCTCAGCGGCCGCGACGGTATTGATGATGTATTCGGTCGAGCCGTTGTAGTCCGAAGCCTGCACAACCTCGATTGGGCACTCTGGATGCACCAGCACGTTCACGTCCGGATAGGTGAGCCGGGCCTGTTCGATTTGGGCGACATCGAATCGTCCGTGTACCGAACAGTGCCCCTTCCAGAGGATGAACTTCGCACGCTTGATGTCCTCAGCCGTGTTTCCCCCTAAGGGCTTGAAGGGATCCCACAAGATCATGTCCGTTTCCGGGTCGTAGCCGAGCTTGAACCCGGTGTTACGTCCGAGATGCTGGTCCGGGAAGAAAAGCACCTTGTCCCCCTGCTCGAGAGCCCACTTGACGGCGGTGGGCGCATTGGTAGATGTGCAGACGGTGCCCCCTTTCTCGCCGACAAACGCCTTTAGATTCGCCGCCGAGTTGATGTAGGTAACCGGCACGACGTGGTTCGCTGAGCCGAGGACTTCATCCAGTTGCTTCCAGCAGTTGCGAACCTGAAAGAGGTTCGCCATGTCCGCCATTGAGCACCCTGCGGCGAGATTGGGCAACACGACCCGAACGTGATCTGGGGTGAGGATGTCGGCACTCTCTGCCATGAAATGCACGCCGCAGAACACGATGAACTCAGCCTCTGGAACGCGCGCCGCGTCCTTGGCCAGCTTGTAGCTGTCGCCACGAAAGTCAGCATGCTTGATGATCTCGTCCCGTTGATAGTGGTGCCCGAGAATGACCAATCGGTTGCCAAGTTGCTTCTTGGCGGCAATGATTCGCGCATCCGCCTGCTCTTGCGTCAGGTCGGCGTACTCCTGCGGAAGGGGTGCCTGATACATATTTTCCTATCCAGCCCTCGTGGCTGGTTTCGAGGCTGCTACAGTCCGGTTGTGTCTTCGGACGGGGATGTTGTAACAGCCTCTACCTATCCAATTATACGCGTCGCACTCATCTGTCATCGCGCGTCAGATCGTCTCCTACTCGTCGATTGGCAAGCCGCTCTCGCTCCAACTTCGGAATCCGCCAGCCATGGACACGACGTTCTCAAAGCCCATCTCCTTCAGCGTTTTGGCGGCGAGCAGGCTGCGGGTGCCCCCTCCGCAGTAGCAAACGATCTTCTGCGTGCGATCCTGCAAAACCGGGTTCCGTACAGGAGGAGCGGTATCAGCCACAACCTCAAGTTGGCCGCGAGGCACATTCACCGCACCCGGAACATGTCCGTTTGCATAGTCCGTTGGCTCTCGAACGTCCAACGCCCTGAACTCACCAAGTGAAATCAGTCGCTGACCCTCCTCGACACTCACCTCTTGAACTTCCTCTCGGGCCGCTTCTACGTAATCTCGCAAACTCTTTGCCATGCCTGATAGTGTTGCACGTAGCCCCAGCGAACCAAATGGCTCCGAAACCGTCTCAAACTCGCAGGTAGCATCTTCTTGTAAGTCGCCTGGAAAGACGTGTTGCGTTGAATTCTGAGTCCTCTGAGCCACCAAAGCAAGGAAAGCCCCTGTCGCATGACGACGCCCCGGAGAGCGAGTCTCCTCAGAGCCATAGCGAGAGCCGCTTTCAGTTGCTCATCGAAAAATCGCCCCTGAGCATCCAGATTCTAGGCTCAGACGGGTTTTTGAAGGCGGTGAATCAGGCTTGGGAGCGCCTTTGGGGCGTCACTCTGGACATGGTCCGCGACTTCAACTTCAAGGACGATCCGCAGCTAGAAAAAACCGGCATCTACCCCTACATCGAGAGAGCCTTTCAAGGCGAATCCGTCGAAATTCCTCCGAATGTATTCGTTCCCGATCGAGGCATGTACCAAGGCCAGCAACGCTGGGTGCGTTGCGTTGCCTATCCCATTACCGGCGAAGGCTCAGTAGACGAGATCGTGCTCATCCAGGAGGACATCACGGACAGGATTGAAGCTGAGGCGGCTCTTCGCAGCAGCTACGCAAGGTTTAGGGCGGTCTTCGAAGGCTCACGCGATGCCATCCTGGTCTCCCACGATCAAGTAATCGATTTCGTCAACCCCGCGTTCGCAGAGATGTTCGGATATGAGCCGGAGGGGCTTGTCGGAAAGTCGGCAGGGATAATTTTGGCTCCCTCCTGTCGTGAAGCAACGCTTGCGCGGGCGCGGAGACGGCTCCAAGGAAACGCTGAGCCCTCCCAGTACGAGATCGTGGGAATTCGTTCCGACGGTAGTGAGTTTCCGGTCGAGCTCCGCGTCACGATGTTTCCGATGGAGGGCACCACCAGGCAGATGGTGACGTTCCGAGATCTCAGTGTACAGAGGCAGGCGGAGGAGGAGATTAGGGAGCAGGCGAAGACGGTCGAACTCATTAACCAGATCGGCATCTCCCTCAACCGGGATCTCGATCTCGACAAGATCGTTCAAAACCTGACCGAAGTCGCCACGGAACTTACCGGGGCGCAGTTTGGCGCATTCTTCTACAACGTGGAGAACGCGGACGGCAGAAGCTACCTGCTCTACGCTCTTGCGGGTGCGCCGCGGGCCGCATTCGAGCAGTTTCCAATGCCCAGAGCGACCGCCATCTTCCACCCGACCTTTGCGGGTGAGGGCGTCATCCGGTCTGATGACATCACTCAGGATGCGCGGTATGGCAAGACAGAGCCTCACTTTGGCATGCCAAAGGGGCACCTGCCGGTGCATAGCTACCTGGCGGTTCCCGTTAAGTCGCAAGCGGGAGAAGTGATCGGGGGCCTGTTTTTTGGCCATGCGGAGCGAGGCGTATTCTCCGAGAAGCACGAACACATCTTGGCGGGCATTGGGGCCCAAGCGGCAATCGCCATCGACAATGCTCGGCTCTATCAAAAAATCAGCTCGATCAATGTCGAGCTGGAAAGGCGAGTCGAGGAGCGTACAAGGGAGCTAAAGACCGCCAACGAAGAACTGGAAGGCTTCACCTATTCCGTTTCACACGACCTCCGTGCTCCGTTGCGAGCGATTATCGCCTCTAGCATGATCGTTCTGGAGGACTATGCTTCAATCCTTCCCGCAGAGGCGGCAAGACTACTCGTGAGCCAGGCCGAGGCAGCCAAGAAGATGGGAACTCTCATCGATGAGCTTTTGAAGCTCTCGCGGCTCACCAGGGCCGAGGTCCTCCACTCCACGGTGGATCTAACCGCGATGGCGGAAGAGTTGGCTGCGGAGAAGGCAACGGAAGATCTCCGGTTCGACATCGAGCCTGGGCTCTCCGTCTCAGCCGACCCAAGTCTCCTTCGGCTGGTGCTCTGGAACTTGATCGACAATGCGGCTAAATTCTCTCCAAAGGGAGGTGTCGTCAAGATTGGTCGACTTGCCGATAACACGATCTACGTGAGAGACCAGGGAATAGGCTTTAACATGGACTACATCCACAAGGTGTTCCTCCCGTTCGAGCGCCTTCACCGAGATGACGAATTTCCTGGAACAGGCATTGGCCTGGCAAATGTGCAGCGGATCGTCTTGAGGCATCGCGGAAAAGTATGGGCGGAGAGCCAGCAGGGCGAAGGCTCCACCTTCTACTTCCAGATTCCCTAGCCAAACTTTCTTTCCTTCGGAGCTTGTCCTATGTTTGTTCTGCGTCCGGCCTATTCGGGAAAAGGAGGCTTACCCCTGCTGCTAAAATTTGCGATAAGAAAACGGAGAGCGCGTGCGCGTTACAAGCGTCTATGACCATGCATTCAGAAACACGAGAGCGCCCCTGCTACATGCTTGGAGCCGCACCGGGAGAGGATCGGCTACTCCCGCAGATTGTTGCCGCCTTAAATGCGCGCGTAAGCCTTCTGAGAACGCACAATGTGGACGAAACTCGTAAGCTCATGAGCGAGCTAGACCCGATGGCCCACCTGTGCGTAGTCGTACTCGCCCTCGATGACGACGCCAATCGAGAAATCCTAAATCACTTGCGCTCCAATCCTGAGCTTTGCCACACGCCTGCGGTGTGGGCCACTACCCGGACGCAAGAGGCATTGATCCCGACGGCGCGTGAGGGGGTCAATGCCACGGTACTCATTCCCGAATCCGAGGAAGAACTCGAAGCGCTTGCGCAGGATTTGATTCGATTTTGGACCAACCAGAACCTCTTGCCGCAATCCGTGTCAGGCAGGCGCTAGGCAGCTCGACCTCTGAAGCCAACTGATTCGATTCGAGCCGGGCGAATCCGTCCTAGTTCGCGCTGGTGGTCGTCTTGTTGGTCGCATTCGTAGGTGTTCACATGCTTGTGGGGATGGAGATGGATTTCTGTCAACTATGTTTGAGAAAAGCATTGAGGGTTGAGTTCTCCCTGAAGAATCTAGTACCAGTGTCCAATAATCTCCGGCATGTCTCGCAGCCAGACCATGCTCGATGATGTCTTTGAAGCCGGAGTCGCCAACCCGCGGTTGACGGCTGTGTTCACGCTTTGCATGGCGACGTCCGCGTGCGTCTTGCATTGGCTGTGGAAGCCGTTCGGTTCCATGGCGACGCCGATTGCGGTATTTCTCTTGTGGCTGTTGACCGCGGCAGGAGTGTTGGGGGTGGTCAAGGGGTACTTCGTTCAGGCGGGTCGGCTGAAGCGGCTTCAGGCTCAGGTAGAGGTGGAGCACCTTAAGGAGCTCACTTGGCAGCAATTCGAGCAGCTTGTGGCGGATGCCTATCGCGCCAAGGGGTACCGGGTCGAGGAGCGGGGCGGCCGGAACGATGGAGGGATCGACCTCCTCATGCGCTCGCCGACGGGCGAACTCGTGGCGGTGCAGTGTAAGCGCTGGAAAGAGTGGCAGGTGGGCGCACCGCGGATTCGGGAGTTCGCAGGCGCGATGGCGCAAGAGCGGATTTCGGCTGGGATTTTTGTGATATCCGGCAAGTTTTCGCAGCCCGCCCGGGACGCGGCGTCTAACACGCAGGTGCAACTGGTTGATGGATCGGACCTGCTGGAGTTGATACAGTCTTCGAGGTAGATCTGTACATTTCGCACCTAGACAAGCACGATTTCCATCCCACCGGGAAGTCGCACCGAATCCCCAACCCGAAGCTTCCGCCCGCGCCGATTATCCTCTTCGCCGTTCACAAGGCATCCGCCCCGCGCCAAAAACGGCTTCACCTCGCCCCCACTCCCCACAACACTCGCCGCCTTCAACAACTGCCCCAGCGTAATCTCGTCCGAGTGCAAGGCGAACCGAAGCGCATCATTTCCCACCCGGCTATTGTGAAGGACATTCGAGCACGGAGCACAATCTTGGAACAGGATGGCTTTGAGCGGTGACTGTCCACTCGAAAGGGAACCGGATGACGCTTGGAAGTGGTCATCGAAAAGCCAGAATTGACGCGATTGGATTTCCTCGTAGATCCCGCCACGTCTCTTCCCTTCGAACTGACGCAAAGCCGCTTCCATGAGGGAGCTTGGCACGTCACTGGCCCTATTTCCTTCGAATTCAACATCGAACTGCTGAAGGAGATTTTCACCCCGGAGAGTCTGCGGACACCCTATGGTCCCGCTCATCGATTGGTTAAGCCCTGACGGAGCCGCAGGGCTAGCGACGAGCTGGCCCTGCCATAAGCCATCATTCCTGCATGCGGATCAGCCTCTCCGAAGACGCCACGCTGCCAAGCTATAAAACCGAAGGCTCAGCCGGACTCGACCTCTCCTGCTCAGAGGAATTCGATCTCAAGCCGCTCGAACGAAAACTTGTTGGAACAGGAATCAAAATTGCCGTTCCCGTAGGTTTTGAAGCCCAAGTTCGCCCCAGAAGCGGGCTTGCGATCAAACAGGGCGTCACGATGGTCAATTCGCCTGGGACTATCGACTCAGACTATCGCGGCGAAGTTAAGCTGATCATGATCAATTTGAGTCAGCAAGCTGTTAGTTTCAAAAAGGGCGATCGGGTGGCACAGCTAGTCATCTGCCCCGTCGCCCGAGTGGAACTTCAGGTGGTGGATAGTCTCGATGAGACCGAACGTGGAGAAGGTGGATTCGGAAGTACAGGGGTTTAAGGTTTGCGTGCGCTGCGAAACGCGTGTCGATGAGGCGCTCTCGGAGTGTCCCGAGTGCGGCGCGCGTCTACAAGGACTCGGGCTGATCGACAACGTAAGCGACTCCGTTCACGCGGATCTCTCCATGGCGAACTTGGCGAGGATGCGGGCGGATTACAAGACGGCGGAGCAGCAGTGCCTTTCGATCCTCAAGCAATACCCGCACCACTTCGAGACTCATGTGCTGATGGGCGACGTGTTTGCGGATCAGAGTCATTTTGAGCAAGCTGCCCAGTGGTACGAGCTAGCCGTTGACCTCGATCCGGGGTCCTTCATTGCCAGACAAAAGCTTCAGGTGATGAGCGACCGGCTCAAGGAAATGGAGAAAGTGAATACGGCGGAACAACTGGGTCTGCCCGAAATGAGCGGCAAGCGTACGGCCTCCTATGCCGCGCTGGCCCTGGGAATCATCGGCCTCTGCGCGTTTGTCGCTTACTCCCTCGGCAGGCAAACTGGAACGACCGCAGCGCCCGACGTCGTTCGGTCCTCGATCTCGGCAACGCAGGATTCGGTCTTCCTCAAGCCAAACGAAGTCGTTCCAGGGGAACAGCCGCCAATAGCTGCGCCTCCAACTCCAGTTCTATCCCCGTATGCCACTGCTGAGGACAAAGCGACGACCGAAACGCTGCGAAGGGGCGAGCATGGGGATCGCCTCGTTCAGGCGACGATCGATCCTCGGACGAAACAGTTGACGATCATGTACCGAGTGCAAGAGGGCGAGTCGGAGCGCGTCATCGGAGCACAGATAGCAAGAGATGCTCTTGGAGCAATCGGCGACTCGGCACTGGTGACCCTCAGAGCCTTGAGGGGAGACCAGACGGTCTATATGGCCGACGTCCCTCGTAGTCGTCTGGCTGAGAGCCAGACCGAGGCTTGGCAAGCGGCCGCCGCCGCGCCGGACGCCTGGATCCAGCACATCCTGACGAACGAGTGGAGCGGATTGCCAGCGTCCACTCCACAGCCTGCGCCATAATTAAGGCTCTATGCGGCTCTCACTTCAGCTTTACACCGTCCGTGATCACATGGCAAACGACTTTCGCGGCACTCTTGAAAAGGTCCGCGAGATCGGCTACGAGTACGTGGAAGGAGGCGGAGGGAGCCAGAGCGCGGAAGAGTGGAAGTCGACCCTGGATGCGATCGGCCTCAAAGTCAATGGCTTCCATTGCCCGATCGAGCGGCTGGAGAAGGATGTGCATGGACCCATTCAGGAAGCAAAGACGCTTGGATGCGACTTCATCATCGTCCCCTACCTCTCGGATGAGCGGCGCGGCGACTGGGCAGCATTCGGCCGTCAGTTGAACGGCATCGGGCGCGAAATCAAGGACGCCGGATTGCAACTCACCTATCACAACCACGACTTCGAGTTCAAGGACAACGGGCTAGAAACGCTCTACGCATCTTCCGATCCTGAACTGGTACAAGCTGAACTCGATGTCGCCTGGGTTGCGATCGGAGGCGGTGATCCTATCGAGTGGATCCGCCGTATGCGATCGAGAGTTCCCCTCGTACATCTGAAGGACTACGATCCTTCAAAGAACCCACAGTGGCAGCCTGCCGGAGAGGGGCTCATCGACTGGGACGGAGTGCTCGCAGCATGTAAGGATGCAGGCGTTCAGTTTGGAGCAGTGGAGCTAGACCTATACTCGGGCGATCCGCTAGAAGCAGCAAGAATCAGCTACGATTTCTTCAAGAACAAGGGTCTGCGCTAAGATAAGGTTAAGATGCCTAAGTCGGTTAGGGAAGTCGTTTGCATTACCGCTATTGCGCTAACGGCGTTTGCGCTTGTAACGCCGATGCTCGCGAATGCGAGCAACCATGCTGACCCGCTTCGATCAAACCTAATGACGCTCGGGAGAGCCATCGTTCAGTACGCGCACGATTCCAACGAGACACTGCCTTTTGCGAGCGCACCCCGAATAGGAGTGGATGGCTGGCGATGGAATATGAAGGTTCGGGTTCCGGAAGGTTGGGAGAACTCCGATGCTTCCGTACGAAACAGCCCGACCGATGCTCTCGCCTGGATCAATGTGACCCGCTCCTACTACGTGAGCGACGCGGTCTTGGAGGCGCCTGGACGCCCCGCGGTTCCCGAGCGGAACAACGACTACTTCAACCCTCACCGACAGTGGGCACGAGTTGGTTATGCCTACAACGGATTGCTGCACACCTACACTCTGTCAGAAGTTGTAGAACCGCGAAAGCTGCCATTACTTTGGCCTGGCTATGGACTGGTCAACTTAGAAGGCTTTGCTATGGCCAATCCGGTCCTCTCTTGCATGTTGCCCTTTACCCCCTGCCGTTATGGAAGCGAGCCGGGGTCAAATGGAGTCATGTTCTCGTTTTCCGAGGCCAAGGTCCCTGAGGCTTCTCCGTTCGAGTTCCTGAGCACTGATCTCACTCTGTATACGCTCCTCCTCAACAACGCGAAGGGAGAGAATACGGACCCACATCTAGACCCTTGGACTAAATATTCTCTAGGCGGTCCGAGCGCTTATTGGACTTCCGACGGACCTGGCAATGCCAAGTACCCGAGGTTCTTCAAGCCAGATTCCGATTTTTCCGCTGATCAAATTCAAAGCTTTTCGATCTCAAACTTGCCGTCTTCGAGCCTGAAGCTCACACTTCCTTGATCCGTCCGAGCCACCTTGGCGTTGGCGGAGGCGACCCGCTCAAGCACCTCGCGGTGAGGATGTCCGTAACGGTTATCCTTGCCGCAACTAACGACAACCCATTGGGGCTTGACCTCTTTCAGCCAACCGAACGACGTGGAGGTTCTGCTTCCGTGATGCCCAGCGTTCATAATTTGCGCTGACCAGTCGCCGTGGGCCGCCGCGACGTTCTCCGGCTCCGCACTCGCATCTCCGGAAAAGACGGCGGCGGCTTTCCCGATGCTAATTTTCAAGAAGCTCGATCCGTCGTTGTCCTTGCCCCCCGCCGCCAGATCGGGGCTGTAGAGATCGATCCGCAAATCACCCGAGTGCCCCTGCATGCGCTTGGGCAAATAGGTGACTCTCGACACGTCTAAATCCCATGCCTTGATCTGCTGCTTCCATTGCACATGATCCTTAAATTCAGCCGACAAGCCGAAACGCGCCTTGGGAAAGACGCGCGCAAGCATCGGCACTCCTCCCACATGATCGGTATCGGGATGCGTGAGAAGAACTAAATCGACGTCAATGACGCCGAGATCGCGGAGCTTTGGCAGGACATCCCACTTGACCGCGCTCGGTGAAGGCGCAGCATCCACCAAGATCGTGCGGCCCTGATGCTGGATGACGGCACAGTCGCCCTGGCCCACCGAAAGGAACGTCACACGGGTTTGATCGACGACCGATCCCCCGAGATACCAGCCTGCGCTGACGCACAAGAAGCCGCCTACAAACAACTTAAGCCCGACGGACACGCACTCTCCACCCTAAAATGCATCCTATGTAAAAGGGCAACATCACATAGGCGCTAAACCCAGGCCAGTCTATCGCGGCCCAACTCGGCGCAGAGAGAGTGTCCAGCACTTCATAAAGGTAGCCGATCCATGAGCCCACCAGCCACTGCATGACCGCCTTGGCCACGGTGGGAAAGAGGAGCGAGATAAAGTGGGCCACAAATGAAACAACGATTACGGCGGCGACGGGCGCCGCAATCAAGACGTTTGCCACCACACCGATTATTGAAAAGCGACCGAAATGGTAAGCAACAAGTGGAGCTGAGACAAAGCTGGCCACCAATCCTGCCGAACCGAGTTCTTGCGTCTTCGCGATCCACTCTGATAGCGGTGGCTTCGGCAGATCTCGATCAGGGGCAAGGAACATGCAGAAGGCGGCCACAGTGACGTAGGAGAGTTGGAAGCCAATGTCGTAAATGGCTCCCGGCTTCCATATGAGAAAGAGGATGCCTGACGCTGCCAGCGCAGACAACCAGTCCGGCTCGCGCTTGCACGTGTACGCCACCAAACCGATGAGGGCCATCAGAACCGCCCGCACCGTCGGTGGATTGAGCCCGGTCGCCAACGCATAGAACGAGAGCGCAAGAGCAGCGATCACGAGGCGCAAGACGCGAGGAATGGGCACATAGCTGAGCGACCACATTAGGGACAACGTAAGCACGACGATGTGAAGGCCAGAAACGGACACGATGTGGATGGTGCCTGTCGCCTGAAGCTGCTCCACCAGAGCATCGTCCAGGAGCCTGTCCATGTTGAAACAAAGAGCAGACGCGACGTCGGCGAGCGGCTCGGGCATGGCGGACCGAGCGAAAGTGTCGAACGAGCGCCTCCATTGATCGGCCCAGAGGTGAAGAGGAGGAGCCGGCGCGAGGATTGCATACTTGTCGGCGAACAGAGTTCCCTGAATGCCGCGGATCTCTTGGAACTTCGCCGAGCCTGAACGAAGGGGCGTGCCAATGCCCGTCAGATGTACCCGCGCCGCGTATGAGAGCTCCGGCCTGCCTTTCAGATAGACGAGGAACCGATAGTTTCGGGCGGTTGCCTCAAAGCTGATTTGTCCCTTATGAATCCGTGGGATGGACTGAACGGTTACCGCGTCATTGATGTAGATGTCGGAGGACAGACCTGGGGCTGGGCGCGCTCCAAGAATTACGCCCACGATCAGAGCGAGCGCTAAAGCGATACGCACGGGTGCGGCCCTCCAAACAAACGGAAGCGGAATAACCGCCAGCAAATTGATTGGATGCAGCGCGACGCTAAGTCCCAGAATGAAGGCAGCCAGAATGCCAAGAATTGGCCGACCTTCGATCTCCGTGCGCATGGCTCTCTATCGTAGGCGATTCTCGCGGCCAAAGCAATCTATTCAAGCGTGAATCGAAAGTAAGAGGCAACGCGTCTCTCAAGGTGGACCCAACTCAAGCGGAGCACGTCCACTCCATACACCCCGCCAGCCATCCCCCGGCAGCGGGGTTTCTGCTTCTCAGCCTTCCTTTGCAGGAAGGCTGAGTCGAGTTTTACGGATTGATCGTGAAGGTGGCCTTCTTTGTCAAGCCTGAGTAGTTTGCCAAGAGCGTCTTGCCTACTTGGGTCGCTGTCACGGCATTCGAGGTGATCTGGAAGGTGACGGAGCTGGCACCCGCAGGGATGATCACTGAGCTCGGGCTGTTAAGGGCCGTGGTGCTGTCCTTGAGTGTGATCGAGAGATCGCTTGCGGCTTTGCCGCTCAAGCTGACCGTACACGTCACCGTGGATCCTCCGGTAAAGCTTGCGGGCATGGTGATCGAGACGAGCACAGGGCGCTTGATCGAAACGTTCGCTTGCTTACTCACTCCGCCAAGGATCGCCTTCACATAGGTGTTGCGGCCCGAACTGACAGCATCGGCCGTTACCGCAAATTGCACGGAGCTTTGTCCGGCCGGCACTAACACCGACACAGGAACCGTCAGCCCGGCACCGGCGAGGATCGACACCGATTCGCCGCCTGTGCGCGCGGGAAGATTGATCGTTACTTTGCCAGTTGCCGCCGCTCCGCTCTGAAGTGAGTAGGGGAGAACGGTCAGCGCCTTGACTGCATACCAGGGCTTAAGCGAAAGGTTCGCCGTCTGGGTGCTGGAGCCATGCTTGGCACTTACGACACGTGTCAATTCTGCGTCGCTCGGCAACGTTTTGATCGTGAATTTCACAAAGGTCTCTCCTTCAGGAACCACTATCGGCATTGCGATTGCAGCCCCGGTTGGAAGGTCGAAGAAGCGGGTGTTGTCCCACACCAACACACTCGTACCGCCCACCGGGGCTTTTCCTGTGAGAGTGAGAGTGCCAACGGCAGACTTGCCTGCGTCCAGCGGGGTAGGAGTTCCGAGGTAGCCAATCTTCACAGACTTCAGAGTTGCCGGAAGCAGGGTCACGTTCAGTGTTTTCGTCAGATTCCCGTAAGTGGCCGTCAGGGTAACCGTCGTCTCGGCACTCACACCGGTGCTGGCTAGATTGAAGGTCAAATTCTTGCCGCCTGCGGGCACCGTCACAGAGGCAGGTATGGGTAGAACGTCCGGGTTAGAGGAAGTAAAGACGACTGTTTCGTCCTCGGTCGCGGTCTTGTACAAGCTGATCGAGGACTGGAGAGGCGCACCGCCTACAGCCGTCGCCAAGGACGTTGAAAAATTCACAAGGCCCTGAGGCAAGTCGATGTGCACGACCCAGGGGACCGCCTCGTTCCGACCCGTAACGGGATGAATCCGATAGCCGTCGCCCGTAATCGTTTGGCCATCGGCGGAGACGCCGGTAGCTCCCCGCATGTCGTAGTTGGCGAGGTCAACGCCGTTCTGGATCAAGTACTGCTCGAGATCAACCGGGCCGGAATGAGACGTCCAGAGTAGCGGGGTGTAAGCATCGAAAGGGTCGTTCTTACAGAATCCCACCAGTACGCTGCCGTCCTGGTTGGCTGCGACAAACGCGCCTCTGGGTTTGCCGGGAGGGCCTGGAATCCAACGCGTGCCTCCCGCCTCAGTGAAAATCACCGGATACCGGTCGGCGAATTGCTGCTCCCAAGTGTCGCCATCGCCGACGATCACCAGGCCGTTGCCGGAGATGGCCTTCGGAAACATGTGTTCCATGTCCGCTGGCTTGGGCAGATATTCGAATCCAAAGCCGTCACGGTAGCGAAATCCACTCCAGTAGCCGTCGTTCAAAATCGAGTGGGTGTAGCCGGCGAAAATCGTGCCGTCCCAAGAGATCGCAACCGGCTCGCCGCCGGTGCCAAATGGCGTGATCGTTTGGATGCTGTTATTCACCCACTTGTGCCAGAAGTTCTGGTTTCCCGCGTAAGGATCGGTCGTGTAAGTCCCGCTGCCCTTTCCTACCACGATGGAGCCATCATAGTTGACCGCGGTCACTATGGGGACGTTGTAAACGCCGCCGACCTTGTTAAAGATGGTGATTGGTGAGAAGAGGGAGGGCCAGTAGCGATCAGATCCATCGATCTGTCCTTGAACCTGACCGAATGGACGAAGGCCGTCGCCTGAAATGCCGATTGCAGACGAGCTGTTGTTTGGTGAACCAACATCCGCAGCGTCTCCTAGGAGCGTCATCGACCAAGCACCACCCGAGAGGGTGAAGACCACCGCCTCAGTCTCAGGGCCAGATTTTGGGTGCCCGGATGGCCACCAAATGGCTCTGCGTCCGGCAATACGGGTTCCATCAGCAGAGATGCCAGTCGCGTACCCTTGCTGGTTATAGACTGCCGGGTCTCGTATGAGAATGCCGTCGTCGAAGGTCGTAAAGCTGAACTGGGCAAGGCTAGGAACAGCGAGTCCGCTCGAAAGCGCACAAAGAAGAAGGCGGGAGGTGTACTTCATTGGACGGAAGCTCCGGAGGCAGCTCTATTTTGCCAAACTTAGACAGTTAATGGTTTAACTTTGCTGTAAGACTTTTATACATATTTGATGAAATGCAACCGTAACAGGGTGCACCGGTAAAGTAGTTGCAATGAATGAAGGCAGAGTTGTTGTGATCACGGGTGCGGCAGGTGGCGTCGGGAAGATTGTTACGAGGGCTTGGCTGGCTTCTGGGGCATCTGTGCTGGCGGTCGATGCCAGTGATCGGCATCACGAGGCGCTTCGCGCGTTTGTCGGAGAAACGGATCGTCTCTTTGTGTTTTCGGCTGACCTTACGAGTGCGGAAGGGGCTCTGTCCATGGTTCGCGAGGCTGATCGGGTGTTTGGTGGGATGGACACCTTGGTTCACCTCGTCGGCGGTTTTGCGATGGGGGAGTTCACTTCGGATGAGACGGCGTCTGATTGGGAGCGGATGATTGCGCTGAACCTAAACACGTCCTTCCACTGCTTCCGTGCTGTGATTCCAGGACTGCGGGCCCGGGGTGGTGGATGGATCGTCGCGATGGGTTCGAAGGCGGTGAACGCGCCCCCGGCTCGGACGGCGGCTTATGTGGCGACAAAGGCGGCTCTGGTGGGAATGGCGCTGTCGGTCTCCGAGGAAGTCAAAGGAGATGGGATTCACGTAAACATCATCCAAGCCGCAACCATCGACACCCCGGCGAACCGCGCCGACATGGGGGATAAGGCCGCCGAGAAGTGGGTTCGAGCGGAGGACGTCGCAGAGGCGACGCTCTACTTGTGCTCAGAACGAGCCGGGTCTTCTTACGGTGCGACCCTGGAACTATACGGAAAGCAATAGCGAGTGCTGTAAAGTGTAAGACTACGTGATCACCTTCCGGCACATCACCCTTGTCGCGATCCTTGGCCTCTCGGCCTGGGCGCTTTGGCCGCCGGAAGCCGACCAGAGCGAAGCAGGCAAGGAAGCGGCGGCATCGCGCGTCGCGGCGAAGTACCGCATCCGGATGGCCCCCGGGGTCTACATGCCTGGTCGACGACCCCAAGACGTGGGTGAAAAATTGAAAGGGCTGCAGGAGGTCGCAGACGCCTTCCACAAACTCAACCCGGACACTGTCATCGAATTCGTGGACGTGCCCCTGAGCCGGGAATATCTGGTCACCCAACTCATGGGCGAGCAGGCTCCCGACATCATCAATATCAACGTCGAAGATGTCTGGCAAGACGTTCAAAAGGGCTGGTACATCCCCCTGGATACCGCTCTAGAATCTGCGAACCCCTTTGTCAAGTCGGGTCAGCCGGGTAGCCGGCAGTGGTGGGATATGTTCAAATATCAGGCCATCTCGCGCGGTAAAGCCGCTCCGGACGGGAAGATGTACTGCATCACTCTCGACATGATCGAGACCGGCATCTTCTACAATAAGAATATCTTTAAGAAGGTAGGCGTAGAGCCGCCGAAGGATTGGCCTGACTTCTTACGCATTCAGGACAAGCTGCAAAAGGCGGGCTTCATCCCCATGCTCGTCGACCAAGGGGCCCTTGCCGATTGGGGCGTCGACCTGATGTTCGATCAATTCTATCGGGAAATCCGTGACGTCATCGACGTCAAGAAAGACCCGAAGCGCGACGCCTACATGAAGGGCTACCTCGACTGGGATGAAATCGCGTTCCTCTATAAGAAAGGATTCTTTCGAAAGGAAGATCCCCGGTGGCGAGAAGTGTTTCGCCAGCTCAAAGACTGGCGGCGCTATTTCGTCAAGGACTTCGGCTCAGTAAGCACCGAGAGGAGCTTTATTACCCAGACGGGTGCGATGTATTGGAGCAGCAGCTTTACCGTCAACAAACTCTCTCGTGATCCAAACCTGGGGTTCGAGTGGGACGTGTTTTATCTCCCAGCCATTCCAAAATCTTTCAACAAGTACGCGAACAGCTATCCCATGTGCGTGATTGGGGAAGCGGCGACGCAATACTCCGTCACAAATTCAGCCATTAACGATACGGGAGATGCGGCAACATCGGAGAAGCTGAAGCGGGCAGTGGCCTTTCTCCAGTTCATGTGCCTGCCGGAGAACACGGACAGAGTCGTCAATGAAATCGTCGCGCTCATGCCAAACGTTATCGGTGTGAAAACGCATAAAGAACTTGATCGCTTCCTAGAGATTCTAAATCGGGATTACGCAATGTCAAAGTGGATGTTCACCTTTGATCTGCGCTTTAACGAAATTTGGAGTCGAATGCTTTTCCTGTACCTACAGGACGGCATTAGCGAAGAAGAATTTATTGACTGGATCGACGAGAATGTTGGGCTTGCCACCGATACGGTGATACGTCGAAAGAAATTGGATTTGAGCCGTTTTGAAGCTGCGTGGCAGGCATCCGCAGAGCTCCGGCGTTCCAAGGAGGATCTACCTGATGCGGCACGTCCATAAGGTGCACAAGGCGCTAGATCTCTACGGTCTTATCACGCCTACCTTTATCCTACTGGGCGTTTTTTCGCTGGTGCCCTTCGTGTGGGCGTTCTGGACTTCCTTCTTCGATTACGAGGTAGGAGGCGATCGCGAATTTGTGGCCCTTGCGAACTACGTCGAGTATCTTTCCGATCCGACCCTTACACAGAGTTTCCTGAACATGGCCATCTTAACCGTGATTGGGATTATCCTTGTGATCACCGTACCATTAGGCATTGCAAAGCTCATCTTCTCCCTTTCGTCGACCAAAGCCAAATATGTTTACCGCGTCATGTTTCTCGTGCCTATCGTGGTGCCCGGGATCGCCGGAACGCTCATCTGGCGAGGAATGATCTATGGCGATACGGGTCTTGTAAATGAAACTCTGCGATCCATGGGTCTTGGCCATATGGCCAGTGGATGGTTAAGCGATCCGAACATGGCCCTTTGGGCAGTAGCGTTGATCGGATTCCCTTTCGCGGGGGGAATCAACATATTGATCTACTATGCAGGGTTAGCGGGCATTCCCGAGAGTGTTCACGACGCTTCCTCTTTAGATGGAGCTAGCGGATTGCGTAAATTCTTCTCGATGGAAGTTCCGCTGGTGTTAAGTCAGATTAAGCTCCTTGTGATCCTCTCGATCATCGGTCACGTGCAGGCATTTGAAGGCATGTTCGTGCTCACGAAAGGCGGTCCAGGCTTTAAAACAATGTTGCCCGGGCTATGGATGTACATGAATGCGTTTACCTTTCAGAGAATGGGATACGCGTGTGCCATCGGCGTCATGCTCTTTCTGCTCATCCTGGTGCTGACGGTTATCAACATAAGATATTTCCGCTCCAGTGAGAGCCTGACTGCGCAAGAATCCGGTTAGCGTTCCCAAGTTCCCGTTCCCGAAGGGGGGGAGGGGATGGCATCTGCTCAGGGGCGGGAAATCACGATGCAAGTTCAGGTTCTGCCTGTGCCAATGGCCGCTGTTGCTCCTGAGCGAGCGCCGGACAGTGTCTTTTGGTCGGGGCGTGGATTTGAGCCTTTCACGTCCTCCTACTAATAAGGGCGCGAAAGACGGTTTTGTCAACTAGCTGAGTTTTTTATTAAGACTCTTCTGAGCAAATCTTTGGCCGAGCGACCACTAAGCCTGGCATGCCAGCTCTTTGTCGGCCTATGAAGTCGCTTTGGGGAGGGTGCTCTGGCGCTGATAGACGGGTGAAAGCGGCACCGGGTCGCCGCACTCCAAATTGTGTCAGCGTTAGTTTCCGCCGACTGGCAATTCGCCGGAGAGCTCCTCGGCAATGCTCTCTAGGGGATCCGTGGGGACGGTGCAGCGGATTGCAAGGGTGGATCGGCGACCCAGATGTAGAGTGCCCTGATGTTGGAACCTGCAGCACGAACTGCTTTCCGGGGTTATGCGGGCCCAGAGCGTCTCACGGATCACCACGCCGCCGGATGGACGTGCCATGTGCTGCATTTTCGCCGCAATGTTGATCGGCTCGCCGAGATAGTCTTCGGATCCATTTTCGAACGTCAGGCGGATAGCAGATCCCACATCTACGCCCGCTCCGATGGCGTCTGGCACCTCTTTCCACAAAAGACCGTTGGCCTTTGCCCAGGCTTCGTAGCCGCTGGTGAGCGTACATGCTAAGTTGACCACGGCCTCAGCTCGCCGCTCTACCTCTTTGGTCACCTGGGGCGTTTCCCATACGAACAGGAATCCGTCCCCCAAGAACTTCACCAGGTTTGGCTTCTCTTTATTCGCTTGTAGGGCGCTCTGCCAGGCCCATGATCGGAGTTGATCCACGAAGGTTCCCGCGTAGTGATAATCGCCTCCGATCACGTCTCTCGCCCATTGCGTAGATCCGCGCAGGTCGAAGATCATGCAGATGATCGTGACTTGTTGCGGATGTCCGAGGATCTTTGAGCGCGAGGATTCGGACAGGCCCCATGCCACGGCAAGCGCGATAAAGAGGAGAACAATCAGCGCGTTATAGGCGATCGAAAGGCCTGCGAGAAGTCCAGAGGGTGGGCCGAAGGCGGCGGTATTGAACTGGTGGATGATGAAAAGAATGAAGGTGATGGCAGACAGTCCGGCGAGAAGCTGTGTGCCGTATTTGTAGAAGGAATAAACCAGTCCGCAGGCGAGCACGGTTAATGCCAGGAGGGACGCTCCGGCGTCCACGTTATTCGCCAATCGGGTGTATCCCAGGCTCATCAGCACGAGACCGATGACTGAGGCGATGGCGACGGACGCCACGATGGTCCTCGGCCAGAGCCTGAGGTCGTCGTGGCGAAAGACCTCTCGAACTCGCGACAGTCGGAAGGCCGCGACCGTAAACAGGACGGTGCTGACAGGGGAGAAGAGGTAAGGAACTTGGTCTGCTCCGGGAGGGAAAGTGAGCAAGCCGCTTTGGGTTCCAGCCTGAAGAAATCCGCTTGCCGACCAGCTAAGAAGGCTGAGGTAGAGCCAGATGAGAGTCGGGTCTTTGAGGCCCTTGCGTCGAAGTCCGATATCGATGAGCGCGAGAACCATCGCACCGCACAAGGAGATCACGGCCTTTACGGCGGGTACAGGTATTGCTGATACTTCCATCTACTCTCCTTTCGTTGCCAATTTAGCACTACTTGGTGAGTTCGTCAACCCTGGGTCAATCCCCTGATCTCCTTTCAGGCGGTGCATGTCCCACCACGGAGTTCCTAAGCTTCTCGATCAAATCAGTGGGTTTGAAGGGCAGGTCCGGCGACAGATGAAGCGTCTGTACAGACTTAAAATTGAAGCGGACTATCTACCGGAATCAATAATCGACAAGGAAACAGCCAAGCAAGCAATTCGCCCTGGCCATCGTTACGTTGAAAGAACTAGGAATCAGCCATGAGTAACATCGCAGCCGACGCAAGAAAGCTTTTGAATCAAGGGGGAGCGCCGCATAGTCTGCAGTTCGAAGTATCTAAGCTCGTTCGCAAGGAAGGTGGATGGACTGAGATCTTCTTTAAGTCAAACGTCAGCAAGCAGAACAGAATTGCAGAGCAGGTGATCGTTTCGGATGTTGAGGAAGACCTCACGAGTCAATATTCGACGGAGGTTTTACTAGTGCCAGCAAAGGATATTCTCGATCCGGTGAACGCTTGCGACGACGTTGACGCGACTCATGCGGCTTGGAAGTTCGTGGAATACCTGGGCGGCGTGGCTTGTGCTCGAGCCAAGGCTAGACTTGATGCGATTCATTATTCGAGGGGACGCGAGGCCAAAGGGCGGCGTTCTTTGGGCTTTGTGCGTAAGCTATTCAAGTGACCGCAGACAGGCTTCTGGCTATTTTGGAGGGGGACGTCGTCGAGGCCTCGAAGGCCCTTCTGGGGGCGACGCTGGTCAGAGGTGCGCTTCGCGCACGAGTGGTCGAGACTGAGGCTTATCGGCACGACGACCCGGCTTGCCACGCCTTTGGAAAGAAGGCGATGAAGAATATGGCGCTTTGGAGCCGGCCGGGAAATTCTTACGTGTACTTCACGTACGGCAACCACTGGATGTTCAACGTAGTCGCCCACGCGGAGAACGATGCGGCGGCGGTGCTCATCCGGGCGGCGGAGCCGCTGGAAGGGATTGGCGCCATGCAGGTTAACCGTGGGGTAGAGGATGTTAAGAACCTCCTCTCGGGACCTGGGAAGCTCGCCAAAGCGTTCGGGATCACTTCCGCCGACAACGACCTCCCGCTCTTCGACGGCAGCAAAGAGATCCACATCCTTCCGGCTGAGAAAGCCGTTGTCAACATTGTCGAAGGGCCGCGGATTGGCATCTCAGAAGGGAAGTGGCATGAGGTTCCTTGGCGCTTTGTCGATGGCGATCGCTTGGAGTGGGTTTCAAAGCCTCTACCACCGAAAACTAGGCCCAGCACAACGCGAAACAATCGGCCCCGCGTGTAGTCTATGGCTGGGATGTCTGAACCGAAGGAAACTAAGAATCCGGATAGGAAGTCGAGTGGCGCCTTTCGGGTCGCCACGATCGCCGGCATACCGGTTCGCATCCACTTCACTTTTTTGCTCATCCTTGGCTACTTCGGGTTTCTCGGACAGAACACCGCCAGCGGGTGGCTTCCATGGGTCCTCTTCGCGATCGCCCTCTTCACCTGCGTCGTGCTGCACGAGTTCGGGCACGCTCTCACCGCTCGCGTGTATGGCATCAAGACTCGCGACATCACGCTCTATCCGATGGGTGGGGTTGCGATGTTCGAAGGCAGGATGAAGCCGAGCCAGGAGCTGTGGATTGCGCTGGCCGGGCCCCTGGTGAATGTGGTCATCGCCGCGTTGTTGGGTATTTACCTGGTCGCCACAGGCGGCGGCGTCGAATTCTCGGGCAAGGACTTGCTCGCGAACGGCCTCTTACCGGCATTGTTTTGGGCCAACGTCTCGTTGGCGGTGTTTAACCTGATCCCGGCATTTCCCATGGATGGCGGGCGCGTCCTACGGGCCTTTCTGGCACTCATGATGAACGAGGCCAAAGCAACTGCCATTGCGGGCGCAGTGGGCCAAGGCATCGCCGTCATCCTGGCACTGCTGGGTATCGCATCAGGAAGCATTTTGCTCGTCATCGTCGCGCTCTTCGTTTTCATGGGAGCTGGACAAGAAGTTTCCGCTACGGCTACCCGGAGCTTTCTGGAAGGGCACAAGCTCTTGCAGGCGATGCAGACTCGTTTTCGAACGATCCAGAGTGGGGCCTCTATGCAGGAGGCAGCAGAAATGCTGCTCGCCGGATCGCAGCACGATTTCCCAGTGATGGTGGGCGATGAGCTGACGGGGGTGCTGACGAGAATGGATATCGCACGGGGGCTTGCCGAGGACGGCCCCGGCGGCTACGTCGCAGGATACATGCGACGGGAATATCCGACGGCTGAGCCCGATATGCCCTTAGAGGAAGCCCTAGAGCTCCTGGGCAAGGCCGACGGTAGCCCCATCCTCGTGATCGAGAATGGCACAGTCGTGGGAATGGTCACTCAGGAGAACCTGAGCGAGTTTATCATGCTCCAGAATGCACTCCGAAAGAGCACTAGGCGGTGATGTGCCGCTCGACATCCTCAGAGAGCACGTAGGCTTCAAGCTGCTCTCCCACTCGAACGTCTAAATCCCAGTAACTTCGAAGCACCGGACAGCCCACAACTCGCGATATAGCGGCGTGTGCCGATTCCCTGGTCAGGCTGCGCAACTCGCGCCGGGCGCTCTTTATGAGTTTTCTTCCATCGTCGGATTGGTGCAGCTCTTCCTCGCTGGCGGTGTAGGTTTCGCTGCTAATCACAAAAACCATGTTGCCGGAGAGCGTCACCTTGATGCGGCCCGGTGCCCGGCCCTGCTGCTCCCGGTGATAACGGGCAACTGCGTTCGCAATTCCGAGTTCGATGGATTCTTTGCTGAGGGTTGCCAACTTACTAGGTAAGACAGGCCGGAACCCGGGAAGGGTTCGGCGTGCTGCAAGGGTGAAGAGCCCTCGCCACGTACGAACCGAATTATTCGACTGGAACGTCCATACGCTGAGAACCTGCCCACCTAGCGAGTCGCTTGTCTGCCTTGGCATATAGCTGAGATTCCGGGGCCGGTAATCGAAGGCACGGATGTCAATAGCACTTCCCCTTTTAGGGGTTTTCCTCGCGGCTTTAGCCGTTTACTTCACTTCGCGCGAGCGTTCCGATCAGGCGGAGATTCGCTCCCCCGACTGGCTCTCGATCGCGGCGGTCGGCATTTTACTGGCCGTGATGCTCGCCTTCGCGAGCCGTTATGGCCCAGAACTCGATCGCCCCTGGTTGGCGGCGGGTGGACTTCTCGGAGCTATCGCGGCGACTATTCCATTTGGAGCACCCAGCTTGCGTGCGTCCGCTTGCGTGGGGCTCGCTGCGGCCATCCTCGCGCATTTAGTGCCTGCACAAGGCGTGCCTGCGTGCCAATTGGCGCTCGTAGCGGGTGCCGGACTGGCAGCAATCCTTACCGGCGGCTATGCGGCTGCGCTTGGAGCGACGGCAGTCGTCGCGCTCGACCGTTTTGGGAGCATGAGTGGCGGGTCCGAGCATCTTTCCTATGCGGGAAGTCTCGTTGCCATTGCGCTTTTATTGTCGTCGGTGATGCAAGCGCTACTTAAGAAGCGGCAAGTGGAGATCGTTATCGCATTCGTGCTCCCGTTGCTCGCCTTCTTGTTTCTGGGCTTCTGGCTAAAGGATCAACCGCTTGCCGCGACCGGCGCATTAGGAGTGGTGGGCGGCGCAGTGCTGGCGGCCCTGCTCTCCGCCTCCGTTCCGGTAAGGCCCCTCGATGCCGGAATTGGCGCGCTAATATCCGTGGGACTCGCAACCGCTGCTTTCGCGCTCGATCGAGGGACCGGAATGGCAGCGGCGCTCTTGGGCGCTTTAGGTTTTCTGTTGCTCCGCGGCAATACTCGGGCCATTTTGGCCCTGGGCCCCTTGTTCGCCCTCGTGCTTTTTAGGCTCTTCCAGAACATCTATCCCGAGACCTCACGAGCGTTCGATATTGGGCAGCACTACGCTCTCATCGGCCTCATCCTTGGCGCGATCCTGCCCCTCATCCTCGTGGATTCTTTTGCCTTTGCAGAGCAGGCAAAGGCAAAGGGCGTGGGAGCTTTGGGACTGCTGGCTCTGGTCGCCATGGGCCTCTCTCCGATTCTCACGGTTTTCCTCGGTCCGACCGGTGCCGTCGGCTTCATCGTGGGCTTGGGCTTCGCCGGGATGTTCGAGCTCGTGCGGCAAGGCACATCGTTGCTGGCCCTAAGTGCCGGAACTGGCATGGCTGGTGTGATGTTGGTCACCTATGGCTGGCTCTCAAAATCGCTCGACTTAACCAGGAATGAAAAAATTTGGATACTGGGCTGGTCAGCCGGGGCAATGCTGCTGATCGCTCTACTGAGCGCGTTTCTCCTGCGAGCCGAGCCACTTAAGGAAAGGAAATGAACAGATTAAAGAGGGGAATCGCTTTGGGTGCGGGGCTCGTGTTCTGCTGTTTCCTGTTAGGGTACGGCGTCACGCAAGAAGTGCCTCTAGGTCAGCTCGGTGGCCGCGTAATGATGGAGGAAAATGACAAGCCATTGCCCGAGGCGCTCGTGACGTTTACGCCCATGTCGGATATCGACCGGGAAGTGATCCGGCCTCGCTACACCTATACCAAAGCCGACGGCGCATTCAGTATTCGCAGCGTGCCCGCGGGCGCATACGAGATGGAGATTTCCGCAAAGCATCACACCCTCAAGTCCCGTTTCGTATGGGTCGCAGAGGGGAAGCTGACGGACCTGTCAGCCATCAAAATGGCACCCGCCGAGCCCTACCTCAACCTGTATGCCAGTCAAAGGGTCTTCACTCCCGAAGAAAAGCCGCATGTGGAGCTGCACGGGTTTGGAACAGAGGGCGCGGTGAATGTCGAGGTTCTGAAGTTGAATTTGGATGCGGTGGCGAAGACGGGTGGCCTGCAAGACGCGCTCTATCCGCTTAAGGACGCTGCGAAGATTGACAAGAAGGTCGCAACCTCCGTCCAGATGACGAAACATGAAGTCACCAAAAGAGACATCGAAGGCGCTTTCATCGAAAACGTTCAACTGCCCCAACTGGGAGAGGGCTTTTACTTCATTCGTGTCAGCAGCGGCAAGCAAAGAGCTGCCACGTACCTAAACATTACGCGCATCGCGATGATCACGAAGAGCTCCGGTCGCGACTCGCTTTGCTATGTGACCGACCTCTTGACAGGAAAGCCCGTCAACGGTGCCGATGTGTTCGCGGTGGAAGACGGGCAACTCCGGAAAAATGCCGCAACCGATACGCAAGGCTTGGCGAATCTGACGGCTAAGAGCCTTCAGAACAGGCCCTTGCTGCTGGCCAAACGAGGAGAATCGTTTGCCCTGGTGGGATTCTACGGCGGCGATCCGCAGCAAGGCCCCTATAAGATCTACGCATACACTGATCGGCCCGTGTACCGGCCGGGGGATGAGATCAGCTTTAAGGGGATTGTTAGAAAGGTAGATGGCAGTACCTACACACTCCCGACTAACACATCGGCCACCGTTGAGTTGCGCAACGGCGATGGCGACACCGTCGAGACACTCAACCTGCCCGTATCCGTTCACGGCAGCTATCACGGCAGCTTCACCACGTCTGCGGAAGCTGAGCCCGGCGACTGGTGGATCAAGACCCAAATTCGCGCTCAGGTGAACGGACAGGCCGTGACGCAAGAGAGCGAGCAGTACGTTTCGGTCGTCGCCTATCGAAAGCCCGAATACAGCATCACCGTTAAAGGAACCGAGCCCTATTTCATCTTAGGCAAGAAGGCAAGTGCGCGGGTGAAGGCCGAGTACTACTTTGGGGGGCCGGTGATCGGCGCAAAGGTGGAGGCAACCATTTATCGCTCGCCAATCTGGTCCTTCGAAGGGGACGATAGCGAGGATTGGGGACAGGAAGGCTTTGTGGGGGGCGAATTCTCTGAAGAGGTCACCGCCACAACGGATGCCAACGGTGAGGCGGTCATCGCTTTCGACACACGGGCAGAAGGCGACCCCGATCAGTATCCGACCGACTTCCGCTACACCATCGTCGCCAGCGTGGCGGATGAAGGCGACAAACGCTTTGATGGACAGGGCGATGTCACGGTCGTTCGAGGAGCCATCGCCCTGTCTGTAGAGTCGCAGCGGTATGTGGTGGAAGTGGGCGAGCCGTTCGACGTGCTGATCGAAGCCACGACACACGAGAACAAGCCGGTGGCCCAGCGATCCATGGAAGTCGTCTTCGGACGAGAAGAATGGACGCGCCACACGTCCATCTTCATTCCTCTAGAACCCCGGAAGGTCGTCTCCGACCAAGCGGGCAAGGCTGATCTCAGTTTTTCCGCGAAGAAGGCAGGTTCGTACAAGATCGTCGTCCGAGCCGACGACGGCGAGGGGAACGTCGTGAACAGCGCCACAACGCTATGGGTGGATGGTTCGGGCGCGTCATGGGAACCGGATCAGGGCACGTTCCGCATGACCCCCGACCGAAAAAAATATGAATCCGGCGACCGTGCAAAGGTGCTGCTCCAGACCAGCAAGCCTGGCGGAAGCGCCTTGGTCACGGTTGAAGCAGATCAGGTCATGTGGCAACAGGTCGTCGAGCTGACGGGCAACAGCACGACGATCGAACTCCCGATCGATCTCAACTTCGCGCCAAACGCATTCGTCACGGCCGCCTATATCAAAGACAAGCTCTACATGACCGACTCGAAGCAGATCCAGGTGAACCGGCCTGATCGAATGCTTCAAGTGCTCGTGACCCCAGGGAAGCCCGCCTACAGCCCCGGCGATCTCGTCGAGCTCGCGGTCGAAACGAAGGACGACACGGGTGCGCCGGCTCCTGCGGAGGTATCTGTCGGCGTGGTGGATGAATCCATCTATGCGATACGGAAAGATCAGACGGATGTCGTGGCCGGGCTCTACCCTCGACGCTATAACCGGGTCGATACCTCCTATTCCTTTCCTGACATTTATCTGGATGGCGGAGACAAGGGTGGCCACGTTCCTTTACGCACCAAGTTCAAAGACACCGCGTTTTGGCAACCCGTCGTACAAACCGATGCAGACGGAAAGGCTCTCATCAGCTTCAGGTTGCCAGACAACCTGACTGAATGGCGAGCGACCGTTGTGGGCGTCACCAACCAGTCTCTCGCGGGAATGTCGACAACAAAGTTCAAGGCACGAAAGGACCTCATGGTGAGGCTCCAAGCACCCGTCTATATGGTGCGGAACGATTCACAGCGCATGGCCGTGCTCGTCACCAACGACACCGGCAAAGACCAGGACATCAACGTCCGTGTGGAGGGCGCGGGCATCACGTTGGAAGGTCAAACGCAGCGCGTGATTCGCGTCGCAGCGGGCAAACCCGAGGCCCTGGAGTTCACTCTCCTCGCGGATCGAGCCGGGGAAGCCACGCTTACCGCGCGAGCATGGATCCAGGGCGGTCCGAGCGATGGCGTGCAGCAGAAGCTGCCGGTCAAACCGTTCGGCCTTCCCGCGGTGGAGGAAAAGGCGGGAGAAACCTCTACCGTCGCTACTGAAACGGTCAGGCTCTCAAGCAGTTCCGAGCAGAATGGAGGGCAGCTCACGATCACGCTGACGCCTTCCCTGACCGCCGGCCTCATTCAGACGCTGCCTGGATTGGTGGATTATCCGTACGGCTGCGTCGAGCAGACGATGAGCCGATTCATGCCGAGTATGGTCGTCGCAGCAACTCTTCGCGCCACCGGAGTCAGGATGCCCGAGGTCGAGGCCAAGCTCCCCCGGATCGCCGACGAGTCCTACGCGCGTCTGGCGAAGATGCAGCACTCCGACGGCGGCTGGGGTTGGTGGGAATACGACGCTAGCGAACCTTTCATGACTGCGCTAGTCCTCGATGGCGTCGACCGCGCGAAACGAGCGGGTTATGCGCCGAAATACATCGACTTGAAGAAGGCGCTTGTCAGTGCCCAAGCAATGATGAAGCAGGTGCCCAAGGAGGATTATCAGCGTGAAGCTTGGAACCGGGATCGCTTCTATCTCGCCTACGTGCTTGCGCGACACGGTCAACCCGCACCCGCGAAGACGCTCCTCGGTTCGTCGAAAACCGCTCAGGGCCAGGGGCCAAGCGAACTTGCCTTCATGGCCCTTGCCGCACATGAGATCGGAAACACCGTCGCGGTGAAAGTTGCGCAGGGACAACTGAAATCGCTCGCGCAAGAGGGCTCCACGGTTGCGAGCTGGGCCCCCCAAGGCTACTCCTACGGTGCCGAGCCAACCGCCCTCGCGCTCATGTCTTTCCTGGCTTCCGATCCTCAGAATCCACTCGTACAAAAAGCCGTCCGCTACCTGATGCTCGCCCGAAAGCCGGGAGGCTGGACGTCTACCCGCGATACTTCCTATTCGGTTCTCGCGCTCGCTGACTATCTCTCCTTGAACAAGGAGCCACTCGGCAGCAGCAACCCCCAAGTGCGAGTGACGCTCAACGGCACCGATCTCGGTACGCGCACGGTGACCGACTCCGATGCCGCCAGCGGCATCCTTCGCGTTCCCGTCAGCCAAATGAAGGTCGGCGAAAATCAGGTTAAGATTGAGTCGAACGGGAAGCGCGTGTTTTACGCAATGCGCTTGGAGCAGTTCGACCAAGATGCGGATATGTCTGCCCGGGCCGGCAAGGGCCTGCAGATTGAGCGCCGCTACTTCTTGATGGAACCGCAGCGAATGGAGAATGGCACGATGAGACTCTTGCCCTCCAAATCGCCTGTCACGAAGGTTAAGTCGGGCGACATCGTGCGCGTCGAACTCACGATCAAAACCGATCTCCCACGACAGTATGTGATGGTCGAAGACGCCCTCCCGAGCAACTTCCGTGCGATGGAGCGCGAGAACGTCGGGTTGGACGAGTGGGGCTGGTGGTGGTCGAAGACCGTCCTCCGCGATGACCGAATCACGTTCTTCTCCAACTGGCTTCAAGTAGGACAGACCAAGATCGAATACACGATTCGAGCGGAAGCCCCTGGCACGGGATACGCGCTTCCCACGCTCCTCGAGAACATGTACGATCCCACCCAACGCGCTACCGGCTCTAGCTCCAAGCTAGAGGTGTCTCCATGAGGTTCGCCTGGGTGCTGCTTCCCCTGGTGGCGGTGGGTGCGGCCGGGGCGGGCCTGCGTTCCTTGCCCCAGGATCGCATTGTAGGCGCCTATGCGACCACCCTGGAAGGCCGAACGGGCTCGCAACGCCACAATGCCCGGCTCGCCCTCGAGAAGCTCAATGGCGCACGGCTCGGCCCCGGAGAGGTGTTCAGTTTCAATCAGCGTGTCGGGACCTTCTCGCGTGACCGCGGCTATAGGCGGGCTCCTGTAAGTTATAACGGCCAGCTGATTGACGACTGGGGCGGAGGCGTGTGCCAGACGTCCACGACGCTTTACAACGCGGCGCTGCTCGCGAACATGCAAATCGTCGAACGGCATCGGCACCAGTTTCAGCCGACCTACGTTCCTCCGGGCCGGGACGCGGCGGTCGCCTTCAGCAATATCGATCTACGATTCCAGAACCCTCATGACTTTCCCGTCCGAATCGAGGCCGTGCTTGTCTCGGGAATGCTGCGCATCGAATTGATCGCGCCCCAAGAATTAGCGGAAAAACCGCAAGTTTTCAGTCGAGTTCTCAACGCGGAGTCGCCCGGCACGTTCACCATTCAGCGAGAAGGGGCACGGAAACGCATTCGCAACTCAGGCAAACGAGGATGGGAGGTGGCGGTCTATCGCCAGACGGGCGACCGCAAGGAGATGATCTCGAAGGACACCTATCCCGTTATGCACCGGATTGTGGAGACGCGGTAGCCGAATTCCATGCGTATCGCGATAACGGGCGGGATAGCCGAAGGCAAGAGCACGGTGCTCGCGTCTCTTCAGGAGTTGGGGAAGCGGACCGCTTCGGCTGACGTTTTTGCTCGAGAAGTCTTCGTGCAAGACGACGTTCAGGCACTACTTGCGGCGGCTACGGGTCTCCCGCTGCCGATCCTGCCCGCCGAGCTTCGAGGTGCCCTCACGTCCGATGCTGGTTTGAGAAGGCGTGTGAACGCGATCATGCACCCGCTGATCCACCAGAAGTTATCGACTTCAGAAGCCGATTTCATCGAAGTCCCGCTGCTCTTCGAAGCGTGCATCTTCGGAATGTTCGGCCAGGTTTGGGTGGTTACCTGTGGCGAGGTCGAACAGCGCAAAAGACTTGCGGCACGGCTGGGTGAAGGACCTCACATCGATGCCTTGATCGCAAGCCAAATGGCTACTCGAGCAAAAATCGCGTTTTCCGATCGGGTCGTGCGAACGAACGACGCTCCCGAGACCGTCAGCCGTGTACTTTCAGAGGCTGTAATTGCACTGTTTAGCGCCTAGATTGCACGTGTGAGGCGATCATGCTATACTCGCAGCGATTTTGCCGGTCCAGGCGAAAGGGATGCTTCTGCTTCCCGGACGCCGAATCAGGAAGAATTAATCGGTTGCACATCGGAAAACTGGAAGCCACCCGAACCCGTCCTTCTGCGAAGGCGGCAGGGCGGGCAGCGGAAAGCAAGATGAGGCGACCCAAGGGCAGCACGCTCATATGAAGAGAGGATTGACTAAGGAGGACGCGTCACAGTGAGGCGGTTCATTACATCATTATTTGGGAAGACGGTCAGCAATTTGGTGATCGCGGCAATGGTCTTGCCTTCCCTCACCCTTGCCCTTTCGTCGAAGGCAGCGGCTCAGGTCACTGTCGCGCCGAGTTGGGCAGTGGTCGAGTTCGAAAACCTGAAGTCTCCAGGGACTAACTTCGGAAAGCTCGCAGCGGATGCCGTTGCAAACGAGCTCATGAAGACGAACCAGTACGAGGTTCAGTCCGCGGAGACCATCGACAGAGCTGCAAAAGCCATCGGGATTTCGCTTCCCGCACAGGGTCAAACCAACTTGTTCCGCCTAGCGGACGAGCTTCGGGTTTCCACCATCGTGAGTGGGCAAATTGCGGCTTACACAGTAGTTAACACGGGCGCTGGAAAGCAAGCCCGCGTATCGATGCGAACGGTCGTTTACGACGTCCCTTCGCAAACAGCAGTCAACGGTGCGTACATCACTGCGGATTCGACGACCAGAGGCGGAGGCGTTGACGACGCCACTCTGATCACCGATGCCCTGCAGGCTGCGGCGCGAAACACCGTTCGAGACATCCAGGGCAAGAGCCTGCCGATCGGCACGGTTCTTAACACAACGACTAACGCGGCATTCATCAACCGCGGTGCACGATCCGGGTTCAAAGATGGCCAAGAGGTCATCATTCTTCGCGGCAAGCAGCAGGTCGGTGTGGGCCGAGTCGGCAACGTCGAGCCTGATGGCGCGACGGTGACGGTCGAGCGTGGAGCCGGCGGTATTCAGCCTGGCGACAAGGTTCGCGCGATCTTCTCAGTCCCGCCGCTCGTTCAGCGAGCAGGTGGCGACTTCGGTGAATCCAAGCCTCGCGCTAAAGGCATTTCGAGCGGACTGGTAACAGCCCTGCTCATCATTGGAATCGTGGCGCTTCTGCTCAGCAACGGCGGAGCAAGCGACCAGTCAGTGCTCGGCAAGGTTACTTCCGAGGCAACTCTCGACGAAGCCTTCCTTCCTGCCGTGCGCGTCTCCTGGGAGCCGAACGGATTCGCAAAGGGAACGGCCCAGCGAGCGCAGTGGCAAGTATGGAGAAGCGACGTGTTCGACTCTCCGGTTATTACGGTTCCTGGAAACCAGACCTCGGCCCTCGATCGCTCAAGCTTTCGAAACGTGAGCTTCTCGAACTTCTCAGCGGTCGGTGGAACTACCTGCACGAACACGAGTTTCGGCGGGTCCAGCGTTGCCAACCAGCGAGGGGTGACTGCCGGAAGGCCCTACATCTACTCAGTCGAGTTGATCTACGGACTTTCTGCTCTCGACCTGCCTGACGGCGGATCGGGCGGCGGCGGCGGCGGCGGTGGCAACACTGGCGGCAACACTGGTGGGAACACCGGCGGAACGACAGGCGCTACAACCGGTGGCACGACCGGCGCGACAACCGGCGGAACAGGTTTGACGACGGGTGGAAACACTGGCGGCAACACGGGTGGAACCACGGGTGGAACCACCGGTGGAACCGGTGGTGGAACGGCCGCAACGTGCTACTTCGTTTCCGAACGAACCAGCGCACGAGGCACGGCCACTCCGCTGAATAGACCCGTTCCGGTTTCCCCTGTGGAAGGCGCCGCGGTAGGTCAACCGATTCCGTTCAAGTTCCAGTCGTCGGTCACGAATACACCCATTCTCGTTGAGTATGTGGTGCAATTCTCGGACACAATTGGCTTTACGCGATCTCGAACCGTAACGCTGCCCGCATTCACACGTACACAAACAGGTGAGGTGAGCACTCCAACTCCGATTGATACATCGGCAGCGAATCTGCCCGCCTTTATTAGAACTGCGGCCACTGTCTATTGGAGAGTTGGTGCGCGAAACCCAGAAGATCGACCTGGTCCTCTACCGGATCCGCAGACGAATATGAGATACATCTTCAGTCAGCCAAGATCCTTCGTGAGACCTGGAGGACCGCCTCCACCCCCTTAGTGGGAGATCGTTCGACCTAAATGGATGCCTGCCCCCGTCATTAGCAATACTGACTGGGGCAGGTGCCCCGTATAAGCGAGGAAATCAAAAAAAGTTATGATTCGCAATCACTCGAAAGCACTAAGCGCCGTAATGTTGGCAGTCGGTGCTGCGTCCCTGGCTGGAGCCCAGGGCTGGCCGTCGGCTTGCGACGATCCAACCACGACCGCATCTCTTTACAGCACGGATTACGGCGGCAACGGAGTGGGGACCGAGTTGTTTGGTGCCGTGCTTCCGGTTTCGGGCACTGTCACTTATGAATGCTTTGACCCCGTCTTTACCGCGCCAGCGGCTGGCGGATTGGGCTTCCTCTTGGGAGAGATCGGTTCTGTTCAAACGACGGACGACGATCTGGTCGCCTTGAACTTTGGCAGTGCATTTGCATATCTCCGTGTCAATGGAGTCCTGCAGTACACCTCTTTAGGCGCTCGCGCTAACTGGACTTACTTCACGACCGTGCGTCGCGACGCCGATACCGGTGACGAAGCAGGAACCTTCACCAAGTTTGGCTCGAGTGCGATCGACACCATTTTTGATGGCGCAAGCGATCGCTATCTGATCGCAGCCGGCACCCAAGACAGCATTCGGGTGGACCTGCGCATCGACGCCATCGCCGATGCGGCTCGTGTCCGCTGGCGTCTCACCAATCTAGGTGCCGTCACGAACATCGGCTTGTGGTTTGGCCAGTACATGGACCCGATCGGCAACTTTACGCTCGACTACAGCCCGATCGAGTTCGTCAACGTTCCCGGCTACAAGCCTTTGACCATCAACCGAAGGTTTAAGAGAGTGCCGAGGCCGGAAGCAAACGTGTTTCCAATGCCTCCTTACGCAGACTTTGCACCCACCCAAGGCAGAGCTTGGAAAGGCTTGAGGATCATCAACGATCAGACGGGCATCGATGGTGCCTTTCCTGATCAAACTCCCGCAGACGGACTCGACATTGGGCTCAGTGGCTTCTTGCTTGGGGCTGCATCTGGCACCGATCAAATCTTCCCATTCGCGAGAAACAGCGACGAGGAATTTGACCGCTTCCGCGACATCAATATCCTCGGCAATGTGGGCTACGTGCAGAAGTGGTTCCCACGCCCCGCGGGGGGCCAGGGCAGCCCTGTCAACGAGCGAACGGTTGAGATCGTTTCCTACTACAAGACGACTTGGGGAGACTCTGATTTCTCCCGGCCGTACAGCGCAGTCGGAGACTCGCCAAAGGTTATCGCGACCCGGAACGAGAATCCTTTCGCTTTCCAGCAGGATCAGTACACGCTTCGCGTTTACATCGATAACACGCGCGGCTTCTCCGAAGTCGAAAAAGAGATTCCGCTTGAGAATGTTCAGGTCAAGCTCTCTCTGCCTCAAGGTCTCGCGGATGCAAATGACGCTACTCGAAGGGTCATCACCCGAACGATCTCGCGAGTTGAGCCCAAGCGGATGCGATTCGTCGATTTCCAAATCCAATCCTTGCCAACGACGTTCGGCGTGCTGAACTACTCGGTTGAGATTACGCCTCAGACGACTTCTCCGAAGAAGATCGTCACCGGCAACATTGTTGTCGCTTCGCAGCCATACCTGCAGATTCGGGCGGCGGCCAACCTCGTGGCCGCGCCTTGGGCCTTCCAGAACAGCTCCTGGGCGGCCATTCTTGGACAGGGCTCCGAGCCCCTTCAGCCAGATATCGACTTCCAAGCCTTCACTTGGGATGCTGCGACTCAGCAATATGTGCTGCAGACCGGCCCCCAGCGAAATGTCGGAACCTGGATCATCTCGAACAAGAATGTTGGATTCAAGGCTCTTGCCGGAAATCCGCAACAGCCTCAGGACCTCGCCACCGGGGCCCCGCTTTCGCTCCTTCGGCCAGGTTGGAACCTCATTGGAAACCCGTACAACTACCCCATTCAGGTGGGACAGTTGGTTGGTGTTTCCGGTGCCGACCCTCGACAGGCACTCACCTATCAAGAGCTGGTGGACCAGAATATCATCAGCAGCTCTCTCTCCTTCTGGGACGAGGGAACGCAGACGTACAAGTTCATCGGCAATGCGCAGGACTTCCTCCAGCCGAACACCGGCTACTGGCTGAACGTGTTGATCTCGCAAGAGGTCACGCTCAGCTTACCGCCGGTCTTCCTCCCCTTCATTCCAACCGGAACAGGAGGCATTCGAAGCACTCCTGACATCCTCTGGACCATGAACTTGGTCGCAAGAAACGGTGCCGGAATGGTGGACGATGTCAATACGATCGGATTTGCGAAGACGGCGAAAGCCGCTTCAAGGGCCCGAGTGTTCGAACCGCCGATGTCCCCTGCAAAGGGTGCCATCTCTGCCGCCTTCCCGAGGGGATCGGGGGCCAAGGCTGTGAGACTCGCGAAAGACATTCGTGAAGAAGCGGCGACCGGCTCATTCGAGTGGCACGTCAATACACAGGCTGCTGGCAACGTCACCGTGACGTGGCCGACTGCAACTCAGGTCCCGACCAAGTACCGACTCACGCTGGTAGACAATGTCTCCGGCAAGAAGACGGACATGCGAGCGACGACCAGCTACACCTACTCGGCAACTGCGCGTTCGTCACGCAGCCTGAGAGTGGTGGCGGCCGTTCAGGGCGTTCCTCTCCTGAGCGAAGTGTCGGCATTCCGAATCGGAAATGGCCTCAACGACCCCGTCGAGGTTGGCTACAGACTCTCCGGGCCTGCAAAGGCAACCGTGACGATCACTCAGAACGGATCGCTCGTTCGCACTCTGTTGACGAATGTCAACAAGAGCACGGGTAAGCACACCGTCCTGTGGAACCTCATCAACACGAAGGGTATGCGCGCTCAAGGGGGCGTCTACCAAGCGGTGGTGAGCGTCACCGATGAAGACGGAAAGAACGAGAGCAAAATCGTTACCTTCCTGATCCGATAATCAACGGGAATAGGTGGAGGCTAAGCTAGCCTCCACCTTCCCTCCTTTTTCTCCAGACGAGAATGACCCTCAAGCGCCTACTCGCACCAGCCCTTCTTGCGGTCGCATGTCCGGCGGTTTTCGCACAGCAGGCCCAAATCAAATTGAGTGCCTATCCGGCCATGAGCGTGGCGGATGGTCGAAGCACCACGACGATTACCGCTGAGATCAGAGATGCTCGCGGCAACCTCGTCGCTGACGGCACAAGAGTCGTCTTCGAATCCACCCTCGGAAATTTTCGCGAAAGCGTCGTTCAAACAAGAAATGGAACGGCCAGAGCGATCCTCCAAGCCGGAGGTGTGCCGGGCATCGCAGTCATCAAGACCACCACCACCGACGGCATCGCCCAGCCGACCACTCTCGAGTTTGAATTCGTCGGCGATCGTTCGATGCTTTCGGCGGCCACGGATTACATCGAGCTGGTGTCGCCCACCTACATGGAGTTCGTGCCGGACACGCGGATCATCGCGGCCGCTTCTCCCAACCATGGGGTCTCGATCCGGTTCCGGGATATCACCGTGTTGGCGGATGACGTCCAGATTAACATCTCCCGGAACGAGGTGCGGGCGCGAAAGGCCAGGCTCAAGATCGGAAAACTAGACCAGGAATTCGAAGAGCTCTTCCTACGGCTGAACGACAAGACCGGCCTCGGCTCAACTCAATTCAAAACGGTTCTGCCGGCACCCGTCAGCTTTCAAGGCTTTACGCCGTACTTGCTTTCGGATGATCCCTCTCGTTTCCAAACCTTGGGAAAAGAGGTGGATCGCTTCGGACTCGTGGAAATCAAACGAGATCTTTTGACACCCTCTGCCACTAGAGAAGGTGCTTATAGGCTGGAATTTGAGGAAACGGGAATCTACACCTCGTCGATTGCCGCTAAAAAGGCTGTCATCTTTCCCCAACGAGAAATTCAGTTCCAACGAGCGGAAATTCTCGTCAGCGGCTCCCGGGTCATGCAGATGCCGCTCTACCAGCTCAACCTCATGCAGAGTTCCCAAACGGGCGTCATGCAGAGCTTGGTGAATGTCAACAACAACCAGATCCAAGTCAATTATCCTTACTACCTCTCTCTGAAGCCGGGCCAAACCAGCCTGGTCCGCTTCCGGACAGGCGACCGGTATGGGCGAGGCGTCGGTGGGAGCAGCGCTGCATTCTTGGACTACGAGATGAACTGGAACCGAGGCGACGCGATGGACGGCAAGTTCATCGTCTCGGGCATCGGCCGCAAGGATATGACGCTGGGACTTCAGCAATACCTCAGGGTCGATGAACGGACTACCGCTTTCGGCATGATCGAGATGCCTGCCGATCAGAGCATCTTTGGCTCCCTCAACCTTAACCGCTCATACGACGGCTTTTCCGTTGGTCTTAACGGAAACATGAACCATGCCTTCCGGGGCCTTCGCAAAACCATTCGCGACGTCTCATTCGTAGCCGACAAGGACCCCACCAAGCTAGGCAAACTTCCCGTGCGCCTCTATATGGGATTGACCGCCCAGGATAGTTCCAACACACTTCTTGGATCGAGCCAGTCGGCAGTGGGAGTAAGAGCGAGGCTTCAGTCACTGCCCATTCAACTCAGCGACCGGAGCACATTCTTCGCCGGCCTCTCGCTCGCCCATCTCCAGGGACGTAACACGGTAAGCGGCCTCACCATGATGGGCGAAGCCAGCCTCACGCACAGGCTCAGCAATGCCCTCAGACTCACTGGAAGCTACAACTACCTACGAGACGGCTATAACGATCGCTACCTCGGCAGGAATCGCTTCGGACTGGAAGCCAACTACAACACGAACAAATTTCAACTGCGGGTCCTCGGCAACAAGAGCATGGATCTGAACCGGATGAGCCTCTTCGGAGACCTCCAGTTCAATGTGACCGGCAACTGGTGGGTGAGGAGCTATTACACGCTGGAGCGCTATCTCACTAACGACTTCCTCGATTACTCCTTCGGCGTCGGCTACGTCATTAGCGGCCGCGAAATCGGGCTCGTGTGGTCAAAGAGCACTGGCCGCATCGGACTACAGATTCTTGGCGCATCATTCTAGACTGCTCGCCCTCTCAGCCATTCTCCTGGTCCTGCCTCATGCAGCACTGGCGCAGGGCTTTGGACGTTTCGGATACACGGACGCGCCCGCCGTTCCCGGTCTGCTTCTAGACAAGGCAGGCTTCACCGCCAAAAACCCTTCCGCCGATAAATTAAAGTTTGCCGCTGCTTCGAAGACTTGGAAGCCCGCAACCATCTCTCCCACCGGCTCCACCGTCTTGCTAGACAAAGCGCCCTGGAGTCCGGAGAAAGTTCGCTTCGATCTTTTCGCCCCCGGCGTCTCCCTCTACTTTCCCACCGGGATGAGGCTGAACGTCGGCTCGACGGCCGCGCCCTACCTAACATGGAGCGAGGGGAGCGTCACCAACGGGGTTCCCACGCCGCCCTCCAGGTGGATCGCGCTGTCCTTTCGCGATAACCAGCCGCCCATTGCAATCGGATTTCCCACGGCGGCGACCGCTCTCGAAGTGACCGGCAAGCCAGGAGCTTGGGTCATCAGCACGCCTTACACGTTCAAGGGATGGGTTCGCATGGGACTCCCGCTCGGAATCAAGGGACAAGCTGCCAACTCAGCCGCCGCCCTCGGTGGCTTGGCCAACGTGATGAAGGCTCAGGATGAACTGTGGAGCACCATGCCGCCCACGCTTCAAAAGCTAGACATCCAAAGTGATCTCACATCCGTTCAAGGCACCTGGCGCTTCGACGGTCCCGGTGCGGTTCTGCCGGTTGGTGCCCAATTTTCGCAACTCGGTGGCTACCCCCTCAAGATCGTCTCGGAGTCGGTTCGCACCGCCATCGTGACCGAAGAGGGGCCGATCGATGTCGCGAAGGCTAATGAAATCGTGATCCGATTTCCGGTGCGAAGGGTCCCCGCGGGTCGTTGCCTCTCGGTAGGGTCCTCGCTGCCGTACCCCATAGGAACCGTAGCTCCCCAAGACCTGAGCGGGGTAACCGAGCTGGCATTGGAAAGTCTTACCGGAGGACGAGATATTTTGACCAGAAAGGCCGCGGAGGACACTTTGGCAGAATTTCTCGGCCAATCGGAATACACGCAGGAGCGGTGGACCTCTCAGCAGCTTCCTTTCGACAGCTCCGGCAACGACCTCGATTTAACGGCCGCACACGCTCTGCTCATGCAGGCGATCGCGACCACCGCCAAGCCAGACAGCGAGGCAAACTCCCTCTTGACTTCCGTCTCCTGGATTCAAGACTGGTCTACATGGTTGCCCGCGGTCTCAGATCGGGATAAGGCTCGTCGAGCGGCTGCGCTGGCGGCCATTGCCGGCAGCCTCTGCCCCGAACCGGATCGCCGACTGACTGCCGGGATGTTCCAGGCAGGGCTCGCTGCTGAAAGAGGGCTTGCGATCTGGAAAAGAAGGGTGGGGATGATCAAAGAGGACGTTCCGCTGTTAGAACCGCTGGTGGGTCTCCGAAGAGGTCTTTTCGGACTCTCATGGCCCTTGGTGGAGGACACCGCCTTCGCCAGTAACTTGCTCAGCCCCATCCGAGTGTTCAGCGAGGGTCCCGTGAAGCTGGTCAAACAAGCTGAGCAATGGGTGATGACCTGGGAAGCTTCCGAGGCAAAGCCATCGTTGCTAACGCTTGCATCGGCATTCCCTCTCCACTTCAAACCTCTGAAGAATCTGCCGACATTCGAGACGGTAACCCTGCTTGGCCTGTTGGAGGTGCGCTATACAGCCGAGGCCGCGGGTACTTGCGAGGCAGAATTGGCCATTCCGAATTGGGCGTCCGGTCCACCCGAGGCGGCTAGGGTTCCTCGCTACTCGGAACCGAGGATTGGACCAAATCCTCGTTAAAGTGCAGCCCCACGTTCTGGGTTCGGACAAGCCCGCCGCGAACGACCATCTGGGCGGCTAACAACAGGTTGTGCGTCTCCAGCGGATGCTGAGAATAAGGGGCGGTCGCCTCGCCCTCATACTCGACGAGCAATCCTGCGATTTCGGATTCCGCTTCCCGAAGCCCATCGAAGGTCCGGACGATGCCGACCTCGGCCGTCATGATCCGCTGCAAGGCGCGTCGGATGCGGATCGACTCCGCTTCGGTGACACAACGGCGTGCGGGTACAGATCGCTTCCCAGGCCGCGACATCGGGTCCTCTGCCGAAGCCTTGGCCGCTGAGAGGGAGAACACAATGGCTTCAAGCAGGCTATTGCTGGCCAGCCGGTTTGCTCCATGAACCCCCGTCCTGGCGACCTCCCCCGCCGCATAAAGGCCGGGCACCGAAGTGCAGCCCTGCAAATCGGTGCAAACCCCTCCGCATGAATAGTGTTGAGCCGGAACGACCGGTATCCAGTCCTTGTCGATCTCGAGATCGACGCTGGCAAGCCTCTCGTAGATCGTCGGAAACTCGTGGTGGATCAGCTTGGGGTCAAGGTGGGCCAGGTCCAGGTACACGCACCAGGTGCCCAGCTTCTTCATCTCTGAGTCGATCGCGCGAGCCACTACGTCACGAGGTGCCAGTTCGAGCCTCCCGTCGTAGTCGTACATGAACCTTCTACCGAGATGATTTCGAAGTGTCGCGCCTACGCCGCGTACGGCTTCCGTAATCAGAAAGCTCCGCATCTGCGGATGGTAGAGCGTTGTGGGATGGAACTGCATGAATTCCATGTCGCCGATCTCCGCGCCAACTGCCACCGCGAGGCCCACGCCATCGGCGGTCGCCACCGGCGGGTTGGTGGTGTGCTGATACATTCGCCCGCAGCCGCCCGTAGCCAGCATCACGGCGCGTGCGCTGAGGGCCATTGCACCTACTTCGTCAACTTCTGCTGCTGCGCCAACGCAGCGGCCATCCTCGACCAGCAGGTGCGATACGAAGCTGTGCGGCAGAACGGTGATGTTGTGCTCTCGCCGAACTGCGGCTACCACGGCTCGCTCGACTTCCCATCCTGTCTTGTCGGCGTGATGAACGATACGGTTCATGCTGTGCCCCCCCTCACGTCCAAGGGCCAGTTCACCGTTGGCCTGGTCGAAGCGGGTGCCCAGACTCGTTAGCCACTCGATTGCCGCGGGAGCGTTTTGCACAAGGTGCCGCACTGCTTGTTCGTCGCATAGCCCGGCACCCGCTACGAGGGTGTCTCGCTCATGCATCTCCCAAGAATCCGCCTCGCCGACCGCCGCAGCGATGCCGCCTTGCGCCCAATTGGTGTTGGAATCCGTAACATCTCCCTTCGTCAAGACGCATACGGTTCCCACCTTCGCGGCATGGAGCGCGTAGGTCAGACCGGCTAGGCCACTGCCGATCACAAGAAAGTCGAACCGGTCCGGAATCATTGCTTGCTCAGTTTAAGCGCGACATCAGTGGCAAAGGGCGGCACGTCCACCCTCACCCGTCCCGACACCGGAACAGTAATGATTTTTGACTGGAGCACCTTGCCGGACCAAGTGTCCCAGACTTCGACTTTCCACGCGCCGGAAGCCAAACCAGACAGCCCCATTACCGTGGCGGGTGCCATCCCTGGTTGTCCCTTGATCGCCGCCGCCCAGGTGCGTCCCTCTCTGCGAAGCCAGGCCATCGCCTTTGTTTCTCCAACCACCGACCAGGCTTGAATGGCAGGTGCCGTCTGGCGGACCAGGCCCACGAACCGGTAACTGGCCATAAACCAGTCTTTCCCCGTGTTCTGAACCCTCACCCTATGACTGCCCGCCGGGACGAGGACCTCATAGTTGCCCGCATACTGCCGCAGCGTGTCCGTCTTCTCATCGCCATCTGGATCAGCGAAGTCCTTGGTGGCTACGAGCTTGTCGTCGAGCCAAATCCTCAACGTGGCTCCGCCATAGCCCGACACATCGCCAACCTCCACGATAAACCGCGTCGGCTTCTCAAGCTGCACATCAAACGTGACCGGATTGTTCAGGGTCTGATGATTGCCTAATCCATGCTGAATCCCGGAGAGCGTCGCTTGCCCTTTGCCGTTTCGCACGGTCACATAGATCGGCTGGTTGTAAGCTGAAGCGCGCCACTCGACGGGGCCGCCGCTGAACTCAAGATCCTTGACGGGCGCAATCGCGGGCGGACTCTGATAGGCAAACGTCGGCGTTGTTTGCTTGAAATTCTCGTCCGGCCACTGGACGTCCTTAACGAACGCGGCTACCGGGGCGAAGAGGGAATAAAGGTCCTTCGGCGCAATGAGGCTGTCCCACCACCATGACATGGCGGAGCCCGAGGAACCCGTGCCGATTGCCGCCCACAGTGGATCGTGAATCTGAATGCCCGTGGGATCATCTTCTGGCCGAGCACCAGACGCATCGGCACCGATTTCTCCGACGTAGTGCGGCCGCCCCTGGCCAGCTTTTCGCGATTGCTGCACGGCAGTGGTCAGCGCCGGATCGCCACCGTAGTGGTGCGTCTGGAAGTAGTCCAGCTCGCCTAACATGTCCAGTTCGCGGAAGCCCATGGTGCTTGCAGCGCTCGTAGTCACCATGTGGTCGTAGGAATCGATGCCCTTAAGATATTGCGCCATGCGCCGATGCCAATCTCGGACTCGCGGGAGCTCGAAATCGGAGGTCAGGTCCACCTCATTCCAAAACTCCCAGGCAAAGTTGTTCGAGTAGGCCCCATATCGCGCGACGAGATAACGCAGCTTGTCCTTAAACAGCTTGTCCATCCGTTCGTCGGCCCAAAAGTCTCCTGGTATGCGCAACGGTCCGCCATGGTCAGAGTTGTGAGGCGACTTCTCCCACCAAGGATGGGCATCCCCTGCCCGAAGAATGTTGTACGACTCGATACAGAGCAATAGCTGGATGTCGTGCTTGCGCGCCAGATCCAGCACGTAGTCGAGCCGCCAGGCATTTCCCAAATCGAACTGGCCCATCCCTTTGCCCTCGGAAGGCTTGCCGAGCTGCTCCAAACCGAACGTAGTCCAGGCAGGGGAGAGCCAGAGGCGGCCGTAGTTGACGCCGTTGTTTGCATACTTGGGCAGCCATTCGTCGTATGCGTAGGTGCCTCGGGTATCTGCCCACGCCATGTTCGTCCCGATCGGCCAATAAGAGCTTCCATCCGCAAAGGCGAAGTACCGCGAATCCTCGGCTGAAACTTTAACGAAGCCCTTTCGCACCGCCGGCGTAGACGAGATCGACAGAGGCTCGGCACTCACCGACCCTGTCCGGTCCTTCGCCATCACGCGAACTTGATGCACCCCTTCAATCTTCGGGCTGAACCGCACTCGCCACTCAGCCTCGCCTGATGGCTTGATCTGCTCTTCCGCACCCGCAAGCTCGCGAGTCATGGGCCGGTAGAGGAACCCAGGAATGACGTAAGGATCGCCGATCGGCGGAGTGACTCGCGCGTCCAGCGCAAAATCGCTCGGATCGAAAGGGTTGTTGTAATGCGCTTCCACCTTCACTCGCAGATCGAGGACTCCAAAGCGGGGAATGCTTTGGGACTCAGATTCAACCGAGCGAATGGCGAGCGGTTTGCTCTGCCTGTAGGGGGACTCGATGACGGTTTGGCGCTGCCCGGCAATGGCCGCCACAGCTATCAGGCTCAACATCTGAATGGGAGCCTACCCGCCGGATACAAGCCGTTCTTGCTAAAACTTGCACATATCTGCCGAAGCATTTGCATTGTGACCAAAACTGCGGAATAGTTGACGCGTACCCAAGAGAAGGACATGTCCAGACTCGCTCGCTCTCTCACTTGCTTTTGTGCACTCACCCTCGCAGCGATCGTCGCCGCTTCTTCTCTCATCAACGATGAAGCGATGAGTACCTATCGCCGTGCGATGGAGGAAACGAACAAGCCCAAGGCAACCGCTCTGCTTCGCGGCCTCTTGCTATCGTCGGTGTCGGTTGGTATTGATCAGACGACTCTGATCGGCGATGATTACGATTGGGAGGGCGGCGTCCGCCTCGGACTCGAGTCTTGGAGCAACAGCATCAGCGACAGTCCGTTCACTCTCGCACGAAAGGGTGATAAGCCAGACATCCTGATCAAGTTTGTGCGCCAAATCGAAAACAGCGACCATGCACAGGGCCTCATCAAAGCGCAACGCCACTTCTACTGGCAAGGCAACCAGTCCGGAGCACGTGTTACGGGGATTATCTACATTCGCACCGACGTGGGCCGCCGCTGGATTAGCGGGGACGAAGTAAGCAGAGTTGTCGCCCACGAGCTGGGTCATCTCCTCGGGCTTGATGATGACCATGACGGGAGCGGAATAATGGGCGATTTTATTGCCGGTAGGGGTCTCAAGCAGCCTAGCCGCGCCGAGCTTGACTCCGTGCGGGACTTCAGACAGAAGGTTCGGCAAGCACTCAACCAACGATAATATTCGTTCGGCCCTATTCCTGTCCCAGGAAGGTGCCGTAATCTGGATCGAACGCGACCGCTCGCTGGGCTTCTTCGAACGTCGTCGCCGCCTTCGCTACGAGTTCCAGGGCGCGAAGCTGCATGGGAATGTATCCAGCCTTAGCCGCCGCCAATCGCATCGCATTAACGGACGCCCTGGTGGCGATCAATTGCGAAACCTCATTGGTGATCGGCAAGATCTCGTGAAGCGCGTTCCTGCCCTTGAACCCCACGTGATCGCACTCGGGGCACCCCTCTTGCTGAGGCATCGCTTTGGGTGCCGGAACTCCGTACACCTGAAAAACATGCTCCTCCTCAGGAGTAATGGCTCGAGTTGTCTTGCAGTGCAGGCAGAGCATGCGCACCAAACGCTGCGCGCTTAACCCCGCGAGACTGGTCGAGAGGAGATAGGGGTCGATGCCCAACTCCATCAGCCTGGGAATGGCGCTCGGGGCGTCGTTGCATTGGAGGGTGCTCAGCATGAGGTGACCGGTCAAGGCCCCACGCACCGCCGCTTGGGCCGTCGGCTCGTCACGGATTTCACCTACAAGAATTACATCCGGGTCTTGGCGCATCAACGCGATGATTTGCCGGTCAAAAGTCACGCCGATGCTCTCGTTGATTTGCGACTGGCTCACCCCGTCGATCTCATATTCGATCGGGTCCTCGACGGTGATCACATTGATGCTTGTGTCGCGGACCTCGGTTAGGGCTGCATACAGGGTCGTGGTCTTGCCGCTCCCGGTCGGGCCCGTCACGAGAAACATCCCATACGGCCGGGTGATCAAGTGCCGGAAAAGTTTAAGATTCTCCCTGGACAGTCCAAGCTCGTTCAGTTGCTTGAGCCCGCGCACTTGGTCGAGGATTCGAATCACCACCCTCGGCCCGTGGTGAGACGGAACGATCGAGATTCGCAAATCGACCTTCCGCTCCTCGAAGACGATGCCGATCCGTCCGTCCATCGGCAAGCGGTGCTCCGAAATATCCAGCTCCGCCATGATCTTGATGCGAATCGTGAGCGCCTGGAGCAATGCTACTGGCAGCTCGTTCATTTTTCGCATCCGGCCATCGATGCGGTAGCGCAACTCGATCTTTCTCGCGGTGGGCTCGATATGAATGTCGCTCGCCCCGGCTTTGATGGCCTCTTGAAAAATCTGGGTGACTAGGCCGACGACTGGAGCCGACTCGACGCCGGTATCTTCCGCCTGGTTTTGGTTGAGTCTCGGCTTCACGTTCTGCACGGCCTGCGTCGCCAAGTTGCCGAGCTCGCTGCCCGAGCCCGTCATCTCGCCGCCGTGAATATCCCGGATCGTCTGTAAGAGGCGGTGGCGAGCGGCCAAAACCGGCTCCACCTTCATCCGCGTCTGATAACGCACCATATCAAGCGCCTCGATATCCTCCGGGTTGGCCATGGCCAGGAAGAGCGTCTCGCCGATCAGGGCGACCGGTAGGACTTTATAGGAGCGCGAGACGTCGGCTGGCAGCTTGGCAACCGCCTTAGAATCGGGGGGATCGGAACGCAGGTCCCAAGGCTGGACGGCATATTCCTCCGCTAGTGCCTTGACAAGCGTTTCCTCGCCGATGAAACCCAAATGGGCCAGAATCGAACCCAGCGGTGCAGGCGTCAGTCGCTGAAGATCCAGCGCCTCCTCGAGCTGGCGCTGGTTAATCAGCCCCCGCTCGATAAGAATGTCTCCGATTCGCCTCTTTTCAGCAATCATAACCTTGTCGCCCCTCATCATTATCGGTCAATTTTCGTGCTTTGCGAGCAGCTTCAATTAGGTAATCTCTGGGGGTTGAACCGCACAACGGGAGACAAGCCAAATTGAGTGCCCATTCCAGAACCGCAACCGCGGAGAAGGTAGCACGGACCGAGGGCCAAGAAGCCACTATGCGGCCGCGCGACCACCTTTCAAAAGAAGACTGCCTTGAGATGCTGCGTCAGCTTTACTTGGCGCGATATTTTGATGTTCGGCTTATCAAAGAAAAGAAGAAGGGCAAGCTCACTGGCACTCTTTACTCCTCGCACAATCAAGAGGCGATCCTCGTTGGCTCGGTTTACGGCCTAAGGCCCTACGACTGGCTCTCCCCCATCCACCGCGACATGCCGGCCTTCTTCTTAAAGGATGCCAAGTTCCAGTGGGACAAGAAAGACCGCATGGGAATGAGCATCGAAGAGGTCTGCGCGCAGGTCTGGGGCAAAGTCGATTCGCCTGGAAGAGCACGGGATAACTGGTCCCATATCGGAGACCAGCAGAAGCACATCATCTGCTCGACCTCGATGCTCGCGGGCACGATCCCCGCCGCCGCCGGAGTGGTCTATGCCGACCGCCTGGATGGAGGAGACGCCGTGGCTGTGACCTATAACGGCGAAGGTTCAACGGCCCAAGGCATCTTCCACGAGGCAATCAACTACGCCGCCGTCCACAAGCTGCCGGTAATCACCATCATCGAAAATAATCAGTGGGCCTTCGGCACCCCCACTTATTTGGAATACCCCCTCGAAGATTTCGCCCGACGAGCCGACGGTTTTGGAATTCCGGGATTGATTGCCGATGGACAAGATGTCTTCGACGTCTACGACAAAGTCATGGTCTCGGTCGACCGGGCAAGAGCGGGCCACGGCCCTAGCATCGTCGAATGCAAAACCTTCCGCGCCTACGGACACGGTGACCACGACAATGATCGCGCCGACAAGTATCGCACCAAAGAAGAAATCGAAGCCGGCAGAAAGCGCGACCCCATTTATGTTTGCAAAGAACGCATGATAGAGCTCGGACACATCACCCAGGAAGAGGCCATGCAATTCCAGGCTGAGCACAAGAGCGCTATGGAAGTGCGCGACACTGACTTCCCACCCGAGGTCGTCGCATATATGTCGGCGGGGGTCGACTTTGCCCTCAAATCGCCCCTCCCCGAAAGCGAGGAAGCAGGTATGTGGGTCTTCAAGGAGAATCCATGAGCGCGACCGCATCGGCTCCCGAAACCGGAGTGAAGAAAAACTATCTAACGGCTCTCCAAGAAGCCATCTTCGAGGAGATGGAGCGCAATCCGAATATGATTTGCCAGGGAGAGGACATCGGAATCCTCGGCGGGGCGTTCGGCGTCACCACTGGCCTTCAGGAGAAGTACGGCAAGGGCAGAGTCATCGATGCCCCCATCTCCGAAGCGGCCATTATCGGCACCTCCATCGGCATGGCCCTCGGCGGCAAGACCGTCATGGCCGAGATGCAGTTCATCGATTTCATCTCGTGCGGCTTCGACCAAATCGTCAACATGTTGGCGACCTACACGTACCGCACCGCAGGCAAGACGTCCATGCCGATCGTCATTCGGGGCCCTGCGGGTGCCTTCAGCGGCGGAGCGTTGTATCACAGCCAAATGAACGAATCCTGGTTCTGCAACTCGCCAGGCCTCAAGGTCGTCTGCCCCAGCACCCCCTACGATGCAAAGGGCATGCTCAAGGCCGCCATGCGAGACGGGAACCCGGTCATCTTCTACGAGATCAAGGAGCTTTACCGAAAGCGAACGATCGAAGAGGTTCTCCCAAGCGAAGACTACATAGTCCCGCTCGGAAAAGCTGCCATCCGCTGGGAGGGTCGCGACATCACCTTGGTCAGCTACGGCCAAACCGTCTATCAATGCATCGATGCCGCGCGAGAACTTCAAGAGAAGTTCGGCGTCTCTGCCGAAGTCATCGACATCCGTTCGCTTGTTCCGCTTGATGAGGAAACGATCTTCAAGTCGATCGCAAAGACCAATCGAGTTCTCGTGGTCAACGAGGCACCCATGACGTGCGGATTTGCAGGCGAACTACTGGCCCGCATCACGCAGAACTGCTTCGAGCATCTAGACGCGCCTCCCATGCGAGTCACGCGCCTGGACACTCCAGTCCCTTGGGCAAAGCCGCTCGAACTTTTCGTCCTTCCCTCGGTAGAAAAGATCGTCGCCGCCGCCCTCAAGTCCGTTAAATACTAAAAAGCGTCCGACCAGCGGTAGGCCTCAATCAGCGCTCGCTCGCCTTCTTTGCCCTTCTTGCTGTTTCCGTGCTCCATGCCCATCACGCCATTGAAGCCCTTTCCGTGAATGTGCTTAAACACATTGCGGTAGTTGATTTCGCCCGTGGTAGGTTCGTTCCTGCCCGGGTTGTCGCCGATCTGGAAGTACGGCGTCTCGCTCCAAGACATGTCGATGTTCGGGATCAGGTTGCCCTCGGTGATTTGCTGGTGATAGATATCGAACAGAATCTTGCAGCTTGGGGAGTTGACCGCACGGCAAATTTCATATGCCTGAGGAATCTTCGAGAGGAACTGGCCCGCGTGATCTCGCCAAGGATTCAGCGGCTCGAGAACCATAACCAGCTTATGAGGCTCCAAGACTTCGGCTCCCATGCGTAGCGCATCGATGACGTTAGCCGTCTGGTAGCCCATCTCCAGGTTCTGAACAAGCTGCCCCGGAACGACGGTCATCCACTTCGCATTTACGCGCTTGGCAATGTCTACCGCGGCCCGGCAATCCTTAACGAACTGCTCTTGACCGGCTTTATCGCCCTTCACAAAGTTGGGGCCCCAGGCTGAGCCCGGATTCAAGACGAATACGCCCATCGTGATCCCCAGGTCCCGCATCGCCTTCGCAATCCGATCCTGCTCGGCTACGGAACGTCCGCCCATGCCATTGTCTTCCCACGCCGTAAAGCCCTCGTCAGCGGCAAACTTAAGCTGGTCGACCGGGTCTTGACCGGCGTGGTTCTGGAACATGCCGAAATGCGGCGCGTACTTGAGGCGAAATTTCTTGGCTTGTGGTTCGGTAGACATGGCAGTGCGTGTGAGAACGCCGGCTGTGGTCAGCGCGGCGGCTTGAATGAGGGAGCGGCGGGAGATTGGCATTGGGATGAGAGTGCGGGTAAGGCAGTAAGGAGGTAAGGACAAATTGCTCGGAGGCTGTCCCTACCGCCTTACACCCTTATTCCCTTACACTACTTGAACGGAGTCTTACCCGGCATCGCGACCGGCGGCACCGCGATGGGACCAAAGGCCAGCGTGGAAGGCATCAGATTCTCTTGAGAATTCATCGCCTTGTCCCAGGTGATCTCTTGGCCCGTATAGGCCGCCATACGACCCATAATGGCAGTCAAGGTGGTCTCCGCAATGCGACGGCCCTCGTTGAGTGGTGCACCCGCGCGGATGCTCGCAATCAGATTCTTGTGCTCGAGGACGTAAGGGTTCGGCCTTTGTCCCTCAAACCTCCACTCGCTGGCGCTTCGAATCCAGGAGTTCGCATCCGATCGGCCCTTAGAGCCCACGATGTGCTCGGAAACGTTGCTCGCAGTTCCGTCTTGCTGTCGGCACATGCTGACCATCTTCACCCCGCCCGGATATTCGTATTCCGTCGCGAAGTGGTCGAAAGCTTGCCCATATGCCGGGTTTGTGCGGACCTGGCGTCCACCCAGGCTGATTGCCTTGACCGGATGAGCGTTGATGGCCCAGTTGCAGACGTCGATGTTGTGGATGTGCTGCTCGACGATATGGTCGCCCGAAAGCCACGTGAAGTACAGCCAGTTTCGAAGCTGCCACTCCATGTCCGTCATCTCTGGCGTTCGCGGGACCATCCAAAGCCCACCCTGATTCCAATAACAGTTCATCGACGTGACAGAGCCGAGCTGGCCGTCATGGATGCGCTTGATCGTCTCGACATAACCGGGATCGTGTCGCCGCTGCGTTCCGCACACGATCGCAAGCTTCTTTCGCATCGCCATATCCGAGGACTCGATGATGGAACGCACGCCCGGAGCGTCGGTCGCAACCGGCTTCTCCATAAAAACGTGCTTGTTCGCGTCGATCGCGGCCTTCAGGTGCACGGGCCGGAAGCCCGGAGGTGTGGCGAGAATCACCAGATCAACGCCGCTCGCAATCACATTCTTATAGGCATCCCACCCAGAAAAAGCACGGTCGTCTGTGACTTGGTACTTGTCCTTAAGCGCCGTCCTAAGCTGATCGCGCGAGCTCTTCAGGCGATCAGGGAACAGATCGCCCATTGCGTGAATGACGATGCCCGGAGATGACGATACGCAGTCGTTTGCTGCGCCTGTTCCGCGGCCGCCGCATCCGACGACGCCAACCTTGATAGTGTCCGTACCCTGAGCGTTAGCAAAGCCTGGCAAAAGAAGGGACGCAGTAGCTGCGCTGGACGCCGCCATGAAGTCCCGGCGCGAGAGAGATCGATCCATACCTCAACTATAGCGCTAAGGAGCCTCGCAAACAACCCTTAGACCGACAAACCCGCCATCTGAGAGCCACCATTTGCTTTTTGGAAGCTGCGCGTCTCGCTCTTGCCAATCCGGTGAATAAGGCACGCGCTTGCTGAAGTTGACGATGTCCTTGGTGTCAAGGAAGGTGCCGCCGCGCGTCACCTGCTCTGCATCGAGGCTTACACACCACTCGGAAGCGTTTCCGAGCACGTCGTGCAGCCCCCAGGCGTTCGGCGTCTTCTTGCCTACTTCATGGGTTTGGCCTTCGGCATTGTCTTTGAACCAAGCAATCTTTCCAAGATCGCTTGGCTCCGTCTGGACGGCCGCCCGAGCCGCATACTCCCACTCCGCCTCGTTCGGGAGGCGGTACTTCTTGCCCGACTTCTTGCTCAGCCAAACGCAGAACATCTCCGCGCTATTAAAAGCCATCCCGATCGCCGGATAACCTGCATGGCCAAAGCCCCGGTCATATTTTCCATAGGGCCTGCTGGGTCGGCTTTTGGCGTCAAAGCCCTCCGCTCGCTGGTCGTCGGTTAAATCTTGTGAAAACGCATAGATGTCGAAAACATCCCAAGTGATCTCCGTCTCGCCAACATAGAGATTCTTGACCTCAAACTCTTTCCCATTGACCGTCACTTTCCCATCAGGAATCTTCACCATCTTGAAGCTGGCGGTCTCACCCTGAAGCTTCTCGACGAAGCTTTCTTGCTTGGCGGCAGACGGGGCAAGGGCGAGCGTAAGGAGGATGCTTGGAATCATAAGTTTGTGTTCGCCTCAATAGGACGGCTGGCGTCGGGGAACGATACGAGTATAGCCCCCTCTCTTTTACGCCGACTCGCGGCGAGTTGGCGTCAGCCGCCTGTGGAGTAGAGCTATTCCGAAGACCGCTTGGATCTCCGAGAAAAGCCGTTTAATTTAATCTACTTCGCCGTTGGCGGGACGACGACTTCTTTCATCACGTTCTTCAGCGCTTCTAACGCTGGGCGTGCCTTGCCGTCGGGGCCGATGAGGCTTTGGATGTCTTTGGAATCCTTATAGCCGTAATTGGACAACAGATAGCCGGCATAGCCCTTCTGTGGCGCAGCGAGCACGAATGCCTTGATGGCCGACTCTTGGATCGCGTCGCTTCGCTCCTCCGCGGCTTGGCCGAACGACCCGATAAGAATGGGCCGATCCAGCTTCAGGTCCTTCGCGACAGGCATGTCGCCCTTGTCGTCCAGATGCTTCACATCATAGAAGTCGAGGCCCAGGTTCGCGTACTGCGCCTTGCCGATCGCCCCAACGCTGGCGTTGCCAACTGTGATTAGGCGCTCTGGATCCTGCTTCTTGATCAGCTCGACGCCTGCCTTCACAAACTTTTGAACCTGCTCCCAAGTCGCGGCCTTCGTATCCTTGCCTGCCGGGGCGGTCAGAGCCTCGACGCCGGTGATCAGGTCAAAGGCAAATACCCCGTCGTTCGACTTGAACTTACGGGCAATGGGGGCAACCGCGTGCTTGAAGTACGCGTCCAGCGCCTTCTTGTCGGTGACCGGGTTCTTCAAACCATCGGGCCAGCCTTCGGTGAAGCTCAGGTAGATGCGCAGCTTATGCACACGTCCCCGCTCGACCATATCGCCCAAGTTCTTTGAGAAGGTTTCGTCGAGCCCCGTGACGTAGCCGTCCTTGCTAACCTTCAGGCCCTCGCCCTTCTCGAACAGGAACACGCGCACAACGTTAAATCCAATGTCGGCAAGCTCCTGAAACTGTTTGTCGACGGCATCCGCTTTGTACCAAACTTCGTCCGTTGGGCTGAACGGGTTCTTGCCCAAATCGTGGCCAGCCTTGCCATCGAAGTAGGGAAGATTAACGCCGCGCACGAGCACGGGTACGCCGTTCTCGTTGGGCCACGCCGCAACGTTTGGCACGGGAGCCGGCGAGTTCGGGTTGTTCGGCCCAAACGTGTTGGCACCTTTACCAAGCGAAGAATCAAAACCTCCGTAGCCACTGCTGGAAGCGTTCTGACCTCCACAGCCAACCAAGAGGGCGGCGGCAGAGGAGGCGACGAGAATCGTGCGAAGGTTCATAAACGAGTTCCTACATTGTAGAGTACGCCGAAAGCGATTGGGAATCAACCCCTAAAAGGCTCTTTGTCAGCCTGACTTGCTCTTCATCCAGTCTGAGAGCCTTGTAGCTCCCATAGCCCGGTGCTTCAGTGGCCACAAAGGGCCCAATATGGATTTCTGAGCATCCCGTGGCTGCGATCACTTGTTTGACGTTCTTCGCGCGGATTTGGCCCGCCGCGACGATGCCAATCTTTCCATTTGCCTCTTCTAGAAGTGTTTTGAGCATGGTCGCACCCTCTAAAGCCGTCGCGGAATGCCCACTGGCCAAAACGCGGCTGAAGCCGAGTTGCATGAGCGTCCTTAGTGCCTGAAGTGGGTCAGGCGTAGACTGGAAGGCGCGATGGAAGGTGCAAGGCAGGCCCTGGGCAGATTGGATCAGCGATTCGCAAGACTCTTCGTCGATGCAATCGCTTCCATCCAGCGCCCCAAAAACCAGCCCATCCGCTCCCGCATTAGCGAGATTCGAAAGGTCCTGCTGCATGACATTCAATTCCGATGTCGCATAGCGGAATCCGCCCGCCCGAGGCCGGATCATCGCAAAGAGCGGAAGACTTACAATGGCCCGCGCCTGGGCAAATAACCCAATGGAGGGCGTGAGCCCTCCGAGTTCGATCGCAGAGCAAAGCTCGATGCGGTCGGCACCTGCGTCTTGCGCCTTGAGGCAGTCGTCCACCGAACAGCAGACGACTTCAAGAAGCGTCTTATTCGGCAGGAGCGATGACCACGCGTCGGTTAGGCTCTTCACCCTCGCTATAGGTCTGAATGCCTGGAATGACTCCGAGCGCCTTGTGAACGATCCTTCGCTCGAATGCGGGCAAAGCGTCCAGCACGGCTTCTTCGCCGCGATCGACGACCTGTTGCGCGATGCTCGAAGCGAGCTTTGTAAGCGCATCCTCACGTCTTCGCCGGTAGTCGTTGGCGTCCAAGGTGGCTCGAGCCCCGCTCGGTACTCTCTTCGTAACAATGATGTTCAGCAGGTACTGCAGAGCGTTCAAAACCTCGCCGTGCTTGCCGACGAGAAATGCGGCGTCCTTTCCGTCGAGCTGAATGTTGACGTAGCGTCCGCTGACTTCTCGAACCACTGCCGTCACTTCCATATCTGCTGAAACAAGCAGCTCTCGAAGCACCGTAACAATGACTTCTCCGTCCTCGGCAGTCGCGACGGCACCGCCGTTGGAGGGCTCTGCGGGCTCATCCGCCGCTTTCTCCGAAGGCTCTTCCGCGGTTGCCGGCGCACTTGCGCTTTCAGCGGCTGCAGGTTTGCCACGGCCTCGACCTCTTCCGAGCGGGCTCTTGGATTCCTTCTTCATCTCCTCAGGCTTCGGCTCGACGGTTTCTTGGATGTCTTGCACGACTTCTGGAGGAGTCTCCTTGGCGGGCTTGGCCTTTGGTGCCTGCTTTGGCTGCGCAGGCTCCTGAGCCTCCGCGCGAACCTTGAGCTGCATTTTTCCAAAGAGCCCCTTGGATTCTTCGAGAACGGTTACCTGTACTTGGTCTGCAGCGACACCCAAGCGCTCGGCGGCCAGTTTTTTGGCCTCTTCAACGGATTTAGCGGTCAGTTCGAGGGATAGCATGTGGTCTTGTGAAGATACTCGTTTTTGCTCTTAAAGCGTTTGATTTGGATGTTTCAGACGACAACGCGGCGAAAATGAAGGTTCACAATGACATTTTTTCATGTGTAGCGGTGCGGGTAAAAGCTCCCCACGCATGAAGGTCTACATCTCTGCCGACATCGAGGGCATTACCGGCCTTGTCTCCTGGTCACAATGCAGCCGCCCGGATGGCAACTCTTTTGACTATTTGTTCGCCCGCCGGATGATGACCCACGACGTCAATGCCGCAATCCGAGGAGCAAGAACCGCAGGTGCGACCGAGATCGTGGTCAAGGACTCGCACGGCAACAGCAAGAACCTTCTGATCGACGGTTTGGAACCCGGAGTCCAACTCATCAGCGGCCACGGCTCGGGAACGGACGGAATGATGGAAGGCATCGACGGCACTTTCGACGCCGCGATGCTCGTCGGTTATCACGGAATGGCGGGAGCCCTCGGCGGGATCATGGAGCACACGATCACCGGCGGAGTCCACCGGCTCAAAGTGAACGGCGATCTGTGCGGCGAAATCGGACTCAGCGCGGGCGTGGCGGGCCGATATGGCGTGCCGCTGGTGATGATCAGCTCGGATGACGTCGGGTGTTCGGAGGCTGCTGCGCTGGTGCCCGGGATCGCTACGGCGTCTACGAAGGCTGGATGCGGGCGGTACATGGGCCGGCTTCTGCATCCAAGCGTGACCGGGCCCTTGATTGAACAGGCTGCGCAGGCTGGGTTAAGAGCGCGCGTGCAGCCTCACGTGTGGGAGGAGCCAACGTCCTTCTCGGTGGAATTCAATCGCGCTGAGGAGGCAGATATGTGTGCGAAGCACGCGGCGGTTCGCCGGGTGGATGCCTACACGGTAGAAGGTCAGTTTCAAACCTATCAGGAGGCTCATCAGGTGGTTTGGAACTTAATGGCGCTCTCCGCTATAGGTATCGGGGCACAGCAATGATTCCTGTTTCCTTCCCGTTTCCTTCCCTGGGGGGAGGCGATTGCGGGCTGGGAATTTGGCTCTTCTTCAAACCGGATTAGTTTTTGACGTAGTTGGAGTCGGAATCGTGTATGGTGAAGCGCACAACTATGTAGGCGCGTAGTTGAGGTTTTGTCAACCATCTTGGTTGAAGATTCTCGAACTTTGTTAGGGCCGATTACGTATTCCGTTGAGCCAGGGCAACTTGGCCAGGGAGGTGGAAAGAACATTCCACCGAACTAATCAATTGCGCTTGCGCGTAATTCGAACTCTAATCGGACTTCATAGGGGCGGGGCCAGGGGAGGCCGATTTGGAGGTCGCTCAGGCCGATGAACTCGTACGTTTTGGATGCGATCACGAATCTCCTTCCTTGAAAATTTTCGTAGAAGGCTTTCTTTAGAAATTTACTCAGATCGCGTTGAACGTAGTCATTAACTTCCGAAAGCTCTTGGCCGAAAATGGCGGCCTTTCGCGGTCCTTCAGTCATTCCAAAAGCTACTGGGCGAGTAAACGTGTGGTAGGCAAAGTCATTCGCCATTCGATAAAGCAGAAAATGCTTGTGCGCGATCTCTGTCCCCGCAGTTGCGCCCACCTTCAGGGCGTGAAGCCTCATGTTGCTCGCGGCCACAGACGTGCCGATCGTGTTCGCCGCCGTGTTCCAGGCCGCATAGGCGAGCAGCTTCATGGGCCGGCCTTTGTCTGCCAAGGCGTTATACAACTCCGGGTCAGGAGAAGAACTCACGCGGGCAAGATCGACGTCGGCAACCGCCACGGGCTCCTGCTGATCCAGCGATTCCAAGAGGTCGTCAAGCCAGCGTGTGAACACAGCCTGCCGCCGCCCTGGAGTGTTGATGTACAGGAAGTAATCCGGATTCTGGCCCTCTCGGACCTCTGTCGCGCCGCTTGTCTTAATCTGGTCTTGCACGGTCCGCCACAGAGGTTGGCTCTCGAACGCCGCCGTCCTTTGCGCCGCTTCCGCATCCGAGTAAACGATCTTCACGGTGGGGGTTCCCCCTTGCAACAGTGCCCGGCTCACGAGAAGGGACGGCACCTGGTCGATGCCTTCACAAAACAAAATTTTCGGCATCACGCCCGCCAGCCCCTTCAGGTTCGCCTTTTCCTTTACGTGGGGACCTGACGTTGCCGCATCGTCCTGCCCCAGCACCACCAGGTCGATCGGTTCTCGCGCGGTCAGTCGAATCAGCGTCTTTTGAAGCTCGTGGTTTCGAGTTCGCGCGGAGTCGTACTCTTCCAGCGCCCCGGAAGGGATAAGCGCCTTGAGCTGTTTTAGCTGCTGGGCCGACGCGCCTTGGCTTCGAAGTCCTACATATCGGGCAAGCTCCAACCGGTAAGAAGAAGCATCGTGCGTCGCACTTGGCGTCAGCCGCATGATCGTAGAAACGAGGTAGAGCTTGGCTTGCGGAGACCGTTTCCGTATGGCAAGCAGCCGTTTCAGCCTCTCTACCGCATCCGGCAGAGCCACCCGGCTCTTGCGAGACTCGAAAAGGCCGCCGTAACACACCATGTCCACGCTCACGACGAAACTGTCGCCCGGGCCGAGTGGCTGTTCTTCCAACCACTTGAGGATCGCATCTGGCGAGCCGGGAATCGTGTAGTTGCCCAGGAACCGCATGGGCGGGCTGATGACCTCTGCCCCACCCATGCGAGCCACCATTTCGGCGTATTGACCGGTCGCGGGTCGATTGTCCAGCGGGATCAGCACGATCTTCGATGCATGAGCGCAACTCGCGAGCGCTAGGGTGGCAAGGATGATGAGGTGCTTCATCGCATAGGAATGCTTACGCCACGTTCGCCCGCAACTTTTCGCGCGCGGTCGTAGCCGGCATCTACATGTCGCATGACTCCCGTTCCGGGATCGCATGTAAGCACTCTCTTTAGGCGTTCGGCAGCCTCTGGGGTTCCGTCAGCGACGATGACCATCCCCGCATGCTGCGAGTAGCCAATGCCCACGCCGCCTCCGTTGTGAAGCGACACCCAGGTGGCTCCGGCGGCCGTATTCAGCATCGCGTTGAGGAGTGGCCAATCGGCAACCGCATCCGACCCGTCGAGCATTCCTTCCGTCTCTCGGTTCGGTGAGGCCACCGAGCCAGCATCTAAGTGGTCGCGCCCGATCACGATCGGTGCCTCGACCTCGCCACTTCGGACCATTTCGTTGAAGGCCAGCCCGGCTTTCTCGCGCTCACCATAGCCCAGCCAACAGATGCGGGCAGGCAGGCCTTGGAACTGGATGCGACTCTGAGCTAACTCGATCCACCTCTTCAATGGCTCATTGTCTGGGAAGAGCTCAAGAATCGCTCGGTCCGTTCGATAAATGTCCTCGGGATTCCCTGAAAGCGCGGCCCAGCGAAACGGCCCTTTGCCCTCGCAAAAGAGGGGCCGGATGTACTCGGGAACGAACCCCGGAATGTCGAAGGCGTCGTCCACTCCCGCCCGCTTCGCCTGGGCCCGAAGGTTGTTGCCATAGTCAAACGTGATCGCCCCCATCCCTTGCAGATTGAGCATGGACCGCACATGGGTTGCCATTGACTCAAAGGATCTTTGCAAGTATTCGGCCTGGTCTCGATCTCGCAGCCGCGCAGCTTCCTCCAAACTTAGCCCGACTGGGATGTACCCGTTCAGCTCATCATGGGCGCTGGTTTGATCGGTGAGGATGTCGGGCACGATGCCGCGCCGAACCATCTCAGGCAGAACCTCGGCGCAATTCCCCACGAGCCCAACGGAGATCGGCTCTCGTGCCGCCAGCATCTCCAGTGCCTCGTCCAGGGAAGTGGCGATATGATCGCAATAGCCGGTCTGCAGGCGTTTTTCGATACGTGAGGCATCGACATCAATTCCCAAGAAACCCGCACCCGCCATCGTAGCAGCGAGCGGTTGAGCGCCTCCCATTCCCCCCATGCCGCCACTTACCACCAGCTTCCCTTGCAGGCTGCCGTTAAAGTGCCGTTCGGCGCAAGACATGAAGGTCTCGTAGGTGCCCTGCACGATGCCCTGGCTGCCGATATAGATCCAAGAGCCGGCTGTCATTTGGCCGTACATCATCAGGCCCTTCTGGTCCAACTCATGAAAGTGCTCCCAGTGGGACCAGCGCCCGACGAGGTTTGAATTGGCGATGAGCACTCTTGGGGCGTTCGAGTGTGTTCGGAAGATTCCGACCGGCTTGCCGGATTGGATCAGCAGCGTCTCGTCGTCGTCCAGGTCCCTTAGCGAGCGCACGATGGCGTCGAAACATTCCCAGTTGCGCGCGGCCTTGCCCGTGCCGCCATAGACGATCAACTCGTCCGGATGCTCCGCAACCTCGGGATCGAGGTTGTTCATGAGCATGCGGAGGGCGGCTTCCTGTTGCCAGCCCTTGCAAGAAATCTCAGTGCCGCGGGGCGCTCGGACGGCAGTCCTCGTTGACATGGCTAAATGGTGGCACAGCTCCCCTTCACCCAGCCCTCCCTCTAGAGCCATGCTGTGATTCTAGAGCATTGGGTGCACCTTGGCGGTCTCAAACTTCTAAGACTGGGTGTCGTCGAGCTAGTTGACCGCGCGGACCATTAGCACGATGCCTGCGGCGAGGAAGAGTAGGGCGGCGATAGAAATCTCGGAGGAGTAGCCGCCATCTGGATAATCGAGCCAATCCGTTCGCTCCAAAGCGACCGTGAGGAGCGCTAATCCGGCCGACAGGCAAGCGATGCAGGCACAAAACGCCCAGATCGGCCCTAGCGGGCTCTCCTGTGCCTTGCGGATTCTCTCGGCGGCGACGGCCCGGAAGATCGCCGAAGGAACCCCCAGGACTACAACAAAGATGAGCCAAATCTTGAAGAAGGATTCGCCCGACTCCATCCATTGGCGCATAGTCGATTACCTCATCGCGAGCCAGGTTAGAAGGCTGCCGACGATGCCGCTTCCGAGTGAAAGTCCTACCGTCATCCAGAAGGAGCTGATTTTGAGGGCAGTCTTGGGAGCCGCGCGGTAGACCTGCGAGAGGTCGAAGGCCTTTTCGCTTCCCATGTTGTCCGTGACTCTTACCTTGAGCTTCTCGGCGTCGTAGCGAACGACCGAGCAGGTCCACCAACCCCAATTTGGCCAGGGGCAGACAAGCGGCTCTCCGGGAAGCAAGTGGAGGGGCCGAAGGTCTTCGAAACTGACGGTGTGTTCGCCGCCGTTTAGGAATCGGACTCGATACGTTTGCTCGTTTTGCTCCAGCACTTCGGCGGCGAAGAACCGGTTCTGAGTGCCTTTTGCGAAGATCAACTCTCCCTTGCTCGGCGGGGCGCCCAGGAGACCCAGACGCTCTTGGAGAGCCTTCGTCACGGCATCCTTTGAGAGACCTGCCTCCTGGGCAGCGGTGAGCACCGCGGCATAGGAATTGGCTCCATGGCCCTGCTGAATCTCCTCCGCCCGCGCGAGCACGTCGCGTAGTTGCTCCTCGCTCAGCCCTTTTGTGGAAAGCATGACTGTATTATCGCTGTGCGCGGGTGATCGGTTACGCGATTATCTTGCGTAAGGCGGTGATCGTGGAAGAATGGGATAGAGTTGGTAGGCTTCTGCTGTGGACTGGCTGCTTAAGTTCGACCAGGATGCCTTTCGCGCCATCCATGTGGGGCTGAATCATCCGGTACTGGATATCGTGATGCTCGTCATCAGCAGCACGGGGCTGGGATGGGTCCAGGGCCTTGCGACCCTTCTGCTGCTTCGCTGGAAGTCGACGAAGTACTTCGTCCTGCCGCTGCTGACGACGATAATCGTCGCGGGCCTTCCCATGGCGCAGGGGCTCAAGAAGCTCATGCCGCGGGATCGTCCCAGCAATCTTTTCTACTCGCAGCCGCACGAAACGTTCTTTGCCAACAGCTTCCCCAGCGGCCACACGACGACATCGTTCGCGGTTGCCACGATGCTCGTCCTGATGACGCGCGGCACGAAGAACGCCTGGATCGGGTCTGTAGCCGTCGGCTGGGCGGCACTGGTGGGCGTCAGCCGCATTTATCGCGGAATCCATTGGCCGACAGACGTTCTGGCGGGGGTCTGCATGGGCATTTTCAGCGCGTGCCTGGTGTATCTGATCCTGAAGAAGCTAGGCAAGCAACTCCACTTGGATCAGCCTTCCGCGACCATCTCGGGCTCGTAAGGGGTAACGGTTTCGAAAATTCCCATCGCTCTGAACTTCGCGTAGCGCTGGTCCCGAACCGCTTCCCTGGAAAGCAGCTTGATTTCATCCAGATGCTTGCGCACGGCCTGCTTGATGAGAGCCGCCGCCTCCGGCCAGTCTCGATGTGCACCTCCGTCCGGCTCCGGCACAATCTCATCGACCAGTCCGTATTCAAGGGCGGATTGAGCAGTTAGCTTGAGAGCAACCGCCGCGTCGGGGCCCCTTTCGGGAGCGCGCCAAAGGATGGCCGCGCAGCCTTCGGGCGGAATCACGGAGTAAATGCTGTGCTCGAGCATCAGCACCCGGTTTGAAGCTGCGATCCCGATTGCGCCCCCGCTGCCGCCTTCGCCGATTACGACTGACACCGTTGGCACGGTTAGATCAAACATCTTCAGCATGCTGGCCGCGATGGCTTCCGAGATGCCCCGCGATTCGCTTTCGACCCCAGGATCGGCAGCCGGAGTATCCACGAACGTGATGATGGGCAATCCAAATCTCTCGGCCATATCGAAGAGGCGCATGGCCTTACGATAACCTTCCGGCTTCGCCATCCCAAAGTTTCGGAACTGCCGTTCCTGGATATTGCGACCCTTTTGGTGGCCGACGATCATCACGGGCTCGCCATCCATCATCGCCGGGCCTCCGACAATTGCAGCATCTTTCTGCCCCAGACGATCTCCTTCAAGCTCTACAAAGTTGTGGAAAATCGCCTGAATGTAGTCGAGCGTGTAGGGTCTGCGCTCTGCGCGGGCTACAAGCACCTTTTCCCAGGGACCGAGTTTGTCGTACATGGTGTCCCTCGCGCGGATGGCTCTTGTTTCTAGATCGGAGATGCGAATCTCCAGGTTCGCCTTTCTTTCGGGATCGGATTCTCGTCGGGCAAGGTCGCGTAATTTGGAAATGCCTTCTTCAAGATCGATAAGCGGCTTCTCCCATTCCTTATGAGTCTTCGGATGGTCGGGCATTTTTACGCGTCTCCAAGTTGTTTAGCGATCTCTTCCTCTCGCTTCATCTCTTCTCTGAGTCTTTTTCGGCCCTCTTCGGTGGCGAGCCATTCTTCAAATTCTTCGGGTGAAAGCTGCTTGCGCATTTCTTCTCGCAAGTACTCGGGATCGAGGGTCCCGACCGCATCCTCCAGAGCCGTCCGCATCTTTTCAATCTGGGTGGCAATCGCGCGGGAGAGCATCGTGAGCTCCTTTTCGTCAACCTCGCTTCCAGATTCCAGGCGCTGCTGCAACTCGCCCATCGATTTCATCGCGCTTTCTAAGCCGTCTTCTAGGTCGTTTGGTAGGTCTTTATCCGGCATGCTGCCCTCCAAGAATGCGAACAAGTGCGGCCAGCGTGCTCCGCATTTCTTTTCGCGGCACAATCCGGTCGATCATGCCGTGGTTGTAAGACCATTCGGCGGTCTGGAAATCATCGGGCACTTTTCCAACCCCCGCTTGCTTGCTGACCCTAGCGCCCGCGAATCCGACAAGCGCCTTGGGCTCGGCGATGATGATGTCGGCGACGCTTGCGTAGCTGGCAAGAACCCCCGCCATCGTCGGATCGGTAAAGACCGAGATGAACGGAACGCCCGCGCGATTACAACGCTGCACCGCAGCAGTGGTCTTCGCCATCTGCATAAGAGAAAGGAGTCCTTCTTGCATCCGCGCTCCACCGGAAGCACAGAAAATGATGGCCGGATTGCCAGAGTCAGCCGCACGTTCGAGGGTGCGGGTCACCTTTTCCCCGTTCACCGATCCCATCGACCCGCCCATGAACGCAAAGTCCGCAACCGCGACGTTCACTGGCCGTCCTTCGAGCGCGGCCGTGCCTGAAATCATCGAGTCGGAATCGTCCACGACTTCAAGCGCTAATTTGAGCTTGTCGTTGTAGTCGGGGAACTGCAGCGTGTTGACGGAGCGAAGCTCCCGGTCCATCTCATTAAAGCTGCCCGGGTCAAACGTCAGATCGATCCGCATGCGAGCAGGCAAACGGTGATGGTGTCCGCAGTAAGGACACACACGCAGCCCTTGCTCGAAGTCCACCGAGAAGATGATCTTCTTGCAGGCTGCGCACTGAAGGAACGGCTCCGTTCTGTTCTGCTCCCGGTTCGTCAAGGCACGGAGAATACCTGTTGAGCCTTATAGTGGCGGGACCGGTTCTCGGTCCCGGTGCTGGCGAGCGTCCCACGCGCGAAGAGAAAGGGTCAAGCCCCTTTTGGGGACCCAAAGAGTTCTTGCAACTCGCTTGCCTTCATCTCCCAAAATCGCTCGTAAAAGCAAATCCACTCGTTCGCCTCGGCCAAGGGTGCTGGATTCAGGCGGCACATGTGGACTCTGCCTGTAACCGTTCGGTTTATCAATGAGGCTCGCTCCAGAACTCGCACATGCTTTGAAGCTGCGGCAAGCGACATCATAAACGGATCAGCCAACTCCGTCACCGTCCGCTCCTTTGCCGCAAGCCGTCGCAGCATAGACCGTCGGGTTGGATCGGAAAGGGCGTGAAACAAGCGGTCAAGTTGATGATCAACCATGTGGTTAATATAGACCATCTTCCCCGAAAGTTCCAAGTGCTGCTTGAATAAACGAGACCTGCGAAAAACTTCCCGCTGACGAACCGGCGTAAGGATAGTAAGTGGTGAGCGAAAGGTACATTCCGGCAGTGGATTTGCGGCCGGTCTTGGTGGGGATGACCCGGGAGGAGCTGGCGGAAGCATTGAGCTTTCGGCCGGATGCGAAACTGCGCGCGAAGCAGATTGCCCATCACTTGTACGCTCGCGCTGAAGACGACTTCCAGCAGATGCTGGATTTGCCGAAAGACTTGAGAGACGAACTGGACCAGCGCTTTCGCACGACCCCATTCTCGATCGCGGCTCACCGCGTGTCCTCTGACAAGGTGGACAAGCTGCTTGTCCATAACGGCGACGATCAGGTCTACGAGTGCGTTTTGCTGCCGTACGATGAGCGGGTGAGCTGCTGTCTTTCCAGTCAGGTCGGATGCCCGATGGGCTGCAAGTTCTGTGCCACCGGGCTCGGTGGCTTTGATCGCAATCTAACGGCCGGAGAGATTATCGGCCAATATCTGCTGCTTCAGCGAGTGAGCCGGAAAAGCGATGCCGGGTCGCCGCCCTCCAAAACTCGGATCTCTCATGTGGTCTTCATGGGCATGGGAGAGCCGCTATTGAACCTGCCGAACGTGCTTAAAGCCATCAAGCTCATGCACGAAGAGGTGGGTCTTTCTTACCGCCACATCACCATTTCAACGGTTGGCCTCGTTCCGCAGATCAGGCAACTTGCTCAGGAGAGGCTCCCCATCCATCTTGCTCTCTCGCTGCACTCGCCGCTCGACGAGGTGCGAAATAGGCTCATGCCCGTTAATCACAAATGGCCGGTAGCGGAAGTCATGCAGGCGATGAGGGATTACCACAGCGCAACTGGCCGCAAAATCACCATTGAATACCTTCTCATTAAGGATTTGACCGATACTGCCGATCAGGCCAGAGAGCTTGCCCGAATCGTTCGGGGCATTCCCAGCGTGGTCAATCTCATTCCTTTCAACTGGGTCGATACCGGCGAGGGATTTGCGAGACCGGAGAGCGACCGCGTCAGAAGCTTTCGCTCCATCCTCGATGGCAGGGGAATCAATGTCACGCAAAGAGTGGAACGCGGCCACGACATCTCTGCCGCTTGCGGTCAGCTTGCGGGCCAGCACACGGGCAAATTCGCAAGGAGGGCAGAAGTATCCGCGCTCCCTATGCTCTCATAGCCTTGCTTGCGGTCGCCGCAGGCTGCTCCTCTCAAAAGGCCGAGCCCGTCGCGCCTGAGAAGCCGCCGCCTGACCAGAAGGCTGAGCCTGAGGTGCAAACCATCAATTTGGGCGTTAGCTCGGCGGATCGCTTCGGTGGCAAAGAGAATCAGACGCGACTCTGGACCGTCAGATGGAAGTCGGCCGTACTGGACCTCGCAAAAGAGGGAGGGCAGCTCACCGGCAAAATGTCAGATGTCACCGGCGACATTTTCAAGGCTCAAAAGGTGGTCTCGACGTTCCAATCGGACCGCTCGATAGTCGATAAAAACAATGAGATCCTTGTTCTCGAAGGCCGCGCGAAAGTGATCTCGAAGGAAACGAAAACGACCATGACCTGCGACAGGATTCGATATGAGGCGGCGAAAGAATTGATCAGGGCCAGCGGGGACGTCAAAGTGGTCGGCACTTCAGGCACCATCAGCGGGTTGCAAGAGGTGTGGATGACTCCCGATCTGAAGGTGATCGCCACGCCAGACATGTTCAAAAGAGATGTTCGTTAAGCGCCCCTTCGTCCTCGGAATAGCGGTTTTCGTTGTGGCCTCACTGGCCATCGGCCAAGGCGTGTTTCGCTACACAGATCAAGCCGGAGCACTGGTCGTAAATGCGAAAAGTGCGCGATTCACTCAGGCCGCGGGCCCAGTCTATAAGTTCACCCTGAGCGGAAATGTGGTGGTCGATGATAAAACGCAGGGCCTTAAGCTCTCCTCTCAACAAGTCACGCTCGACGCCGTCCCTAGCAAAGCCGATAGTAAGAAGAGCGAGGTTAGAAAGGCGATTGCGACCGGAGGAGTTCAGGTCACCAAAACCGTGACGACCCCGAGAGGGGGCCGAATCACCAAGATGACCGGTTCGAAGGGCGACTACACCAATCGAACCAGCGACGGTTTGGTCAATCTATCCGGGCCGGTGACCATGACGAATCTAGATTCTGCGAGCCAGCAGAGCCTCGTGGCAACCGGCAGCACAGCGGTTGCCATCGTCGAGCCCAAGACCACGGGCAAACGTGGCGGTCTCCGAAGTGCCACTTTGACCGGTTCAGTCAAGATCACGGTCGTGCAAGCACCCGTCGGAGGCAAAAAAGGTTCCACAATGGTAGCCACTGGTAACCGCATGGTCTTCGATAACCTCTCGACTCCTCCCACTATCACCCTTAGCGGCAACGTCAACATGGAAGGACGCGGCCCCGGCAGCTTCGGCACGATGCGCGGAGTCAGTAGAGCCGTGCTCACGCTGAACGACGACGGCGAGTGGACGGGATTCAGCACGGAGGGCACTTAGTTGCGTCAAAAGCTCACCCTCGCCCTGCTGGCATTGATGGCCCTCGCCATAGGCTCGCAGGATCAGGACATTTTTTTCCAAGACGGGGAGAAAAGCATCATCCTCAGGGATTTTGTGGGCAAGAGCATTAGCTACACGCCCGGACAGCTCGTTCGCTTTTCAGGAACCGGATCACCCCTGACCGCCGACGTGCGGAGCAATGGCTTGCTGCTTCAAGGCAATGAGATTCAGGGCGTCGCCAAACCTATTGCGAGCCTTTTCTATCTTGAAGAGGCTAACCTTTCAGGTTCCGCGGTTGCGATCATGGATTCCAAGGTGCGTGAGGATTTTGAGTTGAGCAAGAAGCTCCGCACAGCCCCCGGCCCCGAGCAGTCGCGAACCCGCATCGACTCGGCCAGGATGGTCTACGCTGGCACTCAAGAAGAGGGGGAGCTGACCATGCCCGCAAAGCTTCGCGTACGGTCGGATACGACCGGCGCACGCACTGTGAAGAAAGAGGACAAGGATGTGGCGCAGACGTATACCCAGGCGCTCGATCTTGTCGGCACGAGTGGCGCGATTTCGCTTGACCCCAATGCCAAAACCTCTTCAACGAACCTAAAGAAGGGCACGATCCAAGGTCCCGTCGAGTTCACTTTCTTGCGATCTGAAACGGATGCGGGGGCAAAGGAACCGGCGATCACCAATCTCGTCGGGCGTGGAGACAAGCTGATCTTCGATTTTACGGGAACAGCCCGCACGATCACGCTCGTTGGGAATGTTCACCTCGTCGGAACGGGCAGCTTCAATGGGGAAACAAACGTCGATAAGCTGATCATTACGGTGGATGAAAAACTCCAGCCCATTCGCTACGAGACGGAAGGCAATCCCTCGACGACCAAGATGAAGACGGGAGACGGCGGCAAGTGAAGATTCGGGCGGAGGGTCTTGAAAAATCCTACAAAGGCCGGAAAGTAGTCGACAAAGTTTCTTTCGAGATTGCGCAAGGCGAGATCGTCGGCCTGCTTGGCCCAAACGGGGCCGGCAAGACCACGACGTTCTATATGACCACTGGCTTGGTGAAGCCGAACCGCGGAAAGGTGTACTTCGATGATCGCGAGGTCACCCGCTGGCCCATGCATCGCCGCGCCAAAACCGGCATCAGCTACCTCCCTCAAGAGCCCAGCGTCTTCCGCAAACTCACCGTTCGTGACAATTTAAAACTCGTTCTTCAGCTTGCGAAAAAGAGCCGCAAGGAGATACGAAACAAGATCGATCAACTCGTCGAAGAGCTGCATATCGGCAAGGTGATCGACAGCACCGGTAATGTGCTCTCCGGCGGCGAGAGACGCCGAGTAGAGATCGCTCGGGCGCTCGCGATCGAGCCCAAGTTCATCCTGCTGGACGAGCCCTTTACGGGGATCGACCCGGTGACCATCGAGGAAATTCAAGCAATTCTGTTTCGTTTGAGGGGGCAGAATATTGGCATCCTGATCACCGATCACAACATCTCAGCGACCTTGAGAATTACCGACCGAAATTACATTCTGATTGGCGGCGAGATCTATGCAAGAGGGTCCAGCAAAGAAATCGCCGCTCACGAAGGAGTGCGAAAGCACTATCTCGGCGAGCAGTTTGGAACGTCTTTCTTGACGCAAGATGCGGATACGCCCGCCATCGAGGCCGCAGAAGGACATGTCATTGAGCAGGCAAAGAACGAAGAGCCAAGGCTAGAGGAAGAGCTCTAGCGTGCGCCGGACCCTCTCCCCTATCCCCTCCCCCTCGGAAGGGGGAGGGGGACTTCCACTCCATAGCCCCCTCCCCCTTCCGAGGGGGAGAGGGTCTGGAATTCGGGGGCAGCATGAAGATTGACCGCCTCATCCTCAAAGAGGTCATCGGTCCGTGGCTCTTCGGCGTTGCTCTCTTTACCGCCCTCCTCTTCGCCGGGCTCTACCTAAATCGGGTAGCCGACTACATTGTCCGGGGTGTTCCGCCAAACACGATTGGAGAGCTCACGATTCTGCTCCTGCCTGCGATCGTTGCAAAAACGTTTGGGATGGCCATCTTGCTCGCTGGCCTTCTCGCTTTCGGACGACTAAGCTCCGATAGCGAAGTCGTCGCCCTCCGGGCCGCCGGAGCGAGCGTATTTCGCATCATTCTGCCCGTCATCCTATTTTCGATCGCAATCGCGGCCCTCACCTTTGTCTTCAACGAGCGCCTTGTTCCTCCCGCTGCGAATCGCGCCAAGATCCTGCTCATCGAGCTCGCCGAAAAGGGAGGCGCGGTAACCGGAGAGCCAATTCATGTACAAATTAGCGACAAAAACGTCAACGCGATCCTCGTTGCGCGTTCGTTTAATCTTGCAAGCCGCACGATGAGCGATGTAACCATTACCACCTACAATGATCAGCGAAAACCCACCTATCTGCTCCTAGTCAAAGAAATGGCGTTTCGCGGGGTGGGAGATTGGCACATTCGAGGTGAGAGCCAACTCATCATTCCCGGTAATGCCTACGTCATCAAAACGAATGAGGCCTGGCCACCGCAAGTCCCCAAGGTGACTCTGTCTCCAGGCGACATCATGACCGCCTCGAACAACGACAACGACGTGTACTCGATGGCTGAGATTCGCCGCCAGATCGAGCGGGGCAAGCGCGATGGAAACTTGAGAAAAGAGAAGATTGCGAACCTGGAATATGGATACTGGCTGAAGCTTTCGGTGCCGCTTGCTGCCATCATCTTTGGGACCCTTGGCGCGGTGCTCGGAATTCGAAACGCTCGCACTGGGACTGCAACGGGATTTGCGCTCGCCATCGGAATCATCTTCGGATATCAGCTCATCGGAAATTTCATGAACGTATGGGCGCTCGGAGGCGTTCTACCTGCGTGGATCGCGGCATTCCTTCCGCTCTTAATAGGATTTGTTTGTGCCGTCTTCATCATGTGGCGAAGGAACGCCTAAACCTTGGACCTTTTACCAATTGCCTTTCTATTGCTCTTCGTGCTGCTCGGCGGAATTATCGCCGTGCTGGCCGATAACGTCGGAAGGACGCTCGGAAAGAAGCGCCTCAAGATATGGAAGCTCCGTCCGAAGCACACCGCCCAACTCGGCACGTTCATCATGGGCGCGCTTATTTCCTTGTTCACGATCATCCTGGTCACTATCTTCAGCTCGGATGTCCGGCAATGGATCATTGAAGGCCGGCGGGCGGTGCAGCAGCGAAACCAAGCCCTGGGCGATCTTAAAGGTGCCCGCAACGAGCTAGGCAACGTTCGAACCGAACTCGACACACAGAGCAAGCAGATCGACAAGCTCGACAAGGACATTCGCGCAAAGACCAAGCAAGTCCAAGAACAGGGAAACAAATTGGTCACGCTCAATTCGAAGATAACGGGGCTGCAAGAAGCTGCCAGCAAGGCAAACAGCACGATTAATCGACTTGACCGGGAGCGAGCGGCCACGCAACGGGAGCTCAACAGTCAAAAGAGCCGACTTGCCGCGCAGCAGGCCCAACTCACGAAAGTCCAAGTGCAACTCAGTGCTGCACGTTTGGCGACCCAGCAGGAGCAAGCCCTCGCAAGAACTGCCGGCGAGCAGAAGGAGGAAACCGATAAACGGAACTTGGCGCTCATTACCGAGAATACGAACCTGGAAAAGGGCATTTCGGAGCTTCAAGAAGACATAAAGAGGCTCTCGGCTGACGAGAATGAGCTGAGGATTGCAAGAGACCGGGCAAAAGAGGACCTGGACCGCGCCCAGCAACAGCTAACCAGCTATCAGGCGCAACTCGACACGGCTCAGCAAGAGCTGCAAGCTATCATTCACCAGGTGCGCCAGGCGCAAGGCTTCTATGCCCAAATCCACGGCCAATCGAGAACCGAGCCTCTGATGTACCAATTCGGTGAAGAGGTTGCGCGGGTTCCTGTCGAAGGCGGCAGATCGGTTGCTCAGGCTCAAGACTCCCTAACGACACTGCTGCGAAGTGCTCGCATCGCAGCGATTGCAAGAGGTGCGAAGCGAAGCGAAAGTCTCCAAGAAGCGGGAATCGTGGAGCACACCGATCCGATCACGCAGGAGCCCATCACCCCGCAGCAGATCGAGCGGCAGATCGTGCAGCAGATGGCGAGTTCCAAAACTCCCGTCGTGCTCCTGGCTTCCTCGAGCTTCAATGCCTTTCAAGGGGAACCCGTGTCGTTGGAGCTTCAGGTCTTGCCGAACCCAATGATCTACACGAAAGGGCAAGTCCTCGCGGAGACGGTCATCGACGGCACAAAAGACGAGGCCACCATTTTCAAACAGATTGAAGACCTGATCAGCATACAGATTCGGGAGCGGGCTCAAAAGGATAAGATTATCGCGAAGCTGGGCAGCGACCAGTTCGGCGAAGTGACGCCGGCTGAGATTTTTGGCCTCATGAGCAAGGTCAAGGCTGTCAACCGGACGATCAGAGTTCAAGCGATCGCCGCAAGCGACACGCGCGCCGCCGATCTCCTGAAACTGGAATTTCGCCTGAGATAGCGCTATCATCGGTGCATGAACGAGAAGACGGTGCTTGCCATCGATCCTGGGTCCTCCAAATGCGGCATGGCTCTCGTTCGCCGGGACGATAAGGGCAAGCTGAGTCTTCTGTGGCGGTGCATCGCACCGACCGAAGCCTTGGTCCCGAAGCTCCACGAAGCTTACGCCGCGGCTCCTTACGAGATGATCATCGTTGGGGGCGGGACTTCGAGCGGTAAAGCGGTTTCCCGAATCAGAGAGCATTTGACGAGCATGGCCGTCCTGCTCGTCGACGAGCGGGACACCACCCTCGAAGCGCGAGAGCGATACTGGCTGGCTAACCCCCGGCGAGGCTTCCGTAAGCTCTTGCCCGCCACCCTCCAAGTCCCGCCCGAGCCGGTCGATGACTTCGTGGCGCTCATTCTCGCCGAGAGAGTGCTGTGGAACGCCTAGGAGTCGATGCGGAACTCTGACAGCACCGTAGGCCCGTGGCGCAATGTTGCGACCACGGTGCAATGCTTTGAATCGCTCAGCTCTACGGCTTTCTGCACCGCCCCCGGGTCTAGGTTTTCACCTCGAAGAATGTGACGAATGATAACCGACAGCACCGGCCGAGGTGCTTGACCCTGCGGAGGACGCTGCCATTCGACTTCGATGCGGTAATCCGTCACCTTCTGGCGCTTCTTTTCCAAAATCGATACCACGTCCATCGCGCTGCAGGCGGCGGCGGAGGAGAGGAAGGCTTCGACCGGCGTGGGTCCCAAGTTTTTGCCCCCGAATTCCTCGATCGCATCCATGACAAAGTTATTCCCGCTGGGCACCTCAGCCTCGAACGCCATTCCCCCGCACCATCGCACTGTCAACATCTCTCAACAGTTTCCCCCAATTCATTCCGCAGTCTTGTGTCAACCTGCTCCACTTCACAAACGTATACTTTTCACAGAGATGAAAACGATCAGCCTTCCGGTTCGGATCCTTATCTGCCTACTGGCCATCGCTCTCGTCATGTTCTCAGCCGCCGGCGTGGTGATGCGTCGCGATGGCTTAACCCTGGAAGACATGTGGTCACGTAAGAAGGCTTTTATCAGGACCGCCTCCCCGGAGGCAGGTGAGGCCGTGGAAAGCGTTGAACGAGTCGTGCGGCCCCAGTAGCGACCTCTAGCAAGGGTAGGAGCAAAGCCCTCCTCCGGTCAGGCCACCTAACGGTAAACTTCACTGAATGAAGCTGAAACTCGGGCTGCCGAAAGGGAGCCTGCAGGACGCTACTTTCGCCCTCTTCGCCCGCGCAGGATTTAATTTCAAGATTTCTTCCCGCTCCTACCAACCCGTGGTAGACGATGAGGAGATCGAGCCGATCCTGCTCCGTCCCCAAGAAATTCCCGTTTACATCCAGCAGGGCATCATCGATGCTGGATTGACGGGTCACGACTGGATCACCGATGCCGGTGCCCAGGTCCACGAGGTCTGCGAGCTTCGATACTCCAAGCTGACCAGCAACCCCATCCGCGTAGTTTTGGCCGCTCACAACGACAGCCCGATCTCCAGCATTAAAGATATGGAAGGCAGGCGCATCGCCACCGAATACGTCCGGCTGACCGAGCGATACTTAAGGGAGCACGGCGTGAATGCGCAGGTGGAATTCAGTTGGGGCGCCTGTGAAGTAAAGGTCCCGCAGCTGGTGGACGCCATCGTCGTCAACACGGAGACCGGAAACAGCTTGCGCGCCCACAATTTGCGGATTGTCGAAACGCTGCTGACATCCACCACGCGCTTCGTCGCCAGCAAAGAGGCCATGGCTGACGATTGGCGTCGCGACAAGATCGAATCGCTAGAGATCCTGTTGACGGGAGCCATGAATGCTTCAAAGCTGGTTGGCTTGAAAATGAACTTGCCGAGAGCGCAACAAGACCAGATTCTCGCCTTGCTCCCGTCGCTAAAGACGCCAACGATCAGCCAACTTTCCGATCCGGACTGGATTGCGGCCGAGGTTATTCTCAGCGAGCGCGAGGTACGCGATCTGGTCCCGAATCTGAAAAAGGCCGGAGCAACCGGCTTAGTCGAATACCCCTTGAACAAGGTGATCTACTGACTCTCGCGGAAGCCCGCCGACATATTCTTTCGCGCCAAGGGTTGATCGAGCCCTTCAAGGACCCCTTCGACGCCGTTCATGCGATGGTCGCCGTCCAAACGCAATACGCGGCGAGCTTGCCAACTGCGGTCGCGGCACGAACCAAAAAGCTGCCTCGCGAGTGGGAGTCGTCGGCTCTCGCAGAGGGCGGTCCGATCGTGAAAAGTTGGAGTCTCCGCCACACCCTTCACGCCCATCTCCGGGAAGACCAAGCGCTCATTCTCGGGTGCCTTGGCGAGCGCTACTTTCATGGTTATCTCCGTTGGTTTTCTCGAACCGAGTCGAAGGACCCTGAACCGATGCTTGCCGCCATCTGCGAAGCACTCGCAAAGGGCCCACACAGCCGCTCAGAACTGCACGAGGCTGTGCCGGAGCTCAAGAATCTGCCTTGGGCGGGGTGGGGACAGGACGTTATGGGATTGGCGTTCCAACAAAAGCTATGCGTGGTCGGACGTGGCGCATCGCAAAAGTTTGCCCAACTCGAGCCCGTGAATTGCGCTGCAACGCTGGGCGGACTTTTGAGGCGCTACTTGCAGGGCTTCGCCCTTGGCACCGTCAAGGACTTCACCTACTGGGCAGGTTTGAAGGCCCCCGAGGCAAGGCAGGCGTTTGAAGAGCTCGAACCGGAGATACATGCTTTTGCCATAGAGGGAAAAACGGCAACTTACTACTGCCTGAACGAAGCGTCCGCACCGCTACAGGCTGCGCTGGGCGTCAAGCTGCTCGCCAAATTCGACCCCTTGATCATGGCTTACCGTGACAAGTCGCTCCTTATTCCCGAGGAGTCCGTCAAGCGGGTTTTTCGAAAAGCAGGACAGGTTGAGGCGGTGGTGCTTTCCGATGGCGTCGCCATCGGGACCTGGCGGCTTAGCCGCGCGGGCAGCCACGCCAACATCAGCGTCGAGCCATTCCGCCCGCTCAAAGTCAATGAGCGCAAACGCCTCGAAAGGGAAGCCGCCAGAATGGCGAAAAAGCTAGGATTTCTCGATTCAAGCGTTACCGGCGTAACCGCTAATGCAATCTAGGAACTCAAGGGAAGGAACCCCTGTCCGCTTCAGCGCTTCCGACCCAAAACAGGGAACAGCGCTTCGAATCAGCCTTCCAACTTTTAGAGATTCGTGATAAAGGAATTGAGAGGCCAACCATGGAAAGGGTAGTTCGAGTAATGGACGAAGGAATCCAAGATGCGGACCGATGGCTGCGGATCGAGCGTTCAACGAACGGGATTTGCACCCTGGAGTTCTACGATCTTGCGCTAGCTAGAAGTCAGCAGATGTTTTTTCAGATCGACTTTGATGCATATCTGCTGGACTTAGCCGTCGCGGGCTGTTACAGCCGAATGTGCGTGGACGGAGCGTCGTGTTCGATCACGTCTAACGGAAATGACGTCCGGCTCGTGTTCAGGCCCGGCGGATGGCCGTTCGATAATGAGTGGTCGGTACCGCGCACCGATTTCATCTCCGCGGTGGTCGGCCTCACCTAGGATGCCCCAATTCTAGATCTCTTTCGGCGGCACCAGGTTTGCGTGGAGCCAGTAGAGCCCCAACTGGTTGACCACGGCACCAAACTCTTCGAATGCAACCGGCTTTCGAATGTAGCTGTTGGCGTACTGCTGGTAGCTCGCTTTGATGTCGGACGGCTCGTCCGAAGACGTTAAGACAACAACCAAAAGGTGTTTGGTTCGGGGATGCTGTCGCAGACGCTGAAGCACCTCGATTCCGTTAACCTTTGGAAGCTTTAGGTCAAGAAGCACCAAATCCGGTAGCGACTCGCTTGGGTCGGTCAAACGATCAATAGCTTCTTGGCCATCCCTTGCCACGATGGTTTCCAACCTAGCGGGCATTTTCTTAAGCGCCCGCAGGGTGAGATGCTCGTCGTCCGGGTTATCCTCTACCAGAAAAATCTTATGCGTTCTCATACAGTTTTAAAGTCAAAAGATTCCTCCCGGACTCTATTCTAGCGGTTCGCGCAAGCGTTGTGGTCACACTGCACGAAATCTCCACAAGGGCCGACCATTCTTCTCTTTAATTGGACGTTCAATATGGTTCAGATATCGCCCGAATGGGTGACCACCACGGGTAGATTTCGAACAAGATGCGAAAGGCAGTGATCGACGTCGGTTCCAACTCTGTTCTGCTGCTGGTAGCGGAGTTCGGGGCTGACGGGTGGCAAGTCATTGAAGAGGCCACGGAAGTCACGGCCTTGGGGGAGGGCACCCGCGCAACCGGCTTGCTGAGCGCACAACGTATGCAGCACACCCTCTCAGCCTTGCGCCAAATGTTTTCAAAGGCGCAAATTGCGGGGGCCAGCCACATCCGGGCTGCCGCAACCATGGCCGTTCGCATTGCCAACAACGCTGACGAATTTCTGGACCTGTGCCGCGAGCAGGGCACCCCGGTGGAAGTCTTATCCGGCGAGGAAGAGGCGCGTCTGGGTTTTGAGTCCGTCTCCCGCGACCCACGATTCGCCCGCTTCGACAAACTCTCGATCATCGATCCCGGAGGGCACAGCACCGAACTCGTGACCGCCTCACGGCACGGTTCGGAATGGAACGTCGACTTCAAATACAGCTTTTCGGTCGGCACGCTCGGCTTAAAGTCAACCGCGATGATGAGCGAATCGCCAGGCCCCGATCAAATACTGCAGGCGATCCACCAGATAGATGACCGTGTGTCGAAGACTTGGACTGGGATGGATCCTGGAGTGATCGTCGTGCTCGGCGCAAGCGGCACCAACTTGATCAGCATCAAAGAGGGACTTGAAAATTGGCAACCGGAAAAGGTGCACGGCGCCTATCTTAGCTTTGAGGAGATAAGCCGCGCCGTCGGCGCGTTGATGCCTCTGAGCGATGCCGAGAGAGCTGCAATCAAGGGGATGGAGCGCGGAAGGGAAAAGACGATCCATATCGGCGCGTTGATTTTGGAGCGATTTCTGCACGTGATCAAAGCCGAGGGCTGCTACGTCAGCGTGAGGGGTTGGCGGCACGCAATGCTTGAGAGCGGCTAAGTGGTTTCGGAGGTAAATTGCGGCTGAGAACTATGCCTGAACCCATTTCGCGCCGCATGTTTTGCACGGGGGTCACCCTTGCCTCGATGAGCGGGATCGCGTTTGCGCAAGAATTGCGCAAGCCGACGGAAGCTGCTTTCACCCGAGACTATCCCTCGCCTGAGTTCAAGCCCTCCTGGAAAGTGCCTCAGCTTAACCGCGAGATGGTCCAGGACTTCGTGATCTACGCTCACTCGAACCTGGATATGGCGAAGCAACTGCTGGACAAGGAGCCGATGCTCATCAATGGCCTGATCGACTGGGGCGGGGGTGACTGGGAGTCCGGTCTAGGCGGCGCGTCCCACATGGGCCGGCGAGACATCGTGGAACTGCTCCTCGAACGCGGAGCACGAATCGATATTTTCACCGCCGCCATGATGGGGCAGCTAGAAGCCGTGAAGTCGTTCCTGACGCTGCAGCCAAAGCTGATCGACGCCAGAGGCCCTCACGGATTTACGCTCCACTTCCATGGCCAGTTGGCCGGCAAAGACGCTGACAAGATGGTGGAATACCTGCAGTCCGTTAAGAAGATCGAACTCAAGCCCAATCCTTTCGTAAAGAAGCCGCCGCCTGCTACTGTTTCCTGATCCATCGCGCCCGAAATAATTTAGGACTCGGTTCGATCCCGATATTGCACCGCCTCGGCCAGGTGCTCTTTTCGGACCGCATCCGAACCGGCGAGATCGGCGACGGTTCTCGCCACTTTTAACAAGCGGTCGAACACCCTTGCCGAGAGGCCCATTCGGGTGGAGACTAGGCGCATGAACTCCTTCGACTCGTCGTCCATCTGAATCAGCTCCCGAATCTCGCGCGGCCCCATTTTCGCATTCGTCCGGTGCTCTCCCAGTCGCACGTGCTGCTTCTCGCGGGCAGCTAGCACGCGGTCCCGGATCGCCTCGCTGCACTCCCCAATCCCCATCCCCAGCAGCTCGTCTGGCTTCAGCCGGGGAACGGCGATGTGGATGTCGATGCGATCCATCAGCGGCCCGGAAATCTTGCCCGCATACTTCGCGCAAGCTGAAGGATTCGAGATGCACTTCTGCTCCGGGTATCCCTTGAACCCGCACGGGCAAGGATTCATCGCTCCGATCAAAATTGTCTCCGCAGGGAACGTAATCGTGTTCTGCACCCGCGCAACCGTCACCACCCCGTCCTCCAACGGCTGCCGCAAGGCTTCCAAAACCGACCGATCGAACTCAGGCATTTCATCCAAAAAGAGCACGCCGTGGTGGGCCATGCTGATCTCCCCCGGCTTGGGGTTTTTGCCGCCTCCGACAATGGCGGCGTGCGACGCGGAGTGGTGGGGAGAGCGGAAGGGGCGCTCCCACATGAGCCCGCTCTTCTTGTCCTTTTGACCCGATGCGGAGAAAATCCGGGTGACTTCGATGCTCTCCCTAAGAGCCAAGGGTGGGAGGATCGTAGGTAGGCGGCGTGCCAACATCGTCTTGCCAGAGCCCGGGGGACCGGTCATCAGGACGTTATGTCCGCCCGCCGCCGCAATCTCTAGGGCTCTGATCGCGTGCCTTTGACCTTTGACATCGCTATAGTCGAAGTTGTATTCGGGGAGCCGTGTGGTCGGGGAGTCTTCGAACCGGTGGGGCGCGAAGAGCGACGAACCGTTTAGCAGTTCGACTGCTTCCACCAGCGATTGCACCCCGTAGACGTCCAGCCCAACCGCCACAGAGGCTTCCGGGGCATTGGGTTTGGGAATAATCAGTCGCTTGAAGCCCGCGTCCAGGGCCATGAGCGCCACGCTCACCGCTCCGTCAATCGCGCGCAACTCGCCGTCGAGGCCGAGTTCTCCGAGGATGAGGGTGCCGGCAAGCTCTGCGGGTTGGATATGCCCCATCACGGCGCAGACGCCGAGCGCCATCGGCAAATCTAGCCAGGGTCCCTCCTTTCGGATATCGCCGGGTGCCAGGTTGCACATGATGCGACGCTTGGGAAAGTCGAGTCCCGAGTTGCGCATGGCAGTGCGAACGCGCTCTTTGCTTTCCTGCACTGCCTTGTCGGGTAGCCCGACCAGGATGAAGTTTCGATCCTCGTTGGACACAAACCCTTGAAGGTCGACCTCGACCACGATGGGCATGGCTTCGATGCCGATAAGGGTTGCGGAGTGGGCCTGCGCGATCATGTCCGAGTGATGAAAGTCTCTCCGCTGAACTCTAACGAACAGTATAGCGATTCGGCAACTTTATGGAGCCGCAGATTCGGTTGTGGTTTTCTACGCAAGGGGAGGGGGCGGTAGACTTCAGCAATGCCGACTCGCTCGAAGCGTCTCGACATGATCCCTCCGTATCTTTTCACCGAAATTTCGCGTGTGAAGGCCGAGGCGATTGCGTCTGGGGCCGACATTATCGACTTGGGAATTGGTGATCCGGACCTTCCCACTCCGCAACCCGTCATCGACGCTCTATGCCAGTCGTCGGCAAACCCGCACACCCACCGGTACGACGAGACTCCGCGCGGTTGGCAGCCATTTCTCAATGCGGCAGCCGAGTGGTACGCCCGCGAATTCGGAGTTCAAATGGACGCGCAGTCCGAACTTTGCCAGTTGATTGGCAGCAAGGAGGGCCTCGCCCACTTGGCCTGGACCTACATCGATCAAGGGGACGTGTCGATCGTTCCAAACCCCGGCTATACCGTTTACAAGGTCAACACTTTGATGGCGGGCGGAGAAGTGTTCGAGACGCCGCTAAGGGAAGAGAACGGGTTTCTGCCCGTGCTGCAAGACATTCCCACCGAGGTTGCGAAGCGAGCCAAGTTGTTCTATGTTTGCTACCCCCACAACCCAACGGGCGCGATCGCGACGCTCGAGTTCTATCGGGACTTGGTGGTATTTTGCCGGGAGCACGACATTCTGCTAGTGAACGACATGGCGTACGCCACCGTGGCCTACGAAGGTTTTCGGAATCCAACCGTGATGCAGGTGGACGGAGCGAAGGACGTGGCCATCGAATTTCACTCGCTCTCCAAGATGTTCAACATGACGGGCTGGCGATTGGGCTTCGCACTTGGTAACGCTGATGCGGTCGCAAATCTGCAGCGCCTCAAGAACAACATCGACAGCAAGCAGTTCCCGGCGATTTCCGAAGCGGGCGCTCATGCGCTGCTTCAGGTCGACAATGCTGAAACTCTGGCGATCTATGAGCGACGCCGAGACTATCTCTGCGACGGGCTCAATGAGCTTGGTTGGAAGGTGAATAAGCCTCGGGCTACGTTCTATGTCTGGGCTCGAGTTCCAAACCCGAACATGACGAGCGCCGAGTTTTGTGCCGAACTGCTGAAGAAGGCGCACATTGTCACGATTCCCGGAACCGGCTACGGCGAGCAGGGGGAAGGTTATGTGAGGATGTCGCTCACACTCTTGGGCGATAAGCAGGGCGAACGATTCCAAGAAGCGGTCAAGCGCATCGGCGAGACCGGTCTCATCACGAGATAGCCGCAAAGGTGTTGGGTCCTTGGCTCCAACACCCTTTAATGCTTGAACTGAAACTCAACTGGGCGGCAAGTAGGTCAAAGCCCTGTCTACAGGAGAGTTGGTTATGAATCCAAAATGCGCGGTGATCTACTACAGTTCGACAGGAACGACCTACAAACTTGCCCGAGCGATCGAAGAAGGCGCTCGTGAAGGCGGGGCCGAAGTGCGGGTCCTAAAGGTCAAGGAACTCGCCCCCGAGCAGGCGATTGCCAGCAACGAAGGCTGGGCTCGGCACCGCGCGGAGACGCAAGACGTTGCCGAAGCGACGCTGGCCGACCTGGAGTGGGCGGACGTCGTCATCTTTGGTTCACCCACCCGCTACGGTTTGCCGAGTGCCCAGTTGAAGCAGTTCATAGACACAACAGGCCCCCTTTGGGCACAGGGCAAACTTGTCAACAAGGTGGCATCGAGCTTCACGAGCACGTCGACGGCGCACGGCGGGCAAGAGACCACGATCGTTGCTATCAACAATGTGTTCTATCACTGGGGCTGCATTATCGTCGCGCCGGGATATGCCGACCCTATCCAGTTCGTATCAGGCAATCCTTATGGAGCTTCGTTTACGAGCGCGAACGGCACGATTTCGCCGGACGAGACCGCGCTGGCCTCGGCGCGATTTCAGGGGAAACGAGCGGTCGAAGTTGCCGCGGGCGTCATGACGATGGGCAACGGCTCCTGCGAGTCGTAGGCCAGAGATGGCCCCTGTACAAGAGGGGCCAACGCTGCTCTAGCTCGTGACTTCTACCGGCTGGCCACCGGCCTCGGAGGATTTCCAGGCGGCTTCGGTTAGGCGAATGACCTCGAGGCCGCACTCGAAAGGCGACTCGCATTGAGCCTTCCCGGTGATTGCATCGATAAAGTTCTGGTCCGGGGTGCTGCCCCCGCTCAGATTCTCGGCCTTGAACTTGTTCTTGGCACGATCGACGATGGTCAACTTGCCATCACGGATGAAGTACGCCTCGTTGTCGCACCAAACGGTGATCTCTTCATGCCAGCTCATGCCGTCGCCGATGATCGCAAAGCTTGCCATCGCGCCGTCCTGAAACGTCACGGACAGAGACGAATTGATGTCCACCTCAGTCCCCTTGTTGTCGCAGAACGCGGCGACTCTCTTAGGGCTGGATCCGGTTATCCACAGCACGATGTCGAGCACGTGCGAACCAGAGTCGTTGAGTTGGCCGCCTCCAGAAAGGGAGAGCTGTTGTCGCCAGGTGCCCTTGACGGCGCGCAGCCACTCTTGGCTTTGCAAAACCGTAATGTACTGCACCGCCCCGGATGTGCCGTTCTGAATTCGATCCCGAATGAACCGGAACTCCGGCTGAAAGTGGCGCTGGTAGCTGACCATTCCGATTTTTTCCGCCTTATCTCGTGCGGCGATGACTTTGTGAGCATCCTCGACGCTGGTGACCAACGGCTTTTCGCAGCAGGTATGAACCCCTGCGTTCAGCGCATCGAGAATCTGCGTGACATGCTGAGTGTGGGGAGTGGCGATCATCACGGCGTCGGGCCTGATTTGCTGGAGCATCTCGTTGTGATCGGTGAAGCCGGCCAGTCCTGCTGTTGAGGGATGCGCCTCACGCATCTGATTCATCTGTTCGGGTGAGGGATCGACGAGGGCCACGATCTCGGCATCTTTTACTTTTAGCAGATTTCCCACGCGATACCGCTGGAACCCGCCACAACCAATCATTGCTACACGCACTTTTTCCATTTCTTTCCTTCCTGTTTGTGGGCCTCTTGTTGCCCGACCAATATTACGCGATCAGTGGTGCCGCGTAGGCGTTTGGGCGTAGAACGTTTAACCTCGGCCGCCCATACCGAATAAACTCTTAACAGATGCTTCTCATCGCCGCACTGACCTTCGCCTCGCTTCAAGAGGCCGCCACGATCGAGCTGTTTCGCGGCGCACCGTTGTCCAATCAGTCGATCGGCTATTGGGATGTCACGGATGCGTACCTCGATTCTCAGAGGCCCGATCGCAACTTTGGTGGGGAAGGCGTGTTGCTTGGGGGGCCTGGTCGAACGGTCTTGATCCGTTTCGGGGATCTTCGGCGAGCCCTTGGTGCGAACAAGGTTCGCAAAGCCACGCTTGTGTTGACCCCCTCGGGCGGCGAAGTGCCGATGCTGAGAACCGTTTCCCGGGTCTCATCTCCCTGGGGAGAGGGGCCCGTAATGACGCTTCAGGCGCTTTTGGAAAAGGCCTCAGCAGATCGCGCTACCAAGAAGGAGCCGCTGAAGGAGTCGCCCCCGGTTTGGTCGGCAACGTGGAAGGCGCGCCGCGCTGGAGAGAACGGTTTGAATTGGCAGCAACCGGGGGCGTCCGGACCGGGGGACAGCACCCGCCTCGGAGATGCCAAGCTGCTTGGCGCAGAATCTACGGTTAGCATTGTGGGTCTGGAATCGGCGGTGCAGGCGATGATCGATCGGCCCTTCGAGAATCACGGATTTGCCCTCGACTTTTCAAAGGCGGCCGAGTTCTTCTCCTCTGAATCGGGGAGGAACCGGCCCCGGCTCGTCGTGGAGCTCGAAGCCCTGGCCGAGAAGAAAGGCCCCGATTTGAGCGTCGTGTCGATCGAGCGAGGTCAGGGTGCCGCTCCTGACGCCAGGGTCTACACCGCGACGGTAAGAAATGTAGGAAACGAACCCGCGAAGGGGTTTGCGGCGGCTTGGTCAATCCGCGAGGGTGGCGGGCCAGAGCAGAATTTTTCACAGGCGCTTGAACCGGGTGCCCTGACGACTCTCACTTTAACGCGTCCCTACCGGGCCGACCCCACCGATCACCGTCTGAATCCGATCTCCCTGAAGATCACGCCGGTCGGGCCCGATGCTTCGGCGGCCAACGACTTTCTTGAGATTCAGGAAGGTGCAAGGACCATCGAGGTCGTTGCCCCCGCAGGCTCCGAGGAGGCGGTTCAAGAGCAACTGCGAATGTTCAATCAGGTGATTGCTCCGTTCAGCCGCTATTCCTTTGCTCGAGAAGGAGCTTTGGAAAGAGTGTCGCTGCAGCGCGTCGTCACTTCGCCTATCGAACCCCTCGCCGCCGATGCGCGAATAACGTGGAGCGAGCCACTGGCACTCACCCCGAATATCGGCTTTCAGCGGGCTCTGGGTCAAGCTCTGGGGCTCCCTGATCTTCGACCCACGCAATACGCTGCAGGAGACCGAAACGCACTGACGACGCGAGGCTCTTCGGACATCCACCCCGGAATAATGGGATATGGAGACACCCGGTTCGATGGTCCGCTCCTTGGGGCCATCACCCTCCTCTATGAGCCTTATTGGAGCCCCTTAACCGAGGCCCAGCAAATCGAATCTACAGAACTGCTCTCCCTGACCGACGTAGCGATGCTCAACCGTCCGAATTCCCGAAGCGAGAATCTTGCGGATGCGTTAAAGATCATTCCGGACACGGTGCTGCTACGCGCGATGGACCTCATCGGACGACCGCTGCCCAATATGGAGCTGAGCTTCTTCCAATCGAAGGGCGGAAGATTCGATGTCGACCCTCCCGTGTTCTCTGTGGTCACCGACTCGCGGGGCTCGGCGGTTCTTCCTAAACGCCGGGGCGGCTTGTTTGGCGAGGCACCCGTAGATGGTTTGAATAGTGTCTTTCTTGTGAGTGCTTCGGCCAATGGAGTCACCGAATGGGGCTGGCTCAAGGGCTGGCAGCTTGTAGATGCTTATCACCGTGGGGGCCCTGGAGCGGCAGTGTTCGACATGCGGTTCAACCTGCCTGGCGCGCCGGTGGATACGAGCGTTGACTTGGCACAGGAGCGGCTTGTTACGGACAGCATTGCCAGTTCTCCGGCGACACTCGGCGCTTTGATTGATAACAACCCCGCATCTTCGCTGAAGCTAGGGGCAAAGAAAGGCGATTGGGTCGAAATTGATCTTGGCCGCGACCGTACGATCGCCGCAATCGAAGTGCTCGGCAGCACCTCGGAGATGTGGAGTCGATTCGATGTGTTGGCTTATGGAACGGGGCAAAGGCTCGCAGATGCGACAGTTTGGGCGCGGGAGCAGGACTGGGCATGGACGGCTTCCAACCGACGCGATTTAGTCGGCGGAGTGCCTGTCGTCTCCTATCGAGGGCAGCCGCTCCGAGTCCGTTACATTCGCCTGGTCAACAAGCTCGATCAGGCAGGCGAGGTTGGTGGAATCAAGATTCTGCCCGCAAAGATGTAGTGCCTCACCGAGTTCTCTTTAAGCATCGTTGGTAGGCTCGGTTTGAGCCGCCCTTTGCTGTCGGGCCGTTTGTTTGATCTTGTTCCAGAAAAAATCTCGGCTTTCTCCTCGCTTCACAGCAGGAGTGCCGAACCCGAGGATGTACGCTCGCCTGGGCGTTTGGGTTTGATTGGCACCGGTGTAGTGCAGCGTCCTAGAATCGTGGAAGGTAGCCCCGGCGGGTGGCAGCGGACAGGGCACGGCTTCGGAGTCGTCGATCTCCATCTCGATCTCAAGGCCATGCACCCTCGGATCATTTCCGATGCTGTGGTGAGTTTGCACGTCCCACTTGTGAGAGCCCGGAATGAACTGCATGCATCCATTCTCGACGGTTGCTCCCTGCAAGGGGATCCAGATACTGAGGGAGTTGTAGTCGAGCGCCTCATCCCAATAGGCCTCATCCTGGTGCCACGGCGTAGGGGCACCCGTTCCCGCGGGTTTGAAGATCGCATGGTCGCCCCCGAATGTGGCGCTTTCACCGAGAAGCTGCTTGGCGAGCGTCTGCGCGTTGGCGAAGAGCAATCCTTGAACGAGCTCAGGAGCGTACCGGCTGGGACCTAGGATCTGAGGCAGGGCTTCCGCTTTGCCTTCTTCGTCGGTGCCGGCAAGATCAAACTGATCGCCCGTCTCTCTTCCGACTCGCCGCTGGAAAAGATCGTCATAGATGGCCGCCAGGCGCTGAATTTCGTCAGGCGTTGTGAGCGGCTCGGTTACGGCGAGAAACCCGTTATCGCGGTAGAACTGGATTTGACTTTCGGAGAGTCGCAGCGTTGGCTCGGACATGTTGACAATTTACCGACTGGAGAAGCGCTGCATGAGGCGGCAGGCACGGTAAACCATCGGACTTGCAGGCGGTACGCTTTCTTCCATGCAACTCGAGGTGCCGATTCGTGGCCGCAAGTTTTTTTACACCGTCGAGCTTATTCGCACACTCTGCTCCGTAAAAACGGACTTCCAGCAGATCGACATCGTTGAATCAGAAGCGTTTGGGCGGATGCTCCTTCTGGACGGCCACATCCAGCTCGCCGAGCTAGACGAGCACGCGTATCACGAGTCGCTCGTCCACATTCCGCTCCTTTCGATCCTAAATCCAAGAGCCGCACTGGTTATCGGCGGCGGTGACGGAGGTGTTTTGCGCGAGCTTTGCAAACATAAAACGCTCGAACGGATCGACATGGCTGAGATTGACCAGGGAGTTATCGATGCCTGCCGAGAACACCTGTCTTCCGTCAGCGGCGGTGCCTTCGACGACCCCAGGGTGGCGGTTCACGTCACTGACGCCTTTAAGTTCGTTAAAGAATCCGACACCCAATACGATCTCATCGTCGCCGACTCAACCGATACCTATGAAGACGAGGAAGGCGAACTCAGCGCGAGCCTCTTCACGCGCCAGTTCTACGAGGACTGCCGTCGAATCCTAGCTCCCGGCGGCATCATGATCACCCAGGCCGACAACCTGGTCTTCTGCCCCTATTCGACCGAAGGTGCTAAACATGCATTCGAGGAGGTTTTCCGAAACGTTGGCATCTATCAAGCAATCGTTCCGTCATTCGGCGGCTTCTCCGGCTTCTGCTGGGGCAGCGATGGCCCCGGAGTGAGTCGAGAATGGCACCCAAACCACTTGTGTCTCCGCTACCTGAGCGAAGCCACGCTATCACTCGCATTTGCAGACTTGGGCTTTGAGAGATGAGCTACCGCGACCACTAAGCAGCAACGAAAAAGGCCCTTTTGAGTGCTGCGGCGTCTATCATGGGGGGCTAACGACTTAGTACAGCATTGGTTGTGCGCCGGATCGTCTCCACGCTCAGCTCTCGATTACCGTGCTTGTCCAACACTCTCGTGACCGGCAAGGTCTTGTTAAAGCCTCCCGTCGCCGAGTCGAGGTCGGCTGCGATGTCCAGCATCTGGAGCCCGTCCTCCAAAACCTCTTCCAAAGGCCGGGTCTCGAAGTTGCCCTTCTTACGCGCGATGTACTCAAAGACTCCCCGAATCCTTTCCGATCCCGAGCCTGCGCAAGCGTAAGAGCCATTCTGGAACCGGGCACCTGCGCCATCGAAGAAGTACACGCCAAAGTCGTCGCGCTTCCGATCGTAGGCCGCCACGATAGGCAGAAAGAGCCCGATCCCCTGCATCGCCATCGGCGCGTTCCCCGCAAGCGCCCGCGAGATTTCGGTGAGCTTGCCTTCAAGCGACATCTCCTGCAAAACCGTCCGGCGGTAATACTTGAACGAGTGTTTGAGATAGCGGCAAACCTCCACCGAACGGGCAAAAGCGCCTGAGATCGCGACGACCGTCGTATCGTCGAGCGCCATGATCTTCTCGGCCTGGTCGTACATGATCAGGTTTCCCGCCGTCGCTCTTCTATCCGCCAGCGTCAGCACGCCCGAGTCGTACCGCAGCGACAGCACGGTCGTGCCGTGGGTCTCCTCGAATCCACCTGTCCCCGGACCCGCCAAAGGTCGCGGAGCGATGTCGATCAGCTCTGAGAAAGACTTCATTCGCCCGATCTCTGCCGATACCGTTTGGCCTGATCTGGGTCGATCTTCTTCATGCGCTTCATCAATTCGTTCTCGCCGCCCGGCTTACGAACGTCCGGCGTCGAAGGGCCGCTGTCGTCTCCGAGCTTCTTGTCCGGTTCTCGAGTGAGGGGTTTGGTTAATCTATCGCCGTCAGTCATGGGAGTCCTTTTACCGCCTGGATAAAGCTTTCTACGCTATCAGTATCCGCCAGTTCCGCTGGATATTCACGAATGGGGCTCAAGTCGAGATGATGCTCGCCGGCCTCCGTGCGCAGAGTTACCGATCTCCAGCAAGCATTTGCCAGATGATCCTTGTACTTTGAAGCTGCCAAGCCACGCACGCGCGCCCGGGTGCCTTCGCCTGTACCTTCTAGACAAGGTTGACACTCCCGCTGTTCTGGATTCGGCTCGACTTTGCCCATTTCAACCAACGCCTGAAAAAGGCTGTGATCGGGATCGACGTTGGCGTACTCCATGTCGAAGGACCGCAGGCTCGAATCATTCCAGTCGCTCCCCTCCTCGTCCATAAAGTGCTCCAGCATGTTCTTTTTTGCCGCCCAGTCCACGCTGCGGCTGAAACGCTCTCCGTGGCCGGCATAAAGATCCTCCAGCAAATCCCGTGAGGAATCGATGAGCCACCGCTCTTCATCACTCAGTTCCAACGTCGCTTCGGCGGCGGAGAAGTACGCCGCGAAAATTTCGCGTGCCGTCGTCCAGCTACGCTTTTCCAGTTCGATCTCGAACCGGTAGCTCTCATCTCTGCTGATGTCCTTGATCGCACGCACCGGGTCTTTCAACGCAAAAAGGGGCGCGGTTCCTTCCATGCACAGCCGAATCGCCAGCTTCATAAGCAGGATCTTTCGGGCCGTCGCCGAAGCGATCATGTTCGAGTCGCCGCAGATCACATGAAGGCGCATCCAGTCCATGGGATCGGTATGTGGCTCGTCACGAGTATTGAAAATGGGCCTTCGAAAGAGCGTCTCGGCGTTCGCAGGCTCCACGAAAAAGTCGGCTCGCTGGCTGAGCTGATAAGTCGCCGCCTTGCCATCCTCTGCCCCCACCTTGCCCGCTCCGGTGAGCACTTGCCGCACCACCATCATGGGGAGAAGATCCCTGAAGAGGCGCTCGAAGCCTAGCTCCCTAGGAACCAGATAGCTCTCGTGGGAACCCCAAGAGGCGCCATGGAAGTCCGTGTTGTTCTTGTAAATCGAGACATCCAACCCCGACTCTGCGCTCAACGCCTTCGCCGCGCCCAGGACCGCGTAAGAGCCCGCAAGTTCCTGTCTCGCCAGTTCGAAGGCGGACCAGCATTCTGGCGTCGCATACTCGGGATGGCCGTGGTCGTTGTACAGCCTCGCGCCATTGGGCAAGATTCGATCCGCCCGTATCTCATGGGGATCGCCGTAAGAACGGCCCCGGTCGAACTTGGCGTCTTCGGGATCGTGAGCGAGCGCCTTCAGCTTAAAACCACGCAGGTCGGCTCTCGGGGACTCGTAGCGGTAGTCCCAACCAACAAAGCACTGGCCCGGGTAAGCCCGAACCAGTGCCGTTGCGTCCTCGATCTGCTCCTCTGCCCCCCGGCCCTCGACAAGGAGTCCGTACTCCGTATCGAGGCCGGCGAGCAACCGCATTAGATGCGGAAGACGAGGAACGATCCGCCTGCAGGCGCATCCGTAGGAAGCGCGCCTCGGCTCGTGACAGTGAAGTTTCCGCTTCGCGTGAGCTGAGCGGCCACCGTTGCGGCTCCGTTCTTATCGAACTGGCCGGTGAGGGAGATGACAACCTCTTCGGCAGGGTCGGCAATGCCTTGGACCAGAGTCTTGACGGGGAAGAAGTGGCCTTCGTCCGTGTCGTAGTCTATGAATCCAAAGAAGAACGAATTGATCACTCCGTTGCCATCGCGTCGGAAGAACACGGCTTCCTGCTCGTTAGCATCGTTAGTGTTCGGGAAGGTGACCAGGTTCCATTCTCCGAGCCCAGCGAGAACGCTGGTGTGCTCGCGCCAAATTCCCTGAAGCGCCACGATCTTCCTCAGGTTGAAGAGATCGGTCGGATCCAGTTGCTGAAGCGTGAACGTACCAGGGTGGGTGCTTCCACCGATGGTGCCTGGAGGTCCATAGTTGCCGATGATCGGCTCGGTTACCTGAGGCGTCAGGAACTCGAACTTGCCGGAAAGGTTTGAACCCGAAACGGCGTAGTTGTCGCCACTCGCATACACACGGCCAACGGTGGTGCCATCGGTCATGATCGGACGATCAGCGGCCGGCACTCCAGAGATATCGAACGACACGTAGTCGTTAATAAGGCCCCGGATGGGCGTCTCGTTGATCGCGTTGAAGCGGTTCTGATCGAATACGGCATACGTTCCGCCGCAGGGATCATTATTCGGAGCGTCCGGATCGGTGGCGATCTGGAACATCGAGTCATCGAGGAAGATGGGCACCAGGGTGCTTCTTCCGGGGAAGACTCGCGCCACGATCTGCGTGGGATTCGGCGGCCAAGCGCGATTAAACGTCCCGTCTTCGTTTAGCGTCGCAAAGCAGTTGTCCTCGATCACGAAGGGCGTGCCGCCCGTTTCCTGCTCAATCCTGATGGGGTCGAGCGTATAGTTCTGGAACAATCGCGAATTCTGGTTCGTAAACGGAACGATCAGCCTTCGAATCTGGAAGCTATAGCTTCCAAGAGCGAGGCTGAGCGGATCGGCAAGGGGGTTGGTTACCTCGCCGAACTCATCTTGGACAGTTGCACGAGTAATAACAAGCGTCAGGTCGCCGATTGCGCGGCCCTGGCCCGTTAGAAACCCGATTTCCAGGAATCCTGGAGGCAAGACGTACCCTTGCGGGGTTGGTATGTTAACGCGTAGTGTGCCGGCTGTACCGGCAGTGTTGGTTCCGCCGCTTGTCGCGTTACCGGAATCGCCGCCTCCGGCACATCCGATCACGACGATAGCCGCGGCCACAGTCAAAAAGGCCCATTTCCTCAAAACTTGATCACCTCAAACAGACGAAGGCAAAATCCCAGCGGTCTGGCTCGGAACAGTATAGCAAGATTATCCAGCCTTGTGGTGGACGCTTCGGCGAACCTAAGAGGTTCGGCACTTTTCAAGGGTTTCTAAGAAAGACGTGACTGTGAAGTGCGCCTGTTCCTGGCTAAGGTGCGGCTGGATCGGCAAATTAAGAATCTCAAGAGCGGCCAGCTCTGTTTCCGGCAATGAACCCTCCCCGTTTCCGAACGGCCGGTAAGGGGCGTGAAAGTGCAGAGGCACGGGGTAGTAGACCATCGAATCCACGCCTCGACTCTTCAACTCAGCCATTACCTCTTCGCGCTTTTTCACCCGCACGGGGAATTGGTGCCACGTGTTGCGATTACCCTCAAGTGTTACCGGAAGCGGGATGCCCGAAAGTCCTTCGCAGTAGAGAGCGGCGATCTCCGCCCGACGGGCATTCCAGGCCTCCAGCCGCTTGAGCTTGACCCTTAAGATCGCCGCCTGCACCTCATCCATGCGGCTGGTATAACCGACGTGGTCGTAGTAGTAGCGCTCGCGTCCCATGCCGTGAACCTTGATCGACCGGCACTTGTCGGCCACCTCGTCGTTGTCGGTGATGATCATTCCCGCATCTCCGGCGGCTCCCAAATTCTTGGTCACATAAAAGCTCAAGCCGGCGGCGATTCCAAAGCCCCCTGCGGGCGTACCGTTTCTGGTGCTGCCAACCGCTTGAGCCGCGTCCTCAATGATCTGAAGGTTGTGCCTTCGCGCGATCTCCCTAATCGGCTCCATCTCGCAAATCTGCCCGAACAAATGAATCGGCATGATCGCTTTGGTCCGCGGAGTGATCGCCGCCTCGATTTTTGCGGGGTCAATGTTGTAAGTTGCCGGGTCGATGTCGACAAACACCGGCGCAGCCCCGGTTTGGACAATCGTTTCCGCACTTGCGACAAATGTGAAGGCGGTCGTGATCACCTCGTCGCCTGGGCCAATTTCCAGGGCGTCCATGATAATCCTTAGGGCGTCCGTGCCTGAGTTGAGAGCGATTCCATGCCGTACCCCGTGCAGCGCCGCCAGCTCCTCCTCGATGCCCTTGCAATGCAGCCCCATCATGTAGTTGCCGCTGGAAATGACCTGGTGCACGACCGCATCAAGCTCTTGGGCGAGCTCGTCATATTGGGCCTTAATGTCGTAAAACGGAACTCGCATGCTGTCCCTGATTGTGGCCCATGGCCTTCCAAAGCTTCATCGCAGCCTCCGTTGTCCATCTCGGAATCACGCGCCTGCATATGGAAGAGCGGTGCCATCCCTCTTTCGGAACGATGACGGCCCCAAAATTTACCCCAAAAGGGTCTTTACAACCTGGAGAAGGGCACGTAGACTGCGCTCATGAGATGCTACACGACTCTTGTCACCTTCTTGACAATTGGAGCCATTCCTATCGCAGTTCTGGCCCAGTCGATCGAGAAACCAAGGGACCTGAGTGGAATTGGCTCCGCGCGCGGCTGGGTTCTTGATGGCAGCTCTGGCCTCTATCTTGAGGGCGTCAAGGTAGAACTCGTACTCCCACCCTACTACAAGCAACCCAAAGGCTCCGATGCGACCACGGGCGCGGAAGGATTCTATAGTCTTAAGGCACCTATCGGTTCCCACTCGAGCAAAATCGCCATTCCTGCAGACGGTATTTCCATTGCCTCGATTTTAGGAGGTGGGGCGCGCAAGGTAACGAATCATGTTAATGCAAGTCAGTTCCTCATGAGGGCTTCAAAGCAAGGCTACAAGACGTATGTCGGACCAGTTCGAGTTGCTCACGGGGACGCGAACGACTACGTAGCAACCATGGAGCCTATCCAACTAGCGCGAGACCAGGCCCCGTTCGGTTCATTCACCTCGAAAATAGCAGAGACCATGACCCTGAAGTCCATTTCGTTTGCAAACGTCGTGGCTCTGCACGGGAAGACTCTAGATGCAGAAATTGTTCTGCAAAACGCACCCCTCACGCCCCGCCAAAAGCTCCCCATGACCGCCCTGTGGGCAGCAAAGCCTTTTGACCAGGTCGCTTTTAATCCGGATTCGTCCAACATCCAAGCAACGTACAAGAAGAAAATTGCAGTTAAGGGGCATGAGCTAAAGCCGGGACCACATCTGCTGGTGTTCGGATTTCTGGACAAATATGGCAGCTTCGATTATAAAACACCCTACCTAGTCCCAATTAACTACCCTCAAATGGCAATCGTCGGCGACCCAACCGTCGTAAAACCACCTTTAGCGGATGCCGTTCAAGCTATAAATCGAATTCTAATTGATCAACCGATGATGGGAAGCCCCGAGCTTATACCTCATCTAAGAGTCCTTGCCGCGGAGTGGCCCAGCGCCGTGTTTGACGGGGCATGGATGCGAAGCCCCGCCCTAGCCACCGCTATCAGAAGCGCTAAGATCCCCCTTCCGAAAATAGAAGAAGTGGACCCTAAGGACTCGAAGGACGCACTTAACGCAAAGCTGGACGCCGGAGACCTATCAGATGCTCACAAGTCGTTTCCTCGCTTCTTTCGCGAGATCTATTCCGATACAGCGGACGTCATCGATCTGGGAGCCAAAGTTCAAAAGAATCCCGCCGACTTTGAAGCACGATTTCAGTTTGAACAAGGCAGAGCATCAAATCTGTCCGGCGACCGTGGAGGACGCATTGCTAAGATTGTCCTTCCCGTGATGCCTGAACCGAAGACACCGAGGCAGAACCTGCTTGCGGGGAATATTGCTGTAATCACCGGTCAGCCCAAGAAGGCCGTCGGATACTTCACAGCGGCAGCCGAAGATGCTAAATCGGGACCGCAGGCGATCATGGCTCTCGGCGATCTGGCTCTGAGCGAGAACGACCGCGCTAAGGCGAAAGCGTTTTACGAAAGTGCTTACGCGATGAAAGAATCTAAATCCATTCTGTCATTCTATTCTCACCTCAGTTTCGCTCAAATATTGCTGTCCAACCGCGAATACGAGGCTGCTGGGATCGCATTGCAGCGCGCACTACTTACTGCCAACGATCGCTCAACTATCCTGAAACAAAATGTTTCGCAAGTCTACGTGGGTGGAAGTTCCTATCAAATATCAACAAGCGCCGTGGTAATGGGATCTACCGGATTCGCATACCCGGAAGCTTTTGCCGTCCAAAGGCTACTGTTTTACTTGCCCTCCATCAACGCAACGGACAACGATCCACTTGGTGTGCTGATGTGTGCTAGAGCGATGGCAGAATTAAGCTTGACCAAAGAAGCCGAAGTTCTCGTTAGCACTTTGCAAGCTGGCCAGCACGATGAATGGTTATTATCAACAAGGGCGCTCATTGCTTTCTTGTCTCAGAACGCAACCAAATCTCTGGAGCTTCAGCGGCAACTCGCCTTAATTAACAGTAAGAACGCAGACGGTAGGTGGCTAGCAAGCCGCGCCCTTGACTCAGAGACTCAGCGCACAACGAAGTCTCCCCGCTAACTCTTATTCCGAATGTGGAGCAAGTCGCCGTCCTGAATGACATACTCCTTGCCTTCCAAATGCATCTTGCCCGTCGAATACGCGAGGTCTAGAGAGCCCGCCGCATCGTAGTCGCCGTAGTGCACGATCTCGGCCCGGATGAAGCCTTTGGCGATGTCGTTATGAATCGTCCCGGCTGCCTTGACAGCGTTGCTTCCGCGCCTGAGAGCCCATGCCCGGGTGTCGTTGTCCCCCGCCGTGAAAAAGGTGATGAGGCCAAGCGCGTCGTACACGGCCCGGATAACCCGGTCGCTTGCCGGCTTTTCGAGCCCCAGCGAGTCCAGGAACTCCCTTTGATCGGCTGGATCGAGTTGGGTGATCTCTTCTTCAATAGAGGCGCACATCGCGAAAGCGGGAGTGCCGGCCTTTGTGAGCCTCTCCATCTGGCCCGCAATCTTCTCGCTGGGCTGAGCGGCTTCGTCTTCGGACACGTTGAACGCCACCACAAGCGGCTTGTTGGTGAGGAACTGATAGTTCCGAAGCATGTTAAAGTCGTCCTCAGTCAGGTCCATCATTCGGATCGGAGTTCCGCTTTCGAGGCCCGGATGGAGGCGGTTAAATAACTCATTCTCCATGTAGTCGGGCGAGCCGGGGGTCCTCAGCGTGTTCGAGCGCTTCAGCTTTTCGATACGATTCTCAACGATTTGAAGGTCGGCAAGCACAAGTTCGACATCGATCGCTTCCTGATCCCGGATGGCGTCTACGTCGTCGTGATAGGCGACCATCGGGCTGTCGAATGCTCTTACAACATGCAGGATGAGGTCGGCATTCCGAGCGGCCTCGATGGCCCGCATCGTAAAGGCTTTACCGCTGGGCGAAATAGCATCGAGGTCGTCGTGAAAGATAACCGTCGCAGGAGTCTGCTTCTTGGGCTGAACCTGAGCGACAATCCGGTCGAACCGCTCATCGGGAACCGGCACCGCCGTGACGTCCCCCTTGGCAAGGCCCCTGGCTGCCGCACGGTACAGGGTGCTGCGACCCGACTGCGAATATCCGATAAGTGCGACGTCCATAGAGTTGAGAGCGGTTTTAGCGGTTGGTGAATTCAACCTGCACGGGCGGGGTTCCGAGTTGCCTAGGTAGCACCCAGAAAAAACCGATAGCCGCTAAAAGCGCAAGAAGCAGCAGCCAAGGAAATTTCTCTCGCGGGGCGGAGAATTGCCGGTATCTGGCCACGAGTTTAGAATACCTCCCCGGTGCGGCGACTTCAGAGATTGCATCGTGTTCGCGTTCCGAGGAAGTTGGAGGATGTTGTGAGTTCCCACTCCGGCATTTTGAGTGCGGCTACAATAGACGAATGTGGGCATTATATACGCCCTTGCAAAGGTGGGGGTTCTACTCGATTGGCGGCATTCTGTTGTTGGCGATGGGGTTCATCGGGCGCCTCCACCTAAGTTCTCGCCCCGAGTTGGTGCTCAACGCGGTCTCTGAATCCGCTTCGCAGACCAGCAAAGATGGGGTCACCGAGGTGTTTATTCACGTCGTGGGTGCGGTCAAGAAGCCAGGGTTGGTCCGATTGCCGGCCAGCGCCCGGGTCAACGACGCCATCGAAAAGGCTGGAGGACCCACGAGCGACGCTCAGTTGAACCTCATCAACCTCGCCGCCAAGGTGGAGGACGGTGTTCAACTCGAGGTGCCCGGCAAGTCAGCACCACTTGTCACTCGAACGGCACCCCCCTCAGAACCCCGTCAGGCTCCTCGCGAGCTGACCTATACTCCCGATCCGGGCCCTTACTCGGTGCAGCCAGTTCAAGCCAGCGATCCTGGACCCAGCCCCGCTGGCCCGACGTCGACCGGACTCGTGAGCCTCAACTCCGCGACCAAGGCAGAACTAGATTCTCTGCCGGGGGTAGGGCCGGTGACCGCCGACAAAATCCTCCAGTATCGGCAAGAGCACGGCGGATTCAGGTCCGTCGATGAGCTTCTGGCCGTAAAGGGTATCGGCCCTAAGAAGTTGGAAGCGCTGAGGAGCCGTGTCCAGCTTTAGAGAGCGCGGTCACACTCCGGCTTTGACTCTCACCGTCTCAACTCCCATCTCGAAGACCCACACGGTCTGCCCCGGAGTCACTCGAACTGTAGTCCGAGCAGATCGACCGTCATCCCGCTCAACCTTCGTGGTCACGAGGGTGTCGGTTGTGCCGTTGTTTCGCACGTAGGCTCGATAAAGCGTTTGAGACGGGTTGACGACAAAGCGGATCTCGGACACGCCAAGCGAGCACCAATCCTTAGCCTGCTGGAGCGTGCACTTGTCGCTGGAAATGGCTTCCGCGTTGTTGCGCGTGACGAGCAGATCGACATCCGCGGAACCCTCGCGCTGAAGGATAATCGTGCTGTTGACGGGCTTAGCCACGCTGCCTGCGCAGCCTGAAAGGCAAAGTGCACCCGCAGAGAGAATCGGAAACCATTTGATTTGCATAAAGAGCCTCTAAAATCAAAACCGACAGATTCAGTTTTGCTGTCACTGACGGTTCCGACTTCTGGGCGTTACGCACAAAGACTCTCAAGTTGCGCAGCGTTAGCAATTCACGAGATGAAAGACGAAGCGGGCATTCCCGAGGGCGATCTCAGTACCGTCGGCCAGCTCGCCCTCTTCGACTCGCTCAAAGTCGTCTCGCAGCAAGAAGGTGCCGTTGCTGGACCCGAGATCGACAATCTTCCAGACATCCTCTTCGCAAACAATCTTCGCGTGCTTGCGGGAAACGTAGGAGCCTTCCGGATCGAGCGATCCTAAATCGACGTCGATCGGCCCAATCCCGGGATCAAAACGCCCGATAATCGCCGGAGGATTGACCGGGAACAAGATGTCCGTTTCGGCGCCATGCCGCTTGAGGACCAACTGGCCGACGCATCCGCCCACGATTTGGGGGTCCTGGAGGGGAGAGCTGTAGCCTTCTTGAGATACCCCGGCATGGGGGTGCTGCCCAATTTCTTCGGCATCCTCGATCATCGATTCGGTTTCTGTGTTGTCCGTCATGTGCGCTTCCTTTTACCGGCCATCCATCCTACACTCAGGATTGCTGCAGAGATTACCAAGCCTGGCAGCAACGTGCCGACGCTGTAGGTGATGCTCTCCGTAGCTTTGAGACTCTCCGGCACAGGAGGAAGCATGAGCTTCCATCCGCCGTCGAGTTTCAAGAAGACGACATCTAGAAATAGGTTATTGGTTCGCTGTCCATAGATTAGCCAGCCCATCGAACAGCAGGCCGCGACGAGCATCGCCCAAAACGTGGTGCTTCCAAGCCAGGCAACATCTCCTCCATAAGCATAAGAAATGAGGACGGGCAGTAACAAGGCTCCGATGGCGACGCCCGCCCAGGCATACCACAGGTCGACGACGCTGTTAATGCTGAGCCCTAACGGAACCGCTACCGCCATTGCGAGCACCAGCCCCAGCCGAACCCAACTCTTCACGATTTTGTCATCGCTGGTGCCGCTGAGCCTTGCCACGATTTCTCGACCCAGTGTGGCACCGCTAACCAACGTGTAGCCGACCATCGCGGTGGCAACCGTTCCCAGGATGCCGCAGAGGAAGAGCGCCTTCAGGCCGGGGGGAAGCACCTTCTCGGCAATCGCCGGATAGATGGCGAGCTTTTCTGGCAAAGGGCTCAGAAGCGCGAGGGCATACATGGCCGATCCGATGGAAAGGAGATCGAAGATGAACCAGCAAAGCACGGAAATGAGCACGCCTTTGCGGCTGGTCTCAGGGGATCGCGCCGACGCGGCTCTTTGGTGAAAGGCCGGATCGACCAGCGTCCATGCTCCCAAGATAAAAAAGCTGACGATAGCCGTCCAAGGCGCTCCTCCGGTAAAAGTAAGAAGCTGCTTGTTCTCGATAGCCGAAAAGGTTTCTGCCGGTGGATAGTTCAGAAAGCAGAAGGCCGCCATTGACGCGAAACCTACATACATCATCACAAACGCGAGCAGGCTAACACGAACGTCAGCAAAGAGGCCACCCCTGTAAAGAAGCCCGATGCCGATCATAGCCGCCACGAGAACTGCGAGTGTGCGGTCGAGGCCGGTGAGCTCTTGGAGAAGAACGCCAAGCATCAGGACATGGGCCGCCGGCACTGCGAGCAGAAAAATGAGGATGCCTCCGAGAACCCCGCTCTTCTTTCCCCAACGCAGCGCCAATCGTTCAGGGATGCTGATCTGGTCCGCTGCACGAACTTTCGGGGCCAGCCACAGTGCATAGACCGTTGCGAAGACGTAGTAGGGCACGCCGAAGAGGAGCCAAGCCCCGAACCCGAAGTAGCCGACGCTTTCGCCCACGCCAAGAATTCCTCCGTACCAGGTGCTGACGAGGGTGGCAACGAAAGCAGTGAGCGACAAGTTACGACCGGCTGCCAAGTATTGAAGCAGAGAGCTATCGCGAACCCGTGCAGAAAGGCCTAGGGCCAGAATGCCTGCGAAAAAAAGGATCACGACCGCCCAGTCGATGGGTGCAAGAGTGAGAGCTGCAAGCTGCATACGCCAGATCAAAGTCTGGCAGACGGGAGCGGCCTGAAGTCGGGCTTACTGAGTTGGAACGCGGTTGCCGATGGCGTCGATGACGACCATTAAAACGAGGAACCCGATGCCAAGGATGAGAGTCCAGCGCGACATAATGTCGTCGAAGCCCGCCTTGCCTTTAAACGTCGTTCGGACGCTGCCGCCGCCCGACATCGCATCACCCTTGCCGGTAATGATCACGAGCACTGAGAAGACGATTGCGACGAGGAGTCCGACGCCTACTGCGATGTTGTACAAAGTCACGGGAACCGAGATTGTACCTAGTGCGGCAACTTGATGTCGTAGAACTTTTCCAGCGCTTCAAATGCTAACCAAAGGATGCCCGAGCAAAGAAGGCTGCCGGCCATCACGTGGAGCATGCCGCTGCGCAAGATTCTCACCGGAACGCTTGGCACAGACACCTTCGAGGTCGCGTAGCGGTCTAGAAGCTCTTGTCCAGCCTTGATCCCACTCTTGATCTGCCGATCGTTGGCCGGTTTCGTGGTGATGAAGAGCTGCATAAACGAGCCGACCCGTTTCCAAAACAACAGCGTCGCAAAGGCGGCAACCACCGTGCGAAGTTCGCTGGACTCGATCCAGGGCGTAAAGGTGATCGTCGTAAAAATCGCCATGGCGGCGGCTAAATTGGTTCCGCACCGTGGATGCACTCGCGGCATCCGCTTGACGATCTCGGGTCTAAGCTCTTCACCACGCTCGATGGCATGCACGACCTGGTGCTCGGCCGCGTGAGTACCCGACAACGGGATCAGCCGCATCGCGATCAGGAAGATCAGAATGGGCGAAAATGTGTAAATCCCATTGACAAGCCAAACAGGCTGCTCGAGATGATCGAGCCAAACCGCAAGTCCGTAAGCAGCAATTTGGGCTCCATTCAAAAGAGCAAAGAGCAGGGCACCGGTCAAGACGAGGCCAAGGCCACTCGCGCCCGCCCCGATGGCTCCGTTCGTGAGATAAACGCCGAAGGGAGTCGCCATTCCGCCGACCATTGCAGGTCGTGGCGGGGTCCTTCTCCTTGGATAGAGATCGCTCGGGCTCAAGAGCCCCATCAGTCGCTGCTGATCGTCGACCACCAGGAGCGTTGTGGAAGTGCCGTCGGCAAATTGACGAAGGGCGTCGGCGGCGGTGGCATAGGGCCGGATCGTCGGGGCCTCTACCATTGCTCGGGTTAGCGGCTCGCTGATTTCAACGCCGTTTGCGAGGGCAAGGCCGAGACTGTGCTCGGTCACAACGCCCAATACTCTCTCGCCACCTACCACGGGAATCATTCCATTGCCGCTGCGGCGAAGTTCCGCGGCGGCTCGATCCAGCGAGTCCTCAGGAGCGATGGACGCGGAAGGGCGCATCAGCGCGCCCGCGGGGGCGCTGAGAGAAAACGTGACCTCGTTTGGCCGATGCGTTGCGCTCAAGGGCACGAGTGTACTTACGCTGGGAAACCGGCGGAGGTTCTCGCCGCAAGAACGAAAGGAAGAACGGGTAGCGAGCCCTGCGAAACGGGCTTTAGCCTCAGTCTGGCTGTACGGAAGCGGAACAATAATTGCAATGACCTCGCAGCGCTCGCGATTGTCGCTACCGCGTTCCAGTCCGCTCCCATTGCGCTTACGGTCAGGGTAGGCAGCGAGGTGTGCCCGATTTCCCCAAACATCTACGGCACCAACTCGTCCCTTGGAACCGGCGACACGAAGAATCTGACGCTCTATCGCTTCGGTGGAAACAGGCTTAGCGCCTACAACTAGGAGACGAACGCACGCAAGGCCCTCGTCAAGGAACGAACCCGGCAGCCATAACGTGAGGGAAGTCGCCACCTCAGCCTAACAATATTAGGCTCACCTCAAGCAGGCAGCTTCGCAAGCCGGCGCGGCTTGTATGATCAACCTATGCGCTTTGCGACAAAGGCGATCCGCGTTGGGCAGGATCTGGATCCACAGCATCGATGTGTTGTGCAACCGCTTTATCAGACGGCTACGTTCGGCTGGGAAGACTTGGACACCATTCCCAAGTTCGACTACACCCGGTGCGGAAACCCGAACCGGGACTCGCTGGAGCAGGTGATCGCATCTCTCGAGAACGGGAAGCACTGTGTGCTCTTTACGTCCGGCATGGCGGCCATCGTTGCCGCGTTTTCGCTCCTCCAAGCGGGCGATCATATGCTCATGGCGGGCGACATTTATGGCGGAACCTTCCGGCTCGCCGAGAAGTATCTGCCTCGCCAAGGCATTACAGTATCGGAGTTTTGCGCTCACAATCCATTCTCGATCAACGATGCGGTTCAGCCGAACACGAAGCTGCTCATCTTCGAAACGCCCACGAATCCGAACCTGCGGGTGTCGGATATTGCTGCGGTAACCAAAATCGCCAAGCAGCACGGCCTAATCGTCGTCTTCGATAACACCTTCGCCTCCCCCGCTCTGCAGAACCCGCTGGATCTTGGCGTGGATATCGTCGTGCACAGCACGACAAAGTACATCAGCGGGCACAGCGACGTCATCGGCGGAGCGGTTGTCACCAATGATGCGGCCATTCACGAGCATGTGTTCGAGTGGAACAAGGCGGTCGGCGCGCAGCCTTCACCCTTCGATTGCTGGCTTTCGCTCCGGGGCGTGAAGACCCTCGGCTGTCGAATGGAGGCACATTGTCGCAACGCTCAGGCGGTCGCGGAGTTCCTGGACGGCCACCCCAACGTCCGCGTGACCCACTATCCCGGCCTGATCACCCACCCGGATCACCAAGTCGCGAAGAAGCAGATGTCTGGATTCGGCGGCATGCTCGCCTTTGATGTCAAAGGCACGGTGCACCAGGCCCGCCGCGTAGCGGAAAACACCAGTGTATTTTTACTTGCGGAGAGCCTGGGAGGGGTCGAGTCGCTAATCGCTTACCCGCCGCTGATGTCCCATGCAACCATGACCGAGGAGCAGCGCGTGGAGCGCGGAATTCCTCCGACGATGCTGCGTCTGAGCGTAGGCATCGAGGATGCGCAGGACTTGATCGACGATTTGGACCAGGCCCTGAAGCTCGCATTCGCGTAGCCTGACCCTGTTCGGGCGTCAGACTCGGTATCCTATACCACTCGCGGGGGTGTAGCTCAGCGGTAGAGCAACCGGCTTTTAACCGGTTGGCCATGGGTTCGATCCCCATCGCCCCCACTCCAACCCTTTCCGTCCATTCTTGCTAACATCGAAGGCGTGTATGACGCCATCGTAGCGGGCCACATCTGCCTCGACATCATTCCCGAGCTTTCGGGAGAGGTTGCGCTGGAGCCTGGACGTTTAGTTGAAGCCGGCCCAGCGGCATTGAGCACGGGGGGAGCGGTGTCAAACACGGGGCAGGCGTTGGCAAAGCTTGGCATCAGCACACGATTGATGGGCAAGGTTGGCGACGACCTGTTCGGCCGCGCCGTAGTCGAGCTGCTAGGCGAGCATGGAAGCGGGATGGTGGTGACGCCGGGGGATCCGACTTCGTACTCAGTGGTGATCAACCTGAGTGGACGGGACCGAACGTTCATCCACGCACCGGGCTGCAACAACACGTTCTCGGCTGCAGATGTGACTGACGAAGACCTCCGAGGCGCAAGGCTCTTCCATTTCGGCTATCCCACGCTCATGGCAAAGATGTTTGCCAAGAACGGGGAGGAACTGGTTGCTCTCTTTAAGCGGGCAAAGGCGGCGGGACTCACTACTTCCCTCGACATGTCGCTGCCCGATCCTCAATCGCCTGCGGGCCGGGCGGATTGGAGACAGATCCTCACCTCCGTGCTGCCCTATGTGGATGTCTTCTTGCCTAATGCTGAAGAACTATCGTTCATGCTCGACCGCAGCGGCTTCGAAGAGAGCGTCGCACTCGATGTTGACCACATCCGGCTGCTTGCCAATGAGTGCCTCGAAATGGGCACCAACATTGTTGGGGTGAAAGCGGGTGACCGCGGCCTATACGTCGTTTGTTCCGGCGGGGAAATGGGTGCAGCTTTTGATCATTCGTGGAGGTCCGCTGAGCTTTGGGCCCCTGCGTTTTGCGTGAAGCTGCAGGGCGCAACGGGGGCAGGGGATGCAAGTATTGCCGGGTTCCTGTGTGGCATCTTAAACGGGCAGGGACCGGCGACTTCAGCGCGGATGGCAGTAGCGATGGGTGCATTTTGCTGCGAACGTGCAGACGCCACGAGCGGCCTGCCGGACAGCAGCCAGCTCATGCGCCGAATGCTAGATTCTGAATGGGAGAGATGCGAGGGGCCCGCTGGTTGGACCCAGTCCCTCACCGGCGAGTATTTTGCCCCTTATTAATGAGCCCCTGCCTTGCGGCAGGGGCGAAATGCTCTTAGTCGTTGTTATCGTGGGTTTTACGATCGATTTGATTTTCCACGTCTTCGGTCTTGCCCTTGCCTAGCCCGGTGATCGTGTCGTCATTATCGTGCTTGTCGACTTCGTTGACCGCCGCTTGGCTACCGAGTCCGCCCGCAACTGCGCCTACTACTCCGCCGACCACGGTGCCCACCGGGCCAACCATCGATCCCGCCACCGCACCGGTAACCGCCCCACCTGCTGCGCCAAGGTTTCTGGCCTTTTCAGGATCGTTGTTGGGATCGTCGTCGATGCCGTGCTGAATCTTATCGTCTCTCTTATCTTCTGACATGTTGTTCTCCTCTGCCAGCCCATCTGGCCAACGACTCCCAATAAGACCCCTCCCGCACAAATCGGTTCGCAAAGGTCTGGGCACCAACTATTCCGTGAAACGCAAGAGATATTTCTGCCTTCCAGTCCTGCCGAACGGGCACAATACGAAGCATGAGCACGACTGAACTCGCTCCGCCGAATGTCCGCTGGGACCTCTCCACGCTTTTCTCGGGAATGGACGACCCGCGACTGGAGCAGGTCTGGGCGGAGGCGATGGCGAATGCTGATCGCATCGCTGAGAAGTATCGGGGCAAGATCAACAGCCCGGAACTCACTGCGAACACACTCGTTTCGGCTTTAAAAGAGCTCGAGAGCCTCTCGAGCGAGATCGCGAAGCCGCTGAGCTTTGCGCATCTGATGTTCGCCGTAAACAGCGCAGACCCCAAAATCGGCGCGTTCATGCAGAAGCAGCGAGAAAAGGGCACCGAACTGAGTGTCAAGCTCCTCTTCTTCGAACTGGAGCTTCAGAAAGCATCTGCGGAAGTGATCGATCGACTTCTGCAGGACCCCTCGCTGGAGACCTACCGCCACCACATCCAGACAACCCGAGCCTTTAGCCCCTTCCGGCTCGGCGAACCCGAAGAGATCGTTCTGGAGGAACTCGCGAATACCGGCGGTCGAGCCTGGGTTCGGCTCTTCGAGGAAGTCACCGCCAATCACGTCTACAAGCTAAAGCGGCCCGGTCATGAGACGGAAGAAGAAGTCACTGAGCAGGAGTTGCTCGCGATGCTCCGCGAACCCGAGCGGGCGCTCCGCCAAGCGGCTGCCGATGCCTTCACCGCCGGGCTCCAAGACCTCCAGCGGACCCTCGTCTTCACCTACAACAATCTTCTACAAGACAAGGCCGTCGAAGATCGCCTGCGCGGACTAGAGTATCCCGAGCAGTCTCGGCACCTCAGCAACGAGCTCGACAAAGAGACCGTTGACCTCGTTGTACGCCTTTGCAAAGAGAACTACGATCTAGTCGCCCGGTTTTACAACGTCAAGCGAGACATCCTCGGCCTCCCGGAGCTCACCCACATCGACCGCTACGCTCCTCTTTTTCAGACCGAGGAGAAGGTCGAGTGGGAGAAGGGCAAGCAGATCGTCTTGGAGTCATTCGGCGAATTCAGCTCGGAGATGCAACGTCGCGCGAACGAATTCTTCGATCAGAACTGGATTGACGCCGAACCACGAAAAGGCAAACAGGGCGGTGCCTTTTGCATGTACGTCACTCCCGACACGCATCCCTTCGTGATGCAGAACTACATGAACAAGATCGACGACGTGATGACCCTGGCGCACGAGCTGGGACATGGCGTCCATGCATCCCTAAGCAGAGAGCAGAGCTATTTCAACTTCCACGGAACCCTGCCCCTGGCGGAGCTCGCAAGCACGTTTGGTGAGATGATCGTGTTCGAGAAAGTCGTCGCCGATGCGTCGACCAAGGACAAGTTGGCGCTCTATGCCGGGAAGATCGAAGGAATCTTCGCGACCGTGTTCAGGCAGGCGGCCATGTTCTCGTTTGAACAGCGGGCGCACCAGACGCGCCGTGCCGAGGGTGAGCTGACTCCGGAGCAGTTTGGCGAGATCTGGCACGAAGAACTGCAAGCAATGTTCGGGGACAGCGTCAAACTCGGAGACCAGCACCGCCTCTGGTGGAGTTATGTCGGCCACTTTATCTACGCTCCGTTCTACGTGTATGCCTATTCCTTCGGAGAGCTCTTGGTGCTCTCGCTCTACGAAATGGCGAAGCAAGAAGGCCCCAGTTTCGCCGGCAGATACGTCGACGTTCTCAAGCTTGGAGGCTCAAAGACGCCTCAGGAGTTGATGGAGCTGGTCGGAGTCGATCTTCGCTCAGAGGCGTTCTGGAAGGGCGGATTTGAAGCCATGGAGAAGCTGGTTGCGGAGTTCGAGGTCTTGTGGGCCGCGTACAAGGGCTGATCGCTTAGCTGCTAAACTTCATGCCACGCCTGCGGCTGGCAGTCCACCGCGGGAGCACGCCCATCCGGCTTCCTCGGTGCGGTGCCTTGTTCGCTTCTTGCTATGAAAATCCTTCAGTTGCACAACCGATATCTCGCTGGTTTAGGGGGTGAGGACTCGGTTGTGGAAGAGGAGAAATGGTTGCTCGAAGAGCATGGCCATACCGTCGAACAGACCTTCGTGACGACGGAGCCGGTGAGCGGCGGCAAGCTGGGAATGGCGCGCGCAGCAGGCAACATGATCTGGTCCCGAGACTCATACGCGCTGGTTCAAAAGGTGCTGAGAGAGGTCGAGCCCGACGTGATGCACGTTCACAACGTCTTTCCCGTCCTGAGCCCCTCGGTGTTCAAAGCCGCCAAAGACTTGGGCGTACGCACTGTTAACACCTTGCACAACTACCGACTGGTCTGCGCAAACGGCCTGCTGATGCGAGACGGCGGTCCATGCACGCTCTGCGTCACCGGTTCTAGGCTCAACGGGCTCAAGTATCGTTGCTATCGGGACTCGCTGATATTGACCGCACCCCACACGGCCTCGCAGTACTATCACGCGCTCGCCGGCACTTACCGCAAATACGTCGACACGTTCGTCGTGCTCTCCTCCTTTGCTGCGGACCTGTTCATGCAGCGTGGCATGGTGCGAGAGAAGATCGTGGTGAAGCCCAATTTTCTCGCCAATCCACCCCAGGTTTCAACAGAACCCAAGCGGAATGTCATCACCTTTGTGGGAAAGGTCGTCCCGGAAAAGGGCCTAAGCCGTCTACTTCCCGTCTGGTGCCAACACTTCGGTGAGTCCAATTTTACGCTCCAGATCATCGGTGACGGCACTGAACGGGAGGCGCTGGAAGCTCAGTATCAAGCCCCGAACCTTGTCTGGCGCGGTTGGCTAGACCGCAGGGACGTGCTGCATGAAGTGGCTACGAGCAAGTGGCTCGTCTTGCCGTCCACGTGGTTCGAGGGCTTTCCGATGGTGCTGCTCGAAGCGATGTATAGCCGTACTCCTGCCATTGTTCCCAGGCTCGGCGCGATGCCGGAGATCGTGGGAGGCACAGAGAGCGGGCTCGTGTACGAACCCGGTGACCCAGATATGATCCGTGCGCTATCCGAAGCGATCGCCATGGATGAGGTCCGCTATAACGAGGTAGCCGATCTTGCTCTGCGCCGAGTGCAAGAAGAGTATTCGCCGGATGTCAGCTATCGTAAGCTGATGGTCGCCTACGGGACTGCTTCAGGAAATCTCCACTAATGTATTGCCTGCAACTCATTTCAGCCGCCGACTACCGGATGCCCGTTTTTAACGCGCTTTACGAGCGACTCGGTCCCAAGTTGAAGATTTACACCGGAACGGGCAGTTTCGAGGACGGCATCAAGGAAGCGAAGCTCGACCGGCCCTACTTCGTGGAAATCGAGAACGTGTATCACGCCGGCAAGCGGTTCTGTATTCAAAAGGGCGTCTACCACGCGGCAGTTGCCGCCGAGGGAACCATCCTTTCGCTCAATCCAAGGACGCTCACCAACTGGCTCATCGCCAAAAAGCGGCGATCGATGGGCAAGCCGGTTGTCATGTGGGGGCACGCCTGGCCCCGTGAAGGAAAGGGCGCAAAATCCGATGCGATCCGGCAGAAGATGCGGAACATGGCCGACTTGCTTGTCACCTACACGGAGTCGCAGGCCGCCGAACTAGCTCCCATGGTGAAAGTGCCAGTCGTAGCGGCTCCAAATGCGCTCTACACAAAGCAACAAATGGAGAGCAGCCTTGGCGTTAAAAGGAGCCCGAATGGGTTCTTGTATACGGGCCGCTTCGTAGAAACCAAGAAGCCGGCAGTGTTGATCCGTGCGTTTGCCAAGGCCGTTCCCCAGCTTCCCACGACCACCCGGCTCTTCATGGTCGGAGACGGTCCCCTCAAATCGAGCCTCATACAGGAAGCCGAGTCACTGGGAATCAAGGACCGCGTAGATTTTCCCGGCTGGGTGAGTGACTTCGAAGGGCTTCGCAAGTTCTACATGCAATCGGTAACCAGCGTGTCTCCGGGCTACATGGGGCTCTCGGGAACGCAGTCCTTCGCTTTTGGAGTGCCGATGCTGATTTCGAGAGACGAGCCTCATGCACCTGAGATAGAAGCCGCAGAGGAAGGGAAGAACGCCGTGTTCTTCGAAACCGATTCAGAAGAGGCGCTCGCCGCTGCGATGGTCAGCGCCATGCAGGAACAGGGCCAGTGGCTCGCCAAATCCGACGAGATCTTGAACGACTGTATGGAGCGTTATTCGGTGGATGTGATGGCAGATCGGCTCGCAAGTGCCTTCCAATTCCGCGGAAGACCTTAGAAATATTGCGCTAGTAGCCGCTATTGCGGAGTAGCTGCAACAATTTGACAGCCCGAAATGGATAAGCGCGGTACAATCAATGCCTCAGGCAAAGGGGCCCGTTGACACATCACCAACATCAGCCAAGTTGTCACCTTAACTAGCAATCAATTTGGCTTTAGCTGAGCAAAACAGAATCTTATGGTAAGTGATCGCCCTTCCCTCATCGTTCCCGCTGTCTCCGAACCCCTCATCTCAGAAATCTCAAACGGTTGCGCCATGCGCGAACTGTTTATGCCTGCTCAGCCAGTGCAAGAGACTATGTGGTATCGCTCGGTCAAACGAACGGCCGATCTGATTGTGGCGAGTCTTGCCATCTTGGCCTTTTCGCCGATTTTTCTGGTCGTTTCCTTTATGATCTGGTTCGAAGACAAGGGGACAGTCCTTTACAAGCAGCCTCGCATCGGCAGATTCGGCGTACCGTTCTGGTTCTTCAAATTCCGCAGCATGCGAGCGAGCGCCGACAGCGACCGTGCCGAGCTTTTGAAGCATAGCGATTGTGAAGGCGCTGCCTTCAAGATGAAGGAAGACCCTCGCATCACCCGCATCGGCAAGTTCATCCGCAAGTATTCCATCGACGAGATGCCGCAGCTTTTCTCAGTGCTCGCCGGGCACATGTCGATCATCGGCCCCAGGCCGCACCTCGGCTCCGAGGTGGACACGTATCGCCGACAGGAGCATGTGCGTCTCTTCGTGAAGCCAGGCCTGCTCTGCCTGCGTGAGATCAGCGGACGATCCAATCTGTCCTTCGACCAGTGGGTGCGACTGGATATCGAGTATGTCGAGAAAAGGAACATTTTCCTCGATGCAAAGATTTTCCTCCTTGCGATCCCCGCAGTCTTGAAGGGCGACGGCGCCTACTAGCACGGCTTCGCCATCCGCCCGGAGTTATAGGCTGGAGCGAGCTTTCTCAACGGTACAATGGCTAAGGTCCAGGCATCCTCGCGTGGCTGGGAACTTAACCAAGGTCAATCCTTGTTATGAATCAGACACCTGCCTCGACCCAGAAATCCATCGCAGATCGGTTGCAGGAAACCAGAGAAAACCTCTTCTTTATCGTCGGAAGCGGACGATGCGGCTCCACCGTCCTCCGCGCTATCTTCGATGCGCACCCCATGACTGCGGTGCCAAGCGAGACGCTTTGGTTCGGCACCTTCGAGTATGTGAATAAGAGAAGCTTTGACCGCGCCGACGACAAGCGCGCCAAGGGACTTTCGCTCATCATGGAGGATCCGAGAGTTGCCGCCGTCGCGCTCGATGAAAAGCTGCTGGACGCCGCAGTTCCAGAAAACCCGACCTGGGAAGACTTGTTTGTCGCTGTTCTCACCGTCTATCGAGAGTCTCGTGGTCGGCAGAGGGCCGGAGAGAAGACGCCCTACCATATCCACCGCCTGGAGTATTTAGCCAAAGCTTTCCCTCAAGCCAAATTCATTCATATCATTCGCGACCCGCGCGCGGTCGTGGCGTCTTATGTGAGCGCAGCCCATTACATTCGGGCAAACGGCCGCAATCCCATCAGAGCGATCGAGAAGTGGGCGTACGCCTATGATGCGCATTCCAATATCCAAAACGTGCTTGGAGCCGATCGCTACATCATGCTCACCTACGAGAGTCTGGTTTCCAATCCTCAACCGGAGCTAGACCGACTTTGCGAGTTCTTGAACCTTCCCTTCGACGAGCAAATGCTCTCCTTTAGCGAGCATGCGGAAATGGGTTTCCTGCGGGACGCCAACAATCGCGAGGGCCTCAAGCGCGACCTGAACACCGACTCGCTAGAGAAGTGGCGCAAAAAGCTCAGCCACAAGCATATTCAGTTGATCGAGCACCACTGTCAAAAAGGCATGGCAGCCCTCGGGTACGAACCCGCCTTCCACCGCACACCGAAAATGGTCGCAATAGAAGGAGCGTTGCTCGCGCTCACTGCCAATACTCGCGACTTCGCACGCTCCATCCGACGAACCTTCGTTAAGGCGAGCCCTTCCAGCTAGCAAGTGATGGATACCATTCGCTTACTCGATAGGCTCTTGCCGGATGCTGTCCGCAAACAGCGCCTCGGCCATAAGGCCCTGCGTGCTCTGTGGTCCCTGAGCCCAGCGGGAAGAAAGCCGGACTTTCTAATTGTTGGCGCACAAAAGGCGGGAACCACGTTTCTCCACAACGTGATCGGTGGCCATCCGAGCGTGAAGCGGCCGGTCACCAAAGAGGTTGCCTTTTACACGTACGGATATTCGAAGGGCCTTCGATGGTATTTCTCACACTTCCCAAAAACCGGCCCGGGGCAGTTGGCGTTCGAGTCCACGGCGGATTACCTCTTCCACCCCCTCGTCCCCCAAAGAATTGCGGAAACACTGCCGGACGTGAAAGTGGTTATCTGTCTGCGCGAGCCGGTGAGCCGAGCCGTTTCTCACTACCAGCACTCCGTCGCGATGGGTTTCGAGACACTTGACTTTCGCGACGCTATTCTTTCCGAGCGCGACCGCGTCGCGGCCGAATACGAAAAGCTGCAAGCTGATCCCGACTACGAGGCTCGATCTCTGATGCGCTTTTCCTACGGCGAAAAGGGCAAGTACATCGACCAGATCAGGCGTTATGAAGCCGTCATGCCCCGTGACCGCATGCTGTTTCTCAACTCAAAAGAGATCTTTTCCGACACGAACTCAGCATTGGCGAAGGTCGAGAAGTTTCTGGGCCTGCCCGCATGGATTCCTGCGGCGGCCGTTGCGGCAAAGAACGTGGCTAAGACGAAAGCGACCTTAGACGAAGAAGCGCTCGCCCATCTTGCGGCAATGTATGAGGAACCGAATACCGAGCTGCTGGATCATCTAGGGTGGGGCAAGGCTTGGTGACTGCACTGTTCTCCCCAAAGAAGAGGTGCCAAGCGTGAGCCGCTCCAAAGGGGTGTATGTTCTGCGCACCCAGCATGAGAATGCCGGGGACCTTCTGATCAACGACTTGCTGCTTCGAGAGCTGAGCAAGCATGCCGATATGGAGATTGACGACTCCGGCGTACCTCCCGATTTTCAGGACGCATTGACGATGAAGCATCTGCCGCGCACTCGGATGAATCCGAAGGTCGGCTCCGTTCGCGGCTTCAAATTTTTCGCCTTGGCGAGCGCCCGCCGGTCACCCTACGAATTCCTATTCCTTAAGCCGGGGGACCAGAGGAGAAACACCGCCAAGAGCCAGCGCCTTTACATGCTCAAGGCCGCCACCTATCTTTGGCTGGCGCAATGCGGAGTGAAGATCGTGCGCTTGGGCACCAGCTTTGCCAAGCTGCCCGTCAGTCAGCAAAATCTCGAAAGGAGGCTCGCAAAGGCATTCGCTTTCATGTCCGTCAGGGACAGTCTCAGCAACACGGACAACAACCTCGATCTGCCGGTACTCCCCGACATCGCCTTCCTGCTGGACGATGATTATTTAGAGGTCAAGCCTGTAGAGGGAAGGTATGTTGTTCTCTCGTTTCGCGGGGACCTCTATGAAGAAGAGATCGCCGCAAAGCTTCAAACCACGCTCGACGAAGTGATGCAGTCACTGACCGCCACGACGGACCGGCAGGTAATTTTCGTGGCTCAGGTTCACCGAGACAGCAAGTGGATGAAGGTATGCGCGGAACGCTATACGGCGCTCTATCCTGGCCGTGTGTCGTTCAAGGAGATTGGGTTAGATCTGAAGGCTGCGTTGTCGCTGTACCGGCACGCCGAGCTCGTGCTTTCGAATCGCCTTCATGTCGCTCTCACGACCCTTGTCATCGGGGGCCCTGCCTTGGCCTTTGTGGAGCGCAGACACGATCGAAAAATCTGGGGCCTATTCGAAGACAATAACTGGAAAGACCTCTTAATCTTTTTTGATGAGTCGGACGCGACGGTGGCTACCGTTCAGTCTTTCTTGACCGACGAGGACAAGCGGGTAGCGACCGCCACGCGCGTCAGTGCCGATGTGAAGGCTCGGCGCTCTGAGCTTCAGACCGCCATCGCCAAGCTGTTCACTTAAAGCGCCGAGACACCCTATGGATCTGCCGGAGATGACGAACGAGGATGCGCCGCCACCGAGCACGGCCAAGGCGCGTCCGGGCAAAGGCTCCCCGCAGCGGGATATGGTCTGGACGTTTCTGAGCTCCGGAGGATCCTCCCTGATTCAGTTCCTGGTGCTGATCTTCCTCTCCAAGCTGCTCACGCCAAAGGAAGTGGGTTGGGGGCAGGCCGTGCTCGTCGTTTCGGTGCTATCGACCATGTTGACCGAGATGGGCGTGGCTCCTTCCATAGTTCAGCGCCCCGTGCTCACAACAGGGCACATCGCTTCCGGAATCATCTCCTCGTTCGTGACGGGCATGATGATGACGCTGGGAGTGATCCTGCTGGCCGGGCCGATCGCGGGTGCGTTCCGCATGCCGGAGATCGAGATTCTGCTTCAAGTGACCTCCGTAGTATTCGTGCTGAATGCGACCTCACGCATCGGCATGAGCAGGCTCATGCGGAATTTGAGATTCAGAAAGATGGCTCAGATCGAGGTCACGACGACCTTTGCCTATGCAGTCACGAGTGTTGGGCTGGCTTACGCAGGATATGGGGTCTGGTCGATCGTCGCGGGCATCATCGCTCAGGCTGCTCTTCAAGCCGTTTTCGTGTTCATCCTCGAGCCCCCGCCTCGACCTTTCAAATTCGATCTGAAAGCATACAAGGACCTAATGAGTGTTGCGAAGGGATTTACAGCAGGTGCGCTTCTCGGCCAAGCGGCCTCCCAGGTTGACAACTTCATCATCGGCCGCTTTTTTGGACCCGCTTCGCTGGGGCTGTACTCCCGAGCCTATAGCCTGATGGCCCGACCGGCGCTGGTATTGGCGAGCTCGGTCAACCGCGTGATGCATCCGCACATGGCCCGCGTCCAGGACGATCAGGAGCAGCTCAAGTCCCTCTTTGTAAAGAGCACACTAGGGGTTGCTTCCACGGTCTTGCCCTTTAGCATGGTCGCCGCGGTGCTCGCGCCGGAGGTTGTCCTCGTTCTCCTCGGCGAGCCTTGGAGAGGAGCGATCTTGCCATTCCAGATTTTGGCCGCAGGCATGATCTTCCGCATCGGGAACCAGTCTGGAGATGCGATAACCAGAGCCGTTGCCGACACCCGAGCGCGCATCGTTCCCAAAGCCTGTTACCTGGCGGCGGTGATTCTCTTTTCGATGGCCTGTCTGCAGTACGGCATTGCGGGAGTTGCCGCCGCGGTGATCCTGGGCAACATCGTGCACGCTTTCTTGGTGAACGTCTACGCATTCAAGCATGTGGGAATGCGCTGGGCTGAGTATCTCCGCAGCTTTCGAGCCCCCGTGCTGCTCACTCTCGTGGCGACCTTGCCTACGTGGGGTCTGGCGACCGCCTTCCGGGCGGCGGATTTGTCTAAAGCATTGACCCTGATAGGCGGCCTCGTCTTATCAGGTCTCTCGATTTGGCTCCTGCTGAAGTTTGCGGGAGAACGGGTGCTGGGCCCTGACATCCTGAGCATGAAGAGCAGCTTCCGCAACCTATTGTCAAAAAAGCTCAAGTCGGGTTCGGCACAAGAGCAATAGCTATTACGCAACCTCTTCGAGGTTGAAGCAGGCGTCGCTTGCACCAGGGTAGCTCCTTCGACGCAACCCTGGGCTTTGCGGACATTCTCCCTTTGGGATAAGGAACGACCACTCCCATTCGCAGTTGCGTGATTCCAACGGTCCAATCTTCAACCGTGCGCAATCCACTCCAAACAGCGAGGAGCCCGCTAATGCAACTAGCGGAATCCAAAAGCCCTATCTTCTGGGGTCAAAATCAATCTCTCTCATCGATAGGCTAAACTTAGGATAGCAGGGCCTGGATGTAATTCGTTAGGCCTTGGGGAGAAACTTAATGTTAGATACAATTTTACGTCGCGGGACGTTATCCGCTTTCGTGGCAGCGCTCGGTCTGTTCGCGTGTTCGACTGCGCAAGCTCAAATTGCCTCGGTAACCCTCGAGAATGATAAGAACGTGGCAGAGGCCTATGGTGGGAGTGATTCGACGCACATCCTTACCGTGACCCTTGACAGTGCTGCGGAGGCCGGTGGCCACCCCCTTACGCTCATGTCGAGCAATGCAGCGATTTTCCTCACTACTAGCGATGTCACGATTCCAGAGGGCGTCACTACCGCATCTTTCCCGGTCGTCATGACGCCGACCATGGTCAATCCGCCCGTATTGGCGCACGTGACCGTTACGGACGACGTGGACACGGCCGACAGCAACGACTTTTTGGTCAAAGCCATGAGACCAGCGTTCACCATGCCGCTTGCGAATCCTTTGCAGCAGGGCGCGACATACGACCTGGACTTCGGCGTTTCGGCGCGAGTCAACTCGGATACGGAAGTCACGTTTTCTTCTGACAACGCCGGCGTAGTCGTCGGGAACGGAACGGTCACCACTGGCACTTCCTCCTCCACGTTCACCGCAACGGTGTCTTCAACTGCGACGGGCCGAGTCACGATCACCGCGATGTTGAACGGAAAGACCGTCTCGCGGACGTTAGGGATTTCGTCGCTGGCCTTAAAGAGCGTCGAAACCGTGGCAACTGCAACCGCAGGCGACACCATCAGCGTGACCGTGAACCTGTTCCAGCCGGCAGTGGGCGACAAAACCATTGACTTGATGTTTGAAGGTCCCTCCAACGGAGCCCCTTCGACCGCGGTCATTCTGAGCGGCCAAAGCTCCGTCACTTTCAACGTTTCGACCAAGATGTTCACCGGCGGTTCGAAGGTGCTCAAGATCAAGGCGTCATTCGGCGCGGTAACTAAGAGCGCCCGTGTCATTGTTTCAGGCACCTAAGCCTTAACAATCAAGATGCAATTGGCACCTCTTTCCTCACCAAAGGAGAGAGGTGCTTTTTCATAGAATGGACGTTGCTTGCGACTTTTCAGGGCTGAACGGCCGCTCTCCGACCTTCTTAGCCGGGTTCCCGGCCCAAATTGACCCACGTTCCGTGCTGGAGAGCAAAACGCAGTTGGCGCCGATCACCGACTCCTTTCCGAGCGTCAGTATGCCCTTCTTGCAAAGAACAACCGCCCCTGCCCCGATCATCACGCCGTCTTCGACGATAAAGCCTTCGAATTGAGATTGGGCAACTGGAAGGTAAGCGTCGGCCCTTCCAAGGGTCACCCCGTGGTAGATCGACACGTTATCGCCGATGACAGTTTTCGGATGAATAACAACCCCGAAACCTGAGTGAACGAGTTTGAAATTCTTTCCAATTTTGACCTGATCAGGAATTTCGATCCCGAGTATCTTCAAAAACAGCTTACAAAAGGGGCCAATGAGGGGCTTCTTCCGCAAGTAAACGAGGCGCGTCGGGACGGACATGTACCCAAATCCTACCCACCTCGAATCGGCTGCTCAACGAGAACCTTCAAGCCATGTGGTGGCTACGATGCTTTTGACTCGGCTACCAACGCCCGCACATCCTCCCAGGCGCTCTGTAGATCCGCGATCAGGGGCGAGTGCGCTCGGGTAATTGAGACAATCTCGGGGTCGATGGTCGCGACGATCATGGCGTCCTCCCCAAGCGGAGCCTGCGCAATCAAGCGGCCAGTTGGATCGACGATCATCGAGCCGCCCACGAAACCCTTGCCGCCTTCAAAACCGCTAAGCTGCGCGTTCGCACAATACACGCCATGTTCCTCCGAAATTCCTCGGAAGAGGCGAAAGTAGCGGTCGTGGTTTTCGATATCCTCGCTACAAAATCCCCGCGCCGGTGAAGCTGCGGGGATCAGGAGCAACTGTGCGCCCGAGATGGCGCAAAGCGTAGGCAAAACCCCGTGCCAGGCGTCCTCGCAAATCAGCAGCGCAACCTTTCCAAACCGGCTCTCAAACACCCCAAGCGCCCGTCCTCGAGTCACAAAACGCTCTTCGTCGAACACACCATAGGTCGGCAAGAAGAACTTCCGGTAGATGCTAACCATTCGCGCCCCCGAAGGCGTCAATTCGATGTAGGCCGCGCTGTTGTGCAGCGTCCCGTGGTTGTTCTCATAAAACCCCAGCGCCACATCCAGAGCCCGATCGATCCGGCCCTCCAACCTAGCCCACAATGCCTCTACGAGCTGCGCTCCTGTTAAGGAAGCCTCCAAAACGCCGCCTTCCAGAAAATAGCCGCTGGTCGAAGTTTCCGGCAGCAAGAGCAGGTCAACACTCTCTGCCTGAGCCTGCAGCGCAATCTCCGCAATGCGATCCAAATTCGTATCCACCTCCGCCTTGAAAGGGGCGAACTGGGCGCAGGCGATGGTGAAGGCCATACTCGGAGTTTACTGGCGCTTCCCAATCCCGCGCAAACTCAACAAGTAGAACGCGGCTCCCCAAAGGTAGCATCGTTCATCTATGGCATCACAGTCCGTGAAGTATTTGCTGGTAGGTGGCGGAACATCGGCCGCTCAAGCTGCGGTGGGAATCCGGGAGCTAGACAAGGAAGGCACGGTGCTCATCGTCTGCCGTGAGCCTCATATCCCTTACGACCGCCCGCCCCTGTCCAAAGGCTTCCTGAAGTTTAAGCCCGCTGACCCTGCCGATATCGAGTCGAAGGACAGCACCTGGTATCCCCAAAACCACGTCGAGGTGCGCACCGGCACCGAGGTCACCCGCCTCGACCGATCAACCAAAGAAGCCCAACTCTCCGACGGCTCCACCGTGGCTTACGAGAACTTGCTTCTCGCAACCGGCTCCGCACCCAAGTCGGTCAACATTCCAGGCACCGATCTGCCCAACGTCTTCACATTTCGCACCGTCGATGACGGCGAGTCAGTGCGGCAAGTTGCCGCTGACGCTGAGAACGTCGTGCTCATCGGCGGCGGCTATATCGGGATGGAAGTCGGGGCGAGTCTTAGGCAACTCGGCAAGAACGTCACGATCATCGATCAAGGAGCGCATCCCTGGGCCGTCCACGCGAGCCCGATCACCGGCCACTTCTTGCGGGGCTATTTCGAAAACGAGGGAGTCCTCTTCCTGCTGGATGATCAGCCATTGGAGATCGTGGCCGAGGGGCGAGCGTTGATGGTACGCACGAAGAAAGGACACGCCGTTCTTGCCGATCTAGTGATTATCGGTGTCGGCATCAACTTCAACACACAGCTCGCAAGGGAAGCGGGATTGGGCGTGGATCAAGGGGTGCTCGTCAACGAGTTCCTGCAAAGCGACGACGACGCCAACGTCTGGGCTGCGGGGGATATCGCTGCCTTTAACGACAAGCTGGCAGGAAGGCGGTGGCAAGCGGATCATCACATGCACGCCAAGTGGAGCGGCAAACAAGCTGGCCGAAACATGGCCGGCGCAAACGAGCCATTCGAGCAGGTTGCTTACTTTTTCTCCGACATGTTCGACCTTCAGGTGGTCCAACGCGGGACCCCCGGGGGCCTTCACTCGGCAAGACTTCTCGGTGACCTCGACACCGCCGATTATGTGGAACTCTACTCGGATGAAGAGGGCATCACAAGGATGGCCATCGGAGTCACCCGCGAGGATAGCCGTTACGAAGCCATGACTGAGGCCCTGGAGAAGCTCGTGCGAGAGAAGCGTCCGGCAAGGGACGTGACTGCCGCAGAAGTGGGTTTAAGATAATTCAACCGATTGGTTAAACTACACTCTTTCGAACAAACTCTTCCCCGCGATTGCGCCCCACCGGTTTGACGGAGGCAACATTTTCGGGTGAGAAGTCTAGTAGCTGCAGCCAATCTTCCATCACGTCGCTCTTCGGGAAGATCTCGTTCTCTTTGTATTCCTGGTCGACGGCCTCGACGAGGTCGTGCAAACCGACGCCTGCTTCATGCGTCGGATGAGCGATCGCCCGCCGAATCGTTGTCTCCTTTGCTCGATCCACGATGCTCTTGAGCAACGCACCAGAAACCAAGTCCCTATAAAATAACGTATCGCTCTGGCCGTTGCGGAAGGCAACCTTCAGCACTTCGGTGTCGCGGCTCTTTCGCCACATATGGTCGATCGTGCCTTCGATCAGTTCCATCCGCGCACAATCTGCGTCTCCGTGATACTTCTTCAGAACATCCTCATCCAGTGGGATTCGATCATGCAGGTAGATCCCGAGGATCTGGGCGCTCGCCTCCTTGTCGGGACGTGAGATCTTCACTTTTCGATCAATTCTTTCTGGCCTCAAGACCGCAGGATCGATGTAGTCGGGACGGTTGCTGGTCAGCATCAGGATCACGTTCTCAAGCGACTGCAAGCCATCCAGCTCCGCACAAAACTGCGGCACCACCGTATTGGAGATATTGAGATACCGTCCGCTGGAGCGAGTTCGAAGCACGGATTCGGCTTCGTCCATGAAGATGAACACGAGCCGCCCCTCTTTCGCCTTCTCTCGCGCCGTCTTGAAGATTTCTCGGACCATGCGCTCGGTTTCGCCAAGCCACATATTCAGGATCTTCGGCCCCGAGATCGCCATGAAGTATTCCTTGACTTCTTTCCCCGTTCGCTTCGAGTACTCCTGCGTCAAGTTGTAAGCCGTAGCCTTCCCGAGCAGGGTTTTGCCGCAGCCGGGAGGTCCGTATAGCAAAATGCCCTTGATTGGCTTTTGTTCAAATCGCTCGAAAATCTCTGGGTAGAGCAGCGGCTGCTCGATCGTTTCGCGAATCAGCTTAATAGCGTCCTGCTGTCCGCCCACCTTCTCCCAGGGGATTTCGGGAATGTTCTCCAGGAAGTAATCCTTCGATTCCTGTCGCACGTAATGCTCCAGCGCGATACGCCCGCTCGGATCAAGCCGAACCTCGTCTCCGCTGTTGATCTTCGCGTCTTTGATCTCAGAACCGCGGATAATGAGCCTGCCTTCGGCTCCGGGTGCTTCTCCGCCAACTCGCAGACGCCCGTCTGCGAACGCCTCGCTAACCTTGATCATCCCCCCGTTAACGCTCGCGGGCATGCTGCCGACAACGGCATAGGCATCGTTCACCTTCACTCGCGTGCCCGTTGCCAAATCTGCTTGCTCCAGTTTCGGATCGACCTGGGCGACAAATTCCTGATCACCCACGGCGATCAGCGCAAGATTTGAGCTTTCGCTCTCCAGCCACTGCAAGAAAACGCCTAGCCGGTTGGCAGGAGCTGTGAGCTTGTTGTAGGCTTCTTCGTACTCGGAGAGCAGCTTTTCGGCTTCATCCTTTTCTCTCGACTCAGCTTGCAAAGCGCTGCGCAACGCCGCAATCGTGTTCTGAAGGCGCTGATTATCAATAGGGGCCGCTTCCGCCAATCGCTCGAGCAGTTCCAGTGACCGAGAGGTCTCCGATGCCATATCAGATAATACGCCTAACCCAAGGCTCCGGTGCGTGCATGAGGAGATGGATGTTTGCGACCAATTCAGCTGGCCCAGTTGTAAACTGTGCCGCATGAATTCCAACCTGCAGTCGTGGCTCACCGGCCAGATCGAGAACCTCAAGGACCAGCATCTGCACAAGGTCCCGCGCATCCTCGAATCCCCAGCCGGCGGACGCGTGCGGATGGACGGGAAGGAAGTCGTCAACCTGGCGAGCAACAACTACCTGGGGCTCGCAAACCACCCTAAAGTCCGGCAGGCGGCGATCGAAGCCATCGAAAAATGGGGTGCCGGCGCGGGCGCGGTTCGCTGGATCGGGGGCACGATGGCTATCCACGACGAGCTCGAACAAAGGCTCGCCAAATTCAAGCACACCGAAGCCGTGCTCGTCTTCACTAGCGGCTTCACGGCCAACAGCGGGTGCATTCCCGCCGTTCTAACGGATAAAGACGTGGTCATCAGCGATGAGTTGAACCACGCGTCCATCATCGACGGCGTCCGCCTGAGCGCCGCCAAGTACAAGAAATCGGAAGGCTACGTGTACGCGCACAAGGACATGGAATCCCTCGAGAAAATCCTTCAGAACACGCAGCAGTTTGAGAAGCGCATGATCATCACGGATGGCGTGTTCAGCATGGACGGCGACATTGCCCCTCTCCCCGATATCGTCGGTCTCGCCGAGCGATACAACGCTTTCGTGATGGTGGACGACGCCCACGCCAGCGGTGTGTTGGGTAAAAACGGTGCCGGAACGGCTTCGCATTTCGGCCTATACGGTCGTGTGGATATTCAGCTCGGGACCCTTTCCAAGGCACTTGGCGTGGTGGGCGGCTACATTGCCGGATCGGCTGCCCTCAAAGATTGGCTTGTCAACCGAGGTAGGCCCTATCTTTTCAGCACCGCACATCCTCCCATGGTTGCCGCTGCATTGATCGCCGCTCTCGATGTGATGGAGAACGATCCAGAACCGATGCAGCGGCTCTGGGACAACACGCGATGGTGGAAGAACGCACTGCTCGAGGCTGGATTCGACACCATGGGCAGCGAGACTCCGATCACCCCGGTGTACGTAGGAAACGAGAGCGCTGCCCAGCGGATGGAGAAGGCGCTGTGGGATGAAGGCGTCTACGCACTCTCCATCACGTTCCCGACCGTGGGCCGTGGGAAGGCAAGAATTCGAACGATGCCCTCCGCGGCGCACACCTTGGAGGATCTGCAATTTGCGCTGCAGGCATTCAAGCGGGTTCGAGACAAGCTCTAATTTTCGAGTTTTGCCGTCCGGAGGTTGCAAAAAAAGCTGCCCGAGTCGAGCCTTTAAGCAACATTTGCTGCAAAAAGAGCAGAAAGTATTTGGCATTAACGAAAAGTGGTGCTAATATCCAATGGGGCAGTTTTGCCCCAGGAGATTATTTTTTATGAACCGACGTGGTTTTACGCTTATTGAACTCTTAGTAGTTATTGCAATTATTGCTATCCTCGCTGCCATCCTATTCCCAGTTTTCGCTCAGGCCAAGACGGCTGCGAAGAAGACTCAGCAGCTTTCCAACGCCAAGCAGGTCACGCTTGGCATCCTGATGTACTCGGGTGATGTTGACGACAAGGCTCCATCCCTGACTCAAAAAGATGGCGGCGGCTTCCCCAGCTACGACTGGCAGCTTGACATGACCTGGGCGCAGATGATTGCTCCCTACACCAAGAACTGGGCCATCCTTCGCAACCCTGGAGATGGCAAGGGCAACGACGCAACGTCTATGACCAACATGGGCTACCCGACCACCGCAACCGGTCGCCAGCGAGAGTACGCTCTCGGTCTGAATAGCGGCCTTGGTTACAACTACATGGCGTACTCGCCAATGACTTCACCGCTCGCAGAGTTTGTCCCTGTGGGCTTCTCTCAGGTAACCGAGCCTGCCTCAGCTCTCATGCTGGCCGACAGTATCTGGGACAAGAGCGGCACCGCACCTACGGGTGGCGGAAACTGGTTCATCGAGGCACCTCACTGGGCGTTCTCGGGAACCGCCTTCTGGTTCGGCGGATGGAAGCCCAACCAACCGACCAACTGGCTGCAGTGGGGCGGCGTTTATCCGTTCTTCTCCGGCAAAACCAACGTATCCTTCGGAGACGGCCACGCTAAGTCGATGTCGATCGGCAACTTGCTTGCGGGCGTATCCCTCAGCGCAGATGGTGGGACTGTTCTCGGTGTGAACAATCAGGACCTCTACGTCTGGGATCGCGGTCAGTAAGCATGAGCATGAAAAGACACATCTCAACCTTGTTCGTCGGTGCATTGCTTGTTAGCTCCTGCCTCCTCGGTGGTTGCGGATCTGACAGCTCGGACCCAATGGATGGACTTCCTAAGGATGCGACTACCAAGCCCGCACTAGACGGCATGGGAACTCCTCCGGGAGAGATCAGTCCAGGTAGTGGACCAGCAACGGCACCCTTGCCAGGCGGCAAGGGCAAAGGCTAAACGCCTTTGCTATAAAAAAATGGCTCGAACCCGCATGGGTTCGAGCCATTTTTTTTCAACCCTTGCCGGTCAACCGATGCGATCGACGCCCACATAGGGTCGGAGCGCTTCGGGAAGAATCACACTGCCATCGGGTTGTTGGAACGACTCCAGGATGGCCGCATACAACCGCGGCACCGCAACGCCACTGCCGTTGAGAATGTGCACAAACTGGGGCTTCTCGCCTTGAGCCGGCCGGTAGCGAATGTTCGCTCTTCGCGATTGGTAAGCCTCAAAGTTAGTGCAGCTAGAAATCTCAAGGAAGCGCCCGACACCAGGGGACCAGAGTTCCAGATCGTAGCACTTGGCGCCCTTCGCCCCGAGATCGCCGGCGCAAAGCTCGATCACGCGATAATGCAAACCGAGGGCTTGCAAAACGCTCTCCGCATCAGCCGTCAGACCCTCTAATTCGTTGTAACTCTCCTCGGGCTTTGCAAACTTCACCAGCTCAACCTTGTCGAACTGGTGCACCCGCAAAAGCCCTCGCGTGTCTTTCCCGGCTGCCCCGGCCTCTCGCCGGAAGCAGGCGCTGTAGCCGGCAAACTTGATCGTCAAGTCATGCCCGTCCAAAATCTCGTCGCGGAAGATGTTGGTAATCGGCACTTCGGCGGTCGGGATCAGGAAGAGATCGTCCGTTGTCTTGTAAAGGTCTTCTTCAAACTTGGGCAGGTTGCCTGTTCCCACCAGGCTGGCCCGATTCGAGATGTAGGGAGGAAAGACTTCCGTGTAGCCGTTGTGAGCCGCCTGAAAATCGATCATAAAGCTGAACAGCGCACGCTGAAGCTTGGCTCCGAGACCGGTGTAGAGCACAAATCCGCTCCCTGCGATCTTCGCCCCCTTTGCCAGATCGAACAACCTATGGCGCTCGGCAATGTCCCAATGGGGCTGCGGCTGAAAATCGAAAGTTTGCGGCTCGCCCCATGTGCGGACAACCGGATTGTCGTTTTCGTCCTTTCCGTTGGGCGTGGTTTCGTGCGGCAGATTGGGCAGCTGCAGCTCGACCTCTCGAAGTTGATGCTCGAGTTCACGCTCTTGCGCTTCCAGTGTGCTGACACGATCCTTCAGCTCTTTCGTTTGTCCTTTCGCTTGCTCGGCCTCTTCTTTCTTGCCCTGCCCCATCAATGCGCCGATCGACTTGCTGATGCGATTCATTTCAGCCTGCGCGTCCGAGGTCTCGGAGCGCACGCGGCGATACTCAGTGTCGATTTGGAGGAAGGTGTCGACCAAAGACGTGTCCAGATGCTTCCGGGCAATGCCCGCTCGTACGGCGTCGGGGTGTTGGCGGAGTAAGTCGCGATCCAGCATGGGAGTGTGATTATGGCGCTTCTTGGGCACACTAGAGGCTAGTGGCAAAGCTCATCGGAACTGCAGGACATGTCGATCATGGAAAGACGACCCTCATCAAGGCGTTGACGGGTATCGATGCGGATCGACTGCCGGAAGAAAAGAAGCGCGGAATGACGATCGATGTGGGGTTCGCCTATGTCGATTTGCCCGGCCACGGACGCGTGTCGATCGTGGATGTACCCGGGCATGAGAGGTTTATCACCAACATGCTGGTCGGGGCGCTCGGCATCGACGTGGCGCTGCTGTGTGTTTCAGCGGACGAGGCGGTGATGCCCCAGACGCGTGAGCATCTCCAGATTCTAGAGTTGCTGCCGGTGGAGAAGCTTGTGGTGGCTCTGACCCGAGCCGATTTGGCCGATCCTGAAACGCGGGAGTTTGCGACGTTGGAAGTCGCAGAGCTGGTCGCCGCTTCACGTTTTGCACAGGTGCCGATCGTGCCGGTTTCAGCGGTGACGGGCGAAGGTTTGGACACTCTTCGGGAGGCACTAGCTGCGGCCTTGGGAGAAAGCGGCGACAGGTCGCCGCACTCCAAAGAGGCTTGGTACCTTCCTATAGATCGTGTCTTCACCGTCAAGGGGCACGGGTGCGTCGTGACCGGAACGCTTGCCAGAGGCACCGTCCGGGTGGGAGATCGTGCGTTTCTAGAGCCGGGGCATTACGAGGTGCGAATTCGCGGGATCGAGATCCACGACGAGCCGGCGCAGGAGAGCGAGAGAGGGACGCGCACGGCGCTGAACCTGGCGGGAGCTCGGCAAGAGGACGTGTCGCGAGGGATGTCGCTCGGTGCCCCCGGAGCGTTGTTCGACACCGAGATGATCGACGCTCGAATGCACTGGGTGACTCAGCCGAAGCATGGTCAGCGTGTGCGGGTCTCGATTGGTGCCGATGAGGCAATTGCGAAGGTGTTCCTCAGCTCGGAAGATACAGGAGTGGCCCAGTTGCGGATCGAAAGCAAAGTGGCAGCCGCCATGGATCAGCCCCTGATCGTGCGCCGATACAGCCCGCCCGATTTGTTGGGCGGCGGACGAGTGGTTTTGCCGCAGGCGAAGCCGAGGCGGCGGAAGGAGAAGGTCGAGGTCGTCGAGGAGCAGGACTTGCCGCTGGCCATTCTGCAGGTGGTTGCAGAAAATCCCAATGGCGTGGCCACAGAGGAGATTTGCCGGCTCCTGAGCAAAAGCCCTCAGGCTTTGGGGCAGGTATTTGAGGACTTGGGCAAGACGGGCGCGTTGAAGGGGTTTGCCGGGCATTGGTTCAGCGAGGCGGGCTATCGAGCGGGAGCGATCCAGTTCCTCGAAGGCTTAACCCTCGTGCACGCAAAGAACCCGAGCCGCGCCTCCGTTCCCCGGGAGCCCGCCGTGAAGACGGCCGGACTCGAATGGGCTGGTAAGCCGCTCGACAGGCTGATGTCGGCAATGGCCGCCGAGGGACTGCTGGAGGTGTATGGCACCAACGTTCGCGCACCGAATTTTTCCGTCGACCTCGCCCCCCGTCAGCGTCAGTTGCTGGACCGAGTAAAGGAAGCTCTAGTCGCCGAAAGCGTCAACGTACCGAACCCCTACGAGATTTCAAAAACCATCAGCGTTCCTTCGCAGGCAGTCGATGAAATCATCAAGATCGGACTGCAAGCCGGAGAGCTGGTTGCCGTGGGAGAGGGCGTCTTCTACACTCCGGCCCAACTTGCGGCTCTCAAGGAGCGAGTGCGAGAAGTCACCGGCGGCAAGCCCTTCGCCGCCTCGGCTGTGCGGGATGCCTTGGGCACCACGCGCAAATACGTCATCCCCTTGCTAGAGCATTTCGACTCGATCAGGTTTACCGTGCGGGTAGGGGATATGCGGGTGATCCAGGGGCCGGGGTAAGGGGGGTAAGGCGGGTAAGGCGGGGTAAGTGGGGTAAGGGGGTTGGGGCTCCGCGTCCTCACTCCCTCACTCCCTCACTCCTTACCCCTCACTCCCTCACTCCCTCACTCCTTACCCCTTACCACCCTTACCCCTCACCCCTTACCCAAAAACTACGCATACTCATCCCTCGAAGCCACCGTCTGCGTCTTCGCCCGATGCTTCAAGGCCTCTTCGAAACTTATGGACGGGTTCTTCCATTTGAGGCCCTTCAGCCCAAGCATGATGCCGAACATATCCTTGTTCTGAGTCAGTCCGGCGAAATGCTCCTTACCAGGGCCGATGGCGCTGACCATCACATGCTCCGAGGTGTGGTTGCCGCTGGTCCAGCCGACTTTCGTGTGGTTGCCGAGCATATGAGCTAGGGTTGCGGAGGGGTTGCGCATAAACACGTTCGCACCCAAAGGATGCTTGCCTCCGAGCGAATCCACCACATGTTGGGCTTCCTCTGCAGTAAGTTTGATGCCAAGTTTGGCTTCCACGACCTGTTGCACATTCGAGGCCGTGGGCGTGCCACCCATGGCGGTCAAAAGGCCAGCATAGGTCGACTTCATGCCACTGAGCAACCGCAGACCGGCTGTGCTGTCGATGTATTCATCCCCAGCCCCGTTAAGAGCGGGTCCTCCGGTCGCGTGGTCTGCGGTCACGACGACCAGCGTATTGCCATCTTTCAGAGCGAAGTCGATGGCCACCTTTACTGCTTCCTCAAAGGCGATCTGATCGTAAATGGCGGCGGCAAGATCGTTTGCGTGACAGCCGTGATCGATCTTCGCGCCTTCGATCTGAAGAAGGAATCCGTTCTTGGCGTCCTTCAAGTTATCAAGCGCCACCCTCGACATCTCGGCGAGCGTGGGGGTGCTGGCGATGAGCTTGGGATCGTGAAGTTGGTCGATCGTGTAAGGCATGTGGCTGGCGCTGTAAATCGCCAAAATCTTCTGAGCCTTGAGGCCGAGAGTCGCAGCGCGATCTTTCACAACCGCGAATCCGGCCCTTTGAAAATCGGCATAGAGGTCTCGTTTGTCAGGCCTTCCCTCCGCCGAAAAGAAGCGGTCTCCTCCTCCCATGAGGATGTCCACTCCGGAGTTCGTCAGATATTTCTCGGCAATGAGCGCTTCCTTGTCGCGGCTCTCACAGTTCACCGAGAATCCGGCCGGCGTCGCATGAGTGATCGTTGCGGTGGTGACGAGCCCGCACTTGATTCCCGCCTGCGACATGATCTGAGTAAGGGTTCGCAGCTCAGTTCCATCTGGATACATGTTGAGCTGGCCGTTCCATATCCACTGCCCACTACCCCAGGTTGAGGCAGCAGCCGCGGAATCCGTGACGACTGAGTTCAAGCTGCGGCAATCTTGGAGCCCGTTGACCGTGAATTCCTGCTTCATCAGCCAGTTCCAATAGCTTGGCTTCCCGTGTTCGAGCTGCCGAAAATGGTCAGCCATCGTCGGAATGCTAGCGGCCATCCCGTCGGAAACGCAAAAGATAATGTTCTTAGCCCGGCTCTTGCCCGATTGAGCCCGGGCGGAAGCCGGCAGGGCTGAAGAAAGAGCAGAGGCTCCACCAAGGGCAAGAAGGTCGCGGCGGCTAAATCGCATAGCTTAGCATACTTGGCTTGAGTTAGCGGGCGGTTAAGGGATGAAAGGCAGCAATCCACCCCAATCATCTCCTCGCTCCACACTCCCCGGTAAACTCACCAACATGGTAGACAGCGCTCTACCTCTGGAATCTAGGGATAGGTTGCTTCGCTACCTCTTTCTCGACCTCAACTCCTACTTCGCTTCGTGCGAGCAGCAGGAGAGTCCTGAGTTGCGTGGCAGGCCGGTTGCGGTCGTGCCTGTAGAGGCGGATACGAGCTGCGTGATCGCCGCGAGTTACGAAGCAAAGGCGTTTGGCGTGAAGACCGGCACCAAGATCGGGGAAGCCAAAGCGATGTGCCCAGACCTCATCTGCGTTCTAGGGCGGCATCCACTCTACTCCTACTATCACAAGAAGGTGATCGAGGTCGTCGAGGACGTGCTCCCGGTCGAGGAGGTTTGCAGCATCGACGAAATGCGCTGCCGGTTAATCGGCGACGAGCGCACACCCGGCAACGCCAGAGAGCTTGCCTTGCGAATCAAGAAAGAGCTAAGAGAGAGGGCCGGTGAGTGCCTCACCGCTTCCATCGGGATCGCCCCAAACAAGTTTCTAGCCAAGGTTGGAACGGAACTCCAGAAGCCCGATGGCCTCGTCGTCATTCAACAAGATGACCTGCCACACAGACTCCATTGCCTAAAGCTAACCGATTTTCCCGGCATCAACAAACGGATGGCCGCTCGCCTGAACGGTGCTGGGATCTTCACTACCGAGCAGATGTGTTCCGCATCCAAGCAAGAGATGCTCAAGGCGTTTGGCAGTATCGTGGGCGAACGATGGTGGTTCATGCTAAGAGGCTACGACGTTTCATATGACTCTCAAACAGGGCAAACGCTCGGTCACTCCCACATCCTCGCGCCCGATCTTCGCAATGAAAAGGGCTGCCGAGAAGTGCTCCAGCGGCTGCTCCAAAAAGCGGCCGCGCGGCTACGGTCACACAACCTATGGGCTTGCGGCATGGTGGTTTACGTCAGTGGCTTTACCAAAAGCTGGCAAGCAAGGGTCAAGCTCCCCCCGACCCAGGACTCGGTCACGCTGAACGAATACTTCATGGAATTGTGGCCTTCGCACGACTACATCAAGGCTCGAGGCGTGGGGATCACGTTCTACGACCTCCGGGAGGGAGCCGCATTTACTCCTTCGCTATTCGATGAAACTGTCGAAAGAAGCAAGATGAGCCATGCCATCGATGACCTGAACCAGCGATTTGGAAAGAACAAAGTGGTTCTTGCGGGAATCGACGCCGTCAAGCACACCGCAGAAGAGAGGATCGCGTTCAACAAAACCTGGCTCTTTTCAGAAGGAAAGGGAGACAACGAATGGGTCGATACGTTCCGCGGATTGCCGCGCGAACCCGTCTCGGAAGAGCAAATGGATCAGGCCGAATGGGGAGAGTGGACCGATAACTAAGATCGAATTCCAGCAGAATGGTAGCCCTCTCGCGGGCGTATCATGGTCTAATAGGATATGAAACGGATTCTCTTGCTTGCTTCCCTGACGATGGCATCGGTCGCTATGGGCCAAAGCCCACCCGACGTTCCTGAAAACCACTGGGCGTCGCGAGCGGTGACCGACCTTTACCGATTGGGAATCTTGAAGGGCTATCCCGATGGGCTGTACCGAGGCACAAGGCCCGCGAGCCGTTATGAGATGTCTCAGGCCATCAATGGCCTCTTTGGTCAGCAGCGGAGCCAGCTTGATTCGCTGGGGTCCGAAATAGGTGCCCTTCGCGAGCGATTGAAGGTTCCTCAGCAAGGGAACGTGGAAGGTCTGGCCGATATGCGGCGGCGTCTCGATGCTCTCGATACGAATGTCACTCAGCTTGAAGCCTTACGCCCTGAGATGCAAGAATTGACCAAGCGGTTCGAGTCGATGACCGAGCAGCTCCGCAAGATGCGCGAAGACGTGCCGATCATGCGCATTAAGCATCAATAAGATGTTGAGGACGTACCGTTCCGGCTCGCTGTGAGTTACACCTAGTAGAAGTAATGCCAAAGGCGACGATTAATCTGGTCGGCTACTACGTCGGGCGCAGCAAAGTGCGCGAAGGACGCGAGATCGAGCTCAGCCCGCAAGAGCGCAAACAGCTCCAAAAGGCGTCGGCCCTCATTGATCTGGAGCTTCGAGCCGATGGCACCTTTACGAAGCAGGTCACCGAAGGAATCTGGCGGGAAGAAGGGATACGCCTTGTGTTCACGCCACAAAAATTCGGCGGAAAAACGCTGGAAGAAATGATTAGGGCGGCCGAAGAAATGGGCCGCGCGTTTGGCTTGTCATTCGTCTTCCACGAGTTCTATCTCGTCGTCAAAGGCGAAGTGCTAGTCTCCTCAGACGAGCGAACGCTTCTCTACACCGAGTTCTCGCGAGTTTGAGGCACCTGGGTAAAACGGCAGGGCCCCGCCCTCCAATAAAACGCGTCGTCAGTCACCTAACCCACCTCACTCGCCCGCTAGGTACGATCTCGATCCGAGGTCATGCAGTTGTTTAAGGAGTTCCGAGAATTTGCCGTCAAGGGAAATGTTATCGACTTGGCGGTCGGCGTCATCATCGGGGCAGCCTTTGGAAAGATCGTCACCTCTCTAGTCGATGACCTGATCATGCCGCCCATCGCGGCCCTCTCAGGCAAAGTCAATTTCGCAGAAATGAGATGGGAGCTTAGGCCCGAAATCAAGCGGATTTTCGAGGGAAAAGAAGTTGTTGACAAAGCCGTCAGCGTCAACTACGGCAACTTTATCAACGTCATTATCCAGTTTCTCATCATCGCCTGGGCCGTATTCCTGCTTGTCAAAGCGCTGAACAAAGCCAAGTCCCGCTTCGAGCCTCCACCCTCTGGAGACCAACCCGTGACCAAGCAATGTCAATTCTGCCTGTCCGACATCCCCTCAAACGCCACCAAATGCAAGTTCTGCACCGCGAATTTGGTTGAAGAAGGTTAGTTGTCGTACAATGAGTGCGAGGTGTAACAACGCGATGGATCGCATATTGCCAATCGATTTGGAGCGCGCCCAGCTCAGGAAGAGCATTAGAGGGTACGCGAGAAAAGACGTAGATACGTTGCTGGTCGGTGCCGCAGCGTCGATGCAGCAGGCCCTCGTCGATAATGACCGTTTGCGCCAAGACGTCGAGCAGCTACGTTCGGAAGTCGAGCGAACCCGCCTAACCGAAACCACGCTACGCGACACGCTCGTGCTGGCGCAAAAAGCATCGGATGACGTGCGGAACGCTTCCCAAAAACAGGCTGAGGCGATGATCGAAGAGGGTCGACAGGCCTCCATCACCGAAAGAGCCCTTGCTCAGCAGCACTTGAGCGAGCTTCGCTGGGAAATAGAAAAGCTGAAAATCGAAAAGAATCGCTTTGCGGAGGAATTTCGATCAATGCTCGCACGATATGAGCGGGACTTGCCCGCTCCGGCACTTGTCGTACTCGAAGGGGACGCTCAGGCCGAAGCGATCTAATCCTTTGGCATGAAGTCTTGCGAAATCACCATCCGTGTCACTCCGCGAAGCAGTTGCAACGCGGTGGAACTGCATGGCGATCTCATCAAAGTGAGGATCACGTCACCGCCAGTAGATGGGGAAGCGAACGTCTCGGTTTGTAAGACTCTGGCAAAAGCCCTACGAATTGGCCCTTCATACGTATTGATCGTGAAGGGCAACAATTCGCGAATCAAGACCATTCAAGTTCAAACGCTCACTCAAGAGGATATTTTCTTGCTTTTATCTCAAACCTAGTAGGGCTAATTTGACCCGAGGCGAACACTCGCGCGTCTAAATCTTTGGAGAAAAGTGAAATGCCCCAACGGGGCAAATGAACCGCCCCATTTGAGGGGCACCAAGGAGAGAGCATATGAAAAATTTACTCGCACGAAATTGTGCAATCGCAGCGTTCGCGGCTTGTGCAGTCGCCGCTTCGGCACAGAACATTCACGTCGAGGTTAACGGACAGCCTGTCCGATTTAGCAACGCCGAGCCGCGCTACATGAACGGTCGCGTGCTCGTCCCGCTTCGCGGAGTTTTCGAGAACATGGGCGCAAACGTCCAGTGGCATCCGGAGAACCGGTCCGTCACCGCACAGAAGAACAACACCGATGTTTCACTGAGAATTGGTGAAAAGTGGGCGTCTGTCGACGGTAAGACCGTTGCTATGGATGTGCCTGCGATGATTCTGAACGGCAGCACGATGGTGCCGATTCGATTCATCAGCGAAGCTTTGGGAGCCCAGGTTTCCTGGAACGACCCAAGCCGCACCGTTCTCATCAACACCGACGGTTCCGGTACGGGCAACCCGATCGAATTCGCGAACGCTCGCCGATTCGTTATCGACAAGGGAACCGTTATCCCCGTCAACCTTCAAACGCGAGTCTCCTCGAGAGATTCACGAAAGGGCGACCTCGTAAGAGCCACGGTCGAGAATTTTAATTCCGGTGCCGTGACGTGGGAACAGGGCGACTTCGACTTCCCGGCAGGAACCGTCATCGAAGGCCGAGTGTCTTCGGTCACGCCTCGGAACGGTAACAATCCAGGCATGATCGAACTCGACTTCGGAAGACTGGTGATGCCAGACAACCGAACGATGAACATCAACGGTTCGCTCATCGCACTCGACAGCAAGTCCGTTTCTCGGAACGAGAACGGTGTGCTGATCGCTAAGACCAGCAGCAAAGATAACCGCGTTGTCTACGCAGGATACGGCGCAGGTGCCGGCCTTCTCGTTGGACTTCTCACCAAGAAGCCTCTCGAGAGCCTTGCCATCGGCGGAATCCTCGGATACATCGCTGGCACGCTCGAGCAGAGTAAGAAGAAGAATCCTGCCGACGTCAACCTCGATCCAGGTACTCGCTTCGGTGTTCGGCTGAACAACTCAGCGACCGTTACCGTTGCCGCAAATCGCTAAGATTTGCAGCCATAAAGAGCCCCTCCTTCCGGAGGGGCTCTTTTCATTTACTCGAAGACGAGGACAAGTTTGGGTCTGAGCTTCTCGTCCCTGTCTTCCTTCGTGTAAATCTTGTAGATGCCCGTACGGCCGAGCTCGGTCATGTCCATCGAGCTTGTAAGCGCCATTGCAAACTCTTTCTTAGGGTCGGCCTGAGCCTTGCTGATCGCATCTGCGAAACCCGCCTTGCCCTTCAAAAGGTCGATCGTGATCGTCAGCGTTTCGCCTTGGAGCGTGTCCGGGGCACCGGACCCATAGACGTCATTGCCGGGCTTCGGCAGAAACTGCTCCAGTAGCTCCGGCTTCCAACCTGGCTCGGTAAAACCCGAAGGAAGGGGTCTAGCTTCAAGGGGCATGGACTTCGCCTGCTCCAGCGTGTACCCTGGCTTGGCCACATGGGTCAGCAGCAGGCGCGCCTCCTTGAGTTTGCCACCCACCGGCGTACCCACGAGGGTCCATTGTAGGTATCCCATCGAGAAATCCTCTGCATCGGCGGCCATGCTGGGTGCCGCCTTTCCGCCAATCCCCCAAACTCTGATAAAGGAGTCTCCCGCAGGATCAGCAGCGTGCGGATAGATCCAGAGATCGTCCGAGGGTGTGAGAGTGAACGTCTGAACGGCAAAAGCCGCGACTGATAGGGCCGTAAGAATCATGATTCTCTATTATGAGGTTCCGCCAGGCCCAAGGCCAGATGTCCGCAAGTCCGCGTAATCCTCATCCCTCCTTACGTCCGATCGCGAGCGATTCTGCGCGATCGAGGATCGTTTGAATGATCTGATCGGAAACCACTCCATGCAGAAGGCTTGGCGCGAACTTTGCAACTGCTCGAACGGTGCGATGGATCATTGCGAAGACCGCCTTTTCGGGTAATCCGAATCGCAGTCCGAAATCCACAATTTCGCGTGAGGAGAATCGTCCGTAAGATTCGTCAGCTAGCGGCAGCGCCATCCGATCCGCGCCCGGGAGCTTGTCCCCATACGGCAATGTCGAAAGCAGATCATAGGCTGGCGAAAGCCTCCATTGACCATCATGCTTGCCATAGAGGAGGCTTACGTTCTTTGCATGAAGGTCTCCGTTGCCGACAACATAGCTAAACACATAGAGCCTCAACGCATCGAGCAGCGTTGCCTTTGACACCCCTAGGGCCTGTACCGCACGCATAAGAACTTGATATTCGAGGGAGTACTTGCTGTTCGGATACAGGTCCATCGCTTGGAGCATATCTTCGGTGTGCACTTTCTCCATGCGGCCAGTCTGCTGGCTAAATTCTCGATCAAACCTCTTGACAATCAGCGCGTTGGGAGCAAGCCTCGTTTCGGACACATCCAAATGGCACCTCCTCGCAAGACGCATAAACGCATGTTCATTTGAAAGGAGGTCTGGATAGTCCGGAGAAGGGAACTTCGCGATGTAGGTCGCTCGTCGCGTGGCGTACACGATCTCTCCTAGCGAGAGCTTAGGCTGAACGCCGGCAATGGCCGATAAGTGGTCGGTTGAGACGTTGCTTCCGCTTTCCAACAAAGTCCTAATAAGCTCGGAAGCAGCTGCCAAATTAAGGGAAGGGGTACGTGGAGGTTCGTGCGGAACTCGCACGTCGATATCTCCAATGGCATCCGCGCCGGTCGCCGCGAGAACCGCGAAGAGATCATCCGCGGCCGAGCCGATGAGCCGCTTGACCGCAGCAAACATGATTCCTTCGGGAAGCATTCCGGCGAAGTACGTTGGCAGATTGGCGAGCCCTTCCACTCTCAGACCCTCGCTCGTCTTTGGAAGCTGTAGCGCAATCTGCGGCCGAGGGCTGGCCAAGAATGCAGAGGTGTACTGAAACAGGCAGCCCTTAGGAGTGCGGCGTAAATCGGCCACATGATCGCCGTCACAAAAAACTAGGAGATCCTCGACAGAGCGAAAATCAGTCACGGTTTGGACCCTTTGGGCGTATGTCGAGCGCGAGCCCTAGCGCGTCGAGAATTCGGAGAAGCGTGTCGAGTCTCACGGCCCCTCGCCCACTCTCCAGCAGATAAATCGGCCTTCTTGAAATGGAGGCAAGAGCCGCCAGGTCGTCTTGCGAAAGGCGTGCTTTGATGCGAGCGCTCTTGATCTGGTCGATGAGCTCAACCGGAATGGGCGAATCTTGTTTCATTGTGATCTCAAGATCACATAGTAACGCATTTTCTGTCAGACAACCCGGCTAATCCCTGCTGCTGAGATTAAAAGATCCCAAACTAGCCAAGATAAATAACGAATGGCCGCAGAAGCGGCCATTCGTTGCATCTCGTTTTCGGTTAGAGGCTGCTGTTCAACCAGCGGTAGAACGTAGCTGGATCGCCGTAGCCGACAGTCTGGGATAGAACGTTGCCGCTCGAATCCAACACCATCTGCGTCGGCATAGCCGTGATTTTGTAGTGCTTGGCGACATCCTTCTGCTCATCGACGTCGATCTTCAGGAAGATCAACTTTGCGCCGAGCTTCTTGAATTCCGAAGTCTGAAGAACTTCTGCGTCAAGCTTCTTGCAAGGGCCGCACCAGGTCGCCATAAAGTCAACGAAGATTTTCTTCTTGCCGACTTTAGCCGCAGTCATGGCTTCGTTGATGTCGGTGTACCACTTGCCGGCGCTCAGCTCAGCAAGGCTCACCTCTGTGGAATCGGCAGGTGCCGAAAAGGTGAAAGCGTCAGCCGCAACCGCGCCGTTGACATCAAAGGTCTTCGTGTCGAGCACGTACGTGACCTTGCCCTGAGGGTCGTTGAGATCGAACTGAGCCGCTCGCGCGATGCCATCGGCACCAACGTAGTAGGTCACCGTTTTCTTACCGGCTGCGTCCACATTCGCCTGAACGGCTTGGAAGTTCTGGCCCTTGCGATTCTTTGCGCCGAGTGACTTCACGCTGGCGGCTTTGTAGGCATCATTGTTAAAGAAACCCGCGAACAGCCCGAGCTCATCATTGCTGAAGAGAGACGTCAACTCTTTCTCGTTCTGCGGCTGCCTGTACCAAGTCTTGCTGCCTTTTTCATAACGGACAAGATCTTTGCCATCGGCGACGACGAGGAACTGCGGGGTCTCGATTCGCGCCATGTTAGGCTTCTTCAAGACGACCGAATAGCTCTCAGCCGCGGAGCCGATCATCTGGACGGTGTAGGTCGAGCTGACCGTGTCAGCCTTATGAATCGCTTTCGCGAAGTTAGCCAGCAAGGTGCCGCCGTTTATCTGTGCCATGGCAACCACGGCAAGGCCCCCCAGGGCTAGGAATCCAACTATTCTACGCATATTCTAATCTCCTGCAAAGATTGCTTCGGTCTAGGTAGTTTACGCCAAGTCTGGTCAGTGGATACCAAATGTCATCAAGAACTACGCTGTTCGTCTTAATCGGGCTCATTGCCGCGCACATCGTGCTGGCACTCTCCTACGCGTCGGCCACCCCTTGGCGGCAGGGCGGATTAGTCCGAATAAACCCGTCGGTAGAGAAGGACATCGGCGCACCGGACGAGCGGCAGCACGCGAATTACATCTTTCGATTAGCCCGAGTAGAGGGCTTTCCGGTTTTCGACCCCAAAGATCCAAACCTGTACGAAAACTATCAGTCGCACCAGCCTCCTGCCTACTATTTGCTTGCCGCCGGATGGTCCAAGGCAGCGGTTGCCTCGGATGTCGAAGCCAAGGAAACGGGCTTCAAACTCCGATTTCTCAACGCCTTAGTCGGAGCATCGACCGTTGCCGGCATATTCTTTCTGGCTCTTTGGGGGTTCAGGAGAGAGGATGTGGCCCTAGCCGCAGCGGCCTTCGCGGGGTTGCTCCCGATGTTTGTCGCCCTGAGCGGGGCCGTCAGCAACGATCCGCTCTTGATCGCTCTCTGCACCTGGGTGCTTGCTCTCTCCGCCCGAGGCATTCGGCTCGGATGGACGTGGAAAATGGTCATCGGAGTCGGCGTTCTGACGGGTCTTGCGCTGCTGACGAAGACCACCGCGGTTGCCCTCCTACCTGCGCTCCTGGTTGCCGCGCTGCTCCCGCAGCAGCAGAAGCCGACCCTGGGCATGGCGGCAGCGTTGCTTGGGGTCGCTGTGTTGGTGGCGGGTCCATGGTGGCTGCGGAATCAGAGCCTTTACGGCGATCCCCTGGCGATGAGGGCCTTCACCGACGCCTTCCAAGGATCTGCCCAAAAGGAGACCATCGTAGGGATCATCGCTCAATCCGGCGACCCAAGCCCTGAACTGACTTATTGGAAAGACTGGGTCGGCTGGTGGACCGCACGGTCATTCTTCGGGGTGTTTGGCTATATGGATATCTGGATGAATCAGACGGGTGCCGCCATCAGTCGACGAGATCCGAACGTCCTCTACCGCCTCTTGCTAGTCAGCTTTATCGTGTCCTTTCTTGGCTGGGTATTGGCGACCAGCAAAGAGGAATGGAAGAAGGATTGGCCAATACAGGCACTCAATGGCGTCTTCCTGGCCGTGATTGTGCTGCTGTTTATTCGCTTTAACCTTCAGTATTTCCAAGCGCAAGCGCGCTATCTGTTGCCTGCGCTCGGCCCGATCGCTTGCGGAACGGCCATCGGTGCGGTCTTTCTCTTCAAGAAAAAGAGCTCGCTTGCATGGGTCGCCGTGGCGGCTGTCCTGCTGGGTACGAACCTCTATGCCCTCAGCGGGTTGTCGGCGGAGTTCGACAAGCGAATAGAGGCGGGCCAAAATGCAGCCCAACTAGGCCAGCGGAACGATCTTTGAAGCTAGGATAACCTTGTCGCGCGTCAAGAGCGAGATGCGGTGAACCACGCTTGTCGCTGCAATGATCTCGTCGGCAGGGTCGCTTCTAAAGTCTAGGTGAGTGGAAGCCAAAGCAACCGCGGCATCGAGGGGCCAGATTGTGAAGCAGGCTAGTAGGTCGGAGAGAACTGGATCGGCGAGGCCAAATTTTGTCTTGCCCTGCTGATGGAGCTTCGCTAATTCCCACAACACAATTGCGCTGATGCCCACATCCGAGGAGTCCAATCGTCGCTGCTCGTAAGGCGTCAGCGAGCCCTGCAACATGTTCAAAACAATGTTGGTATCAAGATTCAGCATTCCACTTGATTCCGGTGCTCATGATGTCGCCCTGAATAATCCCGGGAGCTGAACCGTGAAAGCGCATGATGTTCTGCTTCTCAGGAAACAATCTGGCTACGACCTTTCCCCTCTTCGTAATGGCCAAGCCCTCCGGCGGAACATTTTCGACAACGTTCAGGCACCTCGCCTTGAGCTCAGTCGCAGAAATAGTTTTCATGACTAGTCAGTATAACCAGTCATCTCTATAGAACAGTTCCTTGAAAGCTCAGCATTACCAGGGCGCACCAAGAGCTGAATGCATGGACTGTCGGTGATCCGGAAGAGATGAAACGAGGCTGAGGTAGAACCCAGCAGAATGAAAGTGCTCTTCATCGGCGGTACCGGCATCATCAGCTCGGCATGCTCTCCCCTCGCGATCGAAAAAGGGATCGAGCTGTTTCTCCTCAACCGAGGCAAATCCTCGCGGCCCGTTCCGGAGGGCGCAACGGTCCTAAACGGCGACATCCGAGACCCAGAATCGGTGAAGCGAGCGCTCGGCGACCAAACGTTTGACGCTGTCGTCGACTGGATTGCCTTCACCCCCCAGCACATCGAAACGGACATCGAGCTGTTTCGCGGCAGAACCAAGCAGTTCGTCTTCATTAGCTCCGCCTCGGCCTACCAGACCCCGCCGTCGAACCTTCCCGTCCGCGAGTCCACGCCCCTGGACAACCCCTTCTGGGAGTATTCGCGAAACAAAATCGCCTGCGAAGAGAGGCTGCTCCGAGCCTACCGGGACGAAAAGTTTCCCTTTACGATCGTCAGGCCGTCGCACACCTACGACAAGACGCTCTTGCCGTTCAATCATGGCTACACGATTTTTCAGCGCATGCTGCAAGGGAAGCCAGTCGTCGTGCACGGCGACGGCACCTCGCTTTGGACCTTGACCCATCACACCGACTTCGCTAAAGGATTCGTTGGGCTTTTGGGACATAGCGGAGCGATCGGCGAAGCATTCCAAATCACTTCCGACGAGTGGCTGTCCTGGGATCAAATCTACGACATCGTCGCGTCGGCCGCGGGCGTCGAGGCAAGGAAGGTGCATGTTCCTTCCGACATCATCGCCCGGCACGATAGCGACTGGGGAGCGAGCCTGCTGGGAGACAAATCGAACAGTTCGATTTTCGACAACTCAAAAATCAAAAGCTTCGTCGCCGAGTTTAGCTGCACGACTCCGTTTTCAAGGGGCGCCGAAGAGATCGTCCGCTACTACCTTGAGGATCCCTCGAGAGGCAAAGTCGACGTAGAAAAAGACGCTCTCGAAGACAAACTCACCGCTCTCTACGGTTAGATCTATGCGCCAAACACTCACCATTTGGTGTAATCAAAGCCTAAACGAAGCGTCTATGCAGGAATTGCGGGCCGAAACTAAGGGCCATCAGCTTCTGCTGGAAAATGCGGGCATTACGAACCTAAAGGCGGGCGAACCGAGCGAACTGATGTCAAAGGCAGACATCGCGTTTGGTCAACCTCACGTAGCTCAGTCCGCCAGCTTGGCGTCACTGCGATGGATTCATCTGACAAGCGCGGGCTACACCCTGTATGATTCACCAGAGTTTCGGCAAGCGGTCACCGCCCGCGGGGCCACTCTCACCAACAGCTCCTCCGTTTACGACGAGCCCTGTGCACAGCACCTGCTCGCCTTCATGCTGAGCTTTGCGAGACGCCTCCCGCACTGTGCGCATGAGCAGACCGACGGGTACTGGGCCTATGAGCGCCTGCGCGACAAAGTGCGCGTCCTCGAAGACGAAACCGTACTGATCCTAGGCTACGGCGCGATCGGCCGCCGCCTAGCCCAACTCCTCGCGCCTTTTCGACTGAAAATCCACGGCGTTCGCCGAGCCCCGAAAGCCGACGAGTATGCCGAGGTTCACAGCCTGGATCGCCTGGGAGACCTCCTGCCAGCAGTCGATCATATCGTCAACATCCTTCCCGCCAGCCCCTCTACCGCCGGATTCGTGAACGAAGACTTCATCCAGCGCACGAAGCCCGGTGCAATCCTTTATAACGTAGGCCGAGGCTCGACAGTCGATCAGCCAGCTTTGCGCGCGGCACTGCTAGACGAAAGGCTGTCGGCAGCTTATTTAGATGTCACCGACCCCGAACCGCTGCCCGCCGACCATTTTCTCTGGACCACTCCAAACTGCTTCATCTCGCCTCACATCGCGGGCGGGCGACAAGAAGAGCACGAACATCTGGTGCGCCACTTTGTGCGGAATCTCCGCCGCTTTGAAGCAGGAGAACCGCTCATCGATGTTGTGATCTAGGAGCCTTCGAAGACTTCAGGTCCGAACAACTCGGCTAGCCGTATAAGGTCCGCCTGATCCTTGGGCCGTCCGCTGGCCTTCTTGGTGGCAATAAAATCCTGCAGAGACAGGTAGGGCACCAATGCTTCTCCAAGAGGTCCGACTACGCGCCGATCCCACGAAGCCTGGAAATCACAGCCGCTTAAAAAGGTGAGGATATCTACCCGGCCCGGCTCATCACCAATCTGCAACAGCTGCTGATCCAAAGTAAGTTGCCGCTCACCTTCTTGCCCCAAGTCGATGCCAAACCACAACAAGGATTCTCGAATGCGTTTCGCGTTTTCCTCAGATCGCCGAACCCAGAAATCGACATCAACCGTATTGCGGGGCAAGCCATGATAGGCAAGCGCGTGAGCCCCCACAACCAGGAACTCAACGCCGTGGGATTGAAACGAATCGATAAGTTCTTTTAATTCGGTGGGCGGCGGGTCCATACCATTCCTCTCGAATCTGCCATTGAAGCGCCAATCGATCGTCTGGGGTCATCTTCCGGTATCGATCCAGATCTTCCTCGTCGGCTACCTGCGGATCGACAAACCGGAATGTCTTACTGATTCGCATGACGGGAGAATACCGGCCCGTGTGTGGGATGAGTCGAACAACGACTCTTATGGAGTGTGGCGACCCGGCGCCGCCTATCCCATCCACGGAACCAGAACTGCCATGCGACATTGTTCCCCGGCAGGTAGGCGAGGTATCCTAATCCGCTTCCAAACCCAAACGCATTTTTCGCGCACAGAGGCTCGGGCATCGAACGGCCACTGTGGGTATAATCCGCTCTTGCGTCAGCCACCGAAAGGTGTGCGCGACACGGACCCAACGAGCGTGCGCTTATCGTAAGGACGGACGAGCGAGGCAGATTGAATAATGAAAGTAAGAGCAAGCGTAAAAAAGATTTGCGATAAGTGCAAGATCATCAAACGCAACGGCGTGGTGCGCGTGATCTGCATCGTGCCCAAGCACAAGCAGCGACAGGGCTAAGACGGAAATTTAAAGCATGGCGAGAATTGCAGGTATTGACCTTCCGCGAGATAAAGCGGTGATTTATGCGCTTCCGGTGTTGTATGGCATCGGCAAGCACAATGTCCACGAGCTGGTTGAAAAAGCCGGCATCGATCCGCGCAAAAAAGTGCGGGACCTCACGGAGACCGAAGTCGGCCAACTCCGCGAGATCTTGGACCGCGACTACCAGATCGAAGGAGATCTGCGACGCGAAGTCAACGGCAATATCCGCCGGCTTATGGAGATCAACTCCTATCGCGGCCTTCGCCACCGGCGCGGCCTACCGACAAGAGGGCAAAACACCCGCCACAACGCACGAACTCGAAAGGGCAAGGCAAAAACCGTGGCCGGCAAGAAGAAGGCTAAGAAGTAGTCGAGAGGTATTGGGTATTGGGTATTGGGTTTTTCGAAATCCGGCCTAATACCCAACACCCAATACCAAACACCTCACACAAGACATGGCAAGAAAGCAAGTAGCAAAGGGCAAGCAGAAGGAGCGCAAAAATATCCCGAACGGGGTTGCGCACATCCACGCGTCGTTCAACAACACGCTCATCACAATCACCGACCCTCAGGGGAACACCATCTCCTGGGCAAGCGCCGGAAACGTAAACTTTAAGGGCTCCCGTAAGGGCACTCCGTTCGCTGCGCAGGTTGCCGCCGACAAGGCCAGCCGCATCGCGCAGGAAAATGGAATGAAGCGCATCGAAGTACAAGTCACCGGACCCGGATCGGGACGAGAAACCGCCATCCGAGCGCTCCAAGCATCCGGCCTCGAAGTCACCCAGATCACCGACGTCACCCCGCTGCCCCACAACGGCTGCCGCCCGCCGAAGCGGAGACGCGTCTAAGTCTTACCCCTTACTGCCTTACCCCCTACCAAGAAATGCCACACATCTCAACCCTAGACCTTCAGCAGGAGTACGGAAAGTTTGTGCTCGAGCCACTCGAGCGCGGCTATGGCCACACCATCGGCAACTCGCTTCGGCGCGTGCTGCTCAGCTCCATCCAAGGCGCTGCCATCGCCGCGATCCGCATCGACAAAGTTTTCCACGAGTTCGCTCCCATCCCAGGCGTTAAGGAAGACACGACTCAGCTTCTCCTCAACCTCAAGGATGTCGCCATCCGCGTAACCGGAGAGTTCGGTCTGGAAGACAAGGTGCTCCGCCTCGACGTCAAAGGCCCAGGCCGCGTCACAGGCGCAGACATCGAGTGCCCCGAGGGACTGGAGATCATCAATCCTGAGGTGTACATCGCGACTATCAGCGATCCAGCGCTTAGCCTGACGATGGAAATGTACGCGAGCTGGGGAGCTGGCTACGTGCTGCCCGAAAAGCAAGAGCGATACCGAGGCATGATCGGAGTGATCCCCACCGGATCGCAGTTCACGCCCGTCAAGAAGGTCAACTACACCGTCGAAGCCACCCGCGTCGGAATGCGAACGGACTACGACAGGCTCGTGCTTGATATCTGGACCAACGGCGCTGTTCGTCCGAACGATGCGCTCAGCCAGTCCGCCCACATCCTGGACAAGTATTTCCGCATGTTCTTCGATCTCGGCGAAGCGGGGTATGAGATCAATATCAGCCTCGACGAAGAGGTTGAAGACGAAGCACTGAAGAATGTGCCCGAGCTTCGAATCGAAGAGCTCGACTTCTCGCAGCGAACATTTAACTGCCTGCGCCGAGCCGGCATCATGAACCTCAAGAACCTTGCGGTAGCCAGCGAGTCCGACCTGACCGCGATTCGAGGCTTCGGCAAAAAGTCGCTGCTCGAAGTGCGCGATAAGCTCCGCGAGCACGGTCTCGAGATGAAGCCGCCCAAGGGTGGATACCGCCCGCTCGATGCATTTGACGACGAAGAGGACGACGACTTTTAGGGAGAGAGGTATTGGGTCTTGGGTGTTGGGTATTAGGAAAGCTTTTACCACTCCCTCTCCACCCCAATACCAAATACCCAACACCCAATACCTAAACTGAAATGAGACACAGAGTAGACCATAGAAAGCTCGGACTCCCGAGCGACCAGCGGATGTGCCTGCTGACGAACTTGCAGCGCCAGTTCATCCGCGTCGGCTACGTTCGCACGACCTTTGGCCGCGCCAAGGAACTGCAGCGCCTCGTTGAGAAGCTGATCACCCTCACCAAGATGGAAGATGGCCTCGAGGCTCGCCGCCGTGCCCGAAAGGTGCTCGTCGGCCACAGCAAGAGCACACCTCGACCTGAGAAGCTCCTCGCCGGCAAGACCGCTATCGAGCGAACGCAGATCCTGGCGACGCGTAGCCTCATCAACGGCGAAGATCTCGTCAAGCACCTCTTCGACGAAGTTGGCCCGCGCTACAAGACCCGCCCAGGCGGCTACACCCGACTCGTCAAACTTGGACCACGACGCGGAGACGCAGCCGAGGTCGCCATCCTCGAACTAGTCGACTAACGTGGCGGGACCGTCCCGGTCCCGGTCCTCCCGACCGCCCCGGTCGGGATCTGACATGAAAGAAGAAGTGGAGAAGCGGGAGCCGGACGCTTCCAAAACCGGGAGCGAGACGCTCCCGCCACGCAGAATTAAGCTTGTCGTTGCTTACGACGGAACCGATTTCAGCGGCTGGGCCCCCCAATCTGGACGGCGAACCGTTCAGAGCACCCTGAAAGAAGCCATCCGCCGCGTCTCGGGCGAGGATGTCGAGATCATTGGCGCAAGCCGCACCGATAGCGGCGCACACGCCAAAGGGCAGGTCTGCCATTTCGACTCATCAGTCGCGATCGACCCCGCCAAATGGACAAGCGTGCTAAACAACGTGATGGAGCCGGATGTGGCGATTGTGTCTTCCGAGTCAGTAGACAAGGATTTTCACAGCCGCTTCAGCGTTGTAGACAGGTTCTATCGCTATCGAATCCAAACGGCCCCACGCGACCCGCAACGATCGCGCTACTCGCACACCTACTGCCGCCCATTGGACGTGCAGAAGATGCAAGAAGCCGCCAAAGCCCTCGTTGGCCGACACGATTTCCTAGCCTTCACCGAAGAACTGGAGCCCACGGTCGAAAACACCTGGCGGGACCTCTTTAAGGTGGATGTACGGCAAGTTCGAGACGAGGTGTGGGTGGACGTGGTCGGCACGGCTTTCCTGCGCGGAATGATGCGCCGAATGTCCGGAGCGCTCCTAGAAGTCGGTCGCGGATACCGAGCTCAAGAACAAATTGGCCAACTACTCGGCGAAGCACGAGAGCAACTTCGATGGCCTGTCGTTCTCCCCGCGAAGGGCCTCTGCCTCATGCGGGTGCGCTACGGCAGGCAGCCGCGCGACAATCGGCTAACTTCCAAAGCACGTTCGGATTAGAATGCAAGCGTGCCGCTAACGAAACTACACGTCGAGACTTTCGCTCAATTCGCGACATGCGGCTCCCCTTGAAGCGCGTAAACGTCATTTTGGGTGCAAACGGCGTTGGCAAAAGCAATCTGTACAACAGCGTCTCACTCGTGAGAGCGGTCGCCGAAGGCTCTCTCTCCCACGCGTTCGCGGCGGAAGGCGGAATGCCGTCAGCTTTGTGGGCGGGTGACCCTGGTAGCAACGGTACGTCGGTGAGGACTTCGTGTTAGACTTGAAAGCTCTTATAGAGGAGTTTGCTTCGGCAGGCGAAGCGCCCAAGCGTAAAGCCTCAACGGAACGTGCAAGAAGAAGTTGATGAGTGAGAGTTTGATGAGCACGAGGAGGCATCAGCGCTCCACGTGTTTGGAAAGTTTTTGGGAGGGGAAGGTGGGTTGGGGGATCAAACCCGACCCGGGTTCAACGCCGCACTCAGTCCATGCCCATCCAGCGCAGGTTCATGAAGTATTGCTTACGGCACTATCGAGTGAAGTAGATCCGCACCTATTTGAAAGATACGAGTGCTGCAAAACTTATCGCCGCAAGAACAATCAGCTGCGCCGCAAGCCGAGACGGCAACGAAATTCGATGCGGCCCGACTCTCTGTGGGCCAGAACTTTTCGAGGGGAAGGTGCGTCGAGGGGATCGAACCTGCCGGAACTTAAGGAACCTCGCGGCTCGTTCCAATCCAGGGGATATACATATGGCTGCCGGAGCTCATATTCCTAACCACTGGCCGTTAGTGAGGGGGTACAAGCACAGGATAGTGCCATCCTCTCGAAGGCTAGTTCTTACTGGTTCATCGGTGTCAATGGAGCGAATCAACTTAGGAACGTTCGCCCCCGAAACCCGCACCTCTTCAGAAGGCGTATTCGCGTAGATCAGCGCCTCCGCACGCCTTAAGGCTGCTTTGTGCACGGGGTGATTTGGGGCAAATGAAACGACTCCATTCCACCCAGCATAGAATTTTACAATCTGCGCGTCGCTGAGATATTTAACCAAGGTACCTAGGTAGGCTCTATCTCCACGCGTGCCTGCAACGAGTTGCGGAATTGAACCGTTCACTGGAAGATCGCAAAGAGCCATTGTCCGGCGTCGGAAAACGACCGGGTCTATGTCGAGTGTGTACGAGTCATCTTTGATCACGAGTTTTGCCCCGATTGCGTCCGAGACTGTTCGCAACACAGTTGACACGTCTGCCGCGTGCGCCGCTAAGGCGAAGTGGGACTCGTTGAAGAACTTGTTCCATACGAGATTGACCTTTGGCATGCCCGATCTTAACTCCTCAAGCGTAAGGCCACCACTTTCCATCTGAACAGAAAGTTTGCCGTTGGTCAGTTGAATAAGCGTTTTCGAGGATCGCGGAACCTTGTTGACATACTCGTCAGTGCGCTGCTTAAAAAAGAACCCCTCCGGCCAGGCGCGGGGACCCATTCCCCAAGAAGACAATCCCACATCGGCACCTACTTTGAGATTCAGAAGTCGTCTTAAAGCAGCGTGATCTTCGTAGACGATTTCATGCTTCTTCAAGATAGCGGACCCGCCCGAGCAAAGCACGGCAACGGGTCGCTCAATGTGTCTGGACAGTGCTGCCGCCAGCGCAGATTCATCTCCACCACTAAATGAGAAGGTGCTAGCCGCAAGTAAGACCAGTCCGATCGCGCTCACGACTCCTCTCCTCCGGCACCAACTTCAACTGGGCCGACAAAATGATGAATTACCGTGTTGTTTGTGACACATACATTATCTCGGATCGCTTGGACAGCCGAATCGGTCCAAGTAAAAGTGTCGATGAAGACGGCGGGCGTTCCCGACGCTGCAAGGACGGGTGCTTGCACGGTCCAAGCTATTGTCCTGCGTCCAGTAGTAGAGTCATAGCTGATGTTCGGCGCTCCTAAGATGGTTCCGCCACGGATTACAGCGCTGCAGTTCACGAGTTGAGTGTTAAAGAACTCACGGGTCACATTTGGGTCGGCTTGATCGGTATAGGTGTCAGAGTCGGCGCAATACGTAGCGGGATTGTAAATCTGCTGCGACGTCAGAGTAGTTGAAACAGGAGAACTGCCGTAGGTCATCTGAGGGTATGGACTTGAGGGGACCCACACCGTTAACGAGGGGCTCCCTGTCGGCATAATAACTAACGAGGCTATAGCGAAAAGTAACATCAGCTTTGATCATAGCTCAAGTTCTGCGAAATTGTGTCTTTTCTTTTGGCTCTTCGCTATTCATAGTGGAACGCCTTGAAGTTTGCCATGCAGCAGGTAGCTCATAGCGATGAGGTTTTGTGGGTCTTTGTAGCCTCTGGCTTTGTTCTTGGTTGCTTGGAGAACGCTATGGAGTCCTTCGAGGAGTC